>CAYGRU010000006.1:0-48225 GCA_964352385.1 uncultured Candidatus Planktophila sp.
GCCCCCACACATCATGACCCCAACGCCCTCCTCCCTCCCCGGCCACGCCGCCATGCTCCTCTTCGCGGCGCTCATCTCTGTCTCCTTCTCGCTCGGATCGCGCGCCGCGCCTTTCATCGACCCTGCCGCGCTGACCGCCGCGCGGTTTGCGCTGGCGGCGGTCATCATCGGGGCCGTCGCCGCGCCGAAGTTCCGGCGCGCGCATTTTGCCGGGCTCTGGCGCTTTCCGGTCATCGGCGGCCTGCTTGGCGCCTATTTCATCCTGATGTTCGAGGCGCTGCGGCTGACCGATCCCGTCTCGACCGGCGCGGTGTTCACGCTGACGCCGATCATGTCTGCCGGGTTCGGCTGGCTCTTGATGCGACAGATCACGACGCCGCGCGCCGCGTTCTCGCTCGGTCTTGCCGGTGTCGGGGCGATCTGGGTGATCTTCCGCGCGGATATCGACGCCATTCTGGGCTTCGATCTGGGGCGGGGCGAGGCGATCTTTTTCGTCGGCTGCGCCCTTCACGCCCTTTACACCCCGATCAGCCGGATGTTCCACCGGGGGGAGCCGATGCTGGTCTATACCTTTTTCGGCCTGTGCGGCGGGCTGGTCGTCACGGGCGTCTATGGTGCCGGGGCGCTGGTGGCGACGGACTGGGCCGCCCTGCCGCCCGTCGTCTGGGCGACACTCCTCTATGTCGCGATCTCCGCCACCGCGATCACGGTGTTCCTGCTGCAATACGCGACGCAGCGCCTGCCCTCGGGTAAGGTCATGGCCTATGGATACCTCGTGCCCAGCTTCGTGATCCTGTGGGAGGGATTGTTCGTGGGCGCATGGGTCGCCGCACCGGTCTGGGCCGGGGTCGCGGCGACCGTGGCGGCGCTCTTGCTATTGCTCAGAGACTAGACAGCACCGCGCCCAGCACCGCCGACAGGCCGAGCACGGCGAACAACCCGGTATGCAGGCGGAGCAGCAAGACCCCCGCGACGAGCGCGATCACCACCGGACGCCAGTCGAAACTGTCCAGCACCGGCACCCAGACTGTGAATGGCCCTGCTGCATCCGCCCGCACCTCGCCAAAGAACACGTGCAGCGCGAACCAGACCGACAGGTTCAGGATCACCCCGACCACCGCCGCCGTGATCGCCGCCAATGCGCCCTTCAGGCGGGGCTGCGTGCCGATCCACTCCACATAGGGCGCGCCCGTGAAGATCCATAGGAAGCAGGGCACGAAGGTCGCCCAGAGCGCGACCAGCGCCCCGGCCACGCCGAACCAGAACCCGCCCACCTTTTCCGCCGCCAGAAAGCCGACGAATTCGGTGACGAGGATCAGCGGGCCGGGCGTGGTTTCCGCCAGCCCCAGCCCATCCATCATCTCGCCCGGCTCCAGCCAGCCGAACTCCAGCACCGCCGCTTGCGACATGTAGGCGAGCACGGCATAGGCCCCACCGAAGGTGACGACCGCGAGCCGCGAGAAGAACCAGCCGATATCCGCCAGCATCCCGCCATATGCAGTCAGCGCGAGCAATGGCGCGAGCCAGATCGCCAGCCATGTCGCCGCCGTTGCCACTGTCTTGGCAAAGGGCTGACGGGCGACCGGCAGATGCGCCTCCGCCGCAGTGCTGAATAGAAACCCGTATAAACCGGCCGCCAGAACGATGGCCGGGAACGGCAGACCGAGCATGAAGATCGCAACGAAGGCCAGACCGGCGATGACCCAATGCGCAGTGCCCTTCAAGGCCCGTCCCGCGACCTTCTTCAGCGCCTCCAGCACGATGACCACCACGGCGGCCTTCACCCCGAGGAACAGCGCCTCGACCAGCGGCACGTCGCCGAAGGCGGCATAAAGCGATGCAAGCGTCAGGATCACCGCCGCGCCAGGCAAAACGAACAGCAACCCCGCCGCCAGCCCGCCGATCACCCCATGCAGCCGCCAGCCGGAATAGGTGGCAAGCTGCATCGCCTCCGGCCCCGGCAGCAACATGCAGAATGACAGGGCGTCGAGATATTGCCGTTCCGTCAGCCAACCGCGCGTCTCGACAATCTCGCGGTGCATCAGGGCGATCTGGCCCGCCGGGCCACCGAAGGACAGCACTCCGATCCGCGCCCAGACCTTCAGCGCCTCTGCAAAGGACGGGCCGGTCATGCCGCTGCCCCCGGCGTCCAGTCGTGAGTTTCCGCAACCGCATCGCGGCACCAGCGATAGAACGCATCATAAAGGCCCATGCCCGCATCCAGTTGCGCAAGGTCGTCGCGATACATCCGGCTCAGCCCCAGCGACGCCGCCAGCAGGCCCGGTGCCTCCGGTGCAAGGTCGGGCCGCGCGGTATCGGCCCCCCTGACGATCGTCGCAAGCCGCAGCAGGGCGTCGGAGGCGATGCCGAATTCCGCGATCATCGTATCGAATGTGCAGCCCTCGTCCCGGTGGGTCCAGAACACATCTTCGACATCGAAAGCGGTCGCGCCGAACTTTTCGGCCACCGCCTCAACCTCAGCCGGGGCGACGAACAGGAATCGGGCCGAAGGGTCGATGAAACGGCGGATCAGCCAAGGGCAGGCGATGCGGTCGATCTTCGGGCGGTGCCGTGTCACCCAAACAGTGCGCCCGGCCGCATCCAGCGGCGGCAGGGCCGCGACCGGAACCAGCGGCAAACCGGCCTCGCGCCATGCGATGACGCCGCCCTCCAGCGTTTCGGCCCGAATGCCGCAGGATCGCAACACCGCCGCAGCCCCCTGGCTCAGCTTTCTGCCCTTCTGACAGACGACCACGACCGCACGGCCCGCAAGGCGCGGCACGAGGTCTTCGATTCTTGAAAAAGGGTGGCGAAAGGCGGTCGGGATCAGGCGCGGATCCAGCGCGAAATCTTCTTCAATGCAGATATCGACGATCACGGGACAATCCGGGGTGCCCACAAGGCGGGCAAGCTGTGTCGGGGTGATTTCGGTGGGTGACGGCATGGTGCATCCTTGGTTTCTGACTTCGGGATGCGAAACTTGGGCTGCCGCCTCACGGGGCGCTCGCAAGCCCCATGGCGTCTTTATGCGGAGCCGCGCTTAGGCGGTCAAGACGGATTTGCGACATGGAATGCCGTTGCGGGGACGGCTTCATTTTGCTGGCGGTTTCACACAGGGTATCTGGCGGGGCCGAAAGCAGCGCTGCCGACAGCATTCGAAGGGGACATTCCTTGAAAACCCACGCGCAAGCGGTTGTCATCGGCGGCGGTCTGGTCGGCTGTTCGATCCTCTATCATCTTGCCAAGCTGGGGTGGACCGATGTGGTGCTGCTGGAGCGGGATGAGCTGACATCCGGGTCCACATGGCACGCGGCGGCGAATATTCACGGGCTGCATGACAGCACCAATATCAGCCGCATCCAGCACTATACGATGAACCTCTACAAAGAGCTTGAGCGCGAAACCGGTCAGGGCTGCGGCGTGTTCCAGCCCGGCAGCCTGTACCTCGCGCAGACCGAGGCGCGCGAACATCAGCTTCGCCTTCAGGCGGCGAAGGCCCGCTATTACAAGATGAATTTCCACGAGGTCAGCCGGGCGGAGGCGGAGGCGCTGCACCCGCTGGCGAATTTCGACGGCGTGCGCTGCATCATGTTCGAACCCGATGGCGGCAATGTCGATCCTTCGGGCGTCACCCAGGCCTATGCCGCAGGGGCGCGGCAGCTTGGGGCGGAGGTGGAGCGGTTCTGCCCGGTGACGGCAACCCGCCCGCAACCCGACGGAAGCTGGATCGTCGAGACCCCGAAAGGCACCATCCACACGCAATGGGTGGTGAACGCAGCCGGCCTCTGGGGCCGCGAGGTGGCGGCGCTGGCCGGGATCACGCTGCCGCTGCAACCGACCGAGCACCAGTATTTCGTGACCGAGACGATGCCGGAGATCGCCGCGATGGGCCGCCGCCTGCCGTCCATCGCGGACCGCGACGGCGAATATTATCTGCGGCAGGAGGGCGCGGGACTGCTGATCGGGGCCTATGAGACAAACATGAAATTCTGGGCCGAGGACGGCACGCCGCCCGGTTTCGGGCATGAACTGTTCGCCGATGATCTGGAACGGATCATGGAAAATGTCATGCGCGCGATGGACCGGGTGCCCGCCGCCGCCACTGCCGGGGTAAAGCGGGTCATCAACGGCCCGATGATCTGGTCGCCCGACGCGAACGCGCTCTATGGTCCGGTGCCGGAGTTGCGCAATTATTTCTGCTGCGCCGGGATCATCCCCGGCTTTTCGCAATCCGGCGGGCTTGGCCTGATGTCGGCGCAGTGGATCATCGACGGCGAGCCGCAATACGACATGTTCGCATGGGATCTGGCGCGGTTCGGCGACTGGGCCGACAAGGCGTTTACCAAGGCGCGGGTGCGCGACCAGTATGCGCACCGTTTCAAGATCCACTTCCCGAACGAGGAACGCAGCGCGGGCCGCCCGGCGCGGGTGCGCCCGACTTACGAAATGCTGAAAGACATGGGCGCGGTCTTCGGCCTGAACTGCGGCTGGGAACATCCGCTCTGGTTCGCCGACCGGTCGGGCGTCGAGGAAACCGCCGGTTTCACCCGCCAGAACTGGTTCGAGCCGGTGGCGCGTGAGGTGCGGATGCTGCGCAGCGCGGTCGGCGTCATCGACATCTCGAATTTCGCGAATTACGCGGTCGAGGGGCCGGGGGCGGAGGCATGGCTCAACCGCCTGCTGGCCAACCGGATGCCGACCGAAATCGGGCGGTCCTGCCTGACGCCGCTGATCGGGGTGCGCGGCGGGATCGCCGGGGATTTCACGGTGACGCGCACCGGGGCGGATCGGTTCATGATGGTCGGCTCCGGCATGGCGGAGCGGTATCATCAGCGGTTCTTCAACGCGGTTCCGCTGCCATCCGGGACGATATTCCGCAATCTGACCGATGCCACCTGTGGCTACAACGTCGCCGGGCCAAAAGCGCGCGAGATGCTGCAAGCGATGACCAATGCCGATCTTTCAAACGCGGCATTCGGCTTCATGCGCAGCCGGATGATCGACATTGCCGGTGTGCAATGCCTTGCGATCCGGGTCAGCTTTACCGGCGATCTGGGGTGGGAGCTGCACTGCGCCGCTGCGGATCAGATGCGCCTTTTCACCGCCCTGCGCGATGCCGCTGCCGCGCTGGGCGGCGGGCCGGTCGGCAGCCGTGCGCTCGGCGCGCTCCGCATCGAAAAGGGCTATGGCAGTTGGGGCCGGGAATACAGCCCGGAATACTGGCCGCAGGAGGTCGGGCTGGACCGGCTTATCAAGCTGGACAAGGATTTCCTCAACAAGGACGCCTATGTCGCGCTGAAGGATCGAACACCGCGCGAACGCTTGTCGATGTTCGAGGTGTCGGTGACCGACAATGCCGACGCGACCGGCGGCGAGCCGATCTTCATGCCTGACGGAACGCCCGTGGGCCGCGTGACATCCGGGGCCTATGGGGCCTCGGTCGGCGCGTCACTGACGCTCGGCTTTGTGAAGGACGGCACGGCGCAACCCGGCGACCGGGTGGAGATCTTCATCCTCGGCAAAGCACATCAGGCGACCTTGCTGGCAGAGCCGCCCTTCGATCCGGGCGGGGTGCGGCTGCGCGGCTGATCCGGGGCCGCGCATTCGCCACTGGAAACGACGCGGCGGGGTGCTTAGGCTCAGGCCCATCTGCATGAAGGAGCCGTGCCATGTCCCAGACCCGCCTGACCCTTGACGAGGTGATGACGCTTGCCCTCGATGTGCTGAAGGCCAACGGCGCGGATGACGCCAACGCCGCCGCCATCGCCCGATGCATGTGGCGGGCGGAGCGGGACGGTGCCAAATCCCACGGCCTGTTCCGCGCCGCCGGATATGTCAGCGCGTTCCGGTCCGGCAAGGCGAAGGGCAACGCAGTGCCCCGTATCACCGGCGAGGATGGCGCGATCATCCGCATGGATTGCGATCAGGGCTTTGCCCCGACCGCCCATGACATCGGTTTGCCGGTGCTGGCGGCGAAGGCGAAATCGCTGGGCATGGCCGCGCTCGCCATGCGCCGCTGCCTGCACTACGCGGCGCTCTGGCCCGAGGTGGAGACGCTGACCGATCAGGGCCTCGCGGCGATGGCCTTCACTTCATCGCCGCCCTATGTCCACATGGCGGGAGGGGTGCGAAAGGTGTTCGGCACCAACCCGATGGCCTTTGGCTGGCCCCGGCCCGGCCAGCCGCCGATGATCTTTGACCAGGCATCGTCGCTGACCGCGCGCGGCGAGGTGATGATCGCCAAGCGTGACGGCCATGCCGCGCCGGAGGGGGCCGGGATCGGCCCGGATGGCAAGCCGACGACCGACCCGGCGGCGATTCTCGAGGGCGCGCAATCGCCCTTTGGCGGCTACAAGGGGGCGGCGATTGCGCTGATGGTCGATCTGCTGGCCGGGCCGCTGATCGGCGAATTGACCTCGCTGGAAATCGAGGCGGCGGATGACGGCGTCGGCCCGGCCCTGGGTGGGCAACTGATCCTCGCCTTCGATCCGGCGGCCTTTGGCGGTGCCGCTGCGGTCGCGCATGGCGAGCGACTGTTCGCGGACCTGCTGTCGGAGGATGGCGTGCGCCTGCCCGGTGGGCGGCGCGCGGCAATCAGGCCGACAACCCCGGAAAGCGGCGTGGAAATTCCGACCTCTCTCTATGACCAGATCAGGGGCCTGATGTGATGTGGCGCGCGGCGGCCTTTGCCGGTCTTTCCCTTGTTGCCGGTTCCGCGCTTGGGCAAACTGCACCGCAACCCGAACGCACCTTCGCCACGCAGGCGGTCAGCACAGCGACCGCCACCGACTACATGGTCATCGCCGCCCATCCGCTGGCGGCGGAGGCGGGGCGTGCTGTGCTGGCCGAGGGCGGCACGGCGGCGGATGCCGCCATTGCCGTTCAGTTGATGCTGGGGCTGGTGGAACCGCAATCCAGCGGCCTCGGCGGCGGTGCATTCGCGCTCTACTGGGATGCCGAAACCGCAACGCTCAGCAGCCATGACGGGCGGGAAACCGCACCACTTGCGGCGGCGCCCGATTATTGGCTGATGCCGGATGGCAGGCCGATGGGATGGCGCGACGCCGTGCCGGGCGGCAAATCTGTCGGCGTTCCCGGCATCCCTGCCCTGCTCGACCATCTGCATGGCCGGTATGGCCGCCTTGCACGGTCCCGGCTCGCTGCCCCGACCATTGCCGCCGCGACGGATGGCTTTGCGGTATCGCCCCGGCTCGCGGCTTCGATTGCCGAGGGGGCAACGCAGGGCCTTGGCCTGTTCCCGGAAACGGCAGCCTATTTCCTGCCCGGCGGTGTGCCGCTGACCGAAGGGACGATCCTGAGGAACCCGGCCTATGCCGCGACTGTCAGCACATTTGCCGAACAGGGGGCCGCGCCGTTCTATTCCGGCCCTCTGGCCGCCACGATCATTGACGCAGTTACCAACGCGCCAACCAATCCCGGCATCCTGACCGCCGAAGATTTTGCGACCTATCAGGTGAAGGACCGCGCACCGGTCTGCCATCCCTATCGCGGCCACGAGGTGTGCGGGATGGGCCCGCCCTCATCCGGCGCGCTGACCGTGGGGCAGATCCTGATGATGCTGTCGGCCTTTGACCTCGGCGATGCGCCGAATGCTGACGCGTGGCGGCTCTATGCGGAGGCGTCCCGGCTCGCCTTTGCGGATCGCGGGCTTTACATGGCCGACAGCGATTTCGTCGCCATGCCCGAGGGCCTGCTGAACCCCGCCTATCTGAAAGACCGCGCCGCGCTGATCCTGCCAGACAGCAAGGGCGAGGCGCTGCCGGGCGATCCGCCGTGGAAGGAGGGCGCCATGCGCGCCCCCGACCGCGAGGCGGAGCGGCCCGGCACCAGCCATTTCGTGATCCGCGACAAGGCCGGGAACGTGATTTCGATGACCACCACCATCGAAACCGGTTTCGGCAGCCGTCTGATGGCGAACGGATATCTTCTGAACAACGAACTGACCGATTTTTCCCGCGTCCCGGCGGAGGCCGGCAAGCCGGTCGCCAACCGGGTAGAGCCGGGCAAGCGGCCCCGGTCGTCGATGGCACCGACCATCGTCTTCAGGGACGGTGTGCCGGTGATGGCGCTTGGCTCCCCCGGCGGATCGCGGATCATCGGCTATGTCGCCAAGACGCTGATCGCGCTGATCGACTGGGGCATGACCCCCGCTGACGCGGTATCGCTTGGCCATGTGACCGCCGCAGGTGACAGCGTCGATCTGGAGGAAGGGACCGATGCCGCGCTGCTGGAGGGCACGATGACCGCCTATGGCCTGACGGCGACCGTGCGAAACATGAATTCCGGCCTTGCGGTCATGGTGATGGAGGATGGTGCGCTTCACGGTGCCGCCGATCCGCGCCGCGAGGGCGTGGTGCTGGGCGAATGACCGCGCTGCGGGTGGGCATCGCGGGGCTTGGCACCATCGGCCTCAGCGTCGCGCAGGCGCTGGATCAGGGCCGCATTCCGGGCCTGCACCTCGTGGCGGTCAGCGCCAGCAGCACGGCGCGCGCGGCTGCTGCGGTGGCCCGTTTCAGCACACCACCTGTGTCTGTCGAGCCGGCCGACCTGCCCGGTCTGGCCGACATCATCATCGAATGCGCCCCGGCAAGCGCCTTTCGCAGTATCGCGGAACCTGCGGTCCGCGCGGGCAGGACGCTGATCGTCCTGTCATCGGGGGCGTTGCTGTCGCATTTGGATCTGGTTGATCTGGCTGCCGCCAGTGGCGCACGGATCATCGCGCCGACCGGGGCCTTGCTGGGCCTCGACGCAGTGCGCGCGATGGCGGAGGGCACCATCACCAGCGCCCGGATCGAAACCCGCAAGCCACCCGCCGGGCTGGCCGGGGCACCCTATCTGACGGCGCAGGGCCTGTCGCTTGACGGGCTGATCGGGCCGGTGCTGGTCTTTCAGGGGTCCGCGCGCGAGGCCGCGCTGGCCTTCCCGGCGAATATCAATGTCGGTGCCGCGTTGTCGCTCGCGGGGGCCGGGCCAGACCGGACGGAGGTAATGATCTGGGCCGATCCGACCGTGACCCGCAACACCCATACCGTGACCATCGTATCGGACAGCGCCGAGGCGGTGATGACCATCACCGGCACACCGTCGCATGACAATCCAAAGACATCCGCCAGCGTCGCGAACAGCGTCATCGCCGCACTGCGCCGGTTCACTGCACCGCTGACGGTCGGCAGTTAAAGCTTGTGAACGACCGCGATCTGGTCGCGGCGGGCCATGTTGTAGCGGACTTAAAACAGGAAGCGGGAACAGGCGCGCCGATCAGCCGATCATGCCGCGAACCGCCGCCGCAGGAATGCCGCCGCCGCCGCACGGGCCTCATGCGCGATGGCGAGGTCGAACATGTCGAACGCGTGCACACCGCCCGGATAAAGCCTGACCTCTGCTGCCGCGCGCGCTGCCGTCCAGCGCGCCGCCATGAACAGCGTGTCGTCGATCAACGCGTCCGCCGTGCCGCATTGAAACAGTGCGGGCGGCATGCCCGACAGGTCCGCCAGCATCGGGTTGGCATCGGGATCGGTCAGGATCGCGGCATCCCCCGCTGTCAGGCAATCCTGAAACCACTGGATGGTCGGGGTCGACAGGATCAGTTGCCGCGCGCCCCAATTTGCCATTGAGGGCGTCATGCGCGGATCGAACCAGCCATAATGCAGCAGCGCGCCGCAGACCCGGTCCAGCATCCCATGCCGCTTCAACCGGCCCAGCGCCACCGCTGTCAGATGCCCGCCTGCGCTTTCGCCGCCGATGGCCACCCGGTCTGTGCCAAACTCGGCCACCGCGTTCTCGATCACCCAGCGCGCGCCCCGATCCACATCGTCGCCCTGCGCGGGCCAGGTGTGCTCCGGCGCCAGCCGATAAGGCAACGATACGACAGCGCAGCCGACCTCGCGCGCCAGATACTGCGCCCAGTGGTCATACTGATGCGGCGCACCCAGAACCCATCCGCCGCCGTGGATATGGATGAACACGCCTGTCGCAGCCGCCTCGGGGCGGGTGATCCGCACCCGGCCACCGGGGATGTCGCGATAATCGGACCCGGCCAGCGGCACGCCGTGTGGAAAGATGCTCTTGCCGTCCTCGCGCGCCTGCCGGGTGACGGCGGGCGGAACCTCATGCGTTTTCGGGGCATCGCGCTGCATGTCCTCAAGCTGCGCATTGAAGGCCGCCGTTTCGGGCGCGATGGCCGCCGGATCAAATGCGGCGTGGTCGATGGTCAGCATGTTTCCCCCGTCTCGGTCGTGGTCGGCCCTGTCTTTCGGGAACCGCCTGTGGATTGATAGCGCGGTCAGGTGCCCTCCGAAAGCCTCCGCCGCAGTTCCATTGCCGCGCCCACGCAATGCAGACGCGCCGCGCATCCCACATGACCGGATTGCGATCTAAATTCATGCAACCCCTCGGCCCCCCGATTGACACGGGGCGGGCGGCGGAGTCATTTCGCGGCATGACACATGATCCGCGCTCGCTCGTGCGCCGCACGACTGCCCCCGCCTCCGTTTCCCGTCCGGTCTCCTCACCGATCCAGACGTCCGTTGTGTATCGGTCCACCGATGCGGACGAGCTTGATGCGCAATATGAAGGTCGCCTGAAGGGCTATACCTATTCGCGCGAAGGCCACCCCAACGCGACCATCGTCGAGCAGAAGATCGACTGGCTCGAAGGGGTGCAGCCCGATCAGGGCGCCGGGGTGGTCACATCGTCGGGGATGGCGGCGGTGTCCACGCTCCTGCTCGGGCTGCTGGAAAAGGGCGACCATATCGTTGCGGGCGATCAGCTTTATGGCCGGTCGCTGCGGCTGATGACGCAGGACCTGCCGCGCCTCGGCTATGAATGTTCGCTGGCGGACCCGACCGACGCGAAGGCCATCGAAGCCGCGATCCGGCCCGAGACGAAGATGATCGTGGTCGAGGTCATCTCCAACCCCACCCTGCGTGTCGCCGACATGAAGGGGATCGCCGAGGTCGCACAGCGGCGCGGCGTGATGCTGGTGGTCGACAACACCTTTACCACCCCCCGCGCATGGCGACCGTTCGAACATGGTGCGGATGTGGTGATTCATTCGCTGACAAAGCTGCTCGCGGGCCATTCCGACGCGATGCTCGGCTATGTCGTCGCCAACACGGCGGCGCGCAACAAGGCGCTTTACGATGCGGCGGTCACCTGGGGCTTTGCCCCCTCGCCGTTCGATTGCTGGCTGACGGAGCGCGGATTGGCGACCTTCGATCTGCGCTATGACCGGGCCGAACAGAATGCCGCGAAACTGGCCGATGCGCTGGCCGGGATGAAGGGGGTGGCAAAGGTGCTTTACCCCGGCCGCACCGATCACCCGGATCACAACCGCGCCGGTGACCTTTTGAACGGGCGCAATGGCAACATGGTCAGCTTCACCCTCGCGGGCGGGCGCAAGACCGTGAATGCCTTCCTGCGCGCGGCGGAACATATCGCATTTGCGCCCACGCTGGGCGATGTCGGCACGACGCTGTCGCATCCGGCCTCGTCATCCCATCGCGGGCTGAGCGTCGAACGTCGCGCCGCGCTCGGCATTACCGAAGGGTTCATCCGCACCTCGGTCGGGATCGAGGATATCGACATGCTGATCGCGGAAATCACCACCGCCGTGGACGCATCAACCCGAGAAAACGGCGCTTGATCGCCGGGCTGACCGTCGCCGTCTTTGCCTGCATCGCGGCGGCGGTTTTCTGCGGGACAATCGTGCAACGCCTATCGGGGCAGGCCTATGGCATGATCGCCGCGCCGGTCGTGGCACTGGTCGCGCCGCAGCACCTGCCTGCGGCGGTGATCCTGCTCGGCGTCGTGGTCGGTGCCGGGGCGATGTCGATGGACCTGTCGGCGGTGAACTGGCGCGAGGCTGTGCCGGGAATGGCGGGGCGGGTTGTCGGTGCCTTTGCCGGTGCCGCAATCGCGCTGGTGCTGGTCGACAGCGCCGGATTCGGGATTGTCGTCGCGCTGCTCGTGCTGCTGGCGGTGGCGCTGTCCGTATCCGGCCTGCGCATCGCGATCCGCCCCGTCACACTGGCGCTGGCGGGTCTGGCGGCGGGCATCATGGGCACGATCACCGCCATCGGCGCGCCGCCTATGGCGATTCTCTATGCGCGTGAACCGGCAAAGCGCGCCCGCGCGATGCAGAACCTTTTCTTCATGTGGGGCATGGTCTGGTCGATCGGCGCACTGGCGCTGGCCGGGCTGGTCCGCAGGGCGGATCTGCTGCTGGTGGTCCATCTCCTCCCCTTCACGCTGCTGGCGCTTTTGGCGTCGCGGCCTGCGGCGCGGGCGCTGGAGGGGCGATCGCTGCGGCCCGTCGCGCTGGGCCTCGCGACCATCGCGGCGTTCATCATCCTTGCGCGCTCGCTTTCCTGATGTTCGGCGTCGCGCCCCTGCCACTTGCCGGACTGGCGGCGATCATCGTGATCGCGGCGGCGATCCATCGGCTCGGCGGGCAAGGCTTCGGCACCATCACCGCGCCTTTCGCCGCGCTGCTCGCCCCCGAACACACCCCGGCGACGGTTCTGATGCTCGGCACCGTGGTGACCCTGCTCGGCGTCGGGCTGGATTTCGCCGATGTGCGGCTGCGCGAAATCAGCCCCGCCATTCTGGGGCGGCTGATCGGCACAATTCCGGCGGTCTGGCTGGTCGGGCTGGTCGCGGGGTCGCAGTTCCTCGGCCTGTCTGTCGCCCTGATGATCCTTTTGGGCGTTGTCCTGTCGCTCGCCGGGCTGCGGGTCGCCAAGACGCCCGGCACCTTGCTGGCGGCGGGCGGGCTTTCAGGGTTCATGGGCACGCTGACATCGGTCGGCGCGGCCCCGCTCGGCCTGATCTACCAGCATGACGAGGCGAAGGCGGCGCGCCCCACATTGAATGCCTTTTTCCTGATCGGGGTTCTGTTCTCGGTCATCGGCCTCGCCATCGCCGGGCTGATCCGGGCGGATCATCTGTTCCTGACCGCCGCACTGGCACCGCTGATCTTCGTCGGGGTCTGGCTGGCCGGTCCACTGGCGAAACGGACCGAGCGGGCGACGCTGAAACCGGCGGCGCTGAGCCTCGCCACCTTCGCCGCCCTGCTGTTGATCGCGAAGAGCGTGCTGTGACGGCGGTCCTGACATGGATCGGCGCGCGCGCGAAATGGGTGCTGCTGGTCGGGGCCTTCGCCGGGCTGGCCTTTCCCGACGGTGCGGCGTTCCTGCGCCCCGCCCTGCCGTTCTTCGTATCGATGGTCTATGCGCTCGCCATGTTGCGAATCGCGCCGCTGGCGGTGATCGGCAGGCTGGCGCGACCGCGCCTTTTGCTGATCGCGCTGATCCAGATCGGCGCGCTGCTGATCCTGACCCCGGTTCTGGCCTTCGGCGCGGCGCGCGTGCTCGGCCTCGGCCCGGATGTGGAGGGGGCGCTGGTCTATACCTTCGCCGCACCGCCCATCGCATCGTCGGCGGCGATGTGCCTGATCATCGGCTTTCAGGCGGCGCGGGCGCTGGAGATTACCATCGTCGCATCACTGGTGATGCCGCTGGCCGGGCCTTTGGTGGCAAAGACGCTGATCGGCGCCGAACTTGCGATCTCTCCGCTTGATCTTGGTTTGCGCATGGCCGCGATGATCCTCGGCGGGCTGATCCTCGCCTTGATCGGACGGCGGATCATGGGGGCCGACCGGATCGCCCGACATGCCGCTGCGTTGGACGGGATTGCGGCGCTGGGGTTCCTTCTGTTCATCATGCCGCTGTTCGACGGGGTGCGCGATACGCTTTTTGCGGCCCCCGCGCTGGCGCTGGGGTTCCTCGCGCTTTCAATTCTGATCGTCCTCGGCATGGTTGCGCTCGCGCTGGTGCTGCCCGGCACGCGCGCCCGCAACGGGGCCTTCGGCGTGGTCTGGGGCACAAGATCCGTCGCAATATATCTGGCTGCTCTGCCGCCTGACCCGATCTTCACGATGTTCGTCGCGATCTACCAGCTTCCGATGGCGGCGCTGGCGCTGGTCTTTCGCCGATCCCGCCCGGATTGATAGCGCCAGATTTCCCTTAATCACTGGAATCTGGTTCTTATTGCACTGCAAAATATGTGACCGGATGAAGACATTAGCGTTATCAGTCCCGCCGTTTTTGCACAGCGGGCGGACTCAAGCCTCAAAAACAGGGAGACTACCCATGACATTTCGCAAATTCGCCTTGGGCGCTGCATCCGCAACAGCACTGATTGCCGGGATGGCAGGACAGGCCGCTGCCGAGGAACTGACGGTTGCCTATTTCCTCGAATGGCCGACACCGAACCAGTATGCGCAGGCCAACAAGCTTTATGAAGAAGCGCTTGGCATGAAGGTCAACTGGGTCAGCTTCGATGCCGGGACGGCGATGTCCGCCGCGATGGCGTCGGGCGACGTGCAGATCGCCTTTTCGCAGGGGGTGACGCCGTTCCTCGTCGCCACTGCCGCCGGTCAGGACCTGAAGGTCGTCGATATCGCGGTGACCTATTCCGACAACGACAACTGCGTCGTGCGCACGGAACTGGAAATCACCGCCGAGAACGCGAAGGAACTTGAGGGCAAGGAAGTCGGCGTGCCGCTCGGCACCGCCGCGCATTCCGGCTTTCTCGCGCAGATGAAGCATTTCGGCATCGACACCAGCACCATGAAGATCGTCGACATGGCACCGGTCGACAGCGCAGCAGCCTTCGCGGCGGGCAATCTCGACATGGTTTGTGGCTGGGGCGGCGCGCTGCGCCGGATGAAGGAACATGGCAATGTCCTGCTGTCCGGCCCAGAAAAGGAGGCCGTCGTCGGCAAGGTGTTCGACGTGACCTCGGTGCCGACCGCATGGGCACAGGAAAATGCCGAAACGCTGGCGAAGTTCCTGAAGGTCACCGCCGAGATGAACGAAACCTATGCGAAAGACCGCGCCCCGATGATGGCCGATATCGCCAAGGAAGCCGGGATGGACGAGCCGACGACGACGGCAATCCTCGACATCTTCGGCTTCCCGACCATCGAGGCACAGCTTTCGGATGCATGGTTCGGCGGGTTCCTGGCCGAATCCCTCGCCAGTTCCGCAAAATCGCTGGAGGAAGCCGGACAGATCAAGGCACTGGCCGACTACAGCGCCGTGATCGACAGTTCCTATCTGGAAGCTGCGTCCAAGCTCTGACCCGCCTTCCGGCACCGGACCTGAAATCGGGGCGCGCCATCCGGCAATGGTGGCGCACCCCGCCACATCAGACCGATCCATGATCCGCGAGGGGGGCATATGTCAGGCCTGATCATCGACAATATCTCCATGACCTTCGAATTGCCCGATGGCGGCAGTGTCGAGGCATTGAAGAACATCAACCTCGAAATCGGCAAGGGGGAACTGATGTCGGTGCTGGGGCCGTCAGGGTGCGGCAAGACCACCTTGCTGAACATCCTCGCCGGTTTCCTCGCCCCGACCGAGGGGGAAACACGGCTGGGCGACAAGCGCGTCACCGGCCCCGACCCGCAGCGCGGCATGGTGTTCCAGAAAGGCGCGCTGTTCGAATGGATGAACGTGTCCGACAATATCGGCTTTGGCCAGAAGATGCGCGGCGTCCCGAAGGCGGAAATTGACCGGACGGTGGAGGAGTTGCTCGGCATCGTCGGCCTGCATGATTTCGGGCGGAAGATGGTTTACGAGCTGTCGGGCGGAATGCAGCAGCGCGTCGCGCTGGCGCGGTGCCTCGCGAATGATCCTGATGTCGTGCTGATGGACGAGCCGCTGGGCGCGCTGGATGCGCTGACCCGCGAAAAGATGCAGGCGCTGGTTCTGAAACTCTGGAAAGAGACTGGTAAGACCATCATCCTCATCACCCATTCGGTGGAGGAGGCATTGCTGCTCGGCGAGCGGCTTCTGGTCATGGCCCCGCGCCCCGGCCGCGTGCACAAGGAATACCGCCTGCCCTTCGCCGAACTCGGCGTCGCCTCCGACCTGCGCGAGGTGAAGAAGCACCCTGAATTCGCGGAGAAGCGTGAAGAAATCCTCAACATGATCTGGGACATGGAAGAAGAGATCATGGGCCGGAAGGAGGGCTGATCATGTGGCAGGAAATCGCTGATCTGATCGTCACGACCTTGTGGATGGCCGTCGGTATCACCGGCATTTTCGCACTTTACGTGGTGATTGCGGGTGCCTGCGCGGCGATCGACGGCATCGTCAACCGGCGACGCACCGCTGCGAAAGGTTACAACGCGCTGAAGACAGTCACCTTTGGCGACGAAAGCTCCGTCTCCGCCAACCGCATCGCCTCGGTTCTGGGTGTGGTCGCGCTGTTCGTCATCTGGGGCATTGCGACCGGATCGAACCTCACCCCGCCCTTGTTGCCCAACGCGTTCAAGGGCGAGACATCCTTCGAATATACCGCCACCAATGCCGCCGGGGAAACCGACACCGCGCGGGTCTTTCTGACCGTCCATGAGGAGGGCGAAAGCCCCGAAAAACCACCCCTCGCGGCATCGGACGGGTTCGCGCAGGATGATGCGGTGCTGGTGAAGGTCCGCCGCAGCGCGTTGCTTCTGGCCAAGAACAACGACGAGGGCGGCAAGGGAGAAGGCTATCTGATAACCCATATCGACGGACAGCCGATTGTCGCCGATGGCGAGGCCGCCTTTTCGGACGGCACCGTCAAGCTGACCCAGAAGGGCAGCCTTTCCATCACCCCCTATCCCGGCATGACGATGGAGGCGCTGTATCTGCCGCCGCCGGAACAGGTCTGGGCGCGGTTTCTCGACCTGAATGCCAACGGGTATCAGAATGTCGGATTGTGGGAGAATGTGTTCTGGTCGCTGGCACGGGTCGTCATCGGCTTCGCGCTCGGCGGCCTGTTCGGCATCCCGCTCGGCTTCGCGATGGGGCTGAACGGCTGGCTCAGGGGCTGGTTCGACCCGATTGTCGAATTCATGCGCCCGGTCCCGCCGCTGGCGCTGATTCCGCTGATCATCATCTGGTTCGGCATATGGGAGCAGGGAAAGATATCGCTGCTGTTCCTCGCGTCGCTCTGGATCATGACCATCGCCGCGCGGTCTGGGGTGTCGGGGGTGAACATATCCAAGGTTCACGCGGCCTATTCGCTTGGCGCATCGAAGTGGCAGGTGCTGACAAAGGTGATCCTGCCCAATTCGCTGCCCGAGATTTTCACCGGTGCGCGCGTAGCGATGGGGGTGTGCTGGGGCACCGTCGTCGCCGCCGAACTGGTTGCCGCCGAAAAGGGCGCGGGCAAGATGATCATTGCTGCGTCCAAATTTCAGCAGACCGATATCGTGATCGTCGGAATCATCATCATCGGGGTGATCGGGTATGGCATCGACATCCTGATGCGGCGGGCGGAGGCGCGGCTGGTGCCGTGGAAGGGCAAGGGCTGATACGCCCTTGCGATCTGACGAAAGCCCGCCCTGCCATCGAAAGGCGTTCAACCCTTTGCAATCACTTGCGAAAAATTCCCGCGCGGGCCCTCCGTGTCGCAGGGCCATGCGCGCCTTTCGTGAAATGACTGCATTCCTCGGCCGAACTGGAAAGCCAAATGCGACATTTCCTTGATAATTGAGACATAATGTCTCAATTATTGCCATATCGTCCTGACCAATCGGTTCGGGCCAATCTGGACCTATAGAACCCATACCCTCCCGCCGTAAGACAAGAGGGAAGCCGCAGCCAGCGCGTTGCCCGAGGAGACCGCCATGAAGATGACCACTGAAGAAGCCTTCGTAAAAGTCCTGCAGATGCATGGAATCGAACATGCGTTCGGGATCATCGGGTCTGCGATGATGCCGATTTCCGACCTGTTTCCGCAGGCGGGTATCCGGTTCTGGGATTGCGCACACGAAATGACGGCGGGGATGATGGCCGACGGGTTCACCCGCGCCACCGGCAAGATGTCGATGATGGTCGCGCAGAACGGGCCGGGCATCACCAATTTCGTCACATCGGTAAAGACCGCCTACTGGAACCACACGCCGCTGCTGCTGGTCACGCCGCAGGCCGCCAACAAGACCATCGGTCAGGGCGGCTTTCAGGAGGTCGAACAGATGGCCCTGTTCGAGGACATGGTCGCCTATCAGGAAGAGGTGCGCGACCCGTCCCGCGTGGCGGAGACGCTGAACCGGGTGATCCTTCAGGCCAAGCGGGCCTCTGCCCCCGCGCAGATCAACATCCCGCGCGATTTCTGGACGCAGGTGATCGACATCGAACTGCCTGCCATTGTCGAATTCGAGCGCCCGTCAGGCGGCGAGGATGCCTTGCAAAAGGCCGCCGACCTGCTGTCGGAGGCGGCTTTTCCGGTGATCCTGAACGGCGCGGGCGTGATCCTCGCGGGTGGCATCGACGCCTCGCGCAGGCTGGCCGAAAAACTGGATGCGCCGGTCTGCTGCGGGTATCAGCACAATGATGCCTTCCCCGGCAACCATCCGCTGTTCGCCGGTCCGCTCGGCTATAACGGGTCCAAGGCCGGGATGGAGCTGATCGCGAAGGCCGATGTCGTGCTGGCGCTCGGCACCCGGCTCAACCCGTTTTCCACCCTGCCCGGATATGGCATCGACTATTGGCCGAAGGACGCGAAGGTCATTCAGGTCGATCTGAACCCCGACCGGATCGGCCTCACCAAAAAGGTCACGGTCGGCATCGTTGGCGATGCGAAGAAGGTGGCGGAGGGGATTCTCGCCCGTCTCGGCGGCGCAGCGGGCGACAAGGGGCGGGGCGCACGCACCGCCACCATCGCGCAGGTCAAGTCGGCCTGGGCGCAGGAACTGACCTCGATGGATCACGAGGACGATGATCCGGGCACCACCTGGAACCAGCGCGCCCGCGTGCGCGAACCCGGCAAGATGTCGCCCCGCATGGCATGGCGCGCGATCCAGTCGGCGCTGCCGAAGAATGCGATCATTTCATCCGACATCGGCAACAACTGCGCCATCGGCAACGCCTATCCATCATTCGAGAAAAGCCGCAAATATCTGGCACCGGGCCTGTTCGGCCCCTGCGGATACGGCTTTCCGGCGATCACCGGCGCCAAGATCGGCTGCCCGGATGTGCCGGTGGTCGGCTTTGCCGGGGATGGTGCATTCGGCATCTCGATGAACGAAATGGTATCTGTCGGGCGCGGCGATTGGCCCGCGATCACGATGGTGATCTTCCGCAATTACCAGTGGGGCGCGGAAAAGCGGAACACGACGCTGTGGTTCAAGGACAATTTTGTCGGGACCGAACTGGACACCAATGTTTCCTACGCCGCCATTGCGCGGGCCTGCGGGCTGGAGGGGGTGCAGGTCGATACGATGGACGGTCTGACCGATGCGCTGGCCAAGGCGGTGGACGATCAGATGAAATCCGGCAAGACGACATTCATCGAAATCCTGCTCAATCAGGAACTCGGCGAGCCGTTCCGCCGCGATGCGATGAAACCGCCGGTCCCGGTCGCCGGTATCTCCCGCGAGGACATGCGGCCCCAGACCGGGGGCTGACCTCATGGCGGGGGGCGCGGTTCTTGTTCTGAATGCCGGATCGTCCTCGATCAAGTTCGCGATCTTCGACGAGGGCGGCGCCGTTCTCGGCAGCGGCGCTGTTACCGATATCGGTGGCGCTGCCCGCTTTCGGTTTGGCAAGGTCGATGAACAACGCCCCGCCGCGACGCATCGGGAGGCGCTGACGCATCTTCTGACCGCTTTGACCGCACCCGGTATGCCGCCGCTGACGGCAGCGGCGCATCGCATCGTGCATGGCGGCCCCAACCTGACCGCCCCGGTGGCGATCACCCCCGCCATCATGGCGGAGATCGCCGCCTGCATCCCGCTGGCCCCACTGCACAACCCCCATAACCTTGCGGCCATCGAGGCGGTTGCCGCCACCGCGCCCGATCTGCCGCAATTCGCCAGTTTCGACACCGCTTTCCATGCCACCAACCCCGATGTCGCCACCCGCTATGCCCTGCCGGAGCGGGCGGAGACGGCGGACCTGCGCCGCTTCGGCTTTCACGGATTGTCCTATGCCGCGCTGACCCGCGCGCTGCCCAGTCTTTCAGGCGCGGCCCTGCCCCGCCGCCTGCTCGCGCTGCATCTGGGGGCGGGCGCGAGCCTTTGTGCCATTCTCGATGGGCAATCGGTGGCGACGACGATGGGCTGGTCGCCGCTTGACGGGCTGACAATGGCGGTGCGCGCCGGATCCATCGACGCCAATGCCGCGCTGACGCTTGCCGAACGGGTCGGCATTGCCGAGGCGAAGACGATCCTCAACCACCAGTCCGGCCTGCTCGGCCTCGGCGGCAGCGCCGACATGCGCGCCCTGCTCGCCGACCCTTCGCCGCGCGCGGCGCTGGCGGTCGATCATTTCTGCTATTGGGCGGTGCGCCATGCCGGGTCGATGATCGCGGCGATGGGCGGCTTCGACGCCGTCGCTTTTACCGGCGGCATTGGCGAACATGCCGCGCCGATCCGCGCCCGCATCCTCGACGGGCTGGCCTGGGCGGGCGTCATCACCGACGCGGCAGCGAACGTTGCCCACGCGCCCCGCCTGCATGGCAATGGCGCGGCTGTGACGGTATGGATCGTGCCCGCAGCCGAAGAGGCGGAGATCGCGCGCGATGCGCGGATTCTCCTGTCGCCCACCAACCGAAAGAATTCATGACCTTTTTCGCCGATCTGATGGCCCTGACGATGGCCGAGACACTGGCATTGGCGGCGATCTGCTTTTTCGCCGGCGTCGTGCGCGGTTTTTCCGGCTTCGCGCTGTCGGCGCTGGTGATGTCGAGCGCGGTGCTGATCCTGCCACCGATACAGTTGATCCCGATCTGCACGATCCTCGAGACGACGGCCAGCCTGCTGATGATCCGGGGCGGGGCGGCGAATGGCAACCGCATGATGGTGGCCCTGCTGACAGCCGGCGTTGTCATCGGCACGCCTCTGGGCCTGTGGCTGACCACCACCCTGCCGGTGGAATCGTCCAAGATTCTGGCGCTCGCCGTCATCCTTGTTCTGGCGCTTTTGCAGCTTGCGCGGGTGGTCATTCCCGGCCTCGCCAGCACCAGCGGCACGGCGATCGCAGGGCTGGTATCGGGCTTCGCCAGCGGCATCGCATCGGTCGGCGGGATGGTCGTGGCGCTGTTCGTTCTGGCGCAGAATGCCCCGGCGGCGACAATGCGCGCGACGCTCGTGCTCTATCTCGGGGTGACGCTGCTGGTCGCCTATAGCTGGCATCTGGTATTCGGGGTTTTGACCGAGGTGGCGGTGGTGCGCGGGGTGATCCTGTCTATCCCGGCGGCGCTCGGCGTCATCGCGGGCACACGCCTTTTCACCCAGAAATACGAACGCTTCTATCGGCCGTTCTGCCTGTCGCTGCTGATCGGCCTTGCGGCGCTCGGCCTTGCACGAAATGCCCTCTGATATGATAACTCCATCCCAAGACTGTGAAATAAGCATCGCGGCTTCGGTCGCCCCGCATCGACCGGAGGCACGGCATGGCACCTAAGGATCTGGACCTCAGCCCGAAAGTCTCCGACGAGATCGCCAAGACGACCTGCTACATGTGCGCCTGCCGCTGTGGGATCGACGTGCATCTGCGCAAAGGCGCAGATGGCATCAAGAAGGTCCGTTACATCGAGGGCAATCGCGATCATCCGGTGAACCGGGGTGTGCTCTGCGCCAAGGGCAGCGCCGGGATCATGCAGCATTACTCCCCCGCCCGCCTCCGCAAGCCGCTGAAGCGGGTGGGCGAGCGGGGGGCTGGCGAATTTCAGGAAATCGAATGGGACGAGGCGCTGGATCTGGCAGCATCCTGGCTGAAACCCGTGCGCGCGACCGACCCGAAAAAGCTGGCCTTCTTCACCGGGCGCGACCAGTCGCAAAGCTTTACCGGCTGGTGGGCACAGCAGTTCGGCACGCCGAATTATGCGGCGCATGGCGGGTTCTGTTCGGTCAACATGGCCGCCGCAGGCATCTATACGATGGGCGGCGCATTCTGGGAATTTGGCGAGCCGGATTGGGAACGCACGAAGATGTTCATGATTTTCGGCGTTGCCGAGGATCACGACAGCAACCCGCTGAAGATGGGCCTTGGCCGCCTGAAAGCACGCGGCGCGAAGGTCGTTGGCGTCAACCCGATCCGGTCCGGCTATAACGCCATCGCCGATGAATGGGTCGGGATCACGCCGGGCACTGACGGGCTGTTCATCCTCGCGCTGGTGCACGAATTGCTAAAGGCGGGGAAGGTCGATCTCGATTACCTCATCCGCTACACCAACGCGCCGTTCCTCGTGAACCGCGACCCGGCATCGGATGAATTCGGCCTGTTCGTGCGCGACGAATACGGCAAGCCGCAGGTCTGGGACCGGATTGCAGGTAAGCTCGCGCCCTTTGACCAACAGGGCGTGAAACCCGCGATGAAGGGCGACTTCCCCGGCCATAACGGCGCGCGTTGCTGCCCTTCGTTCGAATTGCTCGCCCGCAAGTATCTTGAAATCGAATACGCTCCGGAGGCAGTGGCGGAACGGTGCGGCATCAGCGTCGCCACGATCAAACGCCTTGCGGCGGAACTGGCGCATACCGCCTTCGATCAGGAAATCATCCTCGACCAGCCCTGGACCGACTGGAAGGGCGAAGCGCATGACAAGATGATCGGGCGCCCGGTGTCCTTTCACGCGATGCGCGGCATCTCGGCCCATTCCAACGGGTTCCAGACCTGCCGCGCGCTCCACATGCTGCAAATCCTGCTCGGGTCGGTGGAGGTGCCGGGCGGTATGCGGTTCAAGCCGCCCTATCCAAAACCGATGGAGGCTCATCCCCCACCGCATCACATGTCGGAGCCGGGCGGATCGCTGGATGGCCCCCATCTCGGCTATCCGCGCGGGCCGGAGCATCTGGCGCTCGATGAAAACGGCATCGCGAAGCGGATCGACAAGGCGTTCACATGGGAACATCCGCTGTCATCGCATGGCATGATGCACATGGTCATCTCCAACGCCCATGCGCGCGACCCTTACGGCATCGACGTGCTGTTCATGTACATGGCGAACATGTCGTGGAATTCCTCTATGAATTCCGGCGGCGTGATGGACATGCTGACCGACAAGGATGCGGACGGCGAATACATCATCCCGAAGATCATCTATTCAGATGCCTATTCGTCGGAAATGGTAGCCTTTGCCGATCTGGTGCTGCCCGACACGACCTATCTGGAACGCCATGACTGCATTTCCCTGCTCGACCGCCCGATCTGCGAGGCGGACGCGGCGGCTGACAGCATCCGCTGGCCTGTGGTGGAACCTGACCGCGATGTGCGCGGCTTTCAGTCGGCGCTGATCGACCTTGGCTACCGGCTTGGCCTGCCCGGCCTCGTTAACCCTGATGGCAGTCAGAAATTCAAGGATTATGCCGATTACATCGTGAACCACGAACGCCGCCCCGGCGTCGGGCCCCTGGCCGGGTTTCGCAACGCAGATGGGTCGGGCGACGGGCGCGGCGCGCCGAACCCCGACCAGATCCAGCGTTATATCGACAATGGCGGCTTCTGGATGACCCATGTCCCGGACGAGGCGAAATACTACAAGCCGTGGAACCGGCGCTATCAGAACTGGGCGGTCGAGAAGAGCTTTTTCGACAAGTCGCAGCCCTATGTGTTTCAGATCTATCTGGAACCCTTGCGCAAGTTTCAACTTGCCGCCGAGGGCAAGGGGCCGCATCAGCCGCCCGATCACCTGCGCGCGCGGATCAGGGCGGCGTTCGATCCGCTGCCGATCTGGTATCAGCCGTTCGAGGAAACCCATATCGACCTCGACGAATATCCGCTTCACGCGCTGACCCAGCGGCCAATGGCGATGTATCATTCCTGGGGCAGCCAGAATGCGTGGTTGCGCCAGATTCACGGCCAGAACCCGCTCTATGTCTCCGGCGATGTGTGGCGGGCGCATGGGTTCACCGATGGCGACTGGTGCTACCTCACCTCGCATCACGGCAGGATCAGGGTGCCGGTCGCGTTGATGGAGGCGTTGAACCCGAACACCGTCTGGACATGGAACGCCATCGGCAAGCGCACGGGCGCGTGGGCGCTGAAACCCGACGCGCCGGAGGCGACGAAGGGCTTTCTGCTGAACCACCTGATCCATGAACTGCTGCCGGAACAGGGCGACGGAATGCGCTGGTCGAATTCCGACCCGATCACCGGGCAAGCCGCATGGTACGACCTGCGCGTGAAGATCGAAAAGGCCCCTGCAGCGGACCTGTCGGAGCCGCACTTGCCGGGCCAGAAAAGCCCGGTCGGCGAAGGCCCGGATCATGTGTCTTACGGGGAGGAATGGTGATGATCGTCGCTGCTCCCCTGTCCCCGCTCAATTTGCACGAGGCCCGCTCATGACCACCCTGCCCGCCTGCGGTGACGTGAAGCTGGGGCTTGTGATCGACCTCGACACCTGCGTCGGCTGTCATGCCTGCGTGATTTCCTGCAAGGAATGGAACACCGGCGGATATGGCGAGGCGCTGAGCGATCAGAACGCCTATGGCAAGGATACGGTCGGAACCTTTCTGAACCGCGTTCACACATTCGAGGTGAAGCAGGACAACGCCCCCGCGCAGGTGACGCATTTCCCCAAAAGCTGTTTGCATTGCGAAGATGCGCCCTGCGTCACCGTCTGCCCGACCGGCGCGTCCTACAAGCGGGTCGAGGACGGGATCGTGCTGGTGAACGAGGCGGATTGCATCGGCTGCGGCCTGTGTGCCTGGGCCTGCCCTTACGGCGCGCGTGAAATGGATGTCGCCGCGGGGGTGATGAAGAAATGCACGCTCTGCGTCGATCGAATTTATAACGACAATATCCCGGAGGTGGATCGCATCCCCTCCTGCGTGCGGACCTGCCCGGCGGGCGCGCGCCATTTCGGCGATCTCGGCGACAAGGATTCGGCGGTATCGCAACTGGTGGCGGCGCGGGGCGGCATGGACCTGATGCCGGAACTCGGCACCAGACCGGTCAACAAATACCTGCCGCCCCGCCCGAAGGCGGATATCGCCCAGACCAACGGGACGGAGCCGTTCAGGCTCGCGTCCCTTGCCGAACCAGAGGTCAGGGGATTTCTCGGCTGGCTCGACAAGGCGTTGGAGCGGCTCTGATGCATCCTGCGAAATCCGTTATCCTGTTCACCGTCTCCTCCGGCCTCGGCTTCGGGATGATGGTTCTGCTCGGCCTCGGCCTCGGCCCGTCCGATGATGTCTGGGGGCCGCTGACGGGCCTTGCCGCGCTCGGCTTTTCCGGGATCGGCCTGCTGGCGTCGACCTTCCATCTCGGCAATCCGCAACGGTTCCTGAAGGCATTCAGCCAGTGGCGGTCAAGCTGGCTGAGCCGTGAAGGGGTCGTGTCTGTCATTCTGATGGCGCTGTTCTTCGTCTATGTGGCCGCTTGGGCCCTGACCGGCGCGCCGATGCGGGGCCTCGGCATCGTCTGCGCCGTGTTGGCACTGCTGGCGGTCATCTGCACCTCGATGATCTACGCGCAGATCAGGGCGGTGCCGCGCTGGGCCACCCCCTACACCCCCGCGATGTTCATCGGCCACGCGCTGACCGGCGGTATCATCGCGGTCGCGCTGGCGCAGGCGATCGGTGGCGGTGCCGCGCCCCTGCCGTTGTCGCTGGTGCTGATCGTCACCTCAGCGGCGGCCTATGCCTATCGCCGGCGGGCGATGGCGATCACGCTGGCCGGTGCCGGGTCCAGCCCGGAAACCGCCACCGGCCTCGGTCATCTCGGCACGGTGCGCCTGCTGGAAAGCCCGCATTCGCAGCCGAATTACCTGATGAAGGAAATGGTGTTCCGGGTGGCGCGCAAACATGCCGAAAAGCTGGCGCTGATCGCGGTGATCCCCGGCCTGTTCGCGCCGCTGTTTCTGTTCATCGTCAGCCGCGATGCCGCAAGCTATGACCTGCCGCAAGCGTTCGGCGTGATCGGGCTGGCCTTGGCATTGATCCTGCACTTCGTCGGCGCGCTGGTGTCGCGCTGGCTGTTTTTTGCCGAAGCCGAACATGTCGTCGGCCTCTACTACGGTCAAAGGTAAAGCAGAAAACCGCAACCAGAGGTTTGACCCCAGCGCACATAGCGGCAATATACTTCGTTGAAGACGTGGGTTTGTGTACCGGGGGTCAGGGCAGCTATGCGTAATTGGATGGCAGGCTTTCTGTGTGCGTTTGTTGCACAGACAGGTATCGCGTGGGCTGAATGCGAGCCCGGTGAGATCGTTATCAAGTTCAGCCATGTGACGGCAACGACCGGCCACCCGAAAGGTGAGGCCGCCGATCTGCTGGCGCAGCGCGTGAATCAAGAAATGCAGGGCAAGGCCTGCATGGAAGTCTATCCCAACTCGCAGCTTTACGATGACGACAAGGTGCTGGAGGCGCTGCTGTTCGGCGACGTGCAGATGGCCGCGCCTTCACTGTCGAAATTTGAACAATATACTAAGAAATACAGGGTTTTCGACCTGCCGTTCCTGTTCGAGGACATTGACGCCGTCGACAAGTTTCAAAGCTCCGAGGTCGGCCAGGACCTGCTTTTCGCCATGCGCGGTGCCGGATTGCGGGGCCTGACGTTCTGGCACAACGGCATGAAACAGCTTTCCGCAAAGCGCCCCCTCGTGCTTCCGGCGGACGTTCAGGGCCTGAAATTCCGCATTCAGCAATCCGATGTGCTTCAGGCGCAGTTCGAAGTTCTGGGCGCGAACCCGCAGAAAATGGCCTTCGCCGAAGTCTATGGCGCATTGCAGACAGGGGTTGTGGATGGTCAGGAAAACACCTGGTCGAACATCTTCACCCAGAAGTTTTTCGAGGTTCAGGACGGCATCACCGAAACGAATCACGGGGTGATCGACTATCTCGTCGTGACATCCGAAGAATTCTGGACCGACTTGCCCGCCGATATTCGCGCACAGCTCGAACTTATCCTCACGCAGGTGACAATTGAGCGGAATGCCGTTTCCAACGATCTGGCCGAAGAAAACCGCCGCCGGATCATCGAAGTAGGCGGCGAGATTCGGCTGCTCGCCCCGGAAGAGCGTGCGGAGTGGATCAAGGCGATGCGCCCGGTCTGGGAACGGTTCGAGGCCGATATCGGGGCCAACGTGATCGCCGCCGCCGAGGCGTCGAATTCGACGCTGGACGAACGTGTTCTGAAATACGAACGCCGTCTGATCGAGGAAGCGTTGATCAAGCATCAGGGGCGGCTCAGCCAGACAGCGGCGTCGCTCGGCATCTCGCGCCGGTCCTTGAAGGCGCGGCTGATCGACCACGACCTGAACCCCCGGACCTACAGATAGGTCATGGGCGCGGGAAAGCGTCCCGCGCGACGCCTGATCTTGAGGGCCGTCCTGATCGCCATGCTGGCGATGGCGGGCGCGGGATATGCTGCATGGACCCTGTCCTTTCGTCTGACGCTGGACAGATTGGCCACAGAGGGTCATGCCGAACTCGGTTTCCTGACCGCTGCGCTGGAAAAGGATTTCAATCGTTACAAGCTGCTGGCCAAGGCCCTTGCGCAAACCGGCGCGGTCCGGCGGCGCGCACGTTCTGATGTGCCGGTTTACACCGACGAGGCGGATGACCTTCTGCTGCGGATGGGTTCGATCAGCGGTGCGGCCGAGATTGATTTCCTGACATTGGCTACGACGCCGGATGCGCCGACACGCGCTGCCGTGACCAAGGCTTATCAAGGCGCGATCGGGCTGAGTTTCGATCATCGCAATGGCGGCACCTTCCTGATATCGGCCCCCGTCTGGATTGATGCGGAGGTCGCCGGAGCCGTCGTCGTGCGCGTGCAGGCCGACGCGCTCGAATTCGACTGGCGCGCCTTGCCGAAGGTGGTTTTCCTGACCGACGCAGCCGGACAGGTGCAGCTATCCAGCCTGCCCGCGTTGCGGCTTCGTGAACTGGGTCTGGATCAGCCGGAATCAAATCGTCTCATCGACAACCGGCTTCATCATTTTGCGCCGCCGGACTGGCCCGTCATGGGGCTTGCTTTCGAAACCGCGCTCGTCCTGCAATCCGAAGTGCCGGTGCTGGAGTTGAAGGCCTTTGCCCTGATCGACCCGCGCCCGGCGACACGCAGCGCCTGGCTGTCGGCGATTGCCGTGTCGGCGACGGTGCTGACACTGATCCTGATCCTTGCAGCCATCGGCCTTCAACGCGCAGCACAACGATCCCGGCAAGTGCGCGATGCACGCGCAAAGGCGGAACTTGAATTGAAGATCGCCGACCGCACCATCGAACTGACCGCAGAAATCGCCGAACGCCGCCTGACCGAAAAGCGGCTGCGCGCCACGCAGGATGAACTGGTGCAAGCGGGCAAGCTGTCGGCGCTCGGCCAGTTGGCCGCCGGGATCGCGCATGAGATCAATCAACCGCTGGCCGCGATCCGCGGATTTGCGGAAAACGCATCGGTGTTCCTCGCGCGTGGCCGCACTGCGGAAGCGGCGGAGAACCTGAAGGATATCTCCGACCTGACCGACCGCGCCGCACGTATCATCCGCAACCTGCGCGCCTTCGCCCGCAATCAGACCGAGGAGACGACGACCATTTCGGTGGCCGATGTGATCGACGACGCATTGTCGATCATGAAGGCACGGATCATCGCCAGCAATGCCGTGATCGACTGGCAACGCCCGGCGACGGACATTCTCGCCATCGGCGGCACGGTTCGGTTGCAACAGGTGATCGTCAATCTGATCGCCAACGCGCTGGACGCCCAGCAGGATGCGGCGCAGCCTCATGTCGCCCTTGCGCTGACGGCGACATCCGATCAGGTCGCGGTTGCGGTCCATGATCGCGGCGCGGGGCTGACAGACGAGGTGAAGGGGCGAATGTTCGACCCGTTCTTTTCCACCAAGTCGCAGGGCGGCGAGGGGCTGGGCCTCGGCCTGTCGATTTCCTATGGCATCATGCGGGGATTCGGCGGCGGCCTTGTCGCGGCCAATCACCCCGAAGGCGGCGCAGTCATGACGGCGACGCTTCGCTCCGCGTCGGCCCAGCGCAAGGTCGCCTGACCCATGACCACACTTTCGGTCCTGCTGGTCGATGATGAAGCGCAGGTGCGGCGCGCGCTGGCACAGACGATGGATCTTGCCGATATCGCGGTGGAACAGGCGGGCGATGCGCGATCCGCGATCCGCCTCATCGCGCGGACCGGGGCGCTTGCACCTGACGTGCCGCAGATCGGTGCCGTCATCTCCGATATCATGATGCCGGGGATGGACGGGTTCGCCCTGCTCGCGGCGATCCGCGAACAGGACCCCGACCTGCCCGTCATGCTGCTGACCGGCAATGGCGATGTGCCGATGGCGGTCAGGGCGATGAACGCAGGGGCCTATGATTTCATCGAAAAACCGGCCTCGCCAAGCCGGATGGTCGAAGTCGCCCGCCGGGCGATCGACAAGCGTCGCCTCGTGCTGGAAAATCGTGCGCTGAAATTGCGGATCAACGCCGAAGCTGACAACAGCCCGCGCATGATCGTCGGCGATGCCCCGGCGGCGCGGGCTTTTCACGACCGGCTGATGGCTGTCGCGCAGGCGGATGCCGATGTGCTGATCCTCGGCGAGACCGGCACGGGGAAAGAGGTTGCCGCCCTGACCCTGCATCACCTGTCCGACCGGGCGCGCGGCCCTTTCGTCACGGTGCATTGCGGCGCGCTGCCGCCGGACATCGCCACGGCGGAACTGTTCGGGCGTGATGCCGGGGCCGTGCCGGGCGCACCGTCACGCCGTGGCCGGTTCGAGGCGGCGGAGGGGGGCATCATCTTTCTCGATGAAATCGAAACCATGCCGCCCGACATTCAGGTCCGCATCCTGCGGGTCATTCAAGCGCGAGAGATCGAACGCCTTGGCAGCGATCGCCCGATCCGGCTGAACATCCGGGTCATCGCCGCCACCAAGACCGATCTGCGTGCCGAAGTCGCCGCCGGGCGGTTCCGGGCCGACCTCTTTCACCGGCTGGATGTCGCGCGCCTGACGATCCCGCCGCTGCGACAGCGGATGGCGGATGTGCCGCTGCTGTTCGCAACCTTCCTGATGCACGCCGCACAGCGTGTCGGGCGGGAGCCGCCCCGCCTGACGCCGGAAATATCGGCGCGGCTGGCAGCCCATGACTGGCCCGGCAATATTCGCGAGCTGAAGAATGTCGCCGAACGTTTTGCCCAGGGCCTCGGGCTTGAGATCGGCGAAGACAGACATGTGAATGATCCGCACGACGCGCCTGCCGACCTGACATTGGCGCATCAGGTGGAGACGTTCGAAAAGCAGGTCATCATGAAAGCGTTGTCGGCCACCGGCGGACGCGTGACCGAGGCCGCGCGCATCCTTGGGCTGCCGCGCAAGACGCTCTATGACAAACTCTCGCGTCACAGCCTGACCAGCGCCGATTTCCGCTAGACGCGAATCAGTCCGCGTTCATCATGCGCGGGTTCCCGGAACAACCGGCGGGCGAACCGTGCGGATTTTCGCACAAGTCAACGAATCTGCGCCAATCGCGCCTGTTTCATGTTTTTGTTTCAGTATCTTGCGCGCTTCGCGTGTTTCGCTTGATCTGCGCCGCGTCCCGGCAATGATGCGGTCAAGATGGGTAACATGCCCATCACCACTGCATTTGGGAGGAAAAAATGCGCCATATCACATCCCTCGCCGTCGCTGCGTCGATGGCTGCCGCTGCTGCCTTGTCGGCAGGCACGGCTTCCGCCGCCGGTCATTGCTCCGGCGATGAGATCGAAATCAAGTTCAGCCATGTCACCAATGTTGACAAGCACCCCAAGGGCCTTGCTGCGGCACTGCTTGAACAGCGCGTCAATGAAGAGATGGAGGGCAAGGCCTGCATGACGGTCTTCCCGAATTCGCAGCTTTATGACGACGACAAGGTGCTTGAGGCATTGCTGCTCGGCGATGTTCAGATGGCGGCACCGAGCCTTTCGAAATTCGAGCAGTTCACACGCGAATTCCGCCTGTTCGACCTGCCGTTCATCTTTGCCGATATCGACGCGGTCGATGGCTTCCAGAATTCCGAATTCGGTCAGGCCATGCTCGACAGCATGCAGCCGCGCGGGATTCAGGGCCTCTCCTTCTGGCATAACGGCATGAAGCAGATGTCGGCCAACCGCCCGCTTTTGCTGCCGACCGATGCGAATGGTCTCAAGTTCCGCATCCAGGCATCCGACGTGCTTCAGGCACAGTTCGAGGCACTGGGCGCGAACCCCCAGAAAATGGCCTTCTCCGAAGTTTACGGCGCCTTGCAGACCGGCGTTGTCGACGGGCAGGAGAATACCTGGTCGAATATCTACGGCCAGAAATTCTTCGAAGTTCAGGATGGCAGCACCGAGACCAATCACGGTGTCATCGACTATCTGGTCGTAACCTCCGACGAATTCTGGAAGGGCCTTCCAGATGATGTCCGCACCCAGCTCGCGACCATCATCAAGGAAGTCACCGAGGCCCGGAACGGCGAATCGTTCCGCGTGAACGAAGAAGCCAAGGATGCCATCGTCGCGGCTGGCGGCGTCGTGCGCCAGTTGAACGCCGAACAGCGGGCCGCATGGGTTGCTGCGATGGAACCCGTCTGGGCGAAGTTCGAGGCCGACGTGCCCGCCGACCTGATCGCCAAGGCACAGGGCTTCAACTCGACCAACTGAGGCACGCCTTCATCAGGCATTCACACATCAAGGGTGGCCGGTTCGCCGGCCACCTTACAATCACATCCCGACGCAGAACGACGGGGTCAGGGGGGATTTCACGATGGCAGCCTATGCACCCAAAACATCTCTCGGACGGCTGATAAACAGCATCGAAGAGAATATCATCGCCCTGATACTGGGCCTGATGACGGTGATTACCTTCGCCAATGTCATCGCCCGCTATGTCTTCAATTCCAACATCCTCTGGCAGCTTGAAACCACGGTCTTCCTGTTCGCCTGGCTGGTCCTGTTCGGCATGTCCTATTGCGTGAAGATCACCGCCCATCTCGGCGTCGATGTCATCACCAATCTCGGCACGCGGTCTCAGCGCAAGATCATGGCCTTCGCCTCCGTCCTTGTGTGCCTTGTCTTCTGTGCGCTTCTGCTGAAGGGCGGCTGGGACTATTGGTGGAAATTCGCCTCAACCGCATCTTTTCTGGAAACCAAGGACATCCCGATGCCGGGGTTCCTCCAGTTCCTGTCCGACATCACGAATGATGGTCGCCCTTACGAGAAGATGCCCCGCTACATTCCCTATTTCATCCTGCCGCTTGGTATGGCCCTGCTGACGTTCCGCATCCTCGAGGCAGGGTTTCTGATCCTGACGACCGACAAGGACCGGATCATCGCCAGCCATGAAGCCGAAGACCTTGTCGAAGAAGCCGCCGCCAAAGTGGCCAAGGAAGCCTAATCATGTCAGCCATCATCCTCTTTGCGGCCATCATCCTTCTGATGTTGATCGGGGTTCCGATCGCCATCGCGCTCGGCGTCAGTTCGGTCATCTTCCTGCTGATCTTCTCTGACAGTTCCCTCGCCTCCGTAGCGCAGACGCTGTTCTCTGCGTTCGAGGGGCACTACACGCTGCTCGCCATCCCGTTTTTCATCCTAGCGTCCAGCTTCATGTCGACGGGCGGTGTTGCGGCGCGGATCATCCGATTCTCCATCGCTTGTGTCGGCCATTTTCGCGGCGGCCTCGCCATTGCGGGCGTCTTCGCCTGCATGCTGTTCGCGGCGCTTTCCGGCTCCTCCCCCGCGACGGTGGTCGCCATCGGGTCCATTGTCATCGCGGCGATGAAGCAGACCGGCTATACCAAGGAATTCGCCGCAGGCGTGATCTGCAACGCGGGCACGCTCGGCATCCTGATCCCACCCTCCATCGTGATGGTCGTCTATGCGACGGCAGTCGATGTGTCGGTCGGGCGGATGTTCCTCGCCGGGGTCATCCCCGGTCTGGTGGCGGGCGGTATGCTGATGCTCGGCATTTATGGCTGGGCGCTTTACAAGAAAATGCCCGCGCAACCCTTCGCCGGTTTCGCCGAAATCTTGGAAAGCGCATCGAATGCGCTTTGGGGCCTGATGCTGATCGTCATCATCCTTGGCGGGATCTATGGCGGCGTCTTCACCCCGACCGAGGCGGCGGCGGTCGCGGCGGTCTACGCCTTCCTGATCGCAAACTTCGTCTACCGCGACATGGGCCCGTTGAAAGGCGTGCCGTTCCTCAGCGAGGGTCAGCGCCGCAGCCTTGGCCAGCTGGACCGTATGGGAGCCGAGGAGAACCTCGGCAGGCCGGTCTTCGCCGACTGGACCGTTGCCGTCATTGTCAGCATTATCCGGGCTATCAAAGACACGCTGATCGGGTTCATCCCAAGTCTCGTGCACCGCGATACCCGCGCGACGCTCGCGGAGGCGGGCAAGCTGACCATCATGCTGCTGTTCATCATCGCCAATGCGCTGATCCTCAAGCATGTGCTGACCGAGGAACAAATCCCCCAGTCCATCGCCCGTGCGATGCTCGACGCGGGCTTCGGTCCGGTCGTTTTCCTGATTCTCGTCAACGTGATCCTGCTGATCGGCGGACAGTTCATGGAACCCTCGGGCCTGATCGTGATCGTCGCACCGCTGGTGTTCCCCATCGCGATCAACCTCGGCATCGACCCGATCCACCTTGGCATCATCATGGTGGTGAACATGGAAATCGGGATGATCACGCCGCCGGTCGGGTTGAACCTGTTCGTCACATCCGGGATCGCGGGCATGCCGATGCTTGCGGTCGTGAAGGCGGCGCTGCCGTGGCTCGGCATCCTCTTCATCTTCCTCATCATGGTGACCTATATCCCGATCATGTCGACATGGTTGCCAACGCTCGCGATGGGGCCGGAAATCATCACCCGGTAGGGGAAAGGCATCTGGCCAATCCGGATCACGCGAACCGGGTTGGCCGCGACATCTGCCCGGCTGCGTGTCGCGCCGTTATCGGCGTCGCGGCTCTGCCCCGGCCAGACGTGCGTCCTGTTCCTGACGCAGCTTCGCGATTTCCTCCCGGCCTCGCACCCGGTCAGCGGCGGCGAGGTGGATCTTGATGAAATCCATGTGCTGTTCCACCGCCAGCCGCGCCGCATCCGGGTCGCCCGCGATCACCGCATCATGGATCGCGCGGTGCTGCGACAAAAGCTTGTTGCGGCTGTCCTGCTCGGCATAGGTCAGGCTGCGATTGTAGAACACGCCCCGGCGCAGCAGTTCATAAAGCGACCGCGCCATGTGCAGCATCACGACATTATGCGCCGCCTCGACAATCGCCATGTGGAAATCGGCGTCGAGCGCCGCCTCATCCGCCGGATTGCGCCGGTCATGGGCCTGCACCATGCGCGCGAAAAGGGCCGAGATCGTTTCCCGATCCGCTTTCGTTGCCCGTTCAGCCGCGCGGGCTGCCGCCACCCCCTCCAGATCGCGCCTGAATTCGATATAATCGAACAGCGCCACATCCTGCGTCGCGAACAATTCGATCAGCGGGCCGGAGAACGCATTCCCCAGAACCTCGGCAATGAACGCGCCGCCACCGGGGCGGATCACGATCAGGCCGCGCGATTCAAGATCCGCCAGCGCCTCGCGCACCGTCGGGCGCGACACATCGAGCCGCAGCGCAAGATCACGTTCCGATGGCAGACGCTCGCCGGGGCGCAACACGCCTTGCAGGATCAACATCTCCATCTGACGCCGGACAGCGGCGGAGACTTTCTCAGGCTCGATGGCGGAGAAGGGCATAATTGGTTTCTTTTTCTGACCAGACTGAGAGGTAAATCCGGGCCGAAGGCCTGTCAATGTGCGCCGACATGGGGCCTTGCCCTGACTTACCGCTTCCCTTGCCGCGCGATCCGGCTATGTCACAGATGATCGCAGGAGGGACAGATGCGCTATTTTCCGATGTTTCTCGACATGGCGGGCCGGACCGTTCTGCTGGCGGGCGGCGGAGAGCAGATTGCGCAGAAGATCCGCCTGCTGCGCCGAACCGAGGCGCGACTGGTCATCATGGCCGCCGTAGTGAATGACGAACTGGCCACAACGGTCAGGTCCGAAGTGGCGCATCACGTGCCCCGCGATATCTGCCAGGACACCATCGCCGCCGCCGATTTCGCATTCATCGCAACAGATGACCGGGCGCGGGATGATCAGATTGCAGCACTGGCGCGGGCCGCTGGCTGTCTGGTCAACATGGTCGACCGGCCCGATCAGTGCGACATGATCACCCCCGCGCTGGTTGACCGCGACCCGGTCGTCGTGGCCATCGGGACGGAGGGTGCGGCCCCGATCATGGCGAAAGCGATCAAGACCTCGCTGGAACAGGCGTTGTCACCTGAACTTGGCCCCTTCATCGCGATGATCGGCGAACAGCGGGCGCTGGTCGGCGAATCCGTCGCGCCCGCCGACAGGCTCGGGTTCTGGAACTGGGCGATCAAGGGCGCGCCGTGGCGCCGCTGGCGTGCAGGTCGGCCCACCGAGGCCGCCGCGATGATCGCCGATGCCGCTCGCGCAGGCCGCGCGCCGGATCAACAGACCGGCGGGATCACCATGATCGAACTTCCCGCAGCCCCTGACCTAATGTCGCTGCGCGCGGTGGAGCGGTTGCAGAATGCCGCCACCATCTTTCACCCGGCAGGTGTCGACGAGGCGGTGCTGGAGCTTGCCCGTCGCGATGCCGCCCGCGTCGCCCTGACCGAATGCCCCCGCCACGCAATGACCGGCGGACGCCTTCCCGATGCGATTCTGGCGGCGGCAACCGAGGGCGCGGTCGTGCTGCTGGTGACCCCGGCCTGCCCCCGCCCCGCCGGCAGCGAGGATATCGAGCGGATCGCTGCGGCCCTGCCCGCGTGATTTGAATCAAGCTGGCTGTATCGCCGCCCGCAACGGTGACAGTTCGTCAACAGATCGGCCCCATAAGGCAGGGATGAAACCCGGGGGCGGGATGTGGTGTGTCCTGAGTTGAATTGAACAAGGAACACGCAGATGACGACATACCACCGCGCGATTCACCCGTCGCGCCCGCTGGCGACATCCCTTCCGCACTTGCACAGGACCCTCCTGATCCCGACAGACCCACGCTGGATCGCCTTGGCGGTGATCCTGTGCGTCGCGAGCATCTGCATCGCGTTCTGGGCATTGTTCGGTCCCGCGGCCATGTTCGCACCGCCTGCACTTGTCTTGCTCAGCATTGCGTTGGTCGATGTCTCGCGCCGCTTTGGGCGGGCGATGCATCATCAGCTCAGGGCTGCGCATGAAAGGCACTCCGGCACATCTCGCACCAAGGCAGCAATCGGCACAGTTGCGGCGGCGCGGCCCTGCCCGCATCTCGTGATCCGTCACATCCGCCGCCCGGCCTGAAGCGGACGGCGCAGCGGCGACAAGCCGGAAACGGCCCGCACCGCTTTCATCCTGTCCGCGACCGGATCAACCGAGCAGATCGTGGCGACAGTGGAGTCGATCCTGCGCCAGTCCTGCGCTGACAGCGAGGTGATCGTGGTCAGCGAAGGTCGATCCGGGTCGCCATTCGATGCCGTTGCCCTCAGACGCACGCCAAGGCTGCGCTTGATCCACAAATTGGGCGAAACACGGGGCGGCGCGTTCAATACGGGGCTGCGGGCCACCAAGGCCCCGTTCGTCGCCTTTTGCCAGCCCGGCGACATCTGGCCGGAGGGGCGGCTGGCCCGCCATATCCGCCACCTCGCCGCCGACAGCACGGTGGGTGTCAGCATTGCCGAACCTTCAACCAACGCCTTGGCAACCTTGCCACGCACCGTGTTGCCTGCCGCGCTCCTGCGGCTTCATCTTGGTCATCGGCATGGCGCATCCGCTCTGGTTCGCCGCGCGGCGTTGAATTTCGCGAGGCGCGCCCGCGCGCGCGACGAAAGCATGGACTTGTGGCTGAACCCGCGCCTCGGGACCTGCGCCGAACTTGATTGCTGGATACGCATCGCGCTCAGCGGGCGGTGGCACTGCCAGCGGATCGCCGTGCCCACCCCGGACAGGACCGGTCAGGCCGCAGCTTTGTCCCCTGACATCGAAATCTTGTCCGCGGCGATCAGCGATCAGGACAGGATGATATTGACGCTTGCGGCACTGGCACCAGACCTGATCGCACGCGAAACGTCCCGCTTCTGGGCCGCCCGCTTTATGGACCTGATCCGCAGATATGGCATCCGAACACCGCCGAAGATCGCCTTGGTGCTCGCGCGGCAGGCCTTGCAAACATCGCCACGGCTCTTGCCATCCTCGGTGTCCGCACTGCCCGCGAAAGACGCGCAGAACCGACTTGCGGACCGCCTCAGCGCCCCTTCCATACCGGATCGCGTTTTTCGATGAAGGCATCGATGCCTTCCTCGGCATCGCGGGCCAGCATGTTCTGCGTCATCACCGCGCTGGCATAGGCATAGGCGTCCGCCGTGCCCATCTCCGCCTGCCGATAGAAGGCTTCTTTGCCGATCGCCAGCGTCAGCGGCGATTTCCCGGCGATCTGGCGGGCGAGCGCCAGAACGTCCGCCGACAGCGCCCCCGCCGCCGCAACATGACTGACCAGCCCATAGGCCAGCGCCTGTTGCGCGTCGATCATGTCGCCGGTCAACAGCATCCGCATCGCCGCTTTCCGCCCCACGGCCCGCGAAACGGCCACCATCGGTGTGGAACAGAACAGGCCGATATTCACGCCGGGCGTCGCAAAGCGCGCCGCCGCGTCCGCCACCGCCAGATCGCAGGAGGCGACCAGCTGGCACCCGGCTGCGGTCGCGATCCCGTGCACCTCGGCGATCACCGGCTGACGCAGGGTCTGGATCCGCATCATCAGCGCCGAACATTCGGCGAAAAGCGCCTCATAGGCCGCACGTGTCGGATCGCTGCGCACCTCTTTCAGGTCATGCCCGGCACAGAACCCCGGCCCCGCCCCCCGGATGACCACGACATGCACCGCCGGATCGGCGGTGATATTGTCCAATGCCGCGATCATCGCCGCCATTAGACCGCGCGACAGGGCATTGCGTGCCTCGGGGCGGTTCAGGGTCAGGATCGCGACCCCGTCTTGATCCGCCCTCAGCAGGAGGGGATTTTCGCTGTCGACTTTCATCACATGCCTCTTAGACTTCCATCCTTGAGAACCGTCCTAGCACAAGATGGCAGAGCACCGCGACCGGGGGAAACAGGATGAACTTCGATTATGTGATCCTTGGCGGCGGATCGGCGGGCTGCACCCTCGCTTCCCGGCTCAGCGAGGACCCGAAAATCAGCGTCTGCCTGATCGAGGCCGGGGGCGCGGGCAAGGATCTGCTGATCCGCATGCCGCTCGGCTGTGTCCTGATGCTGCCGGACATGCCGAAGATCAACAATTGGGCCTTCAAGACCGCGCCGCAGCCGGGCCTGAACGGGCGGCGTGGATATCAGCCGCGCGGCAAGGCGCTGGGCGGGTCATCGGCGATCAACGCGATGCTTTATGTGCGCGGGCACCCGTCGGATTATGACGGCTGGGCCGATCAGGGCTGCGATGGTTGGGATTGGGACAGTGTCCTGCCCTATTTCAAACGGTCGGAGCATAATCATCGCGGGGCGGATGCGCTGCACGGCGCGGACGGGCCTTTGCATGTGGGTGACGATCTGGCGAAGAACCCCCTGTCGGACGCGTTCATCAACGCCTGTGAAGAGATGCAGATCCGGCGCAACGATGATTTCAATGGGCCGGAGCAGGAGGGCGCAGGCCATTATCAGGTCACCCAGTTTCGCGGTGGCGACAAGCATGGCGAGCGGTGCTCGGCGGCTGCCGCCTATCTCCACCCGGTCATGGACCGGCCCAACCTGACAATCATCACCAAGGCGCATATCTGCCGTATCTTGCTGGAGGAAGGGCAGGCCACCGGTGCGGAATACCTCGTGGGCCGTCGCCGCCATCAGGTGCGCGCGCGGCGCGAGGTGATTCTTTCAGCAGGCACGTTCGGATCGCCGCAGATCCTGTTGCTTTCAGGAATCGGCCCAGCGGATGAACTGCGCGCCCACGGCATCGAGGTCAGGCACGATCTGAACGGCGTCGGGCAGAACCTTCAAGACCATCTCGATTTCATCTTTTCCTACACCACCCACCGGAAAGAGGCGCTGGGCCTCAACCCCGGCGGGCTGTGGGACATGGTCAAGGCCGCGCGGCGCTGGGGCAAGACCGGCGATGGCCCCGCGACCACGACCTTCGCCGAAACCGGTGCCTTCGTGAAATCCGACCCGTCGCTCGACCGCCCCGACCTTCAGATGCATTTCGTGGTCGGCATCGTCGATGACCATTCGCGCAAACGGCATTTCAAGCGCGGATATTCCGCGCATGTCTGCGTCCTGCGTCCGCACAGCCGGGGCACGGTCGGTCTGGACAGCGCCGACCCGCGTGCCGCGCCCCGGATCGACCCGAATTTCCTGTCCGATGACCGTGACGCCGCGCTGCTCCTGAAAGGCGCGAAGCTGACGCGGCAGATCATGAACGCCCCGGCGCTGGACGGCTGGCGGGGGCGAGAGATCTATACCGAGACGGTGCGCGACGAAGCCGATCTGATGAGCCATATCCGCGCCCGCGCCGATACGATCTATCACCCGGTCGGCACCTGTCGGATGGGTGTTGATGAGGGCGCGGTGGTCGATACCGCGCTGCGCGTGCATGGCATCCGGGGGTTGCGCGTCGTTGATGCATCGGTCATGCCGACCCTCATCGGCGGCAATACCAACGCGCCGACGATCATGATCGCGGAAAAGGCGGCGGATCTGATCCGCGCCGACCGGAACAGGGGGGCAACATAGGTGCTGATCGACAATCCGTGGCGGCGGCAGGGTCTGCCTGATGAGTCCAGCCTCGCCCCCGGCGAGATCGAAACCGATCCGCGCGCGGCGGAGGCGCTGATCGCACGCTGCCCGGCAGCGCGGGAAACGCCGCTGGTATCCGCCCCCGACCTTGCAGCCAGACTTGGCATCGGCGCATTGTTCATCAAGGACGAACGCGGGCGCATGGGGCTCGGCAGTTTCAAGGCGCTCGGCGCGGCGCATGCGGTCGCGAAACGCGCCGATGCCGCCGCCCGCCACAGCGGCTTGCCCATCGAGACCGCGCTCGACGGCGAGACATTCATCTGCGCCAGCGCGGGCAATCATGGCCTGTCCCTGGCCGCCGGCGCGAAGGCCTTTGCGGCGCAGGCGGTCATCCATATCGCTGACACGGTGCCCGAAGCCTTCGCCGCCCGTCTCCGCGACCGGGGCGCGGTGGTGGTCCGGGCGGGTGCGGATTACGAGGCGGCGATGGCGCTGGCGAAATCGGCGGCGGCGGCGCAGGGCTGGCACCTGCTGTCCGACAGTTCGTGGCACGGCTATGTCGATCCGGCGCGCGACGTGATGGAGGGATATCTTGTCATGGGGGCGGAGGTTGCGCGCCAGATGCCCGACGCCCCGACCCATGTCTTTCTTCAGGCCGGGGTCGGCGGGCTTGCCGCCGCCTCTGCCGCTGCCGCGCGGCGCGTCTGGGGCGATGCGCCGTGCATCATCGTCGTCGAACCTGACGCCGCCCCGGCCCTGCTCGCCGCCATTCAGGCCGGCACCTTCGTTGCAGCGACGGGGCCGGTGTCGAACATGGGGCGGCTCGACTGCAAAGAGGCGTCGCATCTGGCGCTGAAATATCTGGCGCGTGAGGCGGACGGATTCATGACCGTCACCGATGCCGACGCAATGGCGGCTGCCGATATGCTTGCAGATGCAAGTTTTGCCACGACACCCTCCGGCGGGACCGGGTTTGCCGGACTTCTGGCCGCAAAGGCCGCCTTCGGCATTGGCCCCGAAAGCCGGGTGCTGATCTATCTGTCGGAAGGGCCCGAGGATGGCTGATTTCCCGGTCAGCGAATTCGAGGCCCGCGCCGAGCGGGCGCAGGTGGAGATGACCGCGCGCGGGCTTGATGCGATCTTTCTGACGACCGAGGCCGAAATCCGCTATTTCACCGGCTTTCGCACCCTGTTCTGGCAAAGCCCGACACGGCCCTGGATGCTGATCCTGCCGCGCCACGGTAGGCCGATTGCGATCATTCCCGAAATCGGGGCCAACCTGATGGCTGAGACATGGGTCGAAGACATCCGCACATGGTCGTCGCCGCACCCGACCGATGACGGCGTGACGCTGGCACGGCAGGCGCTGACCCCTTATGGCCGCGTCGGGATGCCGATGGGGCCGGAAAGCACGCTGCGCATGCCACTGGCGGATTTTCATCGGCTGGGGATCGGGTTCGAGGATATCTCGCGGTGGCTGCTGGCGCTGCGCGCCGTCAAGTCGGCGGCGGAAATTGCAAAGCTGACGGCGATCTGCGCCATCGGCTCAGCCGCGTTCGCCCGCGCGCCGGACCTTTTCGCGCCCGGCCAGACCCTGCGCGACGCATTCCGCGCGTTTCGCATTGCGCTGCTGACGGCGGGCGCGGATGATGTGCCTTATCTGGTGGGCGGCACAGGGCCGGACGGATATGGCGATGTCATCTCGCCGCCGACCGACACGCCCCTGCGCATCGGCGATGTGCTGATGCTGGATACCGGCGCGACGCGGGATGGGTATTTCTGCGATTTCGACCGCAATTTCGCGTTCGGCTCCGCCACCGACGCCGCCCGGCGGGCCTATGCCGCGCTCGACCGGGCGACGGAGGCGGCACTGGCTGCTGCCCGGCCCGGTGCAACCTGCGCCGACCTCTGGCTTGCGATGAACCGCGCCCTTGGCGGCGGCAGTTCTATCGGGCGCTATGGCCACGGGCTGGGCATGCAATTGACAGAATGGCCCTCGCTCGCGCCCTTCGATGAAACCATGCTGCGCCCCGGCATGGTCCTGACGCTGGAGCCGTCCATCGCGACAGGCCAAGGCACCATGATGGTGCAGGAGGAGAATATCGTGATGACCGAGGATGCCCCGATCCTGCTGACGACCCGCGCTGCACCAGAACTGCCGGTGATCTGATGCGCGCGGCTTTCACCACCGATCCGGGGGCCGCGTCCAAGGCCGCGCTCGGCCTGATCGTTCTGGCAACGGACGAGACGATCGAGCCGGAGCTGGCAACCCTCCTGCCCGGCCCCGGCCATGCGCTTTACCACGCGCGCATCCCCTCCGCCCCCGATGTGACGCCGGAAACATTGCGGCAGATGGAGGCGGACCTGCCCGCAACCACCGCCCTGCTGCCCGACCGGCCCTATGACGTGATCGGCTATGGCTGCACATCGGGGGCGACGGTGATCGGCGCGGGCCGGATTGCCGCGCTGATCCAGCAATCGCGCCCAACGCGGGCGGTCACTGACCCGCTGACGGCGACCATTGCGGCCTGCCGGGCGCTCGGCGCGCGCAGGCTGGGGTTCGTAACGCCCTACCTGCCCTCCGTATCCGCCGCGATGCGCGCGGCGCTGGAGGACGCGGGGCTGGAGATCGCCAATTTCACCTCGTTCGAACAACAGTCCGAGGCGACGGTGGCGCGCATTTCCGAACGATCCACCCTCGCGGCGATGGAGGCTGTGGCGGAAGGCGCGGATGTGATCTTCGCATCCTGCACCAATCTGCGCGCCTTCGGCATCATCGCCGAAACCGAGGCGCGCACCGGCCTGCCGGTGCTGTCATCGAACCTCGCGCTCGGCTGGCACATGGCGCGGTTGGCGGGCATTGATCCAAAACCGAATGTGCCGGGGCGGGTGTTTCAGGCAGGCCTTGCCTGACCGACGTTTCCTCATCCATATGGTGCCATGATCGACCCTGACCGCGACCTCGCCCTGACCGAAATCCGCGCCGCCGTTGCCGCGCTTTGTGCCAAATACGGCGAATCCTATTGGCGGGATCTGGACCGCGACGGCGGCTATCCGACCGCCTTCGTCACCGAGATGACCGAGGCCGGTTTCCTTGGCGCACTGATCCCCGAAGAATACGGCGGATCGGGGCTGGGCCTGCTGGAGGCCTGCACGATCCTCGAAGAAATCTCGCGGCGCGGGGCCCATGCCGGGGCCTGCCATGCGCAGCTTTACGTCATGGGTGTGCTGCTGCGCCACGGGTCAGAGGCGCAGAAACAGAAATGGCTGCCACAGATCGCCAGCGGCGCGATCCGCCTGCAAAGCTTTGGTGTGACGGAGCCGACCACCGGCACCGACACCACATCGCTGAAAACCACCGCCGTGCGGGATGGCGATGTCTGGCGGGTGAATGGGCAAAAGGTCTGGATCAGCCGGGTTGAACATTCCGACCTGATGGTGCTGCTGGCCCGCACAACGCCGCTGGATCAGGTGAAGCGCAAGACCGACGGCCTGTCGGCCTTTCTGGTCGATCTGCGCACGGCGCGGGGCAACGGCCTGACGGTTCGCCCGATTGATGCGATGATCAATCATCACGCGACCGAGTTGTTTTTCGACGACCTCGAAATCCCGGTGGAAAACCTGATCGGGGCCGAGGGTGGTGGCTGGCCGATCATCCTGACCGGGATGAATGCCGAGCGCATCCTGATCGCCGCCGAATGTGTCGGCGATGCCCGCTATTTCACCGACAAGGCGTCCGCCTATGCGTCGGAGCGTGTGGTGTTCGGTCGCCCCATCGGGGCCAATCAGGGCGTGCAGTTCCCCATCGCCCGCGCCTATGCCGAAACCGAGGCCGCCGCAGCGCTGGTCGAAAAGGCCGCCCTGCTTTACGAGGCCGGGCGTCCCTGCGGGGCAGAGGCGAACATGGCCAAAATGCTGGCCGCCGAGGCGTCGTGGAAGGCGGGCGATACCGCGATGCAGACCTTCGGTGGCTTCGCCTTCGCCAAGGATTACCAGATTGAGCGCAAGTTCCGCGAAACGCGCCTTTACCAGATCGCACCAATCTCAACGAACCTGATCCTCAGCTTCATCGCGGAAAAGGTTCTGGGTATGCCGCGGAGCTTCTGATGCCTGCATTACCCAAACCCCTCTCAGGCGTGCTTGTCGTCGCACTGGAACAGGCCGTCGCCGCACCGCTTGCCACCGCGCGTCTGGCGGAGGCGGGCGCGCGGGTCATCAAGATCGAACGGGCGGAGGGGGATTTCGCGCGCGGCTATGACAAGGCCGCGAACGGATCATCATCGTATTTTGCATGGCTCAATCAGGGCAAGGAAAGCATCGCGCTCGACCTGAAGCTGCCCGGCGATCTGGCCTTGCTGAAACGGATGATCGCGCGGGCCGATGTGTTCATGCAGAACCTCGCGACCGGCGCGGCGGGGCGGATGGGGGTGGACGCGGCAGCGATGCGCGCCGCCAATCCGAAACTTGTCTGCTGCGATATCTCCGGCTTCGGCGCGGCACCGCCCTTCGGCGAGCGCAAGGCCTATGACCTGCTGATACAGGCGGAAAGCGGCGTCGTCGCGGTATCGGGCGGGCCGGGCGAGATGGGGCGCATCGGTGTCTCGATTGCGGATATCGGCACAGGCATCAACGCCTTCGGTGCCATTTCTGCTGCGCTGGTGCGACAGGCGCGCACCGGGATGGGCGCGCATATCGAGGTGTCGCTGTTCGACACGCTGGCCGAATGGATGACGGTGCCGCTGCTGCATCACGACTACCTCGGCAAGGCACCCGAACGGATCGGCCTCGCGCATCCGTCGATTGCGCCTTACGGGGCCTTTCAGACGCAGGAGGGGCGGCGCCTGCTGATTTCCATCCAGTCGGATCGCGAATGGCGCGTGTTGGCGACGGCGGTGTTGAACCGCCCCGATCTGGGCGACGATCCCCGCTTTGCCACCAACAACGCCCGCGTCGCGAACCGGGCGGAGACGGATGGCGCGGTGGCCGAGGCGTTTGGCGCGCAACCGATTGCCGCGCTTTGCGCCGCGCTCGACACCGCGCGCATTGCGTGGGGCGAGGTGAACGACGTGGCGGGCCTGTCCGCCCATCCGCATCTGCGCCGGGTGGATGTGGCGACCGCCGCAGGCATGGCCCGCCTGCCCGCCAGCGCCGCGCAGGCTGATTGGACAGGGGCCGCGCCGGTTCCCGCCATCGACCAGCACGGCGCGGCGATACGCGCAGAGTTCGGAACCGATTGATGACCGCCCCGCATCCCGCCCTTGGCCGCGAGATGACCTTGCACGACCGGATCGACCCGTGGCGCGCCGCAGGCCTGCACGCGACGCTGGACGGCGACGGGCCGCCACCCGCACCCGGCGACCCGCTGCCTGCCTTCCAGCACTGGATCTATTTTCTGGAGGCGGAGCCTGCCCGCGCCCTTGGCCGCGATGGTCATCCGGCCAAGGGCGGCTTCATCCCCGATCTGGGTCTGCCGCGCCGGATGTGGGCCGGGGGCCGCCTGCGCTTTCACGCGCCACTGCCCAACGGGGCGGATGCGCAAAAGCGCACCGTGATCGAGGCGATCAGCCGGAAAGAGGGGCGCAGCGGGCCGCTGGCCTTTGTCACCTTGCGCCACGAGATCAGCGCGGGTGGCACGTTGTGCGTCACCGAACATCAGGACATCGTCTATCGCGAGGATCCTTCACCCAATGCGCCGCCGCCGGTGCCGGATCAGGCACCCGTGGACGAGACGCGAAGCCGGGTTCTGCGCTGCGGCCCGACCATGCTGTTCCGCTATTCCGCCCTGACCTTCAACGGCCACCGAATCCATTATGACAGGGACTATGCGCGCGATGTGGAGGGGTATCGCGGGCTGATCGTGCACGGGCCGCTGATCGCACAACTGTTGGTCGGTTTCGCCGAGGCAGGCCCGCTCGGCGCGGCGACTGCGTTCGATTTTCGCGCCCGGTCGCCGGCCTTCGATGATGAGGAGATCGCGATCTGCGCCCGCGATGAAGGCGCGTCCTGCACGGTCTGGGCGCGTGGCCCTGACGGACGTCTGATCATGGATGGGATCGTCAGATAACAGCGCTGGTCCGGCAGCGGCGCTAGCGCAGATCGGACTTGACGACGTAATCCGAATGCACCCAGGCGCTGACGCCGGTCAGCGGGTCGATTACCGGCAACCATTCGCCGATGGCGACGCCCTCGATCATGACTTCGCTGCCCTGATCCAGCACATCGATCATCCGATAGTCGAGGCCCGGCCCGGCCCGCAGATTGACCACCGACCCGATAATTGTCAGCCGTGTCGGGGTCCATGCCCCTGCTGCCTGTGCGGCAGGCACCACAGAAAGATCGTTCAGATCATGCGGGTCGGGTAGCGGCAGGTCGGATACATGGGTCGGTGCCTTGGAATTTGCGATTGGCAGGTGCCCCCGGTCCACACGGTCGAATCCCCCCACACTCGCCATCCAGACGAAGATCGCGAACAGTGCGAAATATATGATAAGGGATCGCATTTACTCGTACACCACCACCCAGCACCTCATTTACGCCACATTTAAGATAGTTCGGCGAAGCCCTACTTGCAACATAACCTCGCAAACAGGCCAATACGCTCTTTTCACTCATATTTTGGCGGGGTAGAGAGCCGATCATGACAGATCATGCCCCTCTTCCCCGGCATCCGGTTGCCGATTGGCCGATTCTCGAACCCGGTTGCGTCTGGCTGGTCGGGGCCGGTCCCGGCGATCCGGGGCTGATGACGCTGCATGCGCTGAACGCGCTGCGTCAGGCTGATGTGGTGGTCCATGATGCCTTGGTCGGCGACGGAATCCTTGACTGGGCGCGCCCCGGTGCGGAACTGATCGCAGCGGGCAAGCGCGGCGGGCGGCCATCACCAAAGCAGCGCGACATCTCGCTGACGCTGGTCGATCTGGCGCGTGCGGGCAAGCGGGTGGTGCGCCTGAAAGGCGGCGATCCGTTCCTGTTCGGGCGGGGCGGTGAGGAGGCGGAAACGCTGGTCGAACATGGTGTGCAGTTTCGCGTCGTGCCCGGCATCACCGCGGGGATCGGCGGGCTGGCCTATGCCGGGGTTCCGGCGACGCATCGCGACGTGAACCAGACCCTGACCTTCGTCACCGGGCACGACCAGACCGGGGCGGCACCGGCGGTGGACTGGGCGGCGCTGGCCAAGGGCAGTCAGGTGATCGTGATCTATATGGGCATGAAACATCTGGATCAGATTTCCGCCGCCCTGATCGCAGGCGGGCGCAGCCCGCAGGAACCTGTGCTGATCGTGCGACAGGCCACGACACCGCAACAGTTCACGCTGGAGACGACGCTCGAAGGTGCCGCCGAGGCCGCGCGCGCCAGCGGCGTGCTGGCCCCCGCGATCATTTGCATCGGGCGCGCGGTCCGGCTGCGCGATGCGCTCGGCTGGATGGACAGCCTGACGGGCGGCAAGCCGCCGATTGATCTGGAATAACGGCGCACCCGGATTGGCGCGCCTGCCGACCCTAGCCGATCAGCGCGACCGGCGCATCGGACTGGCGCACATGATCGACCGGCGGCATCCCCCGATCTTCGGTTCGCTGCTTGAATTCGTAATGGCGCACGCCGCACGCCTCCTCCGCCATCATCACGAGGCAGCGCGATCGCTCCCCCGCCGCACCAGTGACCTCCACAAACCCGCCGAGATAGGGCGCGTCTTCGGCGCGGATCGCGAAGCCCGACACGGTTTCCGACAACAGCCGAAACGCCCCGGCATCGGTCGCCACCGACAGGCGACTGCCGGGCGGCACGAGCGCGGGCGCATCGCGATCAGCGGCGGCGGGGCGGGGTTCGGACATGGCAACGCTCCTTCATCTGATGCCAAGGATCATGCACGCGCCTTTGCCTACAATGCGTTAACGCCCGAATGATACCCGATCAGGGCCGGTCGCAGCACGGCGTTGCCTGCCTGCACCACAATGTCATCCCGCCGTGATGTCAGCCGCTGTTCCGCCAAGCAGTGTTGCCCCTAGATCGTTTGCGCTCTGGTGCGGTCTTTTCACTTCCTTCAAAATCCCAGCAACTTCTCTCGAACCGAGACCGATACCTGATGATAGGCAGGTGATGTTTCAACATCGAACTCGCTCAGGGCATTTTCGACATGTTCGACGCCAATCCTTCGGTATTTCTCAACCGATTCTTCATCGCCAAGCTGGCGGGCCTTTGACATGAATCCGAGACAGGCCTCGCCCAGATTGTTCTGTGTCGTCGCCCAGCCGAGCGGCACCCGCTCGCGGGTCCATTCCTCCAGCGCGGCGCGATAGGCGGCAACCGCCTGCTCAAGCCGCGCCGTCCCGCTCTCCCGCTCCCCGAGCGTTGATAGCACATTGCCCAGATTGTTCTGTGTCATCGCCCAGTCGAGCGGCACCCGCTCGCGGGTCCATTCCTCCAGCGCGGCGCGATAGGCGGCAAC
>CAYGRU010000006.1:48325-96326 GCA_964352385.1 uncultured Candidatus Planktophila sp.
CGCCTGCTCAAGCCGCGCCGTCCCGCTCTCCCGCTCCCCGAGCGTCCATAGCGCAGTGCCAAGATTGTTCTGTGTCGCCGCCCAGTCGAGCGGCACCCGCTCGCGGGTCCGTTCCTCCAGCAACTGCCTGCCCAGCGCAATCGCAACCTCAAGATCGAAGTTCAAGCCCTTGTCCCGACCGCGCCCGAACCATTCCATCCGCAGATCTTCAAGGAGATTGAATGCTTCCTCCGGCGTGTTGCATTCAAGTTCGACACCTGCCCGCAGGAACCGAACCGCATCCGAAACCGAGCGGGTCAGGATCGCTTGCACTACGCCCTTTTCGTAAAGGCGTGCGCGCGCCGCATTACGGCGTGCATCTTCATCGTCCATCGCGGCGATTTCAGCGTCGATTGCCGCCTGTGCCGCTTCGATCTCGCCGCGCTCGTTCAGCGCATCGACGCGCCGCAAGACAAGGTCAAGCGCCGCATCGACATTGGACGGCAGGCTGTCACGCTCCGCTTCGCGGTGGGCGACTTCCAGTGCACGATCCAGTTCCCGCAAAGCCGTATCGAAATCTTCGGGCGCGTCCTTGGCGTATTTGCGGGCAAGGGCAATCAGCAACCCCTCCTTGATGCCGAAGGCGCGTGCGCGCTTTTCCGAGTTCAAGACCAGGTTGTCTATCGTTGCCTGAAGCGTGCGGATGTCGTTTCGCACTGCCTCGACCGCTGCCTGAATGATGCCGAGCGTGCTTGCCATTTCCAACATGAGCAAGGGTTCAAGCTGACGGTAATAATCCGGGTCCTCGACCGCCGCCTCGATCCCGGCGCGGATCAGATCCCGCGCATAACGATAGGCAATCGTCTCTGACAGGTCTTGTGCAAAATACTCGGGATGTTTCGCGCCAAGCTGGTCCAATACGACAGCAACGGCAGCATCGGGAAAGCCTGCGGGCGTGACCGCGCTTTCCGCCAGTTTCTTCCTGTCGATGAAGCAGTCCCGCAGACTGCGCTCTAAAACCCTATGCGCCGCATTGAGGTCGGCTGAAAGGGACCAATCGTCACCCTCCGCCCGAATATGCTGGCGGTATTCTGCCAGCAATTTGTTGCGGAGGCGCTTTTGAACGCGCGCGCATTCCGGACCGAATTTCTGCTGTCGACCGATGACGAATCCAGCAAGACCCGCAAGGCCGATCGCTGCTTCAGTTGCGCCCGGGGCCCCAAGCCCACCAAGCGCCAATGATGTGACACCAACACAGGTGCCTGCAATCGCCTGAAGACCGTCTTGAAATGAACCCATCTGAAATCACGCTCATGGCTGGCTTGCGCCCAGAAACTAAACCTCAAAACAGGTTTTCGTTCAATCAGTTTGACTTGGCTCATCCCGGATCAAGCGACGCTGCACCCTTCGCGGGACCAATCGAGCAGGCGTGCCGCCGCTGTTCCGCAACCGGAAACAGTTTCTATCCGCCTTTTTCCTCGCCATCCGCCGCCGGGTGCATAAGTGATGGGGCAGAAACGGGAGGATCGCATGGGCAGACTGGTTGATGGCGAATGGCATGATGTCTGGTATGACACATCCAGCACGGGCGGCGAATTCAAGCGGCAGGAGAGCCAGTTTCGCAACTGGGTGACGCCTGACGGGGCCGCCGGGCCGACCGGCGCGGGCGGTTTCGCGGCGGAAAGCGGGCGCTATCACCTCTATGTCTCCTATGCCTGCCCCTGGGCGCATCGGGCGCTGATCTTTCGCGCATTGAAGGACCTGACCGACCATATCAGCGTCGATGTGGTAGACCCTGACATGCTGTCCGAAGGCTGGGTGCTGGACGGCGACTTTCCCGGCGCAACCGGGGATCGGCTGATGGGCAAGACCCGGCTGCATCAGGTCTATACGGCAGCGGACCCCAAGGCGACGACGCGGGTCACCGTGCCGGTGCTGTGGGACAAGCAGACCGGCACCATCGTGTCGAACGAAAGTTCCGAAATCATCCGCATGTTCAACAGTGCCTTCAACGACCTGACCGGCAACCGCGCGGATTACTGGCCGGAGGCGCTTCGCCCCGAAATCGCAGCAGTGAATGACCGGATCTATGACACGCTGAACAATGGCGTCTACAAGTCGGGTTTCGCCACGACGCAGGCGGCCTATGACAAGGCGGTCAATGCGCTGTTTGACACGATGGATTGGCTGGAAGACCGGCTGTCCCGTTCCCGTTATCTGATGGGCGATGCGCTGACCGAGGCGGACTGGCGGTTGTTTCCGACTCTGGTCCGGTTCGATCCGGTCTATGTCGGGCATTTCAAATGCGACCGGCACCGGCTGGTCGATTATCCCAAGCTCTGGACCTATACGCGGGAGCTGTTCCAGATGCCCGGTATCGCGGAAACGGTCAATCTGGATCACATCCGCCGCCACTATCATTACAGCCACGAGACGATCAATCCGCACCGGATCATCCCGACCGGGGCAGTCATCGACTGGACAGCACCGCATCATCGCGAAAGGCTGCCTTCGGCCTGACCGTCAAGGCTGGACGATCTGCGCCCGCCCCGGTATCTCTGTGCCGGTTGAGTGGTGTGGGGCGGGCGTGATGAATGTTCAGACGGAAGAGGTCAGTCGGCCCAAACGAAGCGCGGGTGAGTTCCTGCGCTATTTCGGCGTCAGCATCGTCGGCTTCGCAGTCGATTTCGCGCTGCTCGTGTTCGGCGTGGAGGTTCTGGGCCTGCCAGTCCTGACAGCCAACGCGATCTCGTTCCTCGTCGGCATGCTGGTTGTCTATGTCGGCTCTGTCATCTGGGTGTTCGCGGCGCGCAAGCTAGAAAACCGGATCGCGGAACTTCTGATCTTCATCGGGATCGGCGTTGTCGGGCTTCTGGTCAATCAGGGCGCGCTCTGGCTGGGCGTCTCACTCCTGTCACTGCCCTATGTCATTGCCAAGGTCGGCGCAGCAGGTGCCAGTTTCGTGTCAAATTTCATTATGCGTAAGGTGGCGCTGTTCTGATGGTCAACTCTCCTGAAATCGCGATCATCGCGGGCGGTGGCCCAGCCGGGCTGACGGCGGCGCTAGAACTGGCGCGGCGCACGAATATCAAACCGGTGGTGTTCGAGGCGGCGGACAATGTCGGTGGCATCTCCCGCACCCATGTCCACGAAGGCAACCGCATCGACCTTGGCGGGCATCGGTTCTTTTCCAAATCCCGCCGGGTGATGGATTGGTGGCGCGCGATCATGCCGCTTCAGGGTCTGAACGGCGCGGATGAAAAGCTGCGCATCGCCTATCAGAACAAGGAAACGATCATCGACCTGCCGGAGCATGGCGCGGACCCGGAAGAGACCGATCTCGTGATGCTGGTCCGCCCCCGGAAGAGCCGCATCCTGTTCAAGGGCAAGCTCTTTGATTACCCGCTGTCGCTGTCGCCGGATACGCTGTTGAAGCTGGGCTTGTTCGAAACCGGCCTGATCGGGTTGAGTTACATCCGCGCCCACGCGTTTCCGCGCAAGGAACGGACGCTGGAGGATTTCCTCATCAACCGGTTTGGCGTGCGCCTGTATCGGACCTTTTTCAAGGATTACACGGAAAAGGTCTGGGGCCGCGACTGTTCGGACATTTCCGCCGAATGGGGCGCGCAGCGGATCAAGGGCCTGTCGCTTCGTGGGGCCCTGCTGAACGCGGCGTCAAAGGTGTTCGGCTTCCTGCGCCCGAAAAAGGTGGAAACCAGCCTGATCGAGCAGTTCCTCTATCCGAAATTCGGCCCCGGCCAGATGTGGGAAACCGCGACCGACCTGATCCGGCAGGCGGGCGGCGAGGTCATCCTGAACACCCGCGTGATCGGCGTGAAGGCGGTCGACGGAAAGGTCGTCAGCGCGACGATCCGCCATCCCGATGGGCGCGAGGAGGACATGGCCTGCGACCATGTCTTCTCCACCCTGCCGATTTCCGAATTGTTCGCGATCATGGACCCGGCCCCCGCCGCGCGAAGCGCCGACCTTGCGGCGCGGCTGGAGTACCGCGATTTCATGACGGTCGGCCTGCTTTGCGATCGGCTGATCCTCGGCGATTGCGATGGGCACAATGTCAATGACCGGATGCCGGACAACTGGATCTATGTGCAGGAACCCGGCGTGCGGGTCGGTCGGCTCCAGTTCTTCAACAACTGGAGCCCCTATCTGGTGACGGATCCGTCCAAAGTCTGGATCGGGCTGGAATATTTCTGTGACGAGGGCGACGACCTCTGGTCGATGGATGACGCCGCGATGATCGCCTTCGCCAAGGCGGAACTGGAACAGATCAACGTTGCCCGCGCCGCCGACAGCCATAACGGCGTGGTGATCCGGGTGCCGAAGACCTATCCGGCCTATTGGGGCACCTATGACAATTTCGATGAGATCCGCGCAGCGGTCGATCCGATCGACAATCTTTGGCTGGTCGGGCGCAACGGGATGCACCGCTATAACAATCAGGACCATTCGATGCTGACCGCGATGATGGCGGTCGACAACATCATCGCGGGGCGAACCGACAAGTCGAACCTGTGGGAGGTCAACCTCGATCAGGACTATCACGAGGAAGGCGAGACGGACTGATCCGGTCAGCCGCGGTGATCGGCGCAGCGATAGATGTGGAACTGGTCGATCTTGCGCACTGAAATGTCTTCCGTGCCGTCCCCTCGTTTGCGGCTGACGAGTTTTGCTGTGGGGGCGGGAAGTGGCCAGACCTGGCTTGTGGCACCCCGCACGGCGTCAATCATCAGGATGGTATGCGGTGCGTCCGGCATCGAACAGAATTCGACCAACGCGGCCCGCTCGACCACCGGGTCGGGTTCATTGGCGGTGTCTGTCCTGAAATCCTTTACAACGCCGGGCGAAATCAGGGCCGATACCTCCCGCCGGCGCGCATATTCCATCGCCGTTTCCCGAACAAAGGCAAGGCCTGCGCCCTGAGTGATGCTGAACCATGTCTGGCGCTTCAGACCCAGCCAAACAGGGGCGGCGTTCCCCTCCTGATAAACCGCCGCACCCTCCGGGATCTGCGCCGTCAGCGATGACCAGTCGCCCGCCTCGACGAACCGCGCGAAGTTGGCACGGCGATCCCAGTGGACGACGCCAAAGATCACGAGCGCAGAGGCGATCAAAGCGACGGGAATCGCCAGACGGGGGCAAAAGACAAGACCGACACCGAGAACGAACACGCCCAGGGGCAAAATACGGCCAGCAAGCGGACCGCCCTCCATGATCACCTGCATCTCGAGCCTGATCGGCCAGCTCAGGAATTCGAGCCGAGCCACGACGAGGCACAGGACAATCGCAATGCCGATGCTCAGCAGAATTGCGAGATATCCCAGAACACGCGAAACCAAGGTCCGGGCCCTGAGCCGGAATGACAGGGCGACCACCAGCAGGGCAAGCGCCACGCCGGCCCCGAATTCCGCCACGACATTCAGCGGGCTGAGAGCCGATGCCCCGACAGCAAGCCAAACCAGGGCACGCAGGCTCAGGCTGTGCCCCTCCGCCGCCGGTGCAAGACTGATGAACAGCCGCCCCAGGGCGATGCTGCTCAGCACATGGGTGATCCAGAAGATGCGATAGGGTTGGGCCTGAATGACGAACACGCTTTGAAAAAGCTCGACACCGATCACGGTCGCGGCGACACCAAGGCCGATACCGAGAAACCCGGCAAGATATGTGCGCCGCTCGAATGCCGAAGCGACCGTCGCGGCACCAAGCAGCGCGAAGGCGTCTGCCAGCAGCGAGAACCAGTCGAACAACCCCCATTCGCCGGGAAAGAGATAGAAATTTCGCTCTCGGATGCTGTCCAGCCACACCGGGTCCATGCGGATGAAAAGCCCCGCGAATGGCCCAAGTTCCAGAACCGCGAGCCCGATCAGGCCCACGCATCCAGCGGCGATCAGGCCGAACCAGCGCCAGTCGTCAAATCCCAGCCGCAGAATGATCAGACCAAACCCGCAGGCCGCCATGATCGGATGCAGCGGGACTGTTGCCAGAAACAGCACTACGGCGACCGCGTAACGCGCCTGCAAGGCATAGGCGAAGGCGAACAGCGTCAGCGCCTCGACCAGCACACGCGGCGTCGCGAAGCCTTCGCCGACCGAGAACAGCGATTTCACCCCATAGGCCGGGCTCATCACGAACACGAAAAGGATCATGACCAGCATCGTCACCCGGTCACGGGTCAGGGCCGATGCCAGCGCCCAGGCACCACCGACCCAGAGCACATGGCTTGCCGCGACAAACACCTTCGCCCCGCCCGCAACGCCGAAGCCCGCGAAAAGGCCGCTCAGCAGCGGTGTGAACAGGGTGTAGGCATCCTGCGAGCCATAGGCGAGGAACAAGTCGCCCTTCAGGGCAGGTGCATAATCGGCCGCGATGACCTGCACCGAATACAGCAACGCATCATGCTGAATGCCCATGTAAGGGTGGCGCAGCAGCCACCCCGCAACGATCAAAAGGCCAAGAGCGACCGTCACATGAGGGGCAAACCGCATCGGCCCCTCCCGGTGCGCATTCATCTACGCGCCACCGCACGGAAAAAGGCGATCGCATCCAGCCGGGAGGCACTGTTGTCGGCGCGGAAATTCCGGTCGGCTGCGGTCTTCACGATCACCACGCCCGCCTTGCGGTCGATCCAGACATATTGGCCATAAACGCCGACGGCGAACACCTCGCCATCGGCATCGGGCGGCAGCCACCACTGATAGCCGTAGCCGAAAGGATGCGCAGGGTCGGCGGCGGGCGGGGCGGATTGGCGGGTGCTTTCCGCGACCCAGCCTGCGGGCAGAACCCGCGTTCCCTGCCAGATGCCATCATTCAGGATCAGCCGCCCGAATCTTGCATAGTCGCGGGTGCGGATGTTCAACCCGCCAAGCACGAAGGCCGCGCCCTCGCCATCGGTGACGTAATAGGCATCCGCCTCCGCCCCGATCCGCGACCAGAGCCGATCCTGCATGTAGGCAGCAACGCTTTGCCCGGTCGCGCCGCGCAGCACCATGCCGATCACATGCGTGTCGATGGAGACATAGCGCCATGCCTCGCCCGGTGCCGATACCCGATCCGACAGGGCCGCGGCGAATTCGTCGAGCGACCCGCCGAGCGCCAGCGCCCGGCCCATCTGGTTTATGTCGGAATCATAGTCGAGATAATCCTCGTTGAACGCCACGCCGCTCGCCATGTTCAGCACATTGCGGATCGTCGCCCCCTCATAGGCGGACCCGTTGAGGCCCGGCGCGTAGGTGGTCACCGGGTCGTCGAGGCTACGGATCGCGCCATCGGACACGGCGATGCCGATCAGGGCGGACAGGACGGATTTTGCGACCGACCACGATATCCGCTGATCCTCCGGCGCGGTGCCAAGATAATAATCCTCGAATTCGATCGCATCGCCGCGCAACACCAAGAGCGACGTGGTGGCGCTGCGGGCGAGGTAATCCGCCGTCGCTTCGCTGCCGCGCGGCCCCTCGAACCGGTCGGGCAGCGGCGCGGGTGCGCGCCCGAATTCAAAGACCGGCCCATCACCCCGAGAGATGTCCACGGCAAGGAAGCTGTCGCGCATGGAGGAGAAGTTGGTGACGATCTTCGCCTCGTCGAACAGCGTGTTGACGCGGTAAAGCCTGACCAGCTCCTCACGCCAGATCAGCGCGGCGACGGCGCCGACCACGGCCAAAAAGCCGATAATTCGAAGAATGCGGCGTAGCCATTTCATCATCACAATGCCTTTTCGTGTCCTGCGAGAAAACCGTTCACCTGATCGACAAAGGCGCGCGGCTGATCGGCATGGAGCCAGTGCCCCGCCCCCTCCAGCACTTCGAACATGGCATGGGGGAAAAGATCAAGGATGCGGGCGTGATGCGCAGGCAGCACGTAATTCGACACGCCGCCCGACAGGAACATCACCGGGCCGTCATAGCGGCCCTTAATTTCGGGAAAGCCGGTGATCGCGTCCATGTGCTCCGCCAGCGCCTTCAGGTTCAGCGACCAATGCGGGGCATCGTCCAGAACCGCACTTTGCGCCAGAAAGGACCGGACGGCGGGCACGGCGATGCGGTCGCTCAGCGCCGCCTCCACCTCCGACCGGCGGGTCAGGCCGGTCAGGTCGACCGCCTGCATCGCCTCGATCTCCGCCATCAGATCGTGGTCATAGGCGACCGGGGCAATATCGGCGACGACCAGACAATCCACCAGATCAGGCTGCGTCACGGCCAGCACCATCGCCGCCTTGCCACCCATCGAATGACCGAGAATGGCAGCCCGCCCGCCGATATCGCCGATCAGATCCGCCAGATCCCCCGCCATCGCCGGATAGTCATGCACATCGTCCCAGGGGCTGGCCCCATGATTGCGCATGTCAACCGCGATCACCCGCCGACCGGGGCCAAGCCGCCGCGCATGGGCACGCCAGTTGCGCGCGCTGCCGAACAGGCCGGGCACCACCACCAGCGGCGGCGCATCGGTCGGTGCATCCGCCGGAAAGTCAGTCATCGCAAGTTGCATCCGCGCAGACCTTTCAATTCTTTGGCGACGCAGACGCGGCTGTGGTATCGTCGGACAATAGACCAGCACTGCCTGCGGCAATCATTCCGCCGCTTTCGGGGACGAGTTATCGGGGAAGCGGCCATGTGGTTAAAGGAGATTTTCGCACGCGAGTTCGGATTTTCCGACGTTCAGTCAAATTACAGCCGCGTCTATGCGTGGATGGCCAACCAGCTTGGCCACATGACGCTGGGCATGGCGACGGCGTTCTTCTTCGTCTGGATCGTTGAAACCGTCTTTGCCTTCACCAATCACCTGTTGGCATCTGGCGGGCTGGTGGCGATGTTCGGCGCATCCTGCGGCGCGGCGGGGGGCGGGTGCTGGAATGCCCTGTTTCTGTCGCTGGCGCTGGTGGTGATTTCGGGCGGGTTTGTCGCCATCAACTGCGCTGGCATTTTCGGTGCGAAACAACCTGTGCCTGCCAGTCTTGCGGCGCGATTTTTCGCCCTGACGCCGGTCGGGTCACGCCTGTTGCATGCCTTCATCCTGTTGATCGGCATTTCGGCATTGGTCCGGCTGTTTCCGGATGCGCCGGCTGTGATCGACCCTGCGATACCCGTTCCGAACACCCATCCGGTGATGATCTTCGCACTGGCCGCCGCGTTCATTTTTGTTGCCGCTGCCTGCGCGTTGCTGGTGCAGGATACAAGGTTCATCGTGATCGGCGCGCTCAGCCTGATCGGCACCTACCTTTTTGCGACCGGCGGGCGGGGCTTCGGGCCGAATATGGGGCCGGATGTGATCGACAGTCTCTATGTCGTGCTGCCAGTGGCGTTCATCCTGAATTCCTGCATCTTCATCGTCTGGCGCGCGCGGGAGGCGGAGCGGTTTCAGCGGCCCGAATGGATTGCGCAAATCGTCACGAATGTGTTCATCGCGGGGCTGTTCACCTACGCAGTGGACCATGTCTGCAACGATGAATGGCGGCTGTCCATCGCGGCGGCAGCGGCGGCACTGACCCTTTGGTGGATCAAGGAATTTGCGTCGGACCTGCCGAATGTGCACCGCGAGATCCACGATATCGGCCAACTAAGACCCGGCGGCGTGCATGACGGTATCCTCGGTGACTGCCGCGAGGTGGAGGCGGATTATTTCTCCGACGCCCGGATGGATGCGCGAACCGATGCGCTGTTCTACTTTGCCGGGGCATGGATCGGCGCGGGGGTTCTGACTGATGTTCCCGTGCTCGGCACCGGACAGGGCGATGGTGGCTGGGCATCTGGGTCGGAGGTTCTGGGCCTATTGATCTTTCTCGCGGTATTCATCGGGCTGGGGAAGAACTGGGCGTTTCGCCAACTCGCGCTCGACCTGACGGGGGCGGACAAGGCGAGCCGCCTTGCGGTGTTCCACTCCGCGCTCTGGCTGCGGGTGGTGGATGTGGCGAAGGGCAAGTTCGTTGCGCCTGCATCGGGGGCCAGGGTGGGGGGCGAGTCGCCGTCGCCGCTGCTCGTGCTGCGCGATTTCGCCAGCGATATCGACGATCCGTCAAAACCCGAAAGCCGGTTCCATCATCTGATCGTGTTCGGCGCGCGCGGTTCGGGCCGCACTCCGCTCGGCCGCGCGATTGCCAGCGAAGCGGCGCTGGCTGACTGGCCGACATTGCTGTTTCAGAGGCGACGCAAGCGGGACCCGGACAGCCCGCGCCCCGGGCAGCGCACCGCGCGGTATCTGACCGCGACGCGGCTGTTCAACTATCTGCGCGATATCGAGACGGAGCGGGATATCGAAGCCACCCCAACCGTTCCGATCTACATCCACAACGCCAGCCGAAAAGCGGCGCTGGACCCGACATCACTGCCTGACGGCCCGCATCACGTGATGGCCGCCGCATCGTTGGTCGTGATCGACGATGTCGATCAGCGCCTCGCCGCCGATCCCGATCAGATCGACGTGCTGTTGCAACGCCTGTCGCTGAAGGCCGGACAGCAGACCGTCTGGCTGATCGAGGTGCCCGAGCCGGAGGAAGGCGAGGATTGGGACCAGACCCTGAGGGAAGCCGTGATCGCCGCGCGCCCGCTGATCGAAGGTCTGGCCAATGCCACAAGCCCGCGCGTGGCGGACGATATCTGCCGGGTCGGCACCGCGCTTGCCCGCCGCCCGTCGCGTCTGGGGCTGGAGGCTGCGGCGCGGCGACCTATCGCGGCGGGGTCGTGACCGAAGCGACTGCGCGGGTCGCCAATGCTCCCGTAATCGCATCCGCCATGTGCTTGCAGGCGCGCGACGACGTTGCGCCGCCGATCCCGACCCGTCGCCCCATCCGCCACCAGAGTCCCGGCGACCAGCCACGCGCGACCTCGGATTTCAGGACCAGAACGAACCCGCCGGACGGCTTGAACAATGCAAAACCACGCTCGATATCGACAACATCATCCAGATGGCACAGCACGGTATCCGCATCATCATAGATCCGTTCCCCATCGAACATCACCGCCCCGGCATCGGTCCTGAACACCTTCTGCGCCAGCCAGAGCGCACCGCCGCACAGCAGCGCCGCCACCAGTGCCGGGCCGATCGCGGTGGTCGCCTGCGACAGGGCGGCCAGACCGCACAACGCACCGGTTCCCACCAGCGCAATGATCACGGCCCAGCGCATCACCTCCGGTCGTCTGATGACCGCGATATTCGTTTCCTGCATCTGTCCGAACCCTTCGTCGTGCCCTGCCGTTTGAACGCGCGGAGCATGGCCCTGCGGCGACAAATGTCCATCCCCTTGCGCAACCCGCCGCCGCGCGCCATCGTGACCGAAAAACCGAGGAAACAACTATGATCGAAGAACCCCCTGTCCTGACAATCCGCGATCCGCGTCGCCATCATGATCGCCGCCCGACCGCCGCCCAGATTGCCGCCTTTCAGAACGTGCCGACCGGATATGTCGCCGATGCGATGTTCGGGACAGGCGCGCTGTCCGGCATCGCCCCACTGGGCGAGGGGCGCGACCTTGAATGCGTCGCCGCTGGTCCGGCGCTGACGGTGGATACCGGGGCGGGCGATATTCTTGCCCTTGTCGCATCGCTGAAATTCATTCAGCCGGGCGACATCGTGGTGAACGCGCATGGCGGGCATCAGGGATCAGCCGCCGCTGGCGACCGCATCTGCGGCATGATGCGCAACAACGGCGCGGCAGGGTTCGTCACCGATGGGCCGATGCGCGATTATGCCGGGCTCGTCGCGGCAGGTTTGCCCGCATGGTGCAGCGGCCTGAACCCGAACTCGCCGGTATCGACCGGCCCCGGCAGGGTCGGCCTGCCGATTCAGATCGGCGGGCGCGAGGTGGAAACCGGCGACATGATCGTCGCCGACCGCGACGGGGTCGTTGTGGTCCCGTTCGAGGATATCGAACGGGTGCTGGCACAGCTTGCAACAGTGACGAAGCTGGAAACTGATCTGGACGCGGAAGTCGCGAATGGACTGAAAATTCCGGGCGCGATGGAGGCGCTTCTGGCCTCTGACAAGGTCTGCTACGTCGACTGACACCGATCTTTTAGTGAATCAGGGCAGGGTCTCCGCCTGCCCTGCGTTCACCTATCGTGGCCTCAGGCGCCCTTGGAGGTAGTCAGATCAGCGATGAACTGGTCGATATTGCCGCCGCGCGTCTCGATCATGCCGCCGAAGGTCTCGCGCAGCGTGACGGCCAGCGACACCCCTTCGAAGATGATATCCGACAGTTTCGTTGCGCCGCTGCGGTCGCTGACCAGCCATTCGACCGCCACGTCCTCTGCGCTCGGACGTTTCAACACGGAGTTGACCAGAACCCCCTTGGACCCGACATCGAGCGAGCCGGTGACCTCGATCACTTCACCGGAATACTCGCCAAAGCGGTTCTGGTAGGTGTTCGAGATATAGGTGCGGAACGCGGCAGCATATGCTGCCCGCTGCGCATCGCTCATGTCGAGCCAGGACCGCCCGACAGCGAACTTCGCGACGGCATCAAGCGCCGTGTTCTGTTCCAGCAAGGCCAGAAATTCGGCAGCACCTTCCGCACCGCCACGACCGTTATTGGCGAGGATCAGCAGATCATCGACGATCGCCTTGACGAAGCCTTCGGCCTCCGACGTTCCCAATGCCTTGGCGGCATGTCCGCCGAGGCCCGCCAAAGCGACCCCGAACGCGCCCAATGCGCCCCCCAGAAAAAGGCGGCGGCTGGTGCCGGTTGGACGGTTGGAACGGGTTGTCATGCAAGTCTCCTCCATCAGTCGCACCGGATCACTCTTCAAAGATATCCGGCAGATCTTCGGCCTGCGTTTCGCCGCTGACCAGACGCCGCCGGAACTGGACATAACCGGTGCGCGCCGTGACATAGCTGTCATCAGACCGATAGAACACATCGTCAATCAATTCGGCGTTTTCGTGGCGGGCATTCACAGCTTCGACCGGGGTCCGCGCCGTGCTTGCGGCGGAGACGACGCCACCAACCTCAACGATCCCGGTGGTGACGAGGAATGCCGGATCCAGCGCGAAGTTCACGACACGCCCGACGGCATCGCGGGTGGTGGCGGGGCCAAACAGCGGCAATTCGTGATAAACGCCTTCATCCACGCCCCAGACTGCCATCGTAACCCCGAAATCCGTGGGTGTGAACGGCAGGCCGAATTCCGTCGCCGGGTCGAGAAGACCGGCAAGACCGATGACGGTGTTGATGCCGAAACGCCCGACGGCGGCGCTCGCCTCCTCCACATCGCCCTGGAGGACCCGATTCACGAAAATGCCGGGCAGGCGAAGATGCTGCAATTCGTTCTTGATGACGTGGCGGATCGGATGAGGGATCGCGCCATACGCCTCGGAAACCGGTTTCAGGACCGCTGTATCAACGCCCTTGTTGAACCCGTGGATCGCCCGGTTGGTCTCCTGATAGGGGTCCGCGATCAGCGCCCCCGGCTCCGACGGGGCCGTGGCACAGCCGGCCATCAGCAGCGCCGCGAAGATCATCACGAAGGTCGATGGTATCAGGCGAAAAAAGCCGGGTGAACGCGTCTGTGCCATCTCTATCCCCATCCAGGATCAACTTTCCGATGTATCCTCTTGCTACACACTGGGTTCGCGCGCAAGCGCAGGCCGTGACCGAAGTCACGGAACAATCACCGATGTTTCCTATTTACGCCATTTTATATGCGGGCGGATAGGCCCGGTGAATGGCGCGGCAATGCGTTATGTTCACGAACGGTGCCGCCGTGCTAAACAGGGTCGAACGCCACGCGGCGGACGCAACCAACAGGCTGGATAGGACCATGCAGGAATTTGATGCTTCCAGCGGACGCAAGGAACTTCGCGGTGCCCTGATGGCATCGCGCAATCTGCTGATCGGGGTCGGCCTGTTCAGCATCTTCGTCAATCTTCTGATGCTGACCGGCCCGCTGTTCATGTTGAACGTCTATGACCGGGTGCTGGCATCGAATTCAAAGCCAACGCTTTACGCCCTGTTCGCGCTGGTCGCGCTGTTATTCCTGTTCATGGGGCTGCTGGATCATGCGCGCGCGCGCGTTCTCAGCCGTGCCGGGGCGCGGTTTCAGGCCTTGCTCGACAGTCGGGTGTTCGATGCCGTGCTGCGCCGCGCCGTCGCGCCGTCCGAGCGGTCGAAACCGCAGACCGGTCTGCGCGATCTTGAAACCATTCAGCGGGTGCTGTCCTCGCCCGCGCCCTTCGCCCTGTTCGACATGCCCTGGGCACCGATTTTCCTGCTGGTGATCTTTTCATTCCACTGGTCGATCGGTGTGCTGGCGCTGTGTGGCGGCGCATTCCTCGTGCTGCTGACATGGCTGAACGAGCTGTCATCGCGCAAGCCGATGGCCGAAAGCAACCGCGCATCGGCCCAGTCGGAGGCGTTTTCCGAGGCGCTGCGCCGTGACGGCGAGACGGTGCAGGCGCTGGGGATGCGCGGTGCGGCGCTGACGCGCTGGCAAAAGGTGCGGGAGATCGCATTGCAGGCCGCCGTCACCGCATCGGACAGCACCGGCGGTTATGCGACCGCATCCAAGACGATCCGCTTTTTCCTACAATCGGCGATCCTTGCGCTCGGCGCCGGGCTGGCCATCGAACAGTTGATCTCTCCCGGTCAGATGATCGCAGCGTCGATCCTGATGGGCCGCGCCCTTGCGCCCATCGAACAGGCCATCGGCCAGTGGTCGAATGTGCAGCGCGCCAAGGATGGCTGGAACAATCTGGGCGAATTGCTGGCCAAGACACCGGAGCAGACCCCACGTACCGAGCTGCCAAAGCCGAAGGGCGCATTGATGGCGCAGAACCTGAGCGTCGTGGCCCCCGGCGAACGCACGGCTGCCCTCAGGAATGTGAATTTCTCGATCCAGCCCGGCCAGGCCCTGGGCGTGATCGGGCCTTCGGCATCGGGCAAATCGACGCTGGCGCGGGCGCTGGTTGGCATCTGGAAGCCGGCGCAGGGCGCGATCCGGCTCGACGGCGCATCGCTCGACCAGTTCGATGATGACACGCTCGGCACCAATCTCGGCTATCTGCCGCAGGATGTGTCGCTGTTCGAGGCGTCGGTCGCGGAAAACATCGCGCGGCTTTCGGGGACAATCGACCCGGAGGCGGTCGTGACCGCCGCCAAACGCGCCGGTGCCCATGACATGATCCTGCATCTTCCCGCCGGTTACGACACCCCGGCCGGGCCCAGCGGCGGGCGGCTTTCCGGTGGCCAGCGCCAGCGCATCGCACTTGCGCGCGCGCTGTACCGCGACCCGGCGGTGCTGATTCTGGACGAGCCGAATTCCAATCTCGATGCGCAGGGCGAGGCGGCGCTGGTCATGGCGATCAAGGATGCCAAGGCACGCGGCCGCGCCGTCGTCATCATGGCCCACCGGCCCAGCGCCATCGCCGCCTGCGACTTTCTGCTGATGCTCGAAGGCGGTCAGCCGCGCGCCTATGGCCCGAAGGACGACGTTCTTCGCGAGACGACGACGAACTATCCGCAACTGGTTCAGGGTCAGGGCGCGGCTCGCCCCCCGCAGGCCGCTGCGGCACCCGCGACCATCGCCCCGCCCACCGTGAAGGAAAGCTGAGATCATGGCCGTATCCGCTGAACGCGTCTCCGCCATCAACAGGAAATGGACCGCAGGCCGCCATATGTGGCTCGGCATTCTGACCTTGTGCGTGCTGGTCTTCGGCGTCGGCGCATGGTCCGCCTTCGCCTCCATCGCCGGGGCCATCGTCGCCACCGGCAAGTTGAAGGTGGAAAGCGAACGTCAGGTCGTCCAGCACCCCGAAGGCGGTGTCGTTGCCGAAATTCTGGTGAAGGAGGGCGATACAGTCGAGGCAGGCGACGCGCTGGTCCGGCTCGACAGCACGTTGCTGGCCGCCGATCTGGCGATTGCCGAAGGCCAGTTGTTCGAGATCATGGCACGCAGTGGCCGGCTGAACGCCGAGGCCGATTTCCTGCCGGTGCCGCAATTCGACCCCGAACTGATCGCCGCTGCCGAGCGCAACCCGAAAATCGCGTCGCTGATCCGGGGCCAGCAGCGCCTGTTCACCGCCCGCGCCGATACGGTGATCCGCGAGACGGAACAGCTTCGCGAACGCCAGACGCAGATCCGTGAGGAAATTTCCGGGGCCGAGGCGCAGCAGGTCGCGCTCGTCTCGCAGCTCGATTTCGTCGGGCAGGAACTGGACGACCTGAAGGAGCTTCAGAAAAAGGGCCTCGCGCAGGCCAGTCGCGTGCTGGCACTGGAGCGGGAAAAGGCCCGTCTGCTCGGCCAACGTGGCGAGTTGATCGCGACGATTGCCGGGCTGAAGGGCCAGATATCCGAGATCGAGATTCAGCTTCTCGGCCTTGAATCTGGGCGGCGCGAGGATGCCATCACCGAACTGCGCGACCTCGAATACCGGGTCTATGAACTGCGCGAACAGCGCGATTCGCTGATCGAGCGGATGGACCGGCTGGAAGTGCGTGCACCGCGCCCCGGACGTGTGATCGGCATGACGATTTTCGCCCTCCGGTCCGTTGTCCGCCCGGCAGAGCCGCTGCTTTACATCGTTCCCTCCGATGTGGACCTCGTGATCGAAGCGCAGATCGAGATCACCAATATCGATTCCGTCCATCCGGGTCAGGCTGCGCGGCTGCGGTTTTCGGCCTTCTCCGCCCAAACCACACCTGACATCGCGGGCACGCTGATGCGCCTGTCACCTGATGCGTTCAATGACGAACAGACCGGGCGGTCATATTATCTGGCGCAACTGGCGATCAACAATGGCGAGTTGGAAAAGCTGGGCGATGTGCAACTGGTCGCGGGCATGCCGGTCGAGGCCTATATCCAGACCGGAGAGCGATCGCCCTTCACCTACATGACCAAACCGATGGCGGATTATTTCAACAAGGCATTCCGCGAAGAATGACCACCCGCCCCTGACGGCCCGTTCGCGACTTCGCACTTTCCGAGCGGCGCGCGAATGGGCATGGTCCCCTCGGAACGAATCCCAAACTCGGAAGGACAGAACATGGCCGGAAAAATCGACGCGCGTCTTGCGGAACTCGGCATCGAAATCGTGGACGCCCCAACCCCGGCGGCGATGTATATCCCGACGGTGCGGACCGGAAACCTCGTCTTCATCTCCGGCCAGATCTGCATCGCCGACGGCAAGATGATCGTCGGCAAGCTGGGTGCCGGATTCTCCGTCGAGGAAGGCGCTGCCGCCGCGCGGGTCTGTGCCATAAACATCATCGCCCAGATGAAAAAGGCCTGTGGCGGCGATCTCGACCGCATGAAGCAGGTCGTGAAACTGACCGGATTTGTCAACTCGACCCCCGACTTCCCGGATCATCCGAAGGTCATCAATGGCGCGTCCGAATTGCTGGCGGATGTGTTCGGCGAGGCTGGCCGCCACACAAGGTCGGCCTTTGGCGTCGCCAACCTGCCCTTCGGCGTGGCCGTGGAAATCGAAGCGATTTTCGAGATCGCCTGAATGCGCGCCCCGCTCGACCCGGCATTTCTGAAGGCCCCGATCGCCCATCGCGGCCTTCATGACCGGGCGCGCGCTGTGATCGAGAACAGCCGCGCCGCGATGGAAGCGGCGATTGCCGCCGGATACGGCATCGAGATGGACCTCCAGCTTTCCGCCGATGGCGAGGCGATGGTGTTTCATGACGACGATCTGATGCGCCTGACCGGGCATTCCGGCCCGGTCAGCGCGAAAACCGCCCGCGAACTGGGTCAGATCACGCTGCTGGACAGTGACGAGACGATCCCGACGCTGGCCGAGATCCTTGGACTGGTCGCCGGGCGCGTGCCGCTGCTGGTGGAGGTGAAGGATCAGTCACGCCGCATGGCCCCGGTCGATGGGCGGCTGGAGCGGCGCGCGACCCGGCTTCTGTCAGCCTATCCCGGCGCGAAGGCGCTGATGAGCTTCAACCCGCACTCCGTCGCCCTCTGCCGTGATGCCGCGCCGGATATCGCGCGCGGCAGGACCACTTGTGCCTTTGAGGGGGCGTATTGGGACGAAATCCCCGATACGCGCCGCGCTGCGCTTCGCAGCCTTGCGGATCTTGACGCGCTCGGATGCAGCTTCATCTCTCATCAGAAGGACGAATTGCAGGATGAGGAGGTGACGCGCGTGGCCCAGACCGGAATGCCGATCCTGTGCTGGACGGTGCGCGACAAGGCCACCGAGGACAGCGCGCGCCGCGTCGCCGCCAACATCACCTTCGAACATTACCAAGCCGAGATACCGGAGTGAGCGACGAAGCGGTGTTTTCCATCGACGTCATCAATGCGATTACCGATATCAGCGCCGCCGAATGGGACGCGTGCGCCTGCCCCGAAACCGCCGATGGTGGGCGGCCCATCGACCCGTTTTCGACCCACCGTTTCCTGAAGGCGTTGGAGGACAGCGGCAGCGCGGTGGAACGCACCGGCTGGATCCCCCGTCATCTGATCGCCAAGACCCCGAACGGGCAGATTGCCGGGGTGATGACCCTCTATGGCAAGACCCATTCGCAAGGCGAATATGTGTTCGATCACAACTGGGCCCATGCGTGGGAGAATGCAGGCGGCAGCTATTACCCCAAGTTCCAGTCCTGCGTTCCCTTCACCCCTGCCACGGGCCGCCGGTTCCTGACCCGCCCGGATGCACCGGCGGGGGCGGACCTTGCGCTGATGCAGGGCGCGATGCGGTTCACCGAACAGAACGATCTTTCATCGCTGCACATCACCTTCTGCACGGCGGAGGAATGGCAGCGTGGCGGTGAATTCGGCCTTCTGCGGCGTCAGGACCAGCAATTTCATTGGGAGAATGACGGTTACGCGACCTTCGACGATTTCCTCGACAGCCTCGCCAGCCGCAAGCGCAAGACCCTGCGCAAGGAACGCGCGGCGGCTGTCGCAAACGGAATCACCATCCACCACCTGACCGGCGACGATATCCGGCCCGAACATTGGGATGCGTTCTGGGTGTTCTATCAGGACACCGGAATGCGGAAATGGGGCAGCCCTTACCTGACCCGCGCGTTCTTCGAAATCGCCCATGACACCCTGCGCGACGATGCCCTGTTGATCCTGTGCGAGCGGGAGGGACGGTTCATCGCCGGTGCGTTGAATTTCATCGGGCGCGATACGTTGTTCGGGCGGTATTGGGGCTGCACCGAACATCACCCGTTCCTGCATTTCGAAACATGCTATTATCAGGCGATCGATGCCGCGCTGCACCTTGGCTTGTCGCGGGTCGAGGCCGGGGCGCAGGGGGCGCACAAGCTGGCGCGCGGCTATCTGCCGACGCCGACCTATTCGCTACATCACATTTGCGATCCGGGGTTCCGCCGTGCCATCAAGGGGTATCTGGAGCGCGAGCGCGCTGCGGTGGATGAGGAAATCGAATTCCTGCTGACCCGCGGACCGTTCAAGAAAGGAGCCGACAATGGCCAATGACCTGACTGCCGAAGAACGCGCCGGGGCGCTGCCGGTCCTCGCCTCATCCGGCTGGGCCCATGATGCGGATCGGGATGCCTTGAAAAAAACGTTCAAGTTCAAGAACTTCGTGCGTGCCTGGGGATGGATGACCTCGGTGGCGATCGAGGCAGAAAAGATGAACCACCACCCGGAATGGTTCAACGTCTATGGCACCGTCGAGGTGACGTTGACCACCCATGACGCCGATGGCCTCAGCCAGCTTGACCTGCAACTGGCACGGAAGATGGACGCGCTCGCGCGCGGCTGACGCGGTGGATCGGGCCGCGTTCGACCACATTTGCGCCGCCTTGCCCGCGACGTTCAACGTCGTGCAATGGGGCGGCGCGTCGGTCTGGAAGGTCGGCGACACCGCTGCCGCCAAGGTCTTCGCCATTCATTCGGACTGGGGCCGCACCACGGGCGTGGTGTTGAAGCCGTCGGAAATGGCGCGTGAGATCTGGCGCGGCACCGCCGGTGTGGCGCTCGCGCCTTATCTTGGCCGGGCCGGGTGGATCAAGATCGACGCGGGCGCGATCCCAGAGGCAGACCTGTCAGGGATGATCGCCGCCAGTCACGGTCTGAACGCCGCCAAGCTGACCCGTGCCGTGCGGGCACGGCTGGGATTGGCCTGAGGCGCAGCGATCAGATTTCCGACCCGCAGCCCAGAACCTCACCATCGACGATCTTCTCGACGGTCTGTTCCTCGCCATCGCCCTCACCGATCACGACGATCTGGCCATCGCGCATCACATGCCAGAAACAGTGCAACTGCCCGGCAAAGGCAAAGCAGTACTTGTCTTCGGCAAAGGCCCATTTTCCTTCGGCGCACTGGCCTTCGGGAAACTGGAACACGACGTTGCCTTCGTCATCGAGGTAATGCTCTTTGCCGTAAAGTTCCCCGTCCTTGTAGTAGTAGAGCGTCTTGCCGACGCTCAATTCGCGCCACGCATCGGGTCCGATCAGGGCATCCTTGGCGCTGCCGGGCGCGGCTGTCAGGGCCAGCAGACCTGTCAAAAGGGCGAGGGTGAAACTGCGCATAAGGACTCTCCGATAAACGTTTTCGGTAATTTGGCCTCTGATCGCCAGCGGGGCAAGGCGCACTGTCAGCGCACCATGCCACAAGTGTCATTCTTGGAAACAATCTTTCGCCAGTGGCGGACTTTGTGTCCACCGACGCAGGGATTATCTGAACTCCATCGACACAACCCTGGACAAGGAACTGATCCAATGGCTTCCACGACGCTCCGCATCGACGCCTCTATGCGCACAGAAGGCTCAATCTCCCGCCGCCTGACCGACGACCTGATCGCTGCCCTGAAACCGGCGACCGTCATCATCCGCGACCTTGCCAAGGGCATGTCGCTGATCGACGAGACTTGGATCGGTGCGAACTTCACCGATGCGGATGCGCGCAGTGCCGACCAGAAGGCCACGCTCGCACTGTCCGACGAACTGGTGGCTGAACTTCAGGCCGCCGATACGATCGTGATCGGCATGCCGGTCTATAATTTCGGTGTGCCCGCCGCGTTGAAGGCATGGGTCGATCAGATCGCCCGCGCCCGCGTCACGTTCAAATATACCGAAACCGGCCCGGTCGGCCTGCTGACCGACAAGACGGTTTTCCTCGTCATGGCTTCTGCCGGTGTTACGCCCGGATCGGATGTCGATTTCGCCGCGAAATACATGCGCTTCATCCTCGGCTTCGTCGGCATCACCGATGTGCGGATCATCGACGGCAGTGCGCAGCAGATCGACGCAGCGGCAGCAATGGCCCGCGCCGAGCAGGACATCGCCAAGGCCGCCTGACGCTGAACGCCTCTGGACAGAGGATCGACGCGCGCCCTTAATGCCCCCAAAAGGCTGGAGGGCGCGCGATGATCAAAGGTGACGGCAAGACGATTGGCGAGGTATTCGCAGAGGCCGCCGCGCGCTGGCCACATGCCGATTTCCTGATCGCCCCTGCCGCAAACGGCGGCACGCCCCTGTCCCGGACCTATGCCGAAGTTGCCGAGGCGGTCTCCGCCGAGGCAAACCGTCTTCGCGAAGCCGGGTATGGCCACGGCCACCGCATCGCCCTTCTGATGGGCAACCGGCCAGAATTCTTCATCCTGAAACTGGCCTTTGCATCCATCGGCGCGTCCTGCGTGCCGGTGAACCCTGATTATCGCCCGGCAGAGATCGCCTATCTGCTGGATGACAGCGCCGCAGACCTTGCGATTGCCGAAGGCAGCCGCGCCGACCTGATGCGCGCGGGCATTGCCGAGGCCACGAACCGCCCACCGCTCGTCACCGCAGGCGATCCCACGCCGCTCCCCATCACCCGCAGGCCCGCGCCGATCCGAGGCCCGGTGTCGCCGGAGACGGAGGCGAGCCTGATCTACACCTCCGGCACCACCGGGCGGCCAAAGGGATGCATCCTCGGCCACGAGGCCGAGTTGATGTATGGTGCGGCCTATCACCTGATCCCCGCACCCATCGCCCTGCGCGAGGCCGGGGATCGGGTAATGAACCCGCTGCCCTTGTTCCATGTGAATGCCGGCGTCATCACCTTTTTCGGGGTGATGATAGCGGGCTGTGCGCAGATCATCCCGGAACGTTTTGCCGCCTCCACCTGGTGGCGCGATGTGCGGGATACCGAGGCGACGGTGTTTCAGTATCTCGGCGTCGTCATTTCCGTTTTGATGGCGGACAAGACGGTGACGAAGGCCGATATCGGCAATCTGCGCGTCGGCCTTGGGGCCGGGGTGGAACCTGCGCTCCACCGGCCCTTCGAAGACCGGTTCGGCATTCCGTTGATCGAATGCTGGGGCATGTCGGAAATGTGCCGCGTGATCTTCATCGCCGAAGAACCGCGCCTGATCGACACCCGCGCCATCGGTCGCCCGCGCGCCGATCTTGAATGCAAGATCGTCGATCAGACCGATGCCGAGGTGCCGCGCCGCACGCCGGGCGAACTCTGTATCCGCCATTCCGCCACGACGCCGCACAAGGGGTTCTTTTCGGGCTATCTGAACAAGCCGGAGGCGACGGCGGAGGCGTGGCGCGGCGGCTGGTTCCATACCGGCGATACGATGGTGATGGACGAAACGAACATGATCTTCTTCATCGACCGCGCCAAGAACATCATCCGCCGCGCAGGCGAGAACATCGCAGCGGCAGAGGTGGAGAATTGCCTGTTCGAAGACCCGCGCGTCACCGCTGTCGCCTGCATCGCCGCCCCCGACGATATCCGTGAGGAGGAAGTGCTGGCCTGCATCGTGCTGGATCAGAACACCCCCGCCGATGCGGCCACGGCACGCGCCCTGTTCGACCATGCGTTCACCAAACTGGCCTATTACAAGCCCCCCGGCTGGATCAGGTTCCTTGACGCGCTGCCGGTGACCGGCACGCAGAAGGTCGTGAAGCACAAGATTTTTGCAGAAGGCGAAGACCCGCGCGCAGGCGCGTTCGATTTCCGACATCTGAAGAAGCGGGGCTGAAACGGCGATGGTCAAGCCCCCCTTGAACACCGACTAAGGCGCGACACCGGGTGAACCGCTCGTTTTCCCTTTATCTCGATTTTCTGAGATGCGTGGCCGCATTGACGGTTTTTGCCGCCCATCTGATGCACACCCAATTTCGATCCTTTTCGCAGGAAACTGCGATTGCCTTCGATTATGCGGTCGATGCCGTCATGCTGTTCTTTGTCATATCGGGGTTTGTCATCGCCTATGCTGCTTCCCATCGTGACCGGCACATGCCTGCCTTCCTTTTCAACAGGCTCACCCGGCTCGGGTCGGTCGCCGTGCCTGCGATCGCGTTGACCTATCTCGCAGACAGCATCGGATTTGCGGTCAGACCCGAACTTTATTCGAAGGTCTTCAAGGGTGATGACGACACGCTTGTCACACTTTTTCAGGGCTTCAGTTTGACCAATGAATGGGCTTGGGGCACGGCGCAAATCGGCAGCAACATTCCGTTATGGTCGCTCAGTTACGAATGGGCCTACTACCTGCTGTTCGCTGTCGCCTTCTGGATGCGAGGCTGGCGGAGCATACTGTTGTTGGCGATCCTGATCCCGATGATCGGAATCAACGTGATCCTTTTGCTGCCCGCATGGCTTCTGGGGGCTTGCGCATGGCGGTGGAGCACCATCGCTGCACCGCATCGACCAGTTCTTCACCTTGTGCTCGCGGCCCTCATGATCCTCACCTATTTCGGGTTGAAGCATGTCGGGGCGGATATCCTGCTTGAAGCAGTCGGCACCCAAATGTTTGTCATTGTCAGCGATCAACCGCTCGGTCGCTCGTCCGAGTTCCTGTTCGGCACGATCTGCGCGTTATTGCTCGCGCTGCATCTGATTCTCGTCGCGCGCGCCTGTGCCGCCTCGAACATGGTCTGGCCAACGGCAGTGGCCCGATTGGTTCGCTGGTTCGCGGGTGCATCATTTTCGATCTATGCGGTCCACTTCCCGATCTTGTTGCTTGCAGCCGCGCTTATACCGGAAGAAATCACCGGCAATTACCGCGCCGTCTGGCTGACGGTGATCGTCCTGTCCCTGTGTCTGATATTCGCGGCCTGCTTTGAGCGACCACTGCCCCGGCTTCGCACGGCGCTGCGCACGTTGTTTCAGGCACGAGGAGCGTAAACGAAGCCTACAACGCCAGCGCAGTGGAATATTTCAATTCCCGTAGCGAAAACGAACTGGTGGCGGAGGCGACAGCCGGGTGGGCGAGCAGGGATTCCATCAGGAAGGCCTCATAGGCCGCCACGTCGGGAACGCGGATCTTCAGAAGGTAGTCGCGCGATCCGGCGGTCGAATGGCATTCCATCACATCCTCCGCCGCTGAGACGAACCGTTCGAACCCGGCGCGGTTTTCCGCCGAATGATCGTGCAGGGTCACATCGGCGAAGATGCAAAGCGCGCGCCCGGCCTTTGCCGGGTTCAGCAATGTGACACGGGCGGCGATCACGCCCGCTTCTTCCAGCGCCTTCACCCGCCGCCAGGCCGACGCGGGCGACAGGGCAGCGGCATCCGCCAGCGCGTCCAGCGTCGCGCTCGCGTCTGCCTGCAACAACCGCAGAATCGCAGCATCGCGTGGATCGAGGGGGATATTGTTGCTCATTGCACCATTCATGAATTAATTTATCACCTTTTCCCCTCGCCGCGGCAAGTCTGAAAACACTTTCCGCCTGTACTGCCGTATCTTCAGGTCAATGCAACAGGAGGATCTATGTTGGCCCAGCAGACCCGCACCCGCCGCGAAACCGGCCCCGTCGCCGCCGATCACACCATCGACCAACGCTGGAGCGCCTATTCGGCTGCCGAACATGGCCGCTGGGACGCGCTGACCGCGCGGCTGATGGAAATCCTGCCCGGACGCGCCTGCCATAAGTTCATGCAGGCGACGCAGACGCTGAATCTGTCCGAGGGCGGCATCCCGGATTTCGAGGTTCTGTCGGACACGCTGGAGGCGCGCACCGGCTGGCGCGTGGTCGGGGTGCCGGGGCTGGTGCCGGACGAGGCATTCTTCGACCACCTCGCCAACCGCCGCTTTCCGGCAGGCTGCTTCATCCGCGACGCGGACGAGATGGATTACATCGAGGAGCCGGACGTGTTCCACGATGTGTTCGGCCATGTGCCGCTGCTGGCGGACCCGGTCTATGCCGATTTCATGCAGGCCTATGGTGAAGGCGGTCGCCGGGCGATCCAGCTTGGGCGGCTTGAAAATCTGGCGCGGCTTTACTGGTACACCATCGAATTCGGTCTGATCCGCGAGGCAGGCGATCTGCGCCTGTTCGGTGCGGGCATTATGTCATCCCCGACCGAAACCGTGTTCGCGCTGGAGGATCCTTCGCCCAACCGGCTCGGCTTCGATCTCGAGCGGGTGATGCGCACCAACTACCGGATCGACGATTTCCAGCAGAGCTATTTCGTGATCGACAGCTTCGATGACCTCTTGGCGGCGGCGATGCAGGATTTCGGGCCGATCTACGACCGGCTTGGCGACGGTGTCGCTTACGCGCCGCAGGATGTGCTCGGCAGCGACGAGGTGCACACGAAGGGCACGCAGGCCTATTTCAAGGCGAAGGCGGGGTAGCCTGCCGTTCAGGCAATCGCCTCCACCGTGCGGATCAGCAGCGCGATTTCCCGCGCGCCGCTGAACCGATGATCCGCCCCCTTCACGAGGGTGAGGCGGGTATCCGGCCCCTCGACGTGGTCGAACAGGCGCTGCGCGACCGCGACCGGCACATCCTCGTCCAACGTGCCTTGCAGCAGATGGACAGGATGCGCGACGCGCAGCGGCGCGGTCAGCACGAGGTTGGCATCGCCATCGTCGAGCAGGCGCTGCGTGATGACATAGGGATCATCGGAATATTCCGACGGGCGCGCCCAGCGGCCGGTCGCCGCCATCTCCGCCTGTGCTGCCGCGTCCATCCCCGCCCGCATCGACAAGGTGAAATCCGGCGCGGCGGCGATTCCCACCAGTGCCGCAATCCGCTCCGGCATCCGCTTCGCCAGCAACAGCGAAATCCAGCCCCCCATCGACGATCCGACGAGAATGGTTTTTCCGCTGGTCAGTTGCATCAAAGCCTCACCCGCATCATCGGCCCAGTCGGAGATGCATCCGTCGGCAAATACCCCCGAAGACTGGCCGTGACCGCGATAATCAAAGCGCACGAAGCCTCGGCCCGTGCGATTCGCCCATTCCTCCAGCGCGACCGCCTTGGTTCCGGTCATGTCCGACATGAACCCGCCAAGGAACATGACTTGCGGTAATGACACACCCGCGTCTGTCGCGTGCGTTTTGTGATAGGCGATCCGACGATCCGGGCTAATATCCAGATGCGCGGGGTGGGATCCGGCGTGCATGACCATGGGGGCGATCCTTGTCTGACATCCTGCAATTCGAAACCGAGACTAACGCGGCGGATGCGGCAGCGAAACCGCTGACCGTTTTGCAGATCGTGCCTGCCCTGACACTGGGCGGAACCGAGCGGACAACGCAGGAGGTTGCGGCGGCGCTGCTGGCGCGCGGTGGGCGCGCGCTGATCGCAGCACCGCAGACAGCGGCGGCTTTGCGGCTCCGCGCCTCGGGTGCGACGCTGGTGGAGATGGATTTCGACACCCGCTCACCCTTTCGCCATCGGTCCAACGTGAAGGCGCTGGTCGAGATCATTCGCGAACATGGCGTCGATGTGATCCATGCCCGGTCCCGCGAGGGTGCGGCGGTCGGCCAGCGCGCGGCGGATGAGACCGGTATCGGGTTCGTCACCACCTGGGACGAGATTTACGAGGGTGATGGCATCCTGACCCGCCCGCTGACCCGCGCAATGGCATCCGGTCGCCCGGTGATCGCGGCGTCGGATTTCATGGCGACCCATCTTCAGCGCGTGCACGGCGTCAACCCGGATCGGATCGTCACGATCCCGCGCGGCGCGGATATGGAAGTGTTCGCCGAGGAAGTCGTGAGCGCAGGCCGGTCGATCCAGTTGGCCGAGGCGATGGGCCTTGCCGAAGACCCCCGCCCCGTCATCCTCTCGCCCGGCAGCATGGTCCCCGGCAAGGGTCGCCGCGTGTTGATCGAGGCGGCGGCGCTGTTGAAGGACCTGCGCGGGGCTGATGATTTCACCTGCGTCATCATCGGCGAGGGCGACGATGGCCACCGCGAGGATCTGGAAGATGCAATCCGCAAGGCCGGTGTCGGCGACGTGGTGCGGATCGGCGGATCGGTCAGCGACATGCCTGCCGCGCTGAAACTGTCGTCCATCGTCGCGGTCCCCTCCACCCGGCCCGAAACGTCGGCGCGGATCGTGATCGAGGCGCAGGCGATGGGACGCCCGGTCGTGGTCAGCGATCACGGGGCCGCGCCGGATGTGATGCAGGCCGGAGGCAGCGGCTGGCTGGTGCCGCCCGGCGATGCGGCAGCGCTGGCCGGTGCGCTGTCGGAGGCGTTGGACATGGACGCCAGCGCCCGTGCCCATATCGGCATGGCGGGGCGCGCGCTTGTCCGGTCCCGCTTCACGCTGGAGGCGATGCTGAACGCGACGATGGCGGTCTATGAACAGGCCGCATCCGAGGGTGAGGGCCCGCGTTTCGCCAACCTGAGGTAAATTGATGCAGCGCACCCGCGCGACGGGTGACAAGGCCGCGCGCATTCTGTAAGGCGCGCACATCCCAGTTGCGTTTCAAGGACACCCCCGTGACGATCCAGATCATTGGCCACAAGGCCCCCGACACCGACAGCACCGGCTCCCCGCTCATCTGGGCGTGGTATCTGACCGAGATCAAGGCAACCAAGGCGGAGGCGAAGCTGCTCGGCACGCCGAACACCGAGGCGCTGTTCATGCTGGATCGCTGGGGATTCGATCTGCCCGCGATCATCGACGGTGTGGCGGCGGATGCACCGGTCGTCATCGTCGACACCAACAACCCCGCCGAACTGCCAGCCGGGATCAACGATGCCGACATTCAGGGGATCATCGACCACCATAAGCTGGTTGGCGGGCTGGAAACGAAGGGCCCGATCGACATCACCATCCGCCCGCTCGCGTGCACCGCGACGATCATGCACGATCTGATGGGCGCTGACGCAGCGACGATGCCGGATGCGATCAAGGGGCTGATGCTGTCCTGCATCCTGTCCGACACGCTCGAATTCCGGTCGCCGACCACGACGCCGCATGACCGGGCACTGGCGGAAAAGCTGGCCGGTGAACTCGGCCTGTCGATCCCGGAATACGCCGCCGAGATGTTTGCGGCGAAATCCGATGTTTCCGCCTTTTCGGATGCGGAACTGCTGCGGATGGACAGCAAGGAATACGAGGTCGGCGGCACGAAATTCCGCGTTTCGGTTCTGGAAACCACCGCGCCGCATATCGTGCTCGACCGCAAGGCGAGCCTGATGGACACGATGGTGACGGTCGCCGCCGAGGATGGCTGCGATCAGGTCCTGCTGTTCGTGGTGGACATTCTGGCCGAGGAAGCGACGCTGCTGGTCCCGAATGATCTGGTGCGCGGTCTGGCGAAGAAAAGCTTCGGCGCGGATGCCACCGGCGACAGCGTGGTCCTGCCAGGGATCATGAGCCGCAAGAAGCAGATCATCCCGAACCTGAAGGTCTGATCGCCGTCGCTTCGGCGCAAGCCGGGACCGGATTATGCCATTGTCGTCCCCGCGCAGGCGGGGATGACAACTCTGCAGAGGGTGCTGATGCCCTATCGCCGCCTCACCCCGCACGCGTCAGCCGCAGGAACCTGATCGTCAGCAGCACCGCCGCAACAATCAGACCCGCCGCCAGCCCCATCCACAAGCCCGGCCCGCCGAGGCCCATCGGGAAGGCGAGCAGATAGCCGCCACCGATGCCGAGTACCCAATACCCGAACGCCCCGATCCAGAGCGGCCACCACGCGTCCTTCACCCCGCGCAGGGCGCGCGACATGATCGCCTGTGCGCCGTCGAACACCTGAAAGACGGCGGCGATCAGCATCAGTTGCACCACGATCACCGACACGGCGGCAAATCCGGGATCGGTCGCGGGGATGAAGATCCGCGTCATGTCCTCTGCCAGCAACAGCGGCACCGCGATCAGCGCGGTCAGTAACCCCGCCCCCATCATCAGCCCGGTAATGCCCGCCAGCCGCGCGCCCGCAGGCCGCCCCGCGCCGGTATTGTAGGCAACGCGCACCATCGTCCCTTCGGCCATGCCGAGCGCGATGACGAAGGGAATGCCGATCCAGGCCATCAGCACCTGATGCGCCGCCAGCGTTTCCGCCCCGATGATGCCGGACAGGATGGACACGGCGGAGAACAACCCAGCCTCCACCCCCACCAGCGCACCGATGGGCAGGCCGAGGCGCAGGATCTGCGCCATCAGCGCCGGGTCCACCCGCAGCCGGGCGCGAAACAGGCCATAGCCGCGCAGCGCCGGTTTGCGCCAGATATAGACGGTCAGCGCGATCACCATCATCCAGCTTACGGCCGATGTCGCCACCCCCGCCCCTGCCGCGCCCATTGCGGGCAGGCCGAATCGGCCATGCACCAACCCCTCCGCCAGCGCCCAGTTGATGCCGACCGCACCGATGCAGATCGCCATGATCGGCCCGGTGCGCGACAATGCGGCGGCGAAGTCCCGAAGGGCGGTGAACAGCAGCGTCGGCAAGACGCAGAACGAAAGGGTATGGAGATAGGGGCGCGACAACGCCGCGACCTCCGGGTCCTGCCCGGTCCAGATCATGAACGCATCCAGATGATAGACCGCCAGCGTTACCGGGATCGATAGGACCACGGCGGTAATCAGGCCCTGCCGCGCGGCGTGCCCTGCGTCCTGCTTGCGCCCCGCCCCCTCCGCCTGTGCCGCGAGAACGCCGGTGATCGACAGGATGCCCATCATCACCGCGAACATCTCGAATGTCAGCGACCCGGACAGGCCGATGGCCGCGAGATGCTTGTAGCCGAGATCGCCGACCACCAGTTTCGTGGTCGCGAACATCGCGAATTCGGCGATATAGGCCGCCATCAGCGGGGCGGCGATCCGCAGAATCGCGCGGGCTTCGGCGATCCGGGTCGGTGTCAGGAATGTCATCTGCGCAGGTCCGTCGGCTGGCTGGTGCCGCCTTGGTCGTCCCAGGCAGGGCGTGATGCGAATTTCTCTAGCGTATTGGCAGGATCGCGCCAAGTGCTGACGCGATGCGCAGCGGGGTGCGGGTGTGGGGCACTGAGCGGCGAGATTCACAACAGGATCGCTCGCGAGAATTGACGCCTTCACCACTCACATATGGCGCTCTGCTTTTGAAAGTGCCCGGTTGATCTGACACGCGTCAGATCAGCCCGCGGTCGTCGCCCCCCGGCGACCGCGTTACCGCGCTCGCCGCGACGACCACAGCCCGATCTGCTCACACCTACGCAAATTGCACTCGTTCGGCCTCCGCTTGCGCGTCAGCCGACCGGCCTCGGCGTCCTTCCACTGGAAGGCCGCTCGTCGAGGCCGGGGCACTTACCATTTGCCTCCGCATGAATACGGTCCACCCACACCAGAAACCCGGCGTGCCGCATTGACTTCCCCCGCGCCTGTGCGGATTTTGCGCGCCCTGACCTGTCCGGTAGGACAGAATACGCAAATCGGAGACGACATCATGGCTGACGGTGCCCAGAACATCACGATCACTCTGCCAGACGGCGCGGAGCGGACGTATGCGACCGGCACCACCGGCGGCGAGGTGGCCACCGACATCTCCAAATCCCTTGGCAAGGCGGCGCTGGCCTGCCGGATCGACGGCGTATTCTCCGACCTTTCCATCCCGATCACTGCTGACGCGAAACTGGCGATCATCACGCTGAGGGACGAGGCGGAGGCGCTGGAGCTGATCCGCCATGACTGCGCCCATATCATGGCCCGCGCGGTGCAGGAAATCTGGCCGGACGTGAAGGTCACCATCGGGCCGGTGGTCGAAAACGGCTGGTATTACGATTTCGACCGGGCCGAGCCGTTTTCGGATGCCGATTTCGAGGCCATCGAAAAGAAGATGCGCCAGATCATCGCCGACCGCGACCCGGTGCGCACCGAGGTCTGGGACCGCCCGCGCGCCATCGCCCATTACGAGGCGCTGAACGAGCCTTACAAGGTGGAACTGATCGAGGGCATTCCGGGCGATGAGCCCTTGCGCATGTATTGGCACGGCCACTGGCAGGACCTGTGCCGGGGCCCGCATCTGGCGCATACCGGGCAGGTGCCCGCCGATGCGTTCAAGCTGATGCGCGTTGCCGGGGCCTATTGGCGCGGCGACAGCCGCAACAAGATGCTGCAACGCATCTATGGCGTTGCCTTCAAGACCAAGGCCGATCTCGAGGCGCATCTGAAGCAGCTTGAAGAAGCCGCGCTGCGCGATCACCGGCGGATCGGCAAGGAACTGGACCTCTTTCACCTTCAGGAAGAGGCACCGGGCATGGTGTTCTGGCATCCGATGGGCTGGCGGCTTTACCGCGTGCTGGAGGATTACATGCGCCGTCGGCTCGACGCCGCCGGTTACATGGAAATCAAGACCCCGCAGGTGGTGGACCGGAAGTTGTGGGAGGCGTCGGGCCACTGGGACAAATACCGCGAGAACATGTTCATCACCGAGATCGACGAGGAACATGCGAACGAAAAGCGGGTGAACGCGCTGAAACCGATGAACTGCCCCTGCCATGTGCAGGTCTACAATCAGGGCCTGAAATCGTTCCGCGATCTGCCGCTGCGGCTGGCGGAATTCGGGGCCTGCCACCGGTATGAATCCTCCGGGTCGATGCATGGGCTGATGCGGGTGCGCGGCTTTACCCAGGACGACGCGCATATCTTCTGCACCGAGGACCAGATCGAGGATGAGACGCGGCGGTTCATCGAATTGCTGTCGTCGATCTATCAGGACCTCGGCTTTGACGGGTTCGACATCAAATTCTCCACCCGCCCCGATGTGCGCGCCGGGTCGGACGAGGTGTGGGACAAGGCCGAGGCCGCGCTTGAAGCCGCCATCAAGGCCGTCGGCGCGGATTACGAGACCGATCCCGGCGAGGGCGCGTTCTATGGCCCGAAGCTCGACTTCAAGCTGACCGATGCGATTGGCCGCGAATGGCAATGTGGTACGTTCCAGGCCGATTTCGTGCTGCCGGAACGGCTGGGGGCGGAATATGTGACGACCTCCGGCGAAAAGGCGCGCCCGGTGATGATGCACCGCGCGATCCTCGGGTCGTTCGAGCGGTTCCTTGGCATTCTGATCGAAAACCACGCGGGCCGGATGCCGTTCTGGATGGCCCCGCGCCAGATCGTCGTCGCGACCATCACATCCGATGCCGACGATTATGCGCAGGAAGTCGCCGCCGCGCTGACCAGGGCGGGCCTGCGGGCGGAGGCGGATACGCGGAACGAAAAGATCAACTACAAGGTCCGCGAACACTCGCTCGGCAAGGTTCCGGCGATTCTGGCGGTCGGCAACCGCGAGGTGGACGACCGGACGGTCGCGATCCGGCGGCTCGGCGATACGCGCCAGAGCATTGTCAGCCTCGACGCGGCCATCACAGCCTTTGTCGATGAAGGGCTTGCGCCCGACCTGAAGCGCGCGAAGGGCTGATGCAGATGACCGGCGACATTCAAAGAGATGTCGCCGGATCGCCGCCGCCTCGTGTAAAGCGGCGGTGCGAGTATGTCTGATACCGTTTTCCTGCTCCACGGCCTTGCCCGCACCGCGAATTCACTTCTCCTGATGGAAATGCGGCTGCGGGATGCCGGGTTCGACGTGGTGAATGAAAGCTATCCCTCAACGCGGGAGACGCTGGAACATCTGATCGAGACGGAGCCGCCGCGCCTGCTGGCCCTGCGCCCGAACGCGAAACGGGTGCATTTCGTTACCCATTCGATGGGCGGGATCGTGATCCGGGGGTATCTTGCGCGCCACCGCCTGCCGACACTTGGCCGGGTGGTGATGCTCGGCACCCCGAACAAGGGGACGGAGCTGATCGACGCGATGTCGAAACTGCCCGGTTTCGACCGGATCGTCAGCCCCGCTGGCCGGGCCATCGGCGCGGGCGAGGACAGTGTCCCGAACCAGATCGAGGATGCGGATGCGGAATTCGGCGTGATCGCGGGCAACATCTCGCTGAACCCGCTGTTTTCATCCCTGATCGAAGGGCCGAATGACGGCAAGGTTTCGGTCGAAAGCACGAAATTCACGGCGATGAAGGATCATGTCGTGCTGCCGGTATCGCACACCTTCATGATGAACGATCGTGAGGTGACGCGGCAGGTCATCAGGTTCTTGCAGCAGGGCGCTTTCGACAAGGGCGACATGCAAGGCGAATAGGCGCAAATTTTCGCGATGATGTGATCGCCATATCGCAAAACCGGGCTATCCTTCGGTCTGACCAGACGGAGGAACGCCCATGATCCGCCTTGCCGCCGCTTTCCTGTTCGCATCCGCCCTGCCCGGCCTTGCGTCGCAATGCATCCAGCTTGCGGGCGACCCGCAAGCCCGCATCTGGCGCGCGGCCCTGACCCCGGACGAGGTGCGGATCGTGTTCGTCGGCCATTCCGCCTTTCGCATCGAAACCGGGCAAGGCCGTGTCGCCGTCACCGATTTCTATGGCGACGCAGGCCCCGGCCCGGTGCCGGATGCGGTGACGATGAACCACGCCCATTCATCGCACTGGACCCCGGCACCAGACGAGGCCATCGCGCATCCGCTGAAAGGCTGGGCAGAGGGCGGCACTGCGGCGTCGCACTGGGTGCAGCTCGATGACCTTTTGATCCGCAATGTTCCGACCGACATCCGCGATTTTGGCGGCGTGTGGGAGGATGACGGCAATTCGATCTTCATCTTCGAATATGAAGGTCTGTGCATCGGCCATCTCGGCCACCTGCATCACATTCTGACCGACGAGGATTACGCGCAGATCGGGCGGCTCGACGTGGTGCTGGTGCCGGTGGATGGCGGCTACACGATGGCGGTGTCCGACATGCTGACGATCATGAAACGGCTGCGCGCACGGCTGGTGATCCCGATGCACATCTTTCGCTCCGGTTCGCTGGAGCGGTTTCTGGTGGGCATGGCCCCGGATTTCAGGATCGACATGAGCGAGGCGAGCGACATCACGATTTCGGCGCGGACCCTGCCATCGGAACCGACCGTCCGCGTTCTCGCCCCTGCGATACGCGATGGCGGATGGGGCCTCGACTAAGCCGGATCAGGTGGTGAAATGCGGGCAGAGGAATGCCGCCGCGATCAGCGCCTGCGCCAGATAGTAGCTGACCCAGATCGCCGGTGCGGTCCACCTGCGGGCCGATGCAGGCAGCCGAAACGTCTCCGCCCCCAACACGAGGTCGGACAGCATGAACAGCGCGGCCCCGGCCAGCAACGGCCAGGTTCCGGTGCGCAGGATCGCCGCCACCGCCATCATCGCGATCGCCACAACATAGACCGTGACCGCCCCGCGCAGGGCGCCCAATCCGGGCCAGAGCCATGCCAGCGCGCCCCCCGCCGTAACCACGACAAAGACCAGCGCAGCCCCCTGCCAGGGCAGGATGCCGCCAACCCCGCCCGTCGGCCAGAACAGCAGCATATAGGCGACATGCGCCAGCAGGAACGCCGCCAGCCCTGCGATGAACGCCCTTTGCCCGGCGCGCGACAGCGCCAGATCGCCCAGCGCCGAAAGGCCCAGCGCGATGGCCAGCAGGACCGGCCCGCCGAACGCCGGCACCGCACAGGCGAGCACGGCAACCGGCAGCGTCTTGAACAGCGACCGGCGCGCCGATGGCGGGGCATGAAGATAGCCAAGACCATAGACCGCCGCCGCGCCGACGGAGGTGACGAGCAAGAGAGTCAGACTCCAGAACAGCGGCGTCATCCCGTGACAGGGGCGGTTTTCGCGCGCCTGCCGCCCGGCTTTGGCCTAACCGTGGCCCGCGCGGCGATGGCATCGTCGCAGGCCCGTTCCATCATCCGCCCCAGCGCATCGAGCGCGACCACCTCGCCACCGGTTACACGCATGGCGCTGTTCATCTCGAAGATCAGCGCCCGGCCATCCGCCATCAGCGCGAAATCGACCCCAACCGCATCAAGGCCGGTTGCCTTCAGCAGGGTTCGCAACTCCTCCCAGATCGCCGCAGGCACATGCGCCAGCGGATCGGTGCCGAACGCCTCGGACAGCGCGTAAAGGCCAAGCTCCGGCCTTGCCTTGTCCAATTCGCGCAGCGCTGTGCGGTGCACGTTCCAATGGGCGGCGGTCATGACATGGACGCCGACCATCTCCCCCTCCACCAGATAGGCACGATATTTTCGCCAGAACCCGTCGGCGCTTTGAAACTCATGATAAGCGATGGCATAGGCATCGACCGTTGAAAGCGCGCCGAGCGCGGCGTCGAGCGTGGCTTCATCCGCCGCCAGATGCATTTCGTTGCCCATATGGCCTGTCGTGCTGCGCAGGATCAGCGGCAGCGGCATCGCGTCGGTAACGATCTGCCGCCGTGCCGCAGGTTCATCGCCGGACGGGACCCGGATCGTCTTGGGGAATACGGTTCGTGCTCCCTCGCCGATCCGCTCCCAATTTGCGGCGCGGGTGGTCTGACGCGTCAGGTGCGGCGGGTTGATGAGGCGCACACCGAAATGATCGGCAATGGTCGTGATCAGGTCTGCCAGACCCGGCGTTTCCAGCAACTCGGCATTGCCGAAATTGCTGACGATGACATCGGGCGGCGCGATGCTGTCCTTGATCTTGTCGAAATCCAGATGCTCCAGCAGCAGAACGTCGATCGCCAGCGGACGCTCGCGCGGCAGCGCCTTGTAACTTTGCGGGAAATTCGAATGATTGTGGACGCCTGCCAGCGTTTCCGCCGCCAGAAAGGGGCGGAGGTTCAGCAACAGCACCCGCCCGCGCGGATCAGGCACGGACATGTCACGAAAATAGGGATAGCGGGTGGCGTAGAGGGTGCGCGCCCGATCCGCCGCACGGCCCCGTTCAGCGGATTTCAGAAACCCGCCGACCCGCCACAACGCGAATTGCGTCTCGAACCGCGACAGGCGCGCGCCTGCGATGATGTTGGCCGCGATCCCGCCATCGCGGCACGGCACCTTTCCGCGATAGACCATCGCCAGCGCCCGCGCGAGATCGGCGCGCTGGGTCATCCACGCGGCGGCAACAAGGTCGAGATAGATCGGCGCTTCGGCATCGCTGACCGGCCTGTCAGGGTGAAGCCGCGCCAGCGCCACCAGCGCGACGACCGCGACCTGACTGTCCTTTGGCACGGCGCGCAGCGCCATTGCGGTGAACAGGGCCCGCGCACGGGTCGGCACATCCGCCTTCAGCAGACTTTCGAGGATGACCGGCACCAGCCGGGGCGCACGCTGTGCCAGCGCCGCGAACAATTCATGCGCTGCCCGAGCCCGCGCGCCGCCCGGCACCGCCTGTTCCAGACGGTCGGCGGCATCGACAAGACCGGCATCGCCGGTCAAAATCAGGGCATCCCGCGCGGGGCCTGCGATCAGACGGTTCATGCGATCTGCGATCCTGCGCCCCAGACCCGGCGCGGCGGGACATGCAGACGCGCGACCATCCCAAGGCTGATCGTGCCCGGACGTTCGACCCAGCCGCAGATGCCGCGCTTGTCACGCGCCAGCTTGGGGAAGGCGAGGCCCTTGCCGGGGTGATGTTTCTCGATCTCCTCGCCGACGAACTTGCAGGGGCCGTTTTCCATGTCGTTGACGATGGAGGTGCCGTTTTCAAAGATCAGGCGGCTCGACGGCGGAATTCCGGTGAAATCCGGCAGGCCTTGAAACACGATATTGGCCCCGGTCCATTCCGGGCGGATGCGGTCGATGCCCATCTCGCCAGCGACTTCGGCCAGTTCTTCCTCGGACAGGACCGACAACTGGCGGGCATTGCCGATTTCCGTGCCGCGCGGATATTGCAGCTTTACACGGCTGCATGACGGGCGGGTGTGGCCGCCGTGGCATTCGCCGACCGGCCCCTCGAAGGTCAGCTCCAGTGTGTCCTGCGGGTCGGAACACAAGGTGACCTGCCGGTCATGCACGATGCCGAGATAGACAACGCGGGCGGTAAAATCGGTGGGGGTCAGCATCGGCACGACGGGCACTCCTTGAACGTTTGGGCGACCTTAGCGATATGGTCGGCAGCCGTCATCACCCGTTTCCGGCGTGATATGCGACGCCGGACGAAATACCCGGCGCACGGCTTGCGATGGCCCCGGTGCCCGCCTACCCTTCGCGGGTTCGATTCATCCTGAAAGGCATCCATGACCGATCCGTCAGAACCCGGCCCGGAGACTGCGCCAGACAGCGGCGCGGCCTATCAGGTTCTGGCGCGCAAGCACCGGCCACAGACCTTTGCCGACTTGATCGGACAGGAGGCGATGGTGCGAACGCTGAAGAACGCGTTCGCGCGGGATCGGATCCACCATGCTTTCGTGATGACCGGCGTGCGCGGGGTCGGCAAGACGACAACGGCACGGATCATTGCAAAGGGCCTGAACTGCATCGGGCCGGATGGCACCGGCGGGCCGACAACCGCACCGTGCGGGGTGTGCGAGCCGTGCCGCCAGATCGCCGAAAGCCGCCATGTCGACGTGCTGGAGATGGACGCCGCATCGCGCACCGGCGTCGGCGACATCCGAGAGATCATCGACAGCGTGCGCTATCGCGCCGCCTCCGCCCGCTACAAGGTCTATATCATCGACGAGGTGCACATGCTGTCCACCTCCGCCTTCAACGCCCTGTTGAAGACGCTGGAGGAACCGCCGGAGCATGTGAAATTCATCTTCGCGACCACCGAAATCCGCAAGGTGCCGGTGACGGTCCTGTCGCGATGCCAGCGATTCGACCTGCGCCGGATCGAGCCGGAGGTGATGATCGCTTTCCTCGCCGGGATCGCCGCCAAGGAAAAGGCCGAGATATCGGAGGAGGCATTGGCGCTGATCACCCGCGCCGCGGAAGGGTCCGCGCGCGATGCGCTGTCGCTGCTGGATCAGGCGATTGCACATGGCGCGGGCCGAACCGAGGCCGATCAGGTGCGCGCGATGCTGGGTCTTGCCGACCGGGGCCGCGTGATCGACCTGTTCGAACAGATCATGCGGGGCGATGCTGCCGGTGCGCTGCTGGAATTGGGTCGCCAATATGCCGACGGTGCCGATCCTGTCGCGGTGTTGCGCGACATGGCCGAATTTACCCATTGGGTTTCGGTGGTGAAGATCAATCCCGACCACGCCGATGACCCGATGGTCGCCGCGGATGAGCGGGTGCGCGGCAAGGCGCTGGCCGAGGCGTTGCAGATGCGCGCGCTCAGCCGGATGTGGCAGATGCTGCTGAAGGCGCTGGAGGAGGTCGGCATCGCCCCCAACGCGATGATGGCCGCCGAAATGGCAATCATCCGGCTGACCCATGTCGCCGACCTGCCGACACCGGATGACATCGTGAAGCAATTGACCGGCGATGCCGCGCCGCGCGGGCCGCGCCCGGTTCCCCCCTCCGGCGGCGGCGGCGGCGGGGGCACCGGAACGCAGGCACAGGGCCGGGCCATGTCGGACCCATCGGAACGACCCGCCCCCGCACCGACCGCGAGTGCCGACGCGCTGCTCGAATATCAGAGCTTTGACAGCGTGGTCGCGCTGATCCGCGCCAAGCGCGACATGATGCTGCTGACTGATGTGGAACAATACATACAGCTCTCCCGCTATGCGCCGGGTCGGATCGAGTTTGCGCCCGGCCCCGGTGCCCCCGCCGACCTTGCGCAACGGCTGTCGAACAAGCTGAACGCATGGACCGGCGGGCGCTGGATGGTTTCGGTCAGCCGCGAGGGCGGCGCACCGACCATTGCGGAAAGCCGCCGTGCCGCCGACACCGCCGCACGGGGCGAAGCCACGGCGCATCCGCTGGTCGCGGCGGCGCTCGCGGTGTTTCCCGGCGCGCGGATCGCGGAATTGCGCAGCCTGAACACCTTGACAGCGGAGGACGCGCCCCCCCCGCCGCCCGAATATGACGACGAGGATTACGGCGACGACTGGTCGCCGGTCGATCCGTTCGGCGAGTGATCGCCGCAGACCGCTTTTCGCAAACAGAAGGGATGCAAGATGTTCAAGGGACTTGGCGACATGGGCAAGCTGATGAAGCAGGCCCAGGAAATGCAATCGAAAATGGCCGAGGCGCAGGCAAAACTGGACACGATCATTGTCGAGGGCGAAAGCGGCGCAGGTCTGGTCAAAGCCACCGCATCGGCCAAGGGTCAGGTCACCAGACTGTCCATCGACCCGTCGCTGTTCAACCCGGATGACCGCGAAGTGGTCGAGGACCTGATCGTCGCCGCCATCAAGGATGCGCAGGAAAAGGCGCAGACCGCCGCCGCCGAGGAAATGGGCAAGGTGACTGAGGGTCTGGGCCTGCCTCCCGGCATGAACCTTCCGTTCTGATGCCCTGTCAGGCGGCGGGGACCGCGTCTGCCGCCCGCTACACCGCGCCGCTGTCCGACGCGGGGCATGTGTAGTCCTGCAATATTATCTTGCCGCGAAACCGCCTAAGTCTAAGGCGATCCGGTGGGATGCCCCCCTCCACGGTCCACCGGTGCGCGGCAGCGCGGGCGCGTCTTCACCCGTCCGCGCTGTCCAGTGCCGCCGCGATATCGCGGATCATCTGCTGGGCCTCCGGCGCATCCCATTCCGCCTCGCCCTGAAGACGCGCAACCTCCCGTCCCTCGCGGTCGAGGATCAGCGTGATCGGCAGGCCCAGAAGGCCGCCTTCGGTGCCGATGCGCAGGGTCGGCTCGCGGTAGATGTCCAGCGTTTCAACGTTGATCGACATGAAGAAGGTTTCGATCTTCTCCACGTCAGCACGATCGAGCGAGATGGTGATGACCCCGAAATCGTCGCCCGAAATCGCCGCATTCAACCGGTCGATCGACGGCATTTCCTTGCGGCAGGGCGGGCACCATGTGGCCCAGAAATTCACCACCATCACCTTGCCGCCGAAATCGGCAAAGGTGCGGGTCGTGTCGCGGACCGTGCGGAACGCGGTTTCGAGGCGCGGCCTCGGTTCGGCGTGAATGATCAGCTTTTTCATGTCGCCGCTGCGCGATTCCTTCAGCGCGGCAACTTCGGCTGCCGACAGATCGGCGGCGGCAGGGGTAGCGCCAAGCGTCAGAGCGCCGTATAGCATCGCAGCACAGGCGAAGAGGGTCGTTTTCGTCTTCATCGTCACTCCTTCGGACCGGATAAGCCCATGACTGAACAGCGCAACCAGAACACCATGTGGGGCGGCCGTTTCGCAACCGGCCCCGACGCGATCATGGAAGAGATCAACGCCTCCATCGGGTTTGACCGACGCATGGCGCGCCAGGATATCGAGGGCAGCCGGGCCCATGCCCGCATGCTCGCTGCCACAGGCGTTATCACAGATGACGACGCTGACCAGATCTGCGAGGGCCTGCTCACGGTGTTGTCAGAGATCGAGGGCGGCACATTCCAGTTTTCACGCGCGCTCGAAGACATTCACATGAATGTCGAGGCGCGGCTGAAAGACCTGATCGGTGCCCCTGCGGGCCGCCTCCATACCGGACGGAGCCGCAACGATCAGGTCGCGCTCGATTTTCGGATGTGGGTGCGTGACCGGCTGGACGAGACGATCACCGGCATCACCACGCTGATTGCTGCACTTGTGCGTCAGGCGGAGGGGCATGAGGCTACGATCATGCCCGGCTTCACCCATCTGCAATCGGCGCAGCCGGTCACATGGGGGCATCACATGATGGCCTATGTGGAAATGTTCGGGCGCGACCTGAGCCGGTTTCAGGACGCCCGCAAGCGGATGAACGAATGCCCGCTGGGCGCGGCGGCGCTGGCCGGAACGTCCTTTCCCATCGACCGGGAAATGACGGCGCAGGCACTGCGGTTTGACCGCCCCACGGCCAACAGCCTCGACAGTGTCGCGGATCGTGATTTCGCGCTGGAATATCTGGCGGCGGCGTCGATCACCGCGACGCACCTGTCACGCTTTGCCGAGGAATTGGTCATCTGGTCATCGGCACAGTTCCGGTTCGTGAAGCTGAGCGACAAGTTCACCACCGGATCGTCCATCATGCCGCAAAAGCGCAACCCGGATGCGGCGGAACTTGTGCGCGCCAAGGTCGGGCGCATCCTCGGCGCGCTGGTCGCGCTGACCGTGGTGATGAAGGGCCTGCCGATGACCTATTCAAAGGACATGCAGGAAGACAAGGAGCCGGTTTTCGACGCCGCCGATGCGCTGTCGCTGGCGCTGGCGGCGATGACCGGGATGGTCGCCGACATGAACCCGAATGCCGAGGTGCTGCGCCGCGCCGCCGGGGCCGGTTTCGCCACGGCGACGGATCTTGCGGATTGGTGCGTGCGCGTGCTGAACATCCCGTTCCGTGATGCGCATCACATCACCGGATCGCTGGTGAAGATGGCCGAGGATCGCGGTGTCGACCTCGCCGACCTGTCGCTGGACGACATGCAGGGGGTGGAGCCGCGCATCACGGCGGATGTGTTCGATGTGCTGACGCCGCAGGCTTCGGTCGCATCCCGCATGTCCTATGGCGGCACCGCGCCGGTGCAGGTCAAGGCACAGATCGCGCGCTGGAAGGCGCTGCTGCCATGATCCGTTTGCTGACCGTTCTGGCGCTGGTGGCTACCGTCGCGATGACAGGATGCGGGCGAAAGGGGGCGCCGAACACCCCCGCCCCGGTGGAAGAGACACAACAGCAACCGACAAGTTGAAGCATCGACCTTTGCGCGCCGGGCGCTAGATGCACCGGCGACGTTCTTATCAGGGGGCACATCATATGCGCGCAGTTTTTCTGGTTCTGACCATCATTGGTGCCGTGGTGCCAATGTACTATTTCGTAAGTTGGTTCGAGGTTTACGGATACGACATCGGCGCGATGGTGGAGGCATGGAATGTCTCCGACGCGACCACCGGCCTTGTCTATGACCTGACCATCGCTGCCGTTACGCTGACCGTCTTCGTGATCTGGGAAACCATGCGCAACGGCAAATGGCTGAACCTGATCGCGATCCCGGCGACGTTCTTCATCGGCGTGTCCTGCGGTCTGCCATTTTACCTTTATCTGCGGAGCCGTTGATGGATCACTTCGCCTATCGGGGCGGCGTTCTGCATGCCGAGGACGTCTCGCTTGCCGATATCGCGGCTGAAGTGGGAACGCCGTTCTATTGTTATTCGACAGCGACATTCGAGCGACATTTCCAGGTGTTCGACGAGGCGCTGTCGGACATGCCGCATCTGATCTGCTATGCGATGAAGGCCAATTCCAACCTCGCGATGCTGCGCATCGCCGTGCGCGCCGGGGCGGGTATGGATGTGGTGTCGGGCGGCGAGTTGCGCCGCGCCCTCGCCGCCGGGTGCCCGCCGGACAAGATCGTGTTTTCCGGCGTCGGCAAGACCCGCGATGAAATCCGCCTCGCGCTGGAAACCGGCATTCGCCAGTTCAATGTCGAAAGCGAACCGGAACTGCTCGTCCTGTCCGAAGAAGCGGTCGCAATGGGCAAGGTCGCGCCCATCACAATCCGCGTGAACCCGGATGTGGACGCCAAGACCCATGCCAAGATCGCAACCGGCAAGTCGGAAAACAAGTTCGGCATCCCCATCGCAAAGGCCCGGCAGACCTACGCCGATGCCGCCGCCCTGCCCGGTATTCAGGTGGTCGGGATCGACGTGCATATCGGGTCGCAACTGACCGATCTCGCGCCCTACGAGGCGGCTTTCCTGAAGGTGCGCGAATTGACGGCGCAGCTTCGCGCCGATGGCCACGACATTCGACGCCTCGACCTTGGCGGCGGGCTGGGCATTCCCTATCAGCAATCGAACGAACGCCCGCCCCTGCCCTTTGACTATGGCGAGGTGGTGCGGCGGACCGTGGGCGACCTCGGCTGCGAGATCGAGATCGAACCGGGTCGCCTGATCGCGGGCAATGCCGGGGTGCTGGTGGCTGCCGCGATCTATCGCAAGGTTGGCGAGGGGCGCGATTTTCTGATCGTCGATGCCGCGATGAACGATCTGATCCGCCCCGCGATGTATGATGCGTGGCATGATGTGATTCCGGTCACGGAACCCGGCCCCGAAACACCCATCGCGCCGGTCGATATCGTCGGCCCGGTCTGCGAATCGGGCGATACCTTTGCAAAACAAAGGGTTATGCCGATGGTAGAGGCCGGCGATCTGGTCGCGTTCCGATCAGCAGGCGCTTATGGCGCGGTGATGTCGTCGGAATACAACAGTCGCCCGCTGATTCCCGAAGTATTGGTCAATGGTTCACGGTTTGATGTAGTGCGCCCGCGCCCCACATATGATGAAATGATACACAGGGATCGTATTCCCGACTGGCTGAGCTGAACCGGCTTTGTCAGTCCCGCCGATACCGATGGGAGACTGAATGACCGATCAGCGACGCTATTCCACGACGACCAGCCTTATCATCGCCAAGGCGGCGGTGGACAGGGAAGCGCGGCGCGCGCGCCGTGCGCTTTGGGTCGAGCGGGGATTGCGGGCGTTCTGGCCGGTCTGGACGCTGATCGCGTTGTTCGGCGGGCTTGTGCTGCTGGGCGTGCCGTCACAGTTACCCGCAGCGTGGCATTACGCCTTGCTGGTCGGGTTTGCAGCGGCGGGATTGTTCTTCGCGATCCGCGGGGCGATTGGCATCGTGCGACCTACGACGTCAGAAGCTCTCGCGTTGCTGGATGAAGGGGTGCGGGGTCGCCCGGCGCAGACTTATTCCGACGCGCTGGCCGCCGGGGCGGCGGACAGGGGCACGCAGGCACTTTGGGCGGCGCATCAACGGACGCTTGCTGAAAAGGCGGCCGCGCTGACGGCGCGCGCGCCCGATCTGCGGGTATCGTCGCGCGATCCCTATGCCCTGCGTCATGGTGCACTGATCGCGCTTGCCGCCGGACTGATCGGGTATTTCGGCGCAGACGTGACACGGATTTCCGACCAGATCGCGCCGGGTGCCATCGCGATGGGCGCGCCGGTGCCCAGCCCGACGGTGGAGGCATGGGCATCGCCGCCGGTCTATACCGGCGTGCCGCCCGTGTATCTAACCCGGATGGATCGGACGGCAGGCACCATCGCGCTGCCGGTCGGCACCGAAATTTCGCTCCGCGTTTTCGACGTTCCCGTCGCGCCGGTCCTGACCGAAACCGTCAGCGGCACGACGGTGGCCTTCGCCGATTCCGGCGCCGGGGTTTACGATGCGACGCTGAAAGTCGTGGCGGGTGGCACGCTGTCGATCACTTCGGATGGGGATATGATGGGCGGGTGGTCCATTGCGGTCATCCCAGACATTGTCCCCACCATCGCCTTCGATGGCATCCCGAATGGCGGAGAGCGCGGCGCGCTGACGCTCAGCTTCATCGCGGGCGATGATTATGGCGTGCGCCGCGCACAGGCGCGGATCGAGCTTGACGCCGATGCGGTGGCCAGCGTGCCGGGGCTGCGCCTCGAAAATGCGCGACCCTCGGTTTACGAGCCGATCGAGCTTGAATTGCCGCTGCCGCTGACCGGCGATGGGCGCGAGATCGCCGAAACGCTGATCGAGGATCTGACCGAGCACCCCTGGGCCGGTCTGCCGGTAAAGATCACGCTGACTGCAGAGGACGCTGCCGCACAATCCGGCATGTCGCAGATGATTACAACCATGCCGGGCCGCCGGTTCGTGCATCCGATGGCGAAGGCGCTGATCGAACAACGCCGTGCCATCGCCTTTTCGCCCGACGCCGCGCCGCGCGCGCTCGACGTGCTGGAGGCGGTGATGATCTACCCCGAAGACATGTTCGACGATACCACCGCCTATCTCGCGGCGCGGATGGCGGTGCGCCGCCTCGGCTATGCGCTGGAGGATGGCACGCTGGCGGCGGAGACGACGGGGATCGTCGATCTCTTGTGGAAAGCGGCGATCCGGCTTGAGGACGGCGACCTGTCGAACGCCGCTGAACGGCTGGCCCGCGCGCAGGAACGGCTGAAGGATGCCATCGAGAACGGCGCATCCGATGATGAAATCGCCCGCCTGATGCAGGACTTGCGCGAAGCGATGCAGGATTACATGCAGCAGCTTGCGCAGGAGGCGCAGCGCGATCAGGCCGCAGGTCAGCAACCGCAGCCACAGGACGGCGATCAGCAGACCATCACCCAGGATGACATCGAAAAGATGTTGCAGGAACTGGAAGAGGCGATGCGGAACGGTCAGCAGGAACTGGCGCGCCAGATGCTTCAGGCCCTGCAACAGATGATGAACAACATGCAGATGGCCCAGCCCGGCCAGGGTCAGCCCGGCGAGGGCGATCAGACGATGGATCAGATGGGCGACATGATCGGCGAACAGCAGGGCCTCGCAGACCGGTCTTTCGACCAGATGCGCCGTGGGCAGCAGGGCCAGCAAGGCCAAGGTCAGCAGCAAGGCGAACAGCAGCAGGGCGAAGGCGGCGATCAGCCGGGCCAGAACGGCAGCGGCAACGGAGAGCCGGGTGATCGGCCCGGTGATGATCCCGGCCAGATCGCCCGCGATCAGCGCGACCTTCAGAAATTGCTGGACGAGTTGCGCCGTAACCTGCCGGGCAGTGCAGGCGAAGGCACGCGTGAGGCGCTGGACGAGGCGGAGCGCGCGATGGGCGACGCGGTGGACAGTCTGGAACAGGGCGACACGCGGCAGGCGGTGGACGATCAGGTCCGCGCACTGGACGCGCTGCGCGATGGCCGCCGCCAGTTGGGGCAGGACATGGCCGAGGCACAGGCGCAGGGACAGGGCGATCAGGCTGGGCGCGAGGGTGAGGGCGGCGACGCGGAACGCGAAGACCCGCTCGGTCGGCCCACAGCCTCGGACGGGCCGCTCAGTGGCGACAGCGTGAAGGTGCCCGGTGCATCGCTTGGCAAGCGGGCACGGGAATTGCAGGATGAAATCCGTCGCCGGTCTGGCGAACAGACCCGCCCTGCCGAGGAACTGGATTATCTGGAACGCCTTCTCGACCGGTTCTGAACCAGTCACACGCTGCCGTGGGTTACGCACATCCTTGAAGACCTTTGACAGGCGGGGCGGAACAGGGCTCGGGTTCCATGCATTTCACGCATACCCGCCTTGACGAATTCGGCAGTGGTGCCACCGCTGATCATCCCCATTTCCTTCACACAGCGGCGCTGCGCGATCCCCCCTGATGCGCGCGCGCCCCTTCTGATCCGGCTTTCGCTCATAGTGCGATCCCGGATCATGACGGACGGCCCCGGCTTCGCGCTCTTTCCCCTCGCGCGATGACCGGGGCCGACACCGTTCAGGGCGCGACAGCAATATCCAGCAAGGCAAGACGACCGGAGGCAGTGACCTCGATCGCTTCGGCAAGGCTGTCGGACAGATCCTCCGCCCGTTCCACCCGCCGGGCGAAGGCACGGCTCGCCTGCGCGATGGCGGCAAAATCCGGGCTGGGGCTGAGCGATGTCAGCGGCATCCGGTTGGCGCGGACCGCAGCCCCGTCGGGATACAGCCCCGCAACGCTCTGACGCACCGCCCCCCATTCGGCATTGTTCACGATCAGGATCAGCGGGGCGATTCCATAAGCCTCCGCCACCTGATGACAGGCGACCGGGTTGGCGAACATGTAGCTGCCATCACCCATCGTGCCGACGATCAGCTTGCCGGGGGCCGCCAGTTTCATCCCCAGCGCCGCCGGAAACCCCCAGCCGAGCCCGCCCGAATGCGGCTCCTGCCGCCATTGGCCGGGGCGGGTCAGGCCAAGCTGCGCCAGCGGCACACCGAGTTCGGACACCACGACCGCATCATGCCCCCGGATCGCACGGCCCAGAATCGCGGACACGGCGGCCTTGGTCAGCGGCTGGCCGGGCGCACTTTGCACAGCGGCGGCAACAGCGGCCTGATGGGCGGCGGCCAGCGACCCGACCCGCGCGCGTCGCGCCGCGATCAGGGGCGTGGCACCGGTTGCCAGCGGGGCAAGTGCCGCCGCAAGGTCAACAATCCCCGGCCCGGTATCCGTCGCCAATGTCACATCAGACCGGAAATGCCGCACCGGCGTGCGCGCCATCAGCGGATCGGGCGCAAGCTGGATCACCCGCAGATCATCGCGCAGCTTGTGCAAGTTCGGCGACCACGGCGCGAGGCTGTCAATCACCAAAACGACATCGGCAGCGGCCAGAGTATCGGCCATGTCCGCGCCGATATAGGTCGGATGGTCCTGCGCCACGCTGTTGGCCACCGCCCACCAGTCAGCGACCGGGATCGCCCAGTCCCGCGCCATCGCATCCAGCGCCCGCCACCCGGCATCATCCCCTGCCCCGCGCTGTGCGATGATCAGCGGTGCGGCTGCGGCAGCCAGGATCGACGCCGCTTGCTGCACGGCCTCGCGCGGCGCGCGCAGGCCCGCATTTGGCATCATCGCGGGCACGGCAGCGGGGTCGATGCCGATCTCCTCGCACAGCACCTCGCGCGGCAGCGCAACATAGACCGGCCCTTTGGGTGAGGAGCAGGCGATGGCAGCGGCGCGGTCCAATACTTCGGCGATCTGTTCGGGGAACCGCAGTTCATAATCCCATTTGACCGCTTCGCGCACCAGCGCCGCCTGATCGCGCATTTCCTGGCCCCAGCCGATGGGCACGGTGCGGGCACCAAAGCGGCCCTGCTCCAGCGTCGGGGTGCGCCCTGACATCAGGATCAGCGGCACCTGATCGCTGGCGGCATTCAACGCGCCGATCACCCCGTTCGCGAGGCCGACATTGGTGTGCAGCATCACCGCCTGCGGCGCGCCGTTCATCAGCCACGCGCCATGCGCCATTCCCATCGCCACATGCTCATGCGGGATGGTCAACGGCTGCGGCAGATCGACCCCCGCCGCCTCCGCCTGCGCCAGACCTTCGATAATGGGCGGAAAATCGGTGCCGGAATTCGCAAATACGTGGCTGACGCCCAACGCCTTCAGCCGGGCGAAGATCGCCCCGCCCGCCGTCATCCGCGCGAGGGCGGGTTTCATCCCTGCCACGCCTCCACCTCCGCTGCCGTGATCGACCTTCCGGGTTCCGCCACGCGCAGCCGGTCGGCAGCGGAGGTGGAGGC
>CAYGRU010000007.1:0-15921 GCA_964352385.1 uncultured Candidatus Planktophila sp.
TTGCCGAACTGATCTCGAAGCTGAAAAACGAAGCGGGGGTGATCTGATGGCTGTTCTTCTTCTGGCAGAGGTTGTCGGCGGTGATCTGTCCGTCGATCAGACCGGCAAGGCGCTGAGCGCGGTCAAGTCGCTCGGCGATGTGACGATCCTGTGCGCCGGGTCCGGCTGCGAGGCCGCCGCTGCGCAGGCGGCGAAGCTTGACGGCGTTGCCAAGGTGCTCTGCGCCTCCGACGCCGGTCACGGGCACGGCATGGCGGAAGCTGTCGCCGCAACCATCGTATCGCTCGCGGGGGATTACGAGCATATCTGCGCCCCGGCCACCGTGCAGGGCAAGAATGTGCTGCCGCGCGTTGCTGCGCTGCTGGATGCGATGGTCATCACCGATGTGACCGAAGTGAAGGGTGCCGACACGTTCGAGCGTCCGATCTATGCCGGGAACGCCATCCAGGTGGTGAAATCCTCGGATGCGAAAAAGGTCTTCTCGATCCGCACTGCCGGGTTCGATGCAGCTGGCGAAGGCGGCTCCGCGCCGGTGGAAACCGTCAGCGCAGCGGCCAATCCGGGCCTATCGACCTGGGTCGAGGACAAGTTCGCGTCCTCCGACCGCCCCGAACTGACATCTGCCAAGATCATCATCTCCGGTGGTCGCGGGATCGGTTCGAAGGAAAACTTCGCGATCATCGAACGTGTCGCTGACAAGCTTGGCGCCGCTGTCGGTGCATCGCGCGCGGCGGTCGATTCGGGCTATGCCCCGAATGACTGGCAGGTCGGCCAGACCGGCAAGGTCGTCGCGCCCGACCTCTATATCGCGGTCGGCATTTCCGGCGCGATCCAGCACCTTGCGGGGATGAAGGATTCGAAGGTCATCGTCGCGATCAACAAGGACGAAGAGGCCCCGATCTTTCAGGTCGCCGATTACGGCCTCGTCGCCGACCTGTTCGTCGCGGTGCCGGAGCTTGAAAAAGCGCTGGGCTGATTGCCCACCATCACTGAAACATAAAGGGCCGCCCTGCGAGGGGCGGCCCTTCTGCTGTTCGGGGTTTCGGTCAGAAGACGAAATCGTCTGCCGTGATCTGATTGACCGCGAAATTGTCGATCTTGATGACGTCCCCGGCCCCAAGGTCGATGAACACATCGTCGCCGCCTTGCGTGGCTGCGGCACGCAGATCGTCGATTCCCGCCAACCCGAAGGCGGCAAGATTGATGATATCAGTCCCGTCCTGAAAATCCTGTATCCGATCGAACTGTCCGTCGACACCAAAGACGAAGGTATCCGCGCCCCCATTGCCCTTGTAGCGGTCTGAGCCTGAGCCGCCGTCAAGGATGTCATCGCCGCCGCCCCCGGCGAGCCGGTCATCGCCGTCATTGCCTGACAGGATATCATTGCCGCCGTTACCCTTGAGCCGGTCATTGCCCGCATTGCCCGACAGGAAGTCGTCGCCGCCGTTGCCCTTGATCCGGTCATTGCCCGCGCCACCGTCGAGCGTGTCGGAACCCGGACCACCATTCAGCTTGTCGTTGCCGCCATTGCCGTCGAGGTCGTCGTCACCCCGATCTCCCCGAATGACGTCCTCGCCAGCGCCGCCCTTGATGCTGTCATCGCCGTCGCCACCGCGAAGGCTGTCATCGCCGCCGCGACCATTGATGCGTTCGTGGCGATCATCGCCGTCGATCCGGTCATCATCCCGGTCACCGTCACGCCGCCCGCGACCGCGTCCATCGTCGTCATCGTCGCGTCGGTCATCGGAGTCATCCGACCCGACCACGCCGCCGCCGGAAACGAAGTCTTCGGCCAATGCTTCCAGCCGGTCGATATCTGCCGCTGATGCGGCGCGTTCGATCAGGTCGACGCCGCCTGCGCCTTCCCGCTCATAGGTGGTGCCTTCGATTTCTTCCTTGGAGCCGTCCGAATAGGTGATTTCAAGCGAAGCCGGGCCGCGTTCGACCTTTACAACCGTGCCGTCGAGAGGCGGCAGCGCCGATTCGAATTCATCCGCAAGTGCGGACAGCCGGGTGAAATCGGCTGCGGTTGCGGCCCGTTCCTCGACCGTCACACGGTTTGCATTCTTGCGTTCGAAAATTCCGTTCTCAATTTCCTCTTTCGAGCCGTCTGTGAACTTGATTTCGATCTTGTTCCCGAAGCGTTCGATTTCCGCGATGTTCATGGGGAGCCTCCCTGTTTGTTGCCGATGATGACCGTCTCATCCGATCCGGTTTCAGCATGACAACGCGCTGAGGCGAGTTATCTTCCATCAAATAAAGAAAATTTGTTTGCAGCCTGAAAAGTAGAAGGAAAGCAATGCGATAGACTGACGGCGGACAGTGCCCGCCGCTGATTTATGTCGGCCTCAAGCCGCGTCCATCGGCTCCGTCGTCACGAAGGTTGCCAATTCGCCCGCGCCGAGGCCCAGCGACATGCCGCACATCACATTCGGCACCACAGCCGTGTCATAGATTTCGGCGACGGCACCGTCGATGCGGAACCATTCCGCGACCGATCCGGTGGACAGGTTGATGATCTGAAGCCCGGTCCACGGCTCGCTGTCCGCTGCCTTCAGCTTCGCATCCAATGCCAGACCTTCGAACCGCTGATAGCGCGGGCGGGACAGCCCGACGATGGCGAAACCGTTATGGAAGGTCAGGCCACGCACGAAGCCGGGGCAGAAGGCGACGACTTCCTTCGCTCCGGTCTTGCGGTCCACCCGCATCAGATCGCCGGTGCCGGAGTTCAGGACGTAAAGCTGGCCCTGATAGATCTGCGGTGAATGCGGCATCGACAGGCCATCGGTCACCACCTTGTTGGTCTTCACGTCGATGATGACGCCGCCATCGGCGCGCCGGTCGCGCCAGCCGTCGATCGTGTCGGATTTGGAAACGGCGGTCACATAGGCCGGTGCGCCATCCTCCATCGCCAATCCATTCAGATGGCAGCGATCCTCGGCGACGATCTTGGAAATGAAAGAAGGCTTCCAGACCGGCTTGAAATTATGGGTCGGCGACAGGCGGGCGAGGCAGTTGTATTTCGTGGCCACGAAGATCGGCGCGCCGGTGTTGTCGAGGCCGATATCATGCGCGTCGATGGCCCCGATGATGTTCACCTTGCGGGGCACGAAACAGGCATCGTAAATCTCGTTCGCGCGCTCCGTGCCTTGCAGGACCGAAGCCATTTCCACCAGTGCGGTTTGCGTGGCGAGGAAAATCCGCTTTCCTTGAACGGCGATCCCCATTGCGTGCTGGAACAGACGTTCATCGACCAGCAGGCCACCCTTGGGATTGCGCCCGATCAGATAGAACTTGCCCGACTGATAGGATGACAGCGCCAGCGATGTGGCGTTCTGCGCCAGCCAGGGGACCAGCCCGCCGGACATCGAATAGGTGACGGTCTGCGATGTTGCGATCTCTCCGCCCGCCGCCTGCGCGGCTGCGGGATTGGCGGCGGCAGCAGGCGCGGCGGTGCCCGGTGCGGGCTTTGCAGCGGGTGCAGCCTTTTCCAACGTCTTGGCTTCTGTCTTGTCAGCCGTCTTTGTCGTCTTCCGCGCCATGCGCCTGCCCCCCGATGATCTGGTTTCAGGGGTAGCGGCGGTCGGCAGGGCGGTCAATCCATCGGTGGGGTTATCCGTGCGCTGCTGCACAGATTGCATTGCCCCGGAATTTGCGCAGACTGCGCCAAGTTGTTCGGGAGGAGACGAAGATGAAGGATTTTCAGGGCCGCCGCGCGCTCGTCACGGGATCGGCCACGGGGCTGGGGCGATCTATGGTGATCAAACTCGCGGCACGGGGCGCGGATGTGGTCATCAACTACAGCCGCAGCCGCGACGAGGCGGAGGAAACCGCAACGATCTGCCGGGCGGAGGGCGTCACCGCGACCGTCGTGCAGGCCGATGTGTCAACGCCGGAAGGCTGCGCCGCGCTCGCCGATGCGGTCAGCCCGCTCGGCCCGCTCGATATCCTTATCAACAATGCGGGGATCACCCGCCATGCCCGCGATCACGGCGATCTGGATGCGCTGTCGCGCGACGATTTCATGGATATTTACGCCGTGAATGTCGTCGGCCCGTTCCTCTGCCTTCAGGCGCTGAAGCCGCTCCTGCTCGCGGCCCATGCGGCGAGCGGCCGGACCAGCGCCGTTCTGAACACGTCCTCCATCGCGGGCACGACCGGGATCGGGTCCTCGGTCGCCTATGCGGCGTCGAAGGGCGCGCTGAACACCATGACCCTGTCGCTCGCGCGCGGGCTTGCGCCTGCAATCCGGGTCAACGCGATCTGCCCCGGCTTCATCGGCACGCGCTGGTTCAAGGCGGCGATGGATGACGACACCTATGCGGCAACGGTCAAATCTGTCGAGGCTTCGACACCCCTGCATGCCGCCAGCGGCCCTGACGATATCGCGGATGCGGCGCTTTTCTTCGTCTCCGACGCCGCGCGCCATGTCACCGGCGAAATGCTGCATGTCGATGCCGGTCTGCACCTCGGTTATTCGCCGCTGAAGGCCCGCTGAGGCGGGAGCACCGACCCCATCTGCCCGCTTTGATTGTGCGAACCGTCACAGCCGGTTCGCATGAATTCTTATATTGAACTTGTATGAACTCGTCCAAGTGTGGGGCTCTCACTTGAGTTTCGGGAGAACGCTCATGTCAAAAGGCAACAATATTTCGGAAATAGTCTATTTCGGAGACAGTTTTACAGACGGCGGCACACTGTTCGACATTACCACCAGACTGCTGACGCAACCCTTCCCGCTGGCCTCTTTCGGGTATTCGACCCGCATCACCAATGGTCAGAACTATGCCGACGTGGTGCCGGATCTGCTGGACGCCGATACCCAGAATTTCGCGATCGGCGGTGCACGGGCAATTGGCACAAGGACCCTGGTCTCTGCAGTCGATCCGGGGGTGGCGGGCGCGTTTCTGGTCGATAACCCTGATCCTGCGGACCTTAACCTCGACATCAACCTCGGCGGTCAGGTCGCCCGGTATCTCGCAACACTTGGGCCGGAGGGCGCGGCACCCGGCACCGCTGCATCGCTGTTCATCGGGCTGAACGATTTCAACAATTTCCGCCCGACGGACCCGGCAAATATCGTGGCGGAAGGTACTGCGCTGGCCGCGAGCATCGCAGCGGCCACGCTTGGCGCTGCGGCAGCGCTGGCACAGGCGGGTGTCGATACGATCATCATCAACACGCTGCCCCTGCCCAGTTTCTTTCCGACTTTCAAATTCGCCGACCCGCTGATTCAGGCAACCGGCGATCTGGTGATTTCCGGCTATAACGACGCGCTCGTGGCGCAGGCCGCGCAACTGGAGGCGTTGGGGGTCACGGTCAAGGTGATTGATCTTGAGGCGATCTCGGGCGAGGTCGCGGCGGACCCGTCCGCCTTCGGTTTTCAGACCGTGGCGGAGCAGCTCTATTTCGGCACAGCCGCCGATCCGATCATCATCGACACGCCCGAGGGGCTGGTGCCGTTCTTCCCGTCGAACCCGGCGGTTGAGGGAATCCCGCTCGACCAGCTTGCCTTCATCGACCTCTTTCACCCGACCGAGGCGTTGCACGAAACCCTCGGCGTCTTCTCCGCCGAAAGCCTTGAATCCGAGGTTCTGATCCTTGGCGATGATCGCGACGTGTCGATCAACGATCGTGGTGATCAGCTTGTGCTGGCCGGGGCGGGCAATGATTTCGTGGCAACGGGCAAAGGCGATGACGTGATTCTGGCTGGCGCCGGCAATGACGTGGTTGCGGCGGGCAAAGGATCTGATCTCGTGTCTGGCGGTGCGGGGCGTGACCTCGTATTCGGTGGCAACGATTCCGATTTTGTTGCTGGGGCTGATGGCGATGACACCCTGTTCGGTGGATCAGGGCGCGACGCGCTGACCGATGGGGATGGGTCTGACCGGATGTTTGGGGGCACGGGTTCGGATGTCTTCTTTTACACCGAAAGCGCACTGACCGGCGGGGTGACCGGGGCGGATCAGGATGTCTTCTTCGGGGGAAGCGGCCGCGATACCCTCGTGCTGACCCTCAGCGACGACATGCGAGACAGCCTCGCCGATGATCTGGCGCATTTCCGGGGCGGGTTCCTGAATCTTTCGGAACTGGGGCTGAAGATCAGCGGGATCGAACGGATCGTGATCCGCGATGCAAGCGATGATGCGGCCGATCTGGTGCGCGGATCGGCGTTGGAAGACCGGGTGATGGAGGCGGAGCTTTGGGGCTTCGCCTGATCAGGTGTTGAAAATCCGGCTGCGGATGAACACACCGGCACGTTGCACGGCGTCATCCGCTTCCGGGGCCATGCCGCAGAAGATCTGCCAGGCATGCGGCGCCTTCTGAAACCATTCGAGGCGGACTTCACCGCCCGCCTCGCGCAATTTCTCGGCCATTGCAGCGGCTTCATCCTCCAGCAACTCCACCCGGCTGGCCTGAATCAGCGTCGGCGGCGGCGACGAGAGATCGGCGAACAGCGGCGAGGCGGTCGGCTGCGCGGCATCCTCGGCGCTGACATAGAAATCGCGGGTTTCCTTGAGGCGCGTGTTCGGCAGCATCGGGTCCTTGCGGCCATTCCGCTCAAGGCTCTTGGATGACAATGTCAGATCGACCCAGGGCGAGAACGCGGCGATGCAGGCGGGGTCGGGCAGATCTGCGGCCCGCGCGGCGACGAGGGTCGCAAAGCAAAGGCCACCGCCCGCACTGTCCCCCGCAAAGGCGATGTTGCTTGCCTGATACCCTGTGGTGAGCAGCCAGCGATAACAGGCCAGCGCATCCTCCACCGCACCCGGCCAGCGGGTTTCCGGTGCACGTCGATAATCCGGCACCAGTGCCCGCGCCCCGGCATGGCCCGCCAGCGTCGCCGCCAGATGGCGATGGGTCGCGGTTGATCCCATGATATAGGCGCCACCATGCAGATAGATGATGACGGCGCGCCGGTCAGGGCGGCCCTGGCTGACCCATTCGATGCGGATCTGGCCGGTCTCCGCCTCGATCCGATCCTCGATCACATTTGCATCGCGCGGCATCCTGAATGCCCGCGCGGCGGTCCGCTCGAACGCGGCGCGGACGGTCAAAGGGTCGGCCACCCGCGCCAGCCGGGGTTTTTCCACCAGCCGCAGGAACAGCGATATGGCAGCCAGCCGGATCGACATCAGGCCGCCGCGCGCCGCCGCTCGATCGCCTCCCAGATCAGCGCGGCGACATTGGTGCCGTCGAAGCGCTGCAATTCCTGAATGCCGGTGGGGGATGTGACGTTGATTTCCGTCAACTGGCCGCCGATCACGTCGATCCCGACGAAGATCAGGCCGCGTTCTTTCAGCAAGGGGCCGATCCGGGCGCAGATTTCCAGATCGCGGTCGTCCATCGCGATCTTTTCCGGCCGCCCGCCCACATGCATGTTGGACCGGGTCTCGCCGCTGGCGGGAACGCGGTTGATCGCGCCGACCGCCTCGCCATCGATCAGAATGACCCGCTTGTCGCCCTGACTGACGGCGGGCAGGAATTTCTGCGCGATCAGCGGCTCGCGGTTGATGCCGCTGAACAGCTCGTGCAGGGAGTTGAGGTTGGAATCTCCACCGGTCAGCTTGAACACCCCTGCGCCGCCATTGCCGTAAAGCGGTTTCAGGATCATGTCGCCATGCGCCTCGCGGAAGGCCCGGATATGGCTGAGGCTGCGGGCGATCATCGTCGGCGGCGAGAGATCGGCGAAATCCAGCACCAGCAGTTTTTCCGGGCAATTGCGCACCCAGAACGGATCGTTCACCACCAGCGTCGCGGGATGGATCTTCTCCAGCAGGTGGGTGTTGGTGATGTAGGACATGTCGAACGGCGGGTCCTGCCGCAGCAACACGACATCCTGTGTCGCCAGATCAATGGTCTGCCGGTCGCCCAGGGTGAAATGGTTGCCCGGCTCGCGCCGCACGACCAGCGGCCAGCCGGTCGCCTGCACCCGGCCCTGATTCCAGGTCAGGTCCTCGACATGGTAATAGAACAGCTTGTGGCCGCGAAGCTGCGCTTCCTCGGCCATGCGGAACGTGCTGTCGCCATTGATGTTAACGGCCGCGATCGGGTCCATCTGGATTGCAACGGAAAGTGTCATGAACCCCTCACGGCATCGAATGCGGGGTCAGCTCGCAACCCTGCGGTCATCGTATTTCGTCAGAACATGGCTCACAACCTGCTTCACGCCCCTGATGGAGCGGGCATGCTCCACAACGCGGGACAATTCCGCATCGTCGCGGGCCACCCCGATCAGATGGACTGTCTGCCCGACGGTTTCAATGTTGTAGTTGACGGCGTTCACGTTGACATCGCCCAAAAGCCTGCCGCGCAACTGCGCCGAAATCCAGACATCCTCGGCATAGGACCCGATGCCTGCATCGCGCTCGACCGTGATCTCGTTGATCAGTTCGGTGACATCCGGTGTCTCCCAGACCAGCTTGGCGGCTGTCAGACGATCTTCGGCGGTTGGCACGGAACCAGCCAACAGTACCCGGCCTTCCACAACTTCAGTCGTGATGTCGGCAAAAAGGCCATAATCTTCGGACAGCATCTTGTTGTTGATGGAGAGCCGGATTTCGGCATCCGTCAGGGCCTGGCGGGTGGACCGTTCCTGCGCCACCGACACGCCGGTCGTTGCCAAAGCTCCAACGCCCAGACCGACCGCCGTGCAGCCAGAAAGCGCGGTGCCGAGAATCGCAATCCCGACAAATCCGCGCGCAAAATCGCGAAAGTTCATCATTTCGTGCCTCATGCCTCAAAGCCGGGCGTTTTTTGTCACCTCCACATCCCCAGCCCCGACCACGAGGGCCAGATCGAAGCGCAGCGGCGCGGTGCCCGTTTCAGCACTTATCATATACCGAAGTGCCGCCGCCTCCAAGCGTTCCCATTGCGCCGGGCTGACAGGATCATGGTCGGGCATCTGCGACCGGGCCTTCACCTCGACAAAGGCGATGCCGTCGGCGTCGCGGATGATCAGATCAATCTCACCCTCGCGGCATCGCCAGCGCCGCGCGAGGATCGCCGCACCCGCATTGGCATACGTCCTTGCGACCGCGTTTTCCGCTGCAAGACCCGCATGGTAGGATGCGTGCCCGCGTGCAATCCGAGCGCTGGACGGGCGCGGCGTGGGAGGTCGAGGTGCAGGCTGGCGCAGCACCGGTGTGATCGCGATGGGATCAGGCACGCGAGCCCGCTGTGTCTCCCCGCCAGAGGTCACGGAAACGGCCTGCATCCGCTGCCCGCCCGCCATTCTCCCCTGATCCACAATCTTTTCCATGATTCGACGTTAGGCAGACAAGTCTAACAATTACTTAACGCGTGCAGCCTTTCACTCAGCCTCCTTCTCGATCTCCAGAGCACGGGCATAAACATCTCGCCTCGGCAGGCCGAGCGCGGCGGCAACGCTGCGTGCGGCATCGGCGGTCCGGTCCATGACCAGCGCCGCCCGCAGTGCCGTGTCGAGTTGCTCTGGTCCCTGTGCCGCTTCCACCGGTGGGCCGACGCAGATGACGATTTCCCCGCGCGGCGGTGCGTCGCCAAACGCTGCCGCGAGGTCTGCGAGGCTGCCACGTTTCGTGTCCTCGAATTTCTTGGTCAACTCGCGGCTGACGCTGGCCTGCCGCCCGCCGCCCCATTCGGCAATCATGTCGGCGAGGCAGGCCGCCAGTCTGCGCGGGCTTTCGTAGAATACCAGCGTCGCGCGGATTGGCGCGAGCTCGGCGAGCACCGCGCGCCGGGCAGCCGATTTCGGCGGCAGGAAACCTGCGAACATGAACCGATCTGTGGGCAGGCCGGATACGCTCAGCGCCGTCAGCAACGCGGATGCCCCCGGCAGGGCGCGCACCGTCAGCCCCCGGTCGATGGCTTCGCGTGCCAGCCGCCATCCGGGGTCCGCGACCAGCGGCGTTCCGGCATCCGAGATGCAGACCACACTGCCACCGGATTCGATGGTCGCCAGCAAAGACGGCCTTTGGGCGGCCCCGTTATGATCGTGGTAAGGGACCAGCTTGCGCCCGTTGCGGGCAATACCGTGGATCGCCATCAGCGTCTGCGCCCGCCGCGTGTCTTCGGCGGCGATCACATCGGCGCGGGACAGGGCATCGAGGACGTGCAGCGTCACATCACGCGCCGCACCGATCGGTGTCGCCGCAAGATACAGCCCGGCGGCAAGCGGGCCTTGCGCGACAACCGCCGCTGCAGCCGGGGGAACTGATGGATCGACTGCCGGGTCATGTTCCAGCGGTTCGATGTCGTCGTCGGTGTTCAGTTCCGGCGCCTCGCCGGAGGGGCTCGCCTCGTTCGCTGTCAATGCGGCCATCGCCGAAGGCGCGCCTTCGGACGCAGTTCGCGGTGCCGCCGTCGGCTCTTGCGTGCGTTTACTTTGTCTGCGACGGGTCATAATCTTGCACCCTATCGGGGTTACACTTGAAAACAGGCTCTGGGGGCCTTGCGTGGCAGGACACTGCCAGAATGCGGAAGGATAATACAATGCTGCACATGGCTGCATCCGTCACGCCCGGGCTCGTTCGGCGCAGGGCGCGGGGTCTCGTCCGGGGGGCTGCGCTTTCGCTTCTGGCCCTCGGGCTGGCCGCCTGCGCGTCCCAGCCGCGCGGCCAATCGCAGGCACCCGCCGCGGGCAATACCCCGCCGCCGGGCAATTCAGCAAGCGCATCGCGTGCGCCGGTCGATGTCTCCGGCCCCGTCACGATTGCCTTCCTCGCGCCGACGACCGCCTCGTCCGAAGGGGCCCGCCGGGCCGCGCAGGATCTTGTTGCGGCGGCACAGATGGCGCGGTCCGATCTCGCGCCCGCCAATCTCGTGATGAAGGTCTATGACACGCGCGGCACCGATGCCGGTGCAGCCGAAGCCGCTGCCAGCGCCGTGCGCGACGGCGCGGCGCTGATCCTTGGCCCGTTGTTCGGATCATCGGCGGCGGCGGTGCGGCCTGTGGCGGCGAATGCCGGGCTGAACGTGCTCGCCTTCTCGAATGACAGTTCCGTCGCGGGCGGCAATGTCTGGGTGCTCGGCCAGCTTCCGGCGGATGAGATGCGGCGCCTCTTCGCCTATGCCGGATCGCAAGGCATCGGCACGGTGGCGCTGGTCCACCCGCAAGACCCTTACGGCGATCAGGTGGCGCAGGTTGCGTCCGGGATCGGGCGCGAGACCGGCGTTTTCGTCGGGCCGGTCGCCAGCTATGAGCGGAGCTTCAACGGCATCGAGGCGGCAAGCCGCGGCGCGGCGGTTTCGATCAACGGATCGGGCAGCGGCGGGGTGCTGATTGCCGACGCAGGCGATGCGCTGCGGTCGATGGCGGCGTTCCTGTCCTATTACGACGTCGCGCCGCGATCCGTGAAATACATGGGGCTGAGCCGTTGGGACGATGGGCGCAACAGTGCCGAAGGCGCGCTGCGTGGCGGCTGGTTTGTGGCGGCCGACCCGGTGGCGCGGTTGCGGTTCGAGGATCGTTTCGCCGCGCAGATGAGCCGCCGCCCGGCCAGCGTCGCCGCCATCGGATATGACGCGGTTGCGGTGGCTGCCACCTTGCTGCGTGCAGCCCAGGCCGGGGGTCAACCGCCCTTCGATGTCCGGGCGATCAGCGGCGGTGCCGGGTATGACGGTGCGACGGGGCGGTTCCGGCTGACCGCCGACGGGATGAACCGGCGCAGCCTTGCGGTCATGCAGGTCGATGCGGACGGGCTGTCCGTGCTTGATCCGGCACCGGTGATCGTGCCGGGGTCCTGATCTTCGCCGCAGACCGCAGGATGAAAGGCGTTCGCACATGGTTGGGGCTACGGATACGGCGGACAAGCCGATTGCGCATGTCGGCCCGAAAGGGGCGGCTGCTGCGCTTGCGGCACGCCTGACAGAGGCTGCCGCTGCGGACGATCCGCGCGCGGCGGCGGTTGCCGCCCTGTCAGATGCGCTGGACGCGGGCCGTGCGGACGCGATCCGGCTGCTCAACCGGGGGCGCGATGCAGGGCCGCGCGTGGCGCGGGCGCTGACCGAGGTGACTGATCTTGTGGTGCAGGGCGCGCTCGACTTCGCCTCGACCTGTTTGCACCCCAATCCGTCTCTGAGCACGTCGGAGCGGCTTTGCGTGATCGCGCTCGGCGGCTATGGACGGGGCGAGATGGCACCCTATTCGGATGTCGATCTGATGTTCCTCACGCCTTACAAGAATTCGCCCTGGGGCGAGAGCGTGATCGAGGCGGTTCTCTACATCCTCTGGGATCTGAAGCTGAAGGTCGGGCAATCCGTCCGGTCCATCACCGAGAGCGTGCGGCTGGCGAAGGCCGACATCACCATCCGCACCTCGCTGCTGGAAACGCGGTTCCTTTGGGGTGACGCCGCGATGGCGGACAAGCTCGACGCATCGTTGCGCAAGGACCTGTTTCAGGCCACCGCCGTCGAATTCGTCGAGGCGAAGCTGGCAGAGCGCGATGCGCGCCATGCCCGCCACGGTGGATCGCGCTATATGGTGGAGCCGAACGTGAAGGAGGGGAAGGGCGGCCTGCGCGACCTTCAGACCCTGTTCTGGCTTGCCAAATACATCTACGACGCCGACGAGGTGGGCGCACTGATCCAGCGCGGTGTGCTGACCGCAGAGGAGGCGGAAATCTTCGCCTCCGCCGAAAGCTTCATCTGGACGGTGCGCTGCCACCTCCACGATGTGGCCGGGCGGGCGCAGGAACAACTGACCTTCGATCACCAGATGGAAATCGCGCAGCGCCTCGGTTTCGCCGATCAGGGCGGGCGGCGTGGGGTCGAGATTTTCATGCAGCGCTATTTCCGACATGCGAAGGATGTCGGTGATCTGACGCGGTTCTTCTGTGCCGCGCTGGAGGCGGATCAGAAGAAGGCCCGCCCGATGCTGGGTGCCCTGATGCGCGCGCTGAGCCTTGGCGCGGCGCGCACCGAGGAAGCGGGTCTCTTCATCCGTGATGGCCGCATTGATGTCGGCGACGAGGCCTGGTTCGACAAGGACCGGATCAATATCTTCAGATTGTTTGAGGAAGGTCTGCGCACGGGGGCCCTGATTCACCCCAATGCGCATCGCATGGTCGCGCGCAAGCTCGACCTGATCGACGATGATCTGCGGATGGACCCGGTGGCGAACCAGAAATTCCTCAACCTGATCGTGTCCAGCGGTGACCCGGAACGGGCGCTGCGGCGGATGAACGAAACCGGCGTGCTCGGTGCTTTCGTCCCCGAATTCGACCGCATCGTGTCGATGATGCAGTTCAACATGTATCATTCCTATACGGTGGACGAGCATACGATCTTTGCGCTTGGGTCGCTGAACCGGCTGGCGAAGGGCGATCTGGTGGACGACCTTCCGGTCGCATCCCGCATCGTAAAGGCCGGGGTCGACATGACCGTTCTCTACATGGCGATCTTCTTTCACGACATTGGCAAGGGATCGCCGCGCCCGCATGAGGAAGTGGGGGCGGAAATCGCCGCCAGCGTCTGCCCGCGACTGGGGCTGAGCGAGGGGCAGACGGAACTTGTGGTCTGGCTGGTGCGCCATCACCTCATCATGTCCGACACGGCGCAAAAACGCGATATCTCAGACCCGGCGACGGTGCGGGCCTTCGCCGATGAGGTGCGAAGCGTGGAGCGGCTGCGCCTCCTGCTCGTGCTGACGGCGCTCGATATCCGGGCGGTGGGGCCGAATGTCTGGAACAACTGGAAAGCGCAGCTTTTGCGCGGCCTCTATAACGACACGCTGAGCGTGCTCGGCGTTGGCAATGAGGGGCTGAGCCGCGCCAGCCGGGTGGCGGAGGCGAAGGCCGCGCTGAAGGCGGAATTGAAAAGCTGGCCGGACGAGGAACTGGAGGCGTGGATGGCCCCGCATTACCCGCCCTTCTGGCTCGGCCTCGATACCGGGTCGCATGTGCGGCTGGCGGAGATGGGGCGCACTGCGAAGCCCGAGAATGTGAATTCGCGGTTCGACAGCGACCCGGATCATGACGCGACGCGCTGCTGTTTCTATATCGCCGATCATCCGGGCCTGTTCAGCCGGATTTCGGGCGCATTGGCGCTGGCCGGCGCATCGGTGAAGAACGCGCGGACCTTTACCACCTCGGACGGCATGGCGACGGCGGTATTCTGGATTCAGAACAGCGAAGGCGAGGCGTTCGAGCCGTCGCGTTATGAGCGGCTGAAAGCCTCCGTCCATCGGGCGCTGCGCGGCGAATATGTCGCCCGCGATGCGCTGAAACCGAGGCGTGGGTTGAAAAAGCGCGAACAGCCCTTCGATGTGCCGACGACGATCACCTTCGACAATGAAAGTTCTGAAATCTATACGGTGATCGAGGTCGATACGCGCAACAGGATCGGTCTGCTTTATGATCTGACGCGGGTTCTGGCGACCGCGAGCATCAACATCTCGTCGGCCATCATCACCACATACGGCGAACAGGCGGTGGACAGTTTCTATGTGAAGGATCTGTTCGGGTTCAAGATTCGCGCCCTGTCGAAACAGCAGGGGATCGAGCGCAAACTGCGCGAGGCGATCCGCCGGGCGGCGGATGACGCCAAGGTCGCGTCGTGACCAAACCTGCGCCGGGTTCGGCCCGCCCTGTGCGTATGCTCCGCGCCTTCGCGACGGTGGGCGGCTGGACGATGGGGAGCCGTGTTCTCGGCTTTGTCCGCGATGTGATGATCGCCGGATTGCTGGGTGCGGGGCCGGTGGCGGAGGCGTTCTTCGTTGCATTCAGGCTGCCCAACATGTTCCGCCGTTTCTTTGCTGAAGGCGCGTTCAACATGGCCTTCGTGCCGCTGTTCGCCAAAAGGCTGGAGGGCGGCGAGGATGCGAAGGGCTTCGCGGAGGAGGCATTGGCGGGGCTGCTGACGGTGTTGCTGATCGTCACCGCGATCGGCCTTCTGTTCATGCCTGTGCTGATGTTCGCGCTGGCCGCCGGGTTCGCCGAGGATACCGCGAAGTTCGACCTCGCGGTCGCTTATGGGCGCATTCAGTTTCCCTATCTTCTGTGCATGTCGCTGACGGCGCTGTTTTCGGGTGTGCTGAACGCGCTGGGCCGGTTCGCGGCCCCGGCGGCGGCGCCGGTTCTGCTGAACATCATCCTGATCGGCGCGATGGCGCTGGCGGCGGGCATCGCGGTGCCGGTCGGTGATGCGCTGGCGCTCGGTGTGCTGATCGCGGGGTTTGCCCAGGTGGCGCTGGTTGCCATTGCCTGCCGGTCGGCGGGCATGGGTCTGCGCCTGCGTCGCCCGCGCTGGTCCTCGGCGATGCGAAGGCTGGTGCAGCTTGGCGTGCCCGGCGCGCTGGCGGGCGGGGTGACGCAGGTGAACCTGCTGATCGGCACGGTGATCGCGAGCTTCTATTCCGGGGCCGTCGCATGGCTCAGCTATGCCGACCGGATCTATCAGTTGCCGCTGGGCGTGGTCGGTGTCGGGATCGGCGTGGTGCTGCTGCCGGAATTGTCGCGCCGGGTTAGGGCGGGGGATACAGACGGGGCGCGCGGGGCGTTCAACCGGGCGGCAGAATTCTCGCTGGTACTGACCCTGCCTGCCGCTGCCGCGCTGATCGCCATTCCGGGCGTTCTGTCTTCGGTGCTGTTCGCACGCGGTGCGTTTACGGCAGATGATGCGGCGGCGGTGGGCCTTGCGGCGGCGATTTTCGCGGTGGGCCTGCCTGCCTTCGTTCTGCAAAAGGTGCTTCAACCCGCGTATTTCGCCCGCGAGGATACGATGACGCCGCTGAAATTCGCGGCGCTGTCGATGGTTGTCGGCACGCTGGTATCCGTCGGTGGGGCGGCGATTTATGGCTGGCTGGCGATCCCGGTGGGCACGGTACTGGCGGGATGGCTGAATGTCGTGCTGCTCTGGCGCGGCGCAGGTGATTTCGGTGATGCGGTGATGGCGGATGACCGGTTGCGCCGCCGCGCCCCACGGATCGCGCTGGCGGCGGGG
>CAYGRU010000007.1:16021-94597 GCA_964352385.1 uncultured Candidatus Planktophila sp.
GATGGCGGATGACCGGTTGCGCCGCCGCGCCCCACGGATCGCGCTGGCGGCGGGGCTGATGGGCGCTGCGGTCTGGCTGGCGGCTGGGGTGCTCGGCGCACAGCTTTCCGCGCCGGGCCTGCGATATCTTGCGCTGGCGGTGATCGTCGTCGTCGGTGCCGTCCTTTACGCCGGGCTGGTCATCGGGCTGGGCGGGGCGCGGCTGTCTGACCTCCGATCCGGGGTGCGGCGGGGTTAGCCGCCCTTGCGACGCGCCTTCTTGGCGGCCCTGATCTTTTGGATGTTGGCCTGACCGAGCTTGCGACGGGGCCCGCCCTTGCCGCCCGAAGGGCGCGACGGCTTGCCGAAGCCCTCAACCTCGATCACCTCGAACAGCAGTCCGCCGGTCAGCGGTGCCGCCTCGCGGAGGCGGACCCGTGCCCGCGCGCCCGCCATGATCGTCTTGCCGGATTTCTCGCCGATCAGCGCCATCCGCGTTTCATCAAAGCGGAAATATTCCGCACCGAGCGATGAAACAGGCACCAGCCCGTCGGCACCGGTTTCGTCCAGTTTCACGAACAGCCCGAACCGGGCGACGCCGGACACCCGGCCATCGAACTCCGCGCCGATCTGGTCGGACAGATAGGTGGACAGATAGCGGTCGGTGGTATCGCGTTCTGCCAGCATCGACCGGCGTTCGGTGGACGAGATATGCTCTGCGGTCTCTTTCAGCCCGGCTTCCTCCTCCGGTGTCTGGCCGTCCTTGCCCCAGCCGTGCGCGGCAATCAGCGCGCGGTGCACCACCAGATCGGCATAGCGCCGGATCGGCGACGTGAAATGCGCATAGGACCGCAGCGCGAGGCCGAAATGGCTGAAATTGTCGGGGCTGTAATAGGCCTGCGTCTGGCTGCGCAGCACTGAAATATTGATGAGTTCCGCATCCGGCGTTCCGGCGGCGGCATTCAACAGCGCATTCAGGTGCCGGGTCAGCAGAACCTGACCCTTGGCGAGCGTATAACCGGCTTCCTCCACCTGCTCGCGCAGGGCATCCATCTTCAACGGATTAGGTTCTTCGTGCACGCGATAGAGCAGCGCGCGCTTTTTCTTTTCCAGCGTCACGGCGGCGGCGACATTGGCGAGGATCATGAATTCCTCGATCAGGCGGTGCGCCTCCAGCCGCTCGCGCAGCTTCACCGATGTGACGATGCCCTCTGGGCTCAGCTCGATCCGCCGTTCAGGCAAGTCGAGCGCGAGCGGCTGTCGGCGGTCACGGGCGGCGGCGGCAGCGGTATAGGCCGCATAGAGTGGTTTCAGAACCGGCTCCAGCAAGGGGCCGGTTGCATCGTCGGGCGTGCGGTCGATGGCCGCCTGCACCTGTTCATAGGTCAGGGACGCGGGGGATCGCATCATCCCGCGATGAAAGCTGTGCGACCGCAGATCGCCCTCCGGCGTCAGGACCAGACGCACGGCGATGCAGGGCCGGTCCACCCCTTCATGCAGCGAACAAAGATCGCCGGACAGGGATTCCGGCAGCATCGGCACAACGCGATCCGGGAAATAGGTCGAATTGCCCCGCTTCTTGGCCTCGCGGTCCAGCGCCGATCCGGGGGTGACGTAATGGGCGACATCGGCAATGGCGACCCAGACCGCCCAGCCTCCATCGTTCGACGGATCATCATCCGGCAGGGCGCAGACCGCATCGTCGTGGTCACGCGCATCCGACGGGTCGATGGTGACAAGCGGCAGATCGCGCAGATCTTCGCGCCCTTTCAGGCCACGAACCGGCTTTGCCGCCGCCGCCGCTTCGATGACCGCCTGAGGAAAAACGTTCGGTATGTCATGGGTGTGGATCGCGATCAGCGACACGGAACGCGCCGCGCCCGGATCGCCGAGCCGTTCTGCCACCCGTGCCCGTTGCAGGCCGTATTTTGGGCCGGGAAGGGTTTCGACCTCTACCAGTTCGCCGTCCACGGCATCGCCTGCATCGACGATCAGCATCTCGTCCTGCTTGCGGTCGACAGGGATCAGCCGGCCGCCCGACCCTTCGGCCCTGAAGATGCCGAGCGCACGCTTGGCGGAGGCGGCGATCTTCTTGATCAGCCGTGCCTCGAACAGCCCGTCCTCATCGGCGGCGGGGATCAGTTTCGCAAGGATGCGGTCGCCCTTGCCGAGCGCGGGATCGCCCTTTTTCTCGACGATCAGGATGCGCGGCGGTGGGGTTTCATCCTCCCACGCCAGCGGCCGCGCCATCAGATCGCCCTCGTCATTCGCGCCCACGACCACCAGCATGGCGACCGGTGGCAACCCGCCCTCGCCGCGATAGGACTGACGGCCAGATTTTTTCAACTCGCCCGCCTGCTGCATTTCGCGGATCAGTTGTTTGAACGGGATCCGCGCCGCGCCCTTGATGCCGAACGCGCGCCCGATGTCGCGCTTCGACGCCCGCGTCGGGTTTTCGTGCACCCAGCGAAGGATGTCGTCTTTGGAAGGAAGGTCGATCATCAGGTTTCTATGCAACAGGGCAGGTGCCGCGTCCAGCGTGGCACGTCAGCACAAGGGCGGCAGGGTCGATTGATAACCGAATCTTATGATCTGACGCGGCAATCCTGTTTCCAAACCCCGTCCACACGGCATTTCGGGAGGCTCTGTTCTGATGGAGATTGATGCAGGGTCCGTGATGGTCGTGGTGGTGGCTCTCGCCGGTGCCGTGGTCCTGATCGCCCTCATCCTCAGTGTGGTTCTGGCGCGGGGAAGGTGGCGCAAACGCGGGTTTGGCTGGCTTGTCATGGGCAACATGGCGTTTCTTGTGCCGGTCGTCGGTATCATGATGCGACAGTCCATCGGGTTTGAGGCCGCTGCCACCGCTGCCATCGCCGGGGCGCTGTTCGGCATTGTCTTTGCCTATTTCGCGGTTCTCGAATCGGACGGCATCAGGATCCGGGTCTTGCCATTCTGTCTGATCGCCGCCGGTGCCAGCATCGGGCAGGGGTTGCTGGCTGCAGGTTCGGCAGATGTGACCCTGCTGATCCTGACAAGCTCGCTGATCAACTCGGTGCTGACTGCCGGGATCGGGGCGCATGTCTGGCGCGTTGTTCGGCGCTATGGGCCGCGGGTCGCCACCTTGCTCTGTCTGCCTTTCGCGATCATCGCCGCAGCATATGCCCTGCGTCTGGGCCTGGTGCTTGCGGTGCCCAACAGCCCGGCCCCGGTTCTGGCCACGGTCCTGATCGTGATCGTGATGGCGTTGGCGGTGATCATCCTCCAGATCGGGTTCCTGATGCTGGCCGAATCGCGGGCGCGGAACGTAACCGCAAGCCTGCTGAAATCAGCACGGGACGCGGCGCAATCGCAGGAGCGGTTTCTGAAAGCGATCAGCCATGAAATCCGCACGCCCCTGAACGGCATTCTGGGCCTGTCGGAGCTGCTCCGCAGTGGTGCTGCGGGGCCATTGCCGGAAACCGGGCAGGTCTTTGCGACCGAGATTCACAGTTCTGGCCAGAAATTGTTGAACATGTTCGATGCCCTGCTCGACATCTCGCTGATCGGCAAGGGCAGCGAAATCAGCCTGCATGAGGAACCGATCCTGGTGTCCGTGCTGCTGTCTGACATCGCAGCCGGGTTCGTCAGGCAGGCCACGTTGCGCGGTGTGCGGATCGTCTCGCATCCTGATCCGCCCGATTGTGCGCTCGCTGTCTTGCGGGTGCAGGGTGACAGGGGCCGCCTGACGCGGTTGCTGTCGAACCTGATGGACAATGCCATCAAATACGCCGCCAAGGACGGGCAGGTCGTGCTTTCATGCAGAAAGACGCCGCAGGGTGATATTGAAATCGGCATTCAGGATGACGGTGCCGGGATCGCCGCCGCCGACATGCCGCTTGCGCTCAGCCTTTTTGGCCGGATCGGCGGGGTGGACAATCCGGCGAATGGGGCGGGTGTCGGCCTCACGCTCGCGGCGGAGATCGCGCGGGCGCATCAGGGGCGGCTCGACCTTGTGCCCGCGCCCGAAGGGGGACTGCTTTCGCGAGTTACATTGCCACGGGATCGTGTCTTGCCGGATGCGCCGTTGCCACCGATGGCGATACCCAGAGACCATAAGGTTTATGGGCCGCTTTTCACAAACCTCCGCGCCCGCGCTCTCGGATGATGCGCGGGTTCAGGTTCACCCGATCAGCGCGCCATAGCCCATGTTCTGCAAATCGTAACTCGCCCCCGGCCAATCGAGGTTCTGGGCCATCTGCACCATGAACAGGTCGGATGCCGGGTCGATGCTGAACCATGTCTCTGCCGCGCCGGACCAGCCGAACGCCCCCGGACGCGCGGTCAGCGGGCCGCCCGGCTGCGCCACCGCAAAGCCGAGGCCGAAGCCTTGCCCCGCCATGCCCGGATTGATGCTCTGCGGCGGCAGTTCGATATGCAGCGGCATCACCGGGGCCGCGTGATTGGCCGTGGCATGGGCAAGCGTTGCCGCAGACAGCAGCGCAGGCGCCGCCCCGCCGCGCGCATCCCGCAGCACCGCCCCAGCGAATTTCGCATAATCCGCCAGTGTGGAGAACAGGCCATGCCCGCCGCGCGCGAAATCCGGGTTGTCATGGGGATAGCTCTTCGCCAACGCATCGGGGGACAGTAACCCGCCTTTGCCGCCGCCCAGCATCGGCGCGATCCGCGCCGCCGCGTCCGTACCGGGGCAGAACGATGTTTCGGTCATGTCGAGCGGGCCGGTGATACGGTCCGCCACGATCTGTCCCAGCGGTTTTTCCTCGATCACCTCGATCACCGCCGCCAGCACGTCCGTCGCCACCGAATAAAGCCAGCGCGCGCCCGGCTCGAACTGAAGCGGGATCGCCGCGATCTTCGCTACGTCTTCGCGCAGGGGCACCGACGCGTCATCATGCACCCGCGCCTTGACCATCATCTGCCCGGTCGCATCGGCCATGAAGCCATAAGACAAGCCCGACATATGCGTCATCAGGTGATGCACCAGCATCCGCCGCGACGCCCGGCGCGGCCCCTCCGGGGTAAACACATGGGCCTTTTCGAATTCCGGCAGGTATTTCGCGACCGGATGGAAAAGCTGCAACCGGCCTTCCTCGACCAGTTGCAGCGCGATGACCGATACAATGGGCTTGGTCATCGAATAGATGCGATAGAGCGACGGATCGCCCGTCGCGCCCTGATGCACGATGCCGGAGGCATCGCCGATGCACCATTCCAGCCGCTCATACGCCCCCGATGCAACCCATTCGGCCATCCGCGCATCGAGCCGGGCGAGGCGGGCGGGGGCGAGGCGGGTCATGCCGCGATCCGCGCTTTCGCGGCGGCGTATTGTGCCGCAAGCTGATCGACCAACCCGCGCGCAGGCTGCACCCTGTCGATCGCGCCGATGCCCTGCCCGCAGCCCCAGATATCCTTCCACGCCTTCGTCGTGTTGGACCCGAAGTTCATCTTCGACGGGTCGCTTTCGGGCAGGTTGTCAGGGTCCATCCCGGCATTTTCGATGCTCTTGCGCAAATAGTTGCCGTGCACGCCGGTGAAGAGGTTGGAATAGATGATATCCTCGCCCGTCCCGTCGACGATGCCCTGCTTGTATTCGTCGGATGCGCGCGCCTCGTCCGTCGCGATGAAGGGCGACCCGATATAGGCCAGATCCGCCCCCATCGCCTGCGCCGCGAGGATCGCCCCGCCGGTGGCGATGGAGCCGGACAGCAAAAGCGGCCCGTCGAACCACGCGCGGATTTCCTGGATGAGCGAAAATGGCGACAGCGTGCCTGCATGCCCGCCCGCACCCCATGCGACCGCGATCAGGCCATCTGCGCCCTTTTCGATCGCCTTGTGCGCAAACTTGTTGTTGATGACATCATGCAGCGTGATGCCCCCGCAGGAATGCATCGCCTGATTGATTTCCTCCCGCGCGCCGAGCGAAGTGATGGTGATCGGCACCTTGTATTTCACGCACATCTCCACATCGTGCATCAGCCGGTCGTTCGATCGGTGCACGATCTGGTTCACCGCATAGGGCGCTGCGGGATTGTCCGGGTTGGCCTGATTGTGGCGGTCCAGCTCCTCGGTGATTTCCTTCAGCCATTCCTCAAGCTGTTCCGCTGGCCGGGCGTTCAGCGACGGCATGGAGCCAATGATGCCCGCCTTGCATTGCGCGATCACCAGCTTGGGATTCGAGATGATGAAAAGCGGGGCCGCAACCACGGGGATGCGAAGGGATTGAAGCTGTTTTGGCAATGCCATGTCTGTCGTTTCCTTGTCTTCTGTTCTGTAAAGTCTCAGGGTTTTTCGTGTCAGCCTGCCAATGCGATGCTGACGGGCAGGCCGTTGAAGGCGGCATTGCCGGTCAGGAGGTCGACGCGTGCATCATCGGTCAGGTCGTTGATCGAAACGGTTTGCACCCGCGTCGCGGCGGACAGCCGCCCCTGCCGCTGCCCCCATCCTTGCGGGATCGACACGACGCCGGGGCCCATCTCGTCCGTCACTTCGGCGGGCAGGGTGATGGACCCGGTGCGCGATGTAACAGTTACCTCCGCTTCGTCCGTCACGTTCAGGCGGGCGGCGTCGGCGGGGTTCATCTGCACCGTGCAACGGTTGCGCCCCTTCACGAGGCGGGGTGCATTCTGGGTCCAGGAATTGTGGCTGCGCGATTGCCGCCGACCGATCATCAGGAACCCGTCCGCACGGGTCTCCGCTGACGCAAGCAGGCGCGGTAGGTCCGCCAGCATCGCCTCCGGTGCGAGGTGCAGACGCTTGTCGGGCGTCTCCAGCCGGTCTTTCAGCGACGGGATCAGCGGGCCGAGGTCGATTGACCCGTCAAACGCCGCGAGCGTGTCGAAGGATGCGGCCTCTGGGTGATAGCCTTTTGCCAGAATGTCCTTCAGCACATCCGTCGGCGACGGCCCGATCTGGTTCGCCCCGGTCAGCGCCGCTGTCAGCCGCGCGATCAACTCCCACTCCTGCATCACGCCTTCGGGCGGCGGGAACAATGGCGCGGCATAGGTCGCGGTGTTCCGCACGGCAAAGGAATGGAACACCATGTCATAGACGGCTTCCTCCAGCGCGACGGTCGCGGGGAAGATCAGGTCGGCATGGCGGGTGGTGTCATTGATGTGGATGTCGATCGACATCATGAAGTCGAGCTTTTCAAGCGCGGCCTCGATCCGCCTTCCGTTCGGTGCGGTCAGCACCGGATTCCCGGCGACGGTGATGAGGCCCCTGATCTGCCCTTCGCCCGGCGTCTCCATTTCCTCCGCCATGACGGCGACCGGGTATTCACCATTGTAAAGCGGCAGGCCGGACACGCGGGAGCGTTTTTCGGGATAGGTCCGCGCCTTTCCCTTGCGGCTGGTCATGCCGACATAATCGAAGGCGGGTGTGGTGAACATCGCGCCGCCGGGGCTGTCGAAATTGCCGGTAACGATGTTGAGCGCATTGGTCGCCCACTGGCAGAGGCCGCCGAAACTTTGCGTCGATGCGCCCATCCGCGAATAGCAGACGGCAGAGGGGGAGGTCGCGAATTCCCGCGCCAGCCGCCGGATCGTGTCGGCGTCGATGCCGGTGCGCGCCGCCGCCAGATCGGGGGTGAAGGGCTTCACTGCCTCACGCAGCGCCGCCAGCCCGTCTGTCACATCGGCCAGGGTGCCCAGCACCTCCGCCCCATGCGCGAACACCTCGTGGATCATCGCGAGGATCAGGAAGGCATCGGTTTCGGGCCGGATGAAATGATGTTCCGCCGCGCGTTTCGCGGTTTCGGTCCGGCGCGGGTCGATCACGATGACGCGCCCGCCACGTTTCTTGATCTCCTCCATCCGGTTCGGGAAATCCGGCGCGGTCATCATTGATCCGTTCGACACGACCGGATTGCCGCCGATGATGAGCAGGTAATCCGTCCGCTCCAGATCCGGGATCGGCATCAGCATCGGATGGCCGAGCATGTGGATCGACGCGACATGATGCGGGATCTGATCCGCCGTGGCGCTGGAATAGCGGTTCGTGGTGCCGAGCGCCTTCACCAGCCCCGGAAGGTTCAGGAGGTTGCCGAACTTGTGCGCGTTGGGGTTGCCGAGATAGACGCCCATGCCGTCGCGGCCATGCGCGGCCTGCACGGCGCGCATACGCTCCACCGCATAGGCGATGGCGTCGTCATAGCTGATCGCCTCCCACCCGCTCGCGGTCTTGCGCAGCGGCGTGGTCACCCGGTCGGGATCGGTGCGGAAATCCTGCAACGCAACCGCCTTCGGGCAGATATGCCCGCGCGACAGCGGATCGTCCGGGTTGGCGCGGATCGACAGGACGTTTTCGCCGTCATGTTCGATCACGAGGCCGCACATGGCCTCGCAGATATTGCAGGTTCTAAAGTGACGCTCGTTCATGGCGTTTCTCCCTTGTCGGCACGCTATGCGATCCGATGCCCTCGTCGAAAGTCTTTTTGCGTGTCTGCGCAAAATGACGTGGCGTCGAATGCCGTTTCGTCGTTTGCTATGCGCCGAAACCATCTGGCGGAGGCATGGCGTGAGACTTTGCAAACTTGCAATCGTGGCACTGGCAGGCGCGATTCTGGGCGCTGGGGGGGCGACGGCGTCGCCGGTGAAATACGAATTCGGCGCGCGCGCCACGCCTGCACCGATGGCCACCGCGCCGCTCGGATCCTATGCCAAGGGCTGTCTTGCGGGCGGGCAGAGACTGGCTGAAACCGGGCCAAGCTGGCAGGCGATGCGCCTTAGCCGCAACCGCAACTGGGGCCATCCCGATCTCATCGCCTTCATCGAACGGCTCGGCGCTTCGGCGCTGGCCATCGGTTGGGACGGCATTCTTGTGGGCGATATCAGCCAGCCGCGTGGCGGGCCGATGCCATCCGGGCACCGGTCGCATCAGATCGGCCTCGATGCCGATATCTGGATGCGCCCCGGCTATGATCGCGAACTGACGCGGCAGGAGCGGGAGGAGATCGGGTCCTTCACCGTCGTCGCGCCGGATCAGCGGTCGGTGAACAAATACTGGACGCCGAGGCATATGGAGGTTCTGCGCGCCGCCGCGTCCGACCCTGCCGTCGCGCGGATTTTCGTGAATGCCGCGATAAAGCAGCAGATTTGCACCGAAGCACCGGCGGATGACCGGGACTGGTTGCGGAAAATCCGCCCGTGGTGGGGCCATGATGCGCATTTCCATGTTCGCCTGTCCTGCCCGGCAGGCGCGGCGACATGCGAGGAACAGGATGCGATCCCGGCCGGGGATGGGTGCGATGCGACCCTGGCTTGGTGGATGTCGGATGAGGCGCTGAACCCGAAGCCTGACCCGAATGCCCCGCCGCCGAAACCGAGGGTGGAACTGACGCTGGCCGATCTGCCCCCGGCCTGTGCCGACGTGCTGGACGCGCAGTGAGGGCAGTCTGGCTTGCGCTCTGCCTGACCATCGGCGTGGCGGCGACGGGATCGGCGGAGACTTTCGTTCCCGCCAGCCGCGCCTTCGACATTGTATTGCCCGATGACAGCCCGCTTGCGTTTCGCGGTGCCCTCGCCATCAGCCCGCCGGTGCCGGAATTTGGCGGTTTGTCAGGCATGGTCATGGACGGCCCGCGCCGGGTCATCGCGGTCAGTGACCGGGCGACCTGGGTCGAGATGGACCTGACCCTGACGAAAGGGCGGCTGACGGGTGTCGGTGCCGTGACCCTCTCGCCGATGCTGGACAGCGGCGGTGCGCCGGTTTCCGGTCGCGGCTGGGATGCGGAGGGGGTGACGCGCGGTGCGGGCGGTCAGCTCTGGGTGTCGTTCGAGGGCGATCATCGGGTGCAGGCCTTCGACAGCCCCAGCGCCGCAGCAGGCCGCGAGCGCCGCGCCCAGTCATGGGAACAGATGGGGACCAATAGCGGGCTGGAGGCATTGGCGACGGCCCCCGATGGCACGATCTGGGCGATTCAGGAACGATCGGGCGCGGAGGGCAAGCCCTTTGCGGTGTTCGTGATTGCCGAGGATGGCATCAGCCGAAAGGCCCTGCCGCGTGGGGACGGCTATCTGCCGACCGGGGCCGATTTCGGCCCGGATGGGCGGCTCTACATCACCGAGCGGGCGTTTTCCTTCATCGGCGGGTTTCGGGTGCGTCTGCGCCGGGTCACCTGGGGCGCGGCGGCGGAGCCGCTGACCGACGAGGTTCTCGCCCGCTTCGAGGCCGGGTCGATGATCGACAACATTGAATCCGTTGCGCTGTGGGCGGAGGAGGGGCGCATCTATGCGCTCCTCCTCTCCGACGACAATTTCAACCTGCTTCAACGCAACGTGCTGGCCTTGTTCGAGGTGCTGCGCTGACCTTCATGCAGCGCTTGCCAGCAACTGCGCGTTGCCGCCCGCTGCTGTCGTATCAACGCAGAGCGCGCGTTCGGCGGTGAACCGGTCGGGCGCGATGTCCTCGGCGATCAGCCGTGTGATCGGGCCGCTGCGGGCGGCGAGCGCCAAGCGCACCGCCGCAAGGCGGCCCTGCGCCGACAAGGCAACGGCGTTGAAAGCGGCATTGGTGAACACATCATCCGCCAGATCGCCGTCCATCGCGATCAGCGGCAGACGCTGATCCATCAGCGGGCGCAGCAGCCGCGTTGCATCCGGCCCGACGGCCAGAACGGCATTGCCCGCCCGCAGGGCCTGCACGACATGGCCGAGCAACGCCTCGCCCGCGCCAAAGCACAGGACGCAGCCCAGCGGCGCGAGCCGCAGGCGGTTGCTTTCGCCAGTCGGCCCCGGCAGATCGACCGCGCCGCAGTCGAGCGCCGCCGCCGCCGCCATCGCCTTTGCCGCCTTGCCGATCAGCAATTCGCGCAGAACCCCGATCCGGTCCTTGCGTTTTGCCCATGTGGCGGGGTTCAGCCGCGCCAGCGCGCCGTCGATTTCGGCGCGGTCTAGCGCGGGGGCCACCACCGGGCCGCCCTGCGCCTGTTTCGTGATGCGGAACCGGGGCAGGTAATGCGGCCCGCCTGCCTTTGGCCCGGTGCCTGACAGACCTTCGCCGCCAAAGGGCTGCGATCCGACGATGGCGCCGATCTGGTTGCGGTTGACATAGAGATTGCCGATTTCCGCGCGATCCACCACATCCTGCACCCGTCGGTCGATGCGGGTGTGGAGGCCGAAAGTCAGGCCATAGCCGCGCGCATTGATCGCATCCACCACCTTGCCGATCCGATCCGCCTTGAAGGTCGCGATGTGGAGGACAGGGCCGAACACCTCCCGCTCCATATCCTCGATCCCGCCGACGCGGATCAGGGTCGGGGCAACGAACAGGCCATGCGCCGGGGCCTTACCTTCATGCAGCACGCGGCCTTTCGCGCGGGCTGCCGCGACATAGCTGACGATGCCGTCGCGGGCCTCAGCGTCGATCACCGGGCCGATATCGGTATCCAGCACCAGCGGATCGCCCAGCCGCAGCGCATTCATCGCGCCGGTCAGCATCCGTGTCAGCTTGTCGGCGACCTCTTCCTGCACATAGACGATGCGGAGCGCGGAACAGCGTTGCCCCGCGCTCTGGAAGGCGCTGGCGACGATATCGCGCACCGCCTGTTCCGGCAGGGCGGTGCTGTCGACGATCATCGCGTTGAGCCCGCCGGTTTCGGCGATCAGCATCGCCTCCGGGGCCGTCTTTGCCAGTGCCCGGTCGATGATCTTTGCCACCTCGGTCGATCCGGTGAAGCAGACACCGCCCAGACGCGGGTCCGCCGTCAGGGCCGCGCCGACATCGCCCGCGCCCTGCACGATGCGCAGCACCTCGGCAGGGATGCCCGCCTCGTGCAGCAAGGCCACCGCACGGGCGGCGATCAGCGGGGTCTGTTCAGCGGGTTTGGCGACGACCGCATTGCCCGCCGCCAGCGCCGCCGCGATCTGCCCGGTGAAGATCGCGAGCGGGAAATTCCAGGGCGAGATGCAGGCGATCACGCCCCGCGCCTCAGACCCCGCCGTCGCGGCCTCGGCATGGACGGCATAATAGCGCAGGAAATCGACCGCCTCGCGCAACTCGGCGATGCCGTCGTCGATGGTCTTGCCCGCCTCGCGCGCCAGCAGGGCGAACAGTTCGCCCTTGTTTGCCTCGTACAGATCGGCGGCCTTCAGCAGCGCGGCGGATCGGAGGGCGGCTGGTTTTGCGGCCCAGCCCGGTGCAGCCTTCGATGCGGCCCCGATGGCGGCGCTGACCTCGGCGGGGGGTGTCCACGTCACCCGCCCGACCGGCGCGCCGGTCGCCGGATTGGCGATCACCGCGTCGCCCTCGCCCCATTCGTGGGTCAGGAAGGGCGCACGCTCCGCCTCGATCGCGGCCAGATCGGTCTCGTTGGCGTAATCCCAGCCCTGCGAATTGCGCCGCTCCGGCGCATAAAGCGCGGCGGGGGGCGTGATCGTCGGGGCGGGGATGGTCATGCCCGCCAGCACATCGAACGGATCGGCGGCGATGGTTTCCGGCGATACGGTCTCGTCAACAATCTGGTTCACGAAGCTGGAATTCGCGCCATTTTCCAGCAGGCGGCGCACCAGATAGGCCAGCAAATCCTCGTGCGCACCGACCGGCGCATAGATCCGGCACCGGGCGCCGTTCTGTTTGCGCAGCGCCTCGTGCAGCGCCTCGCCCATGCCGTGCAGGCGTTGAAACTCGAACGTATCATCCGGCCCGCCCGCGATGTTCAGCACAGCGGCCGCCGAATGGGCGTTATGGGTGGCGAATTGCGGATAGATGCGGTCGCGCATCCCCAGCAGTTTCTTCGCGCAGGCGATATAGCTGACATCGGTGGCCTGTTTCGCGGTGAACACCGGATAATCGGCAAGGCCCATGACCTGCGCGCGCTTGATCTCTGTGTCCCAATACGCGCCCTTCACCAGCCGCACCATGATGCGCCGGTCCAGCGTTTCGGCCAGCGCATGAAGCCAGTCGATGACATGCGGTGCACGGCGCGAATAGGCCTGCACGACGACACCGAATCCGTCCCATCCGGCCAGCGAGGGATCGCTGAGCGTGCCCTCGATGATGTCGAGCGACAGGTCGAGGCGATCCGCCTCCTCCGCGTCCACATTCAGGCCGATCTTCGCGGCCTTGGCCATCTGGCACAGTTTCAACAGACGCGCGATCAGATCGCCGGTCATCACTGCCTTCTGCCGCCGTTCATACCGGGGATGGAGTGCGGAGAGTTTGACCGAAATGCCGGGATTGGACCGGATGTCGCCCTTGGCGCGGCTCGCGATGGCCTTGATCGCCTTTTCATAGGCAGCGAAATAGCGGTCGGCATCGGCATGGGTCCGCGCCGCCTCGCCCAGCATGTCGTAGGAATAGGAATAGCCCTTGGCGACCATGCCGTCGCCGCGCTTCATCGCGCCCTCGATGGTTTCGCCCAGCACGAAGGCCGCGCCCATCTCGCGCATTGCGGCACCCACGGCGCGGCGGATCACCGGCTCGCCAAGGCGGCGCACCATGCCGCGCAGCGCGCCGACGACGCCCTTGTCCTCATCCTCCAGCACCCTGCCCGTCAGCATCAGCCCCCAGGTGGAGGCGTTCACGAGGATGGAGCCGCTGTCGCCGATATGCGCGCCCCAGTCATGGGGCGCGATCTTGTCCTGAATCAGGTCGTCGATGGTTTCCGCGTCCGGCACCCGCAGCAACGCCTCCGCCAGACACATCAGCGCGACGCCTTCCTCGGTCGAGAGGCCATATTCGGCGAGGAAACTTTCCATCAGGCCGGGGTTCGACGTGCCGCGCACATCCCGGATCAGGTCCGCCGCGCGGGCCGAGATCGCCTTGCGATCCTCCGCCTTCAGCCCGGCGAGTTCGACAAGGGCGGCGAGGCAGGCGCGTTCATCGGCGTGATGCGCGGCGCGAAGGGCAGTCCGGTTCATACGGGAAACTCCTAGGGAAGGTGCCCGTTCAGACTAGCCGAAATTCGCTTGCAGTGTCGTTCTGTATATGGCCGCGTTTCTGGCGAAACCGTCCGGATTTCGCCATGCTGGTGGCGGTTCTTCCTGCACCCGGCGCGCAGGGCAGGCGAAAGGCGGTGATGCCGCTGATGGCTCAGCGATACAACGCCTCGATCTCCGCCGCGTATCCCTTGTAGATGCTGGCGCGGCGCACCTTCATCGTCGCGGTCACCTCGCCGTCGTCATGGTCAAGTTCCTTGGTCAGAAGGTGGAATTTCTTGATCTGTTCCACCCCCGCCAGCCCGGCATTGCCGGTATCGAGGGCCTTCTGCACCAGATCGCGCACCTCCGGCAGTTCGGTCAGCGACCGGAAGGTGGTGTAGGACAGCCCGCGCGCCTCGGCCCATTTCGACACCGTGTCCCAGTCGATCTGGATCAGCGCGGCGGGGAATTTGCGCTGGTCGGCGATGACGATGCATTCCTTGATGAAAGGGCTGGCCTTCATCGTGTTCTCGATCAGGCTCGGCGTCAGGTTCTTGCCGCCTGCGGTGATCATGATGTCCTTCTTGCGATCAACGATGGAGATTGACCCGTCATTATGCAGCTTTGCCACGTCGCCGGTATGCAGCCAGCCATCGACGATGGTTTCCGCCGTCGCGTCGTCGCGCTTGTAATAGCCCTTGAAGACGATATCGCCCCGGATTAGCAATTCGCCGTCCTCCGCGATCTTCACCTCGACCCCCGCCAGCGGATGCCCGACGCGGCCTTCCGATGTGCGCCCATGCTGCTGCGCGGCGGCGGTGCCGGAACTTTCGGTCATCCCGAACCCCTCCAGCAGCGGCACGCCGATGCCCCGGAAGAATGCCAGCGTTTCGGGCGCAATCGGTGCGGCACCGGACACGGCGGAATGACAGCGGGTCAGGCCGATCATGTTCCGCAGAGGGCGATAGATCAGCCATTCATAGAACTGCGCGACAGGGCCGGAGGGGCGGTTGTTCAGGTCGGAATGCGCCTTGGCGAAATCCATCGCCGGTTTCAGGAACATCTTCTGCACCGGCCCGGCATCGGCCATTGCAAGGCTCAGGTCCGCCTGCATCTTTTCCCAGATGCGCGGCACGCCCAGAAACACGGTCGGCGCGACCTCGCGCAGATCCTGCTGGATGGTGCGGAGGCTTTCGCCGAAATTCACCTGATAGCCGCCCTTGAACGCCAGAAAGACGGAAAAGAGCTGTTCCGCCACATGGCACAGCGGCAGATAGGAAATCACCCGGTCGTCCGGCGTCGCCGCCGTCACCGATGCGGTAGCGGTCGCCACCGCCTCGATATTGCGGAACGAGATCATCGCCGGTTTCGGCATACCGGTGGAGCCGGATGTGAAGATGATCAGCGCGGTATCATCCGGGTGATGATCGGCCAGCGCCCGATCGAGAAAGGCCTTGTCATCCGCCGCCGCACCGGCGGCCATGACATCCTGCCAGTAGATCAGCTTCGGGTGGTCATAGCCGCGCAGACCCTTGCGGTTGATCGCGATGATCTCGCGGATCTGCGGCAGGGAATCGATGATCGACAGGACCTTGTCCACCTGTTCCTGATCCTCGCAGATCACCGCGACAGCGTCGGAGGCGTCGAGCGCGTGGCGCACCTCAGGCGCGGGCGAAGTCGGATAGACCCCGGCCGTCGCACCACCAAGCAGATGGATGCCCAACTCCCCGATCACCCATTCCTTGCGGTTTTCGGACAGGATCGCGATATGGTCGCCGCGCCGGTAGCCGCGCGCCGCGAGGCCTTGCGCGAAATGCGACACCATCCGTTCATAATCGCGCCAGGTGAATTCCTTCCAGACGCCATGTTCCTTCTGGCGCAAGGCGACCTTGTCGCCGATGGCGCGGGCATGTTCGCGCAGCATACGCGGCAGGGTGCCGAGGGCGGTGTCGCGCGCGGCGCGGTCTACGATCTGGTCCATGTCTTGTGCCCCCTTGTCATCCCCGTGAATGTCGCCATGACAGCACGCGCCCCGACATCAGCTCAGCCACCGCTTGCGCCGCTTGTAGTGCTTCACATCGCGGAAGGATTTCCGCGTTTCGCCGCCCATGCCGAGATAGAATTCCCGCACGTCCTTGTCGTCTTTCAGCTTTGACACTTCCCCTTCGGTCATCACCCGCCCGTTTTCCATGATATAGGCGAAATCGGCGATGGAGAATGCCAGCGATGCATTCTGTTCAACGAGCAGGATGGTCGCGCCCTGTTCGATGTTGATCCGTTTCACGACGGCGAAAATCTCCTGCGCCACCAGCGGCGCGAGGCCGAGCGACGGCTCGTCCATCAGGATCACCGATGGCTTGCCGATCAGCGCGCGCCCGACCGCCAGCATCTGCTGCTCGCCGCCGGAAAGGTATCCGGCCACCTGCCTGCGCCGTTCCTTCAGGCGCGGGAACATGGCGTAGACCATGTCGTAATCCGGCTTTTCGCCCCGTCCATCCAGCGCATGGGTCGCGGCGATCAGGTTTTCCTCGACCGTCAGATCGGCGAAAATCCGCCGCCCTTCGCGCACATGCGACATGCCCTGCCGCACCAGCATGTGCGGCGCGACGGTGTTGATCGACGCGCCGTCGAATTTCACGACCCCTTCGGTGATCGCCCCATGTTCCAGCGGCAACAGGCCCGAAATCGCCTTCAGCGCCGTCGATTTGCCCGCACCGTTGGAGCCGAGCAAGGCGACGATCTTGCCCTTCGGCACCTCCAGCGACAGCCCGCGCAGCGCTTGGACGACATCGTGGTAATAGACCTGAATGTTGTTGACGCTGAGCATCGCGATCCCGATTTGGCGGCTGTTCATATGGCTCTGCCATGCCCGGATCCTGTCCGGGCATGGCAGGTCGTGCGACGATCAGACTTGCGAGGTTTCGGTAACCGGCAGGAACAGGCTCTTTTCGCTGCTGTACTGATAGACGCGTGCCTGGTTGATCGCGTTGTTGTCGATCGACACCGGCAGGCCGAAATATCCGCCGCTGTCCCACTGCTGCACCTTGCCGAGCGTGGCCATCAGGTTCTGCGGCGTCGGTTCCAGATCGGCCTCGGTCACATCGGTGAAGACCTTTTCGATCAGCGCCAACGTGGCGAGACCCTGGATCGACCAGGTCGTCACATAGCCCGGGAACTTGTCGCCGTATTTGTCTTTCGAGAAGGCGGCGAATTCCTGATAGGCCGGGTTGTCGGTCGCCTCGTAGAAATACCGGTAGGGCATCGTGCCGGCATAGCCGTCGAGCGCGTCGCCGACCTTTTCCTGCACGGCCTTGGCAATCACCAGTTCCATGCCCCAGAACGTGCCAACGAACTTCGTGTCCATGCCGAAAGCACGGGCCGTGGCGATGATCTGCGGCCAGACGCCGGTGACATAGCCATGAATGAACACATGGTCGGGTTCCGCCCGGCGAAGCTGTGCGACATGGGTCTGGACTTCGGCACCCTGAAGGTCCGTCACCTCCTCATGCACCACTTCGAGGCCGAGATCGGCACAGACCTTGCGGGCATGTTCGATCGGGTCGCGGCCATATTCGTTGTCGGAATAGACGAACGCAACGCGCTGTCCGCCATTGTCCTTGATGTATTTCAAGTTGATTTCGGCCATCGCGTTATAGGTCGGGCCGGTGATGAACTGATAGGGATGCGCGACCGGATCGGCCAGCTCGCTGGCGAAGCTGACGCCACCGCAGAACACCGGCTCGCGCGCCAGTTCGGGGGCAACCAGTTTCATGAAGGCGGTGCTGTCGCCACCAAAGAAATGCGGCTTCACATCGGCTGACATCGCGCGCTTGAAGTTCGCGAGCGAGGTCTGCGCCACATAGCCGGAGTCTTCATAGGCAAGGTCGATCATCTTGCCCGCGATGCCGCCGGTGGCGTTCTTCATTTCCACCCAGTCCTGGATGCGGGCGAGGCCATCGACCCCAGCCTGTGCAAACGGGCCCGTCAGCGGCGATGATCCGCGCATAACCCATGATCCATGCGCGGCGGCCTTGGCGAGGTAGGGGGCGGCAAGCGCGGTCGCGCCAAGCGCCGCGCCGCCTTTCAGGATGGTTCTGCGTGTCAGTGTCATGTCATATCTCCCATGATGAATAAGGTGGTTCTTGTTTTTGGGCCGGTGCCTGTCAGGGGCGGAACGGCCAGAGATTCACAAATCGCCAGAACCGCCGCCAGATCGCGACGATGCCCTGACTTTCGAACAGCATGAAGCCGATGATGAGCATACCATAGACAAGCGTCGATGCGGGGGCGGTATATTCGGCCCATCCCATGTCGCCGCCGGAAATCAGGGCCAGAACGGCCTTCACCGCCTCCGGCACCATCACGATGAAGATCGCACCGAACACCGGGCCGAGGGTGGAGGCGACGCCGCCCATCACCAGTGCCGCCAGCATCTGGATCGACATCGGCAGTTCGAACAGCGTCGGCGTGATCGCGAGGAATACATAGCTGAACAGCGCCCCCGACAACCCCGCCAGCGCTGACGCGATGGCAAAGCTGTAAAGCTTGTAGCGCATCAGGTTGACGCCGAGAATCTCCGCCGACAATTCCCCGTCGCGGATCGCGATGAACGCCCGCCCGATGCGGGTGCGAAACAGGTTCTGGCAGAACAGGATCGAGGCGATCGCGAAGGGCAGGATGAAATAGAATTTCTGCTCGTCGGTCACCACCTCGAACCCGAACAGATTGGCCGGCGGCAGGGTGATGCCACTGTCGCCATTGGTCAGGCTTTTCCACCGTTCCAGCACGAAAATGATGATGAAGCTGGCGGAAATTGTCGCGATGGTCAGATAAAGGCCCTTGATCCGCAGCGACGGCAGCCCGAACAACAGCCCGACTGCCACCGTCACCACCATCGCCGCCGGGATCGTAACGAAAATCGGCATCCCGTAGGTCGCCGCGAGGATCGCCGTCGTATAGGCCCCGACCCCGACCATCGCCCCATGACCGAGCGACACAAGCCCGGTATACCCGGTCAGCACATTCAACCCGACCAGCGCGACCACAAAGAGCGTCGCCTGCGTCGCCAGATAAAGCTGATAGCCAGACATCAGTTGGGGCGCGATCAGCAGCGCCACCATCGTGACCCAGAACCCCCAACGCAGCGGCCAGGATCGCAGGATCGCCTCGTCGGCGGCGTAGTTGGATTTGAGGTTGCCGATGATCATGCCGCTATACCCGGTTGATGTCGGCGGTGCCGAACAGGCCATAAGGCCGGACAAGAATGATCGCGAGCACGACGATATAAGGCACGAGGTCTTTCGCTTCGCCGCCGAGATAGTGGTTCGTGATCGCCTCCAGCCAGCCGATGATGAGCCCGGCGACGAAAACGCCGATCACGCTGTCCACCCCGCCGAGGATCACCACCGCGATCACCGACAGCCCGATGGTCGACAAGCCGGGCGTCAGCGAATTGACCGGCGCAATCAGGATGCCCGCCAGCGCCCCGGTCGAGGCCGCAACCACCCAGGCAGAGGCGAAGACGGCGGGCACGTTGATGCCCATTGCATAAGCCGTCGATTGATCGGTAGCGGTCGCCCGCATCGCAATCCCGGCACGTGATTTCTGGAACAGGATCACGATGATGATGAACACCACCAGTGCGATCAGGAATGAAATCACCATCTGGGTGTTGATGAACACCCCACTGATATTGACGATGTTCAGCGGCGCAAGCTCTGGCGGATAGCGCGCATCGGTCTTCCAGATCAGCGCCGCAAGGCCATCCAGCACCGAAATCAGCCCGATCGTCACCATGATCATCGCGAACACGTTCTGCCCCAGCATGGGCCGCATCAACAGACGCTCCAGCAGCATCCCGAACAGCGATGCGAGGATCAGCGTCGCGGGCAGCGCGATCACATAGACCGCCCAATCCCCCAGTCCCATCGCATCGAGGCCGAGATTGATCGAATAATAGAAATAGGCCCCGATCATCACCACCGCCCCGTGGGCGAAGTTGAAAACCTGCGTTGCCCGGAAGACGAGCACGATGCCGACGCCGATCAGGGCATAGATGCCGCCGGTCATCAACCCTGTCAGGCTGTCCTCGATCAGAAAGGGCAGTTTGCGGATGAAGTCGTCCATCACGCCGCCTCCGCCCCGAGATAGGCTTCGATCACGGCAGGGGATGCCTGCACTTCGGACGGAGCGCCCGCCGCGATCACCTCGCCGAAATTCAGCACGGCGACATGGTTCGAGATATCCATCACCATCGACATGTCATGTTCCACCAGCAGGATCGTAATGCCGCGTTCCTCCTGCAAATCGAGGATGAAGCGCGCCATATCCTCGGTTTCCTCATGGTTCATCCCGGCGACGGGTTCATCCAGCAGCAGAATCTTCGGCTGCATCGCCAGCGCGCGCGCCAGTTCGACCCGCTTTTGATACCCATAGGGCAGGGTGGAGGCATAGCTGTTGCGGATATGGTCGATCTCGAGAAAGTCGATGACCTCCTCCTCGATCCGCTGGCGGAGCGCGACCTCCTCGCGCTGAGCCGCGCCCTGAAACCAGCCTGCGCCGAAGACGCCGGTCTTCAGATGGGTATGCGCGCCCAATTTGATATTCTCCAGCACCGTCATGCCGGGATAGAGCGAGATGTTCTGGAAGGTCCGCGCAAACCCTCGCCCGGCGCGCTGGTCGGTCGCGAGGGTGGTGATATCCTCGCCTTCAAGAATGACCTGACCGGCCTTGGGCCGATGAAAGCCGGAGATGACGTTGAACATCGTCGTCTTGCCCGCGCCATTCGGGCCGATCAGCGCGGTGATGGAACCTTTGGCGACAGAAAAGCTGACATCCTTGAGGGCATGAACCCCGCCAAAACTGACGGAGACATTGCGGATATCGAGCAAGGGCTGTTCGGCCAAGGCGTCCTCCTCCAAGCGATCTAAACGTCGCAATCGCAACAGTTTATCGCAGGCGGATGACTTGGCAATATCTTCCTCGGCTTACCTAACGGCAAGCGGCGCTCTGTCAAATCCAGCCCGCCGGTCGGCGATCCTAACAGAACCGCTCCGGCCCGACCCATTGCGCCTCGGAATAGCGGTCTCCGGCGGCCCAGCCGACCGGCAATACGGCTTCGATCCGCTTCAGCGATTCCGGTGTCAGCATGATCTCCGCCCCCGCAGCCACTTCGCGCAGATGCGTGATCGACCGCGTGCCGGGGATCGGGATGACGTGATCGCCCTGATGCAGCAACCACGCAATCGCGAGGCTGGCAGCCGCTACGCCCATATCTACCGCCAGTGCGCGGAAAGCGGCATTTCGTTCCAGATTGGTGGTGATATTCGGCTCCATGAACCTCGGATTGTTCGCGAGGAACGGCATCGCCTCGGCGGCGGCGCGGCTATGGGGCCGGTCCGTCAGCAGGGCCCGCCCGACCGGCGAGAATGCGACCAGCGCCGCACCGGTCTCGGCGCAGGCCTGCACCAGCCCCAGTTCCGGCGCGCGGGTCGAAAGCGAATATTCCGATTGAACCGCCGCCACGGGATGTTCCGCTTGGGCGCGGCGCAGGCTCGCGGGCGCGATTTCGGAAAACCCGATGGCCTTGCATTTTCCGGCCTGAACCAGCCCGGCCAGAGTGCCCGCCACATCCTCGATGGGCACCCGCACATCGCGGCGATGCACGTAATAAAGGTCGACACAATCGACACCCAGCCGCGTCAGCGACGCCTCCAGCGCGCCCGTCAGATAGGCCGCGCCATTGTCGAACCGACCCGCCGCATCGGCCTGCGGCTTGATCCCGCCCTTGGTTGCGATGGTGAACGGGTTCGACCCGTTGCGCTGGATCCAGTCACCGATCACCGTCTCCGACCGCCCGACGCCATAGATGTCGGAGGTGTCGATATGCGTGATGCCAAGGTTCAGGCATTCATCCAGCACCGCCCGCGACCCCTCGTCGGTCGCCTTGCCATAGAAATCGGAAAACGACATCGCGCCATATCCGACTGCGCCAATGGTCGGGCCGTTCTGCCCCAGTCGCCGCTGTTTCATGGGTGCTCCTATTTCGGGGCCATGCGAATCGCGCCGTCGAGCCGGATCACCTCGCCGTTCAGCATGGCGTTGCCGATGATGCTGCCCGCCAGTTTTGCATATTCCGCCGGATCGCCCAGTCGCGACGGGAACGGCACCTGCGCGCCGAGGCTGCGCTGCGCCTCCTCTGGCAGGCCTTGCAGCATCGGCGTCATGAATAGCCCCGGCGCGATGGTCATCACCCGGATGCCGGATCGCGACAGATCGCGCGCCATCGGCAGGGTCAGCCCGACGACCCCGGCCTTTGACGACGCATAGGCGACCTGCCCGATCTGCCCGTCGAACGCGGCGACCGACGCGGTGTTGATCATCACCCCGCGCTCGCCATCCGCATTCACCGGGTCAGTGGCCGCCATGCCCGCCGCCGCAGCGGCGCAGCAGATGAAGGTGCCGATCAGGTTGACCTGCACAACCTTTGCGAACATCGCCGCATCATGCGGATCGCCCTCGCGGGTCACGGTCTTGGATGCGGGTGCGATCCCGGCGCAGTTCACCAGAACCCGCTCCTGCCCATGTGCCGCGCGGGCCTTGGCGAACCCTGCCGCCACCGATGCCGGATCGGACACATCGACCTTGGCGAAGGCTCCGCCGATCTCCGCCGCGACAGCGTCGCCGAGCGTCTCGTTCATGTCGAACAGCGTCACCTTCGCGCCGCCCGCCGCCAGCATCCGCGCCGTCGCCTCGCCAAGGCCGGAGGCCCCGCCGGTGACTACCGCAGCGATCCCATTGATGTCCATCGCTGTCACTCCCTCTTTCTCTTCTTCAAATATCCCCCGCCGGGAGGCTCGCCGGAACGGCGAAATTCAGTGGCCGAACGCCGCCTTCATCAGCGCCCGCGTGTATTCGTGGCGCGGCGCGTCGATCACATCCGCCGTGCTGCCGGCCTCCACCACCTCGCCGCGTCGCATCACCATCACCCGGTGGCTGACCGCGCGCACGACCTTCAGGTCATGGCTGATGAAGATATAGGCGAGGCCGTATTTCTGTTGCAGCCCGCGCAGCAGGTCGATGATCTGGGTCTGGACAGTCATGTCGAGCGCCGATGTCGGCTCGTCCAGCACCACCAGTTTCGGCTTCAGGATCATCGCCCGAGCGACCGCGATACGCTGGCGCTGACCGCCGGAAAATTCATGTGGATAGCGGTCCATCGCGTCCTGCGGCAGGCCGACCTCCGCCAGCACCTCCGCCACAGCTTCGCGCGGGGTCTTGCCGCTGCGCAGGCCATGCACGCCCAGCCCCTCGGCGATGATTTCGAAGCAGGACATGCGCGGCGACAGCGATCCGTAGGGGTCCTGAAACACGATCTGCATTTCGCGCCGCAGCGGGCGCAACGCGCCCCGCTTCAGATGCTGGATATCGCGCCCCATGAAGGCGATCCGCCCTTCCGATTCGATCAAGCGCATCAGCGCCAGCGCCACCGTGGTCTTGCCCGACCCGCTTTCACCGACGATGCCCAGCGTCTCGCCCGCGCGCACCGCGATATCGGCGCCGTTCACGGCCTTCACATGCCCGACCGTGCGCCGCAGCAGCCCGCGCCGGATCGGGAACCAGACCTTCAGCGCCTTCGCCTCGGATATGACCGGGGCTGCATCATCCACCGGATCGGGGCTGCCCGTCGGCTCGGATGCCAGCAGCTTGCGGGTATAGTCATGCTGCGGATTGCCGAACACCTCCGCCGTCGGGCCTGTCTCGACAATTTCCCCCGCCTGCATCACGCAAACCCGGTCGGCGATCCGGCGCACGATGTTCAGGTCATGGGTGATGAACAGCATCGACAGGCCTTCGTCGCGCTGAAGCGTCTTCAAAAGATCGAGGATCTGCGCCTGAATGGTGACATCCAGCGCCGTCGTCGGTTCGTCCGCGATCAGCAGGTCAGGCTTGTTCGCCAGCGCCATCGCGATCATCACCCGCTGGCGCTGCCCGCCCGACAATTCGTGCGGATAGGCCCCAAGCCGTTCCGCCGGGTCGTTGATGCCGACCTTTTCGAGCAACTCGATGATCCGCCCCCGCGCCGCCGCGCCGCTGACCCCCTGATGCAGCGCGAGGCTTTCACCGATCTGCTTTTCGATGCTGTGCAACGGGTTCAGCGAGGTCATCGGTTCCTGAAAGATGAAGCTGACATCGTTGCCCCGCACCGCCCGCAGTCGCGCCGCGCTGGCCCCGATCATTTCCTCTCCATCATATTTGACGGAGCCGGAGATGACCGCCGCCGAAGGTAGCAGCGCGACGGTGGACAATGCGGTCACGGATTTGCCGGACCCGCTTTCGCCGACCAACGCCACCGTCTCGCCGCGTTCGATGTCGAATGACACGCCCATGACCGCCTTCGCGATCCGCCCTTCGGTGCGGAACCCGACCGTCAGGTCCCTGATCGACAGCACGGTCATTGGAAGGTCTTTCGCGGGTCGAACGCATCGCGCACCGCTTCAAAGATGAACACCAGCAGCGACAGCATGATGGCGAAGGTCAGGAAGGCCGTGATGCCGAGCCATGGTGCCTGAAGATTGTTCTTTCCCTGCAACGCCAGATCACCGAGCGACGGGTATTCGGCAGGCAGGCCCAGCCCCAGAAAATCCAGCGACGCGAGGATTGACACCGACCCGGCCAGAAGGAACGGCATGATGGTCAGCGTCGCGACCATCGCATTCGGCAGCAGGTGCCGGAACATGATCGGCCAGTCGCCGACCCCCAGCGCCCGCGCCGCCCGGACATATTCGAAATTGCGCGCCCGCAGGAATTCGGCGCGCACCACGCCGACCAGCGCGGTCCACGAAAACAGTGTCAGCAGCCCCATCAGGATCCAGAAATTCGGCGTGATGATCGCCGAGACGATGATGAGCACATAAAGCGTCGGGATATTCCCCCAGATCTCCACGATCCGCTGGAACGTCAGGTCCACCCAGCCCCCGAAAACGCCCTGCGTCGCCCCCGCCAGCACGCCGATCAGCGAGGACAGCAGCGTCACCGAGAACCCGAACAGAACCGAGATCCGAAAGCCATAGATGACCCGCGCCAGCACGTCGCGCGTCTGGTCATCGGTGCCGAGCCAGTTCTGCGCCGACGGTGGTGCGGGGGCGGTCAGCACGTCATAATTCGGGGTGTCATAGGAAAACCGGATCGGCGGCCAGATCATCCAGCCGGGTTCCTCGCCTGCGCTGATCTCCTCGTCACCATTCCCGGTGATAAGGGCTTGCACGAACGGGTCCGTATAATCCGGCTCCGTCGCGAAATCGCCGCCGAAATAGGTTTCGGGATAGAATTTCAGCAGCGGAGAATGCAATTCGCCCTTGAACGACATCAGGATCGGCTTGTCGTTCGCCACCACCTCGGCAAACAGCGACACGATGAACAGGCCGAGGAAAATCCACAGCGACCAGAATCCGCGCCGGTTCGCCCGGAAATTGCGCCAGCGCCGCTGGCCGATCGGGGACAGCCGCATCAGCGCCCCTCGAAATCTATGCGTGGGTCGATCTGCACATAGACCAGATCGGTGATCAGGTGCATCACGAGGCCGATCAGCCCGAACAGATACAGCGTGCCGAACACCACCGGATAATCCCGGTTGATGATGCTTTCATATCCCAGCAGCCCCAACCCATCGAGCGAGAAGATCGTCTCGATCAGCAGGCTGCCTGTAAAGAAGATCGAAACAAATGCGGCGGGAAACCCGGCCACCACGATCAGCATCGCATTGCGGAACACATGGCCATAAAGGACGGTGCTTTCCTTCAGGCCCTTCGCCTTGGCAGTCACGACATATTGCTTGCCGATCTCGTCGAGGAAGGAGTTTTTCGTCAGCAGCGTCAATGTCGCGAACCCCGAAATCGCCATCGCCAGCACCGGCAGCGCGATGTGGTGAAAATAATCCACCAGCCATTCGAAGGTCGACAGATTTTCCGATCCCGACGAATGCAGGCCGCGCAGCGGGAACCACTGGAAATAGCTGCCACCGGCGAAAAAGATCAGCAGCATGATCGCGAACAGGAACCCCGGAATCGCATAGCCGATGATGATGACGCCCGATGTCCAGGTGTCGAACCGCGACCCGTCCCGCACCGCCTTGCGGATGCCGAGCGGGATGGAGATGAGATAGCTGAGCAGCGTCGTCCAGATGCCCAGGGAAATCGACACCGGCATCTTTTCAAGGATCAGGTCGATGACCGTCACCGAGCGGAAATAGCTCTCTCCGAAATCGAACTGGATGTAATTCCAGACCATGTTCGCGAACCGCTCCAGCGGCGGCTTGTCGAACCCGAACTGTTTTTCAAGGGCCTTGATGAATTCCGGGTCCAGCCCCTGTGCGCCCTTGTAGGAACTTTCACCGGACTGCGCGACGCCATCCCCGCCGCCGCCCGCAAAGCGTTCCGTCGCGCCGCCTGACGCATGGGTCAATTCGGCGATCACCTGTTCCACCGGCCCGCCCGGCGCGAACTGGATGATCGCGAAATTGATCGCCATGATCCCCAGAAGGGTGGGGATGATCAGGATCAGACGTCTGAGGATATAGGATGCCATTTGCGGCACCTTTGCGGAGCGTGGCCTGTCGGGTCAAGGGGGCGGGACGGCGCAGGCCGGCCTATTCGGTGCCGGGTAACGCGATCTTTTGTCCGAGCGAGGCGATCACATCCCGCGCGTCATAAACCTCCGGTCCATCGGGGCCTTCGGTGGCCTCCGGCACCGGCCCGGCAAAGGTGCGGATTTCGGCGAAGGCCTCGAACCGGCGGATCGGGACGGTTTCAACCGGATCGAAGGCCGGGAACACGCCGGAGCGGAGGCGCGAGCCGTATCCATAGGGGAAGAAACGAGGATGGCCGAAGCCCGACCCGGTGGAGACATAGCTGGTGCGGGTTTCGGTATCGCGGCTGGTGATGGTGAACCCGTCGAACCCGTTGGCCAGCGTCACCTCCGCCGCGCGATACAGCAGGTAAAGATCGACCGTTTCCCGCGTTGTGCGGCTGTTGCCGGTAAATCCGACGCGGAACCTGTCTGACGCGATGCGCGCATCGCTGAACCCGTCTGTCTGCCCCTCCGCCATCGGCTGATAGGGCGTGGGTGTCGCGCAACCGGCCAGCAGGACGGTCAGTGCCACCACCGGCAATGAAATCGCTGGAACCATTCGCATCCTGGTCGCGCCTTTCGGTCATGTGCGTTGTATCAGGCCGTAAGTAAGCACTCCGGGGCGTTCATGAAAGCTCTGCCTGCATGGTGGGGCTATTGCCGTGCGGCGGCCAGTGCGGCCTCCTTCGCAGGGTCGATCCACCATGTATCCACAATGGCCCTGTCGAAGGGCGGCTTCATCGCCGGTTTTCCGAACTTGTCCCAATAGGCCATCGTGTGGGTTCCCTTGGACCATTGCGGCACCCAGACATGCAAAGACCGCAGCGCGCGGTCGAGCGCGGAAACGGCGGTCGCATGGTCCGCCGCCGTTGTTGCGCCGATCACCGCGTCGATCAGCGCGTCAATTGCCGGGTTCCTGATCCCCGCGAGGTTCAGGGTATTCGGCGCATCGGCAGCGGCGCTGGAAAAGAGGTTCTTCAACGCCACACCCGGCGTCGGAGCCATCGGCATCCGGGCGATCGTGATATCGAAATCGAAATTCTTGACCCGTTCCTGCAACTGCGCCGCGTCGATGGTGCGCATCACGGCATCTACACCCAACTGGCGTAGGTTTTTCACATATGGGCTGGTGATCCGCTCAAATGCCGGGCTGTCGTCGAGGAATTCGACCCGCAGCGTCTCGCCCGCCGCATTGCGCCGCATGCCATCCGCGCCGACCGTCCAGCCCGCCGCGTCCAGCAGCGCCCCGGCGGCGCGCAGTTCCGCACGCAGCCGCCCCGACCCGTCGGTCTTTGTCGGCACATAGGCTTCACCGAACACGGTTTCCGGCAGATCGGCCTTCAGCGGGTCCAGCAACAACAACTCCGCCTCGCTCGGCATCCCGGTGGCGGCGAGCGGTGATCCCTGAAAAAAGCTCGTCGTGCGGGAATAGAGGTCGTAGAACAGCGTCCGGTTCGACCATTCGAAATCGAACACCATGCCGAGCGCCTGCCGCACCCGGATATCCTGCAACATCGTGCGCCGCATGTTCAGCCAGTAGCCCTGCGTGCCGGAGGGGCGGTCATCAGGCAGCACATCCCGCACCACCCAGCCCTTTTGCAGCGCCGGAAAGTCATAGGCGGTGGCCCAGAGTTTCGAGAAGAATTCCTCGTGCATCTCGTATTCGCCGGATTTAAAGGCCTCGAATGCTGCAGTCGAATCCTTGAAGTATTCATAGCGAAGCGTGCCGAAATTCCAGCGCCCGACATTCACCGGCAGATCGCGCCCCCAGTAATCGTCGCGCAGTTCATAGGTGATGGAGGTGCCGGGCCGGACCTCGGCGATCCGGTAAGGGCCGGAGCCGATCAGCAGGTCAAGCGTGCTTTCGGCGAAGGCCCGCCCGTCCCACCAATGCTTTGGCAGGATCGGCACCGAACCGGCCAGCATCGGCAGGTCGCGCTTTGCCTTGTCGGCCTTGAATTCGAACCGCACACGATCCGGCGCAAGGGCGGTGACAGCGTCGATGGCGTCGTATTGTATCTGGTAGCTCGGCGCGCCCTCGTCGCGCAGGATGTTCACCGAAAACACAACATCCTCAGCCGTCACCGGCTGGCCGTCGGCGAACCGTGCCTCGGGCCGAATGGTGAATTCCGCCCAGGACCGGTCTTCGGGATAGGTGATGCTTTCCGCCAGCAGGCCATAGACCGCATCAAGCTCATCAGACGCGCTGACCATCAGCGTCTCGAACACGAACATCCCGACCTCGATGGCGGGCTCCCCCTTGAAGATGAAGGGATTGAGGCTGTCGAAAGTCTTGGCGGCAAAGGTCGACCGGGTTTTCACAATGCCGCCCTTTGGCGCATCCGGGTTCACATAGTCGAAATGTGCGAAATCAGCGGGGTATTTCAATGCGCCGAAGGCGGAGACGCCGTGTGATGTCGTGGTTTCGGCATGGGCGGCTGACACGATCAGCAGTGCGCACAGCGCCATTGTCCCGGCCCCGAGCCGGGACCTTTTTGCCAAGAATGCAGCGCCTCGTGCGACGAGGTCCCGGCTCAGGGCCGAAATGACGGATGAAATGGCCTCCCTCATAACGCCGCCTCGACCTTGGCCGCCTGTTCCGCATCCCACCACCAGACTGTCGGGAAGCCGGGGTCGCGGGGCGGCAGCGGGTCTGGATGGCCGAACCTGTCCCACCACGCGATGCGGTCGAAGGGCGTGTAAAGCTGCGGGATCATGTAGTAATTCCACATCAGCACCCGGTCGAGCGCCCGCGATGCCGCCTCCAGCTCCGCGCGGTCCTTCGCAAAAATGACCTTGTCGATCAGCGCATCGACAGCCGGATCGGCGACGCCGCCGACATTCCGCGCGCCGACCTTGGTGGCCGTCGCCGACCCCCAGAATTCGCGCTGTTCGTTGCCGGGACTTTCCGAATTGCGCACGCCCCAGATGATCATGTCCCAGTCGAATGACTCGTCCTGCTGCACACGGCGGATATATTGCGGCCCGTCGACGATGCGGAAACTGGCCTTGAAGCCAAGCTGTTCGAGGTTTTTCAGGAAAGGATTGATGACCTTCGACTGGGTGTCCTGCGCCGACAGGAATTCGATCTCGAACGGTTGGCCATCTGGCCCTTTCAGCACGCCGCCCTCAACCTCGTATCCGGCATCGTTCAGCAGCGCCGTCGCCTTGCGCAATTCGTTCCGGTTGCGCCCGGTGCCATCGGTCTTGGGGGGCACGAAATGCGGCCCGAACACCTCTGCCGGGACCTGATCGCGCAGCGCCTCCAGCATCGCGCGTTCCGCGCCTTCGGGCGCGCCGGTCGGCATCAGGCTGTCGGTGCCCTGAAAATAACTGCGGGGCCGGGCATATTGATTGAAATAGATCGCCTGATTGGTCCGCTCGAAATCGAAGGCGAGCGTGATCGCCTGCCGCACCCGCCGATCCTTAAATTTCGGACGGCGCAGGTTGAAGGCGAAGGTCTGCGTCTGCTTCGGGCCCTCGATGGCGATTTCGCGGCGCTGGACAAGGCCTTTGGTGACGGCGGGGAAGCCGTATTGCTCGGCCCAGATCGACGCTGAATTCTCATCCCGGAAATCGAACTGGCCGGATTTGAACGCCTCGAAGGTCGCGGTGCCGTCGAGAAAAATCTCATAACGCAAGGCGTCGAGATTGTGTTGCCCCACATTCACCGGCAGGGCCGCGCCCCAGTAATCCGGCACCCGGTCATATTGAATGAACCGCCCCGGCTCAAACGCCCCGATGCGGTAGGGGCCGGAGCCGAGCGGCACCTCGAGCGAGCTTTCATCGAAGGCCCGCCCTTCCCACCAATGCTTGGGCAGGATCGAAAGCTGGCCCATGATGTGCGGCAATTCGCGGTTGTTCGCGGTGTCGAAATTGAACCGGACTACACCCTCGCCCAGATCTTCCGCCCCCGTCACATTGGCGTAATAGAACCGGTATTGCGGGTGGCCCTTGCTGACCAGAATGTCGAGCGAGAAGATCACATCGGCGACGGTGATCGGTGTGCCGTCATGCCAGTGGGCACCATCGCGAATCTTGAAGGCGGCCCAGGAATAATCCTCCGGGTATTCGAACCATTCGGCCAGCAGGCCGTATTGGGTCGAACCCTGATCCAGCGACGGGGTCATCAGGCTGTCATAGATCACGCCGATCCCCGCCGGGCTGTCGCCCTTGACGATAAAGGGATTGAAGCTGTCGAAACTGGCGGAGGTTGCCAGTCGGGCGATGCCGCCCTTCGGTGCGTCCGGGTTCACATAGTCGAAATGCGGAAAATCCGGCCCGTATTTCAGATCGCCGATCAGGCTTTCGCCGTGGCTGCGTTTCACGCCACTGGCCCGCACGGTGCCGGGCAGGGCGGCGGCGAGGCCAGCGGCGGCGGTGAGGGCGGCGAAGTCGCGGCGGGTGATGCGCATGGGGCAGGCTCCGTCTTTTCGTTGCATCCGAAAAGCTAGGGGCGGGGTGGGGGGCTGGCAAGGTGGCATTCGCCGCAATGACGCAGCCGTCATCGTGGTGACGCAGGGGGAGGCGCGGGAAAACGACACGAGGCGTCGCGTCCTGAGGGTTCCGCCATCAGCGAATGTCGTGAGCATTCCGGCGAACAACAGGAGCCTGCATGATGAAAGCCGCCGTCAACCGTGCCTTCAAGACCCCATTGACCATCGAGGATGTGACCCTCGCGGCACCGGGACCGGGGGAGGTGGAAATCCGCACCCGCGCCTGCGCGATCTGCCATTCCGACATCATGTTCATCGACGGCGGCTGGGGCGGTGATCTGCCTGCGGTCTGGGGGCATGAGGCGGCGGGCGAGGTGATCGCGGTCGGCGCGGGCGTCACCGACCTCGCGCCCGGCGACCGGGTCATCGCGACGCTGATCCGGTCCTGCGGGTCCTGCGCCTGCTGCGAGGCGGGGCACCGCACCTATTGCTCATCCGATTTTGCGCTGAACGCGAAAAGCCCGCTCGGCAATGCGGCAGGCGAGACGATCAAGCACGGGTTGAAGACCGCCGCCTTCGCCGAACGGATGGTGGTGGATCGTACACAGGTCGCAAAGCTGACCGGCCCGATCGGCTGGGCCGAGGCATCGCTGCTCGCCTGCGGGGTCATCACCGGTTACGGCGCGGTGACCAATACCGCGAAGATGCCTGCCGGGGCCAAGGCCGTCATCATCGGTGCGGGCGGGGTCGGCCTGAACGCGGCGCAAGGCGCGGCGCTGAGCGGGGCGGCGCAGGTCATTGTGATCGACATCGCGCAGGCGAAGCTGGACATCGCCCCGATCTTCGGTGCCACCCATGTCATCAATGGCAGGTCCGCCGACGCGGTGGCGGAGGTGCGCCGCATTACCAATGGCGGTGCGGATTTCGTGTTCGTGACGGTCGGTGCCGTGCAGGCGATGGCGCAGGCTTACGAGATGCTGGGCATCGGCGGTGCTGCGGTGCTGGTCGGCATGCCCGCCATCGGTCAGATGTCGACCTATGATCCGCTGACCCTTGCGGATGCGGGGCAGAAGATCATCGGCTCCAAGATGGGTCAGACCGATCTGGGGCGCGACATTCCCGGTCTGCTGGCGGCCTATTATGACGGCAAGCTGAAACTGGACGAACTGGTGACGGGTCGGTTCGCGCTGGAGGATATCAATACGGCGCTCGATGCCACCCGCAGGGGCGAGGGCGTGCGCAATGTCATTGTCTTTGACTAGAGGTGCGGCGCGGCCATAGGTTCCTGCACCAGTTACAGGAGCCTGCATGTCCGTCACCCTTCGCGATATCATCGCCGCCGAAGCCACGATCCGCCCGCATATCCGCCTGACCCCGGTTATGGAGGTGGACCCGGCGGATTTCGGCATCGCCTGGCGGGGCCGCCTGACGCTGAAGCTGGAGGGCTTGCAGCATTCCGGCAGCTTCAAGGTGCGCGGGGCCTTCGCATCGCTGCTGACGCCGCAGCCGGAAACCCGCGATATCGTCGCCTTTTCAGGGGGCAATCATGGCGCGGCGGTGGGCCATGCCGCGCGGGCACTGGGCCTGCGATCAATCATCTTCGTTCCCGAATACGCCCCCGCCATCAAGATCGCCAAGATCCGCGCCAGCGGGGCGGAGGTGCGGGTGATCGGCAAGACCGTGCAGGAAACCATCGCCGCCTATGAGGCCTGCAAGGCCGAAACCGGCGGGCGCGATGTGCATCCTTACGCAGCGCCGCTGACCATTGCGGGGCAGGGCACGCTTGGCCTCGAATGGGCCACGCAATGCCCCGATCTCGACGTGGTTCTGGTCGCCATCGGCGGCGGCGGCCTGATATCCGGCGTCGCGACCGCATTGCAGGCGGGGCCATCGGTAATCGGGGTGGAGCCGGTGGGCGCGCGCTGTGCGTTCGAGGCCCGCAAGGCCGGTCATCCGGTGGAATTCGCCCCGAAATCCGTCGCCGCAGACAGCCTTGGCGCGGCGTCCATCGGCGATCTGAATCATGACCTGATCGAAGCCCATGTCGATCATCTTGCGCTGGTGGAGGATGAGGCCATCACAGCCGCGCAAAGGGCGCTCTGGTCAGTCTGCGGCGTGGTGTCGGAGCCGGGCGGCGCGGCAACATTGGCGGCGCTGATGTCAGGCGCGGTGACACCTGAGCCGGGCGCACATGTCGGCGTGCTGGTCTGCGGATCGAATGTCGATCCGGGGTCGGTGGTCTGAACGCCCTTACCGCACCAAAACCACCGGCACCTTGCAGGATCGGACCATCGCGGTTGTCGTCGATCCGATGATGAGGCTGCGGATGCGGCTGTGGCCGTAAGCCCCCATCACCAGCAGATTGAACCCGTCCTCATCGACCATCTTGCCGAGCGCTGCATCGGGCTGGCCGCTTCGCACCTCTGTTGCCGCGTCGATGCCTGCCGCCTTCAGCATCGCGGCGGCATCGTTGAGCGACTTGCGGGCGGTGGGCGTGTCTGCGGCGACGGTCACCAGAGTGACCGCGAGGCCTGCGTAAAGCCTGTTGCGTGCGATGTGATCGACGGCGCGCATGGCCGATGCGCTGCCATCATAAGCGATCAAGACCTTTTCGATGGGTTTGAACGCGCGGGCGGCGACCAGAACCGGCTTTTGGCTGGCCCTGACGATCCGTTCCAGATTCGATCCGAGATGCAGCTTGGCGAAATCCGCCGCCTCGCCCCGCTTGCCGATCACGATCATGGCGGCTTCCGCCTCCTGCTCCGCCACGGTTTCGATCAGGTCGCCGTGACGCAGGCGCGTGGTGATCTCGTCCACGCCATCCGCCACCAGACGGTCGCGCGCATCGTCAAGGATCGCGCGCCCGCGATGGGCGATCAGCTTGGAGCGCTGCTCGTCAAGCGCTGCCAGTTCCTCCAGCAACGCCGTGCGGGCGCCGAGCCTGATGGCACCGGACAGATCGGTCGTCTCCACCACCTCGCGCCGCCCCAGAACGTGCAACACTTCGACCGGCGCGCCGGTGCGGCCCGATATCCATGCCGCGTGGTCGCAGACGCTGTGCGAATAAAGCGACCCGTCCACCAATGCGATGATCCTGTCTGTCATGGTCTCGTTCCCTTAATGCGCATTCAGCTTGTCGACAGCACCCGGTTTGTCGTGCACCGCCAGCCTGTCGACGATGGTTTCCGAGGCTTCGTTCATCCCCACGATCTCCACCTCCGCGCCGTCGCGGCGGAATTTCAGCACCGCCATGTCGAGCGCGGCGACGGAGGAAATGTCCCAGATATGCGCTTTCGACACGTCGATGGTAACGCGGTCCAGCGCCTCGCGGAAATCGAATGCCTTCATGAAATCCTCGACCGAGGCATAAAACAACTGGCCCTCGACGCGATAGATGCGCGACCGGCCATCTGCTGACAGTTCGGACCGGACCCGGAACAGTTGCGCGATCTTGCCCGCGAAAAAGATACCCGACAGCAGAACCCCGACCAGCACGCCGATGGCGAGGTTGTGGGTCCAGACCACAAAAACGACCGTCGCGACCATGACGATGGAGGATGAGGTCGGGTGCGTGCGCAGCGCCAGCAGTGACGACCAGCTGAACGTGCCGATGGACACCATGATCATCACCGCGACCAGCGCCGCCATCGGAATCTGCCCGACAATGTCGCCCAGCGCGACACAGAGGAACAGGAGGATCATCCCTGCGGCAAAGGTCGACAACCGCCCGCGCCCGCCGGATTTCACGTTGATGATCGACTGCCCGATCATCGCGCAGCCCGCCATGCCGCCGATGAACCCGGTCGCGGTATTGGCGATGCCCTGACCGATACATTCCTGATTGCGGTCGGATGCCGTATCGGTCAGGTCATCGACGATGGTTTGCGTCATCAGGCTTTCCAGCAGGCCGACGACCGCGACGGCGATGGCGTAGGGGGCGATGATCTGCAAAGTCTCCAGCGTCAGCGGAATGTCCGGCAGCAGGAATACCGGCAACGTATCGGGCAGCGCGCCCATATCGGCGACCGTGCGCACATCCCAGCCGAAGCCGACCGTCAGCGCCGTCAGCACGATGATGGTGACCAGCGGCGAAGGGATCGACTTGGTCAGCAGCGGGAAAAGATAGATGATCGCCAGACCGCCCGCGACCAGCATATAGGTCAGCCAGGTGACGGAGCCGGGGTCCAGTTCCGGCAATTGCGCCATGAAGATCAGGATCGCCAGCGCATTCACGAACCCGGTGATGACAGATCGCGAGACGAAGCGCATCAGATTGCCGAGCCTGAGGAACCCCGCCGCAATCTGGATCAGGCCCGCCAGAACGGTCGTCGCGAGCAGATATTGCAGCCCGTGATCCTTAACCAGCGTGACCATCAGCACCGCCGTCGCAGCCGTCGCGGCGGAGATCATGCCGGGCCGCCCGCCGGTGATGGCGACGATCACGGCGATGGAGAACGAGGCGTAAAGACCGACCTTCGGATCGACACCTGCAATGATCGAAAAGGCAATCGCCTCCGGGATCAGCGCCAGCGCGACGACAAGGCCCGACAGGAGGTCGCCCCGCACATTGCTGGTCCACTGATTGCGATAGGTGTTGAGCGAAATCATGCGGCCTTGGTCCTGATCTTGCGGCGGTCGGCAGGCGCGTACCGATCCAGCCAAAGGATCGAAGCGCCGGGAAGCAAGCCGTTCGCATACGTCGGTGAAGATTTGCTGCCCCGGATATCGGCCTCGTGGCCCGGCGACAACCGCGCGGATCGCCACGCCCGTCAGATGAAATCGATTCGCACAATCAATGGGCATGTTGGTGGCACTGTTCACCCGCTTGGCGGGCACGCAGGTCAAAAAGCCTTTCGGGCGAAAATCAAGGCGACACTGTTCTGAAATGCCGGATCATGACAGAACAAACGTCTTATCTAATTTAACAAATTGATAAATATGAACTTTCTGCAACGATGGCGTGTCACCGCTGAATGGGTCATTCGGGGAATGGTCGGTGGTGGCGTTCATGGGGCGGTTGCTGGTGCCTTGAATCTACCGGGCCCAGGGGCCGCCCCGAAAGAGAAAGAGGGAAAACATGTCTGCAAAACTCGTCGTTGGATTGGATGGCAGCAGTGCGGGAAACCGCGCGGTGACCCATGCCAAGCAGCTTGCGAAACTGATCGGCAACTGTGAGCTGATCCTGCTCTATGTCATCGAATGGTCGCCCTACAGCTTTCAAACCGCTGAGGAAAACGCGGTCCGCCACAAGCGGCGTGAAGAGGAGATCGCGACCGCGACTACACGCGTTGTCGACCCCGTGGTCGAATCGGTGAAGGCCGAGGGTTTCGCAGTGCGCGGCATCGTGCGGCATGGCGATGTGGCCGAATTGCTCAACAGCACGGCGATCAAGGAAGGGGCCGCGCAGATCATCGTTGCCCGCGTGTCGGAAACGGGGATCGCATCCCGCATCTTCGGCAGCTCCACCGCAAATCTGGTGATGTCGGCCACCTTGCCCGTCACCGTCGTAAGCTGAGGGACCCTATATGAGACAGATCATTTCAACCGCCGCCGGTATCGCGGCGCTCACCGCCGCGCCTGCAATGGCACAAGAGGCGCAGAGCATCGACGCAATGGTGAACCAGATGTTCGCCGATGTGACGGGCCCTTTCGTCAACCTCATCTTCGCGCCGATTCCCGGCACCAGTTTTCCGTGGATCGTGATGTGGCTGGTCGTCGCCGCATCGCTGTTCACGGTCTATTTCGGGTTCATCCAGTTTCGGGCCTTCAAGCATTCCATCGAGATCGTGAAGGGCGACTATTCCGACCCCGATGACGCGGGCGAGGTCAGCCATTTTCAGGCGCTGACGACGGCCCTTTCCGGCACGGTCGGCCTCGGCAACATTGCGGGTGTGGCCGTTGCGGTCGGCATCGGCGGGCCGGGGGCGACGTTCTGGATGATCCTCGCGGGTCTGCTCGGGATGGCATCGAAATTCACCGAATGCACGCTTGGTGTGAAATACCGGAATGAATACCCGGACGGCACCGTATCTGGCGGCCCGATGTATTACATCTCCAAGGGTTTCAAGGAACGCGGTGTGCCGGGGGGCGGGTTCCTCGCGATCCTGTTCTCGGTGTTCTGCATCCTCGGCGCGCTGGGTGGTGGCAACATGTTCCAGGCCAATCAGGCCCATGCGCAGATTTCCGGGATCACTGGCGATTATCCCGGCTGGATCACCGGTGTGATCTTTGCCGCAATCGTCTTTGCGGTGATCGTCGGCGGGATCAAATCCATCGCCAATGTGACCGAAAAGGTCGTGCCGTTCATGGGCGTCCTTTATGTGGCTGCGGCGCTCGTCATCATCCTGATGAACTTCGACAAGGTCGGTGATGCCTTCAACCAGATCTTCGTCGGGGCCTTTACCGGGCTGGGCGTCGCGGGCGGCATGGTCGGGGCGCTGATCCAGGGCTTCAAGCGAGCCGCGTTCTCGAACGAGGCGGGTGTCGGGTCTGCGGCCATCGCCCATTCGGCAGTGCGGACGAAAGAGCCAATCACGGAGGGGTTCGTGTCCCTGCTGGAGCCGTTCATCGACACCGTCGTGATCTGCACCATGACGGCGCTGGTCATCACCATCTCGGGTCAGTTGATCAGCGACCCGGCGACCGGCATGTTCATCCTGAACGATGGCGGCACGATCAGCACCATCGGCAACACCTCGGGTGTCGGGCTGACATCGGCGGCCTTTGCGACCGCGTTCAGCTGGTTCCCCTATGTGCTGGCCATCGCGGTGATCCTGTTCGCCTTTTCGACCATGATTTCCTGGTCCTACTACGGTCTGAAGGCGTGGACGTATCTGTTCGGCGAGGGCAAGACCTCGGAACTGGTGTTCAAGGTGATCTTCTGCATCTTCATCGTGATCGGTGCGGCGGCCAGCCTCGGCCCGGTGATCGACTTCTCGGATGCGGCGATCTTCGCGATGGCGGTGGTCAACATCACCGGCCTCTATTTCCTGATGCCGATCGTGAAGCGGGAACTGAATTCCTATCTCGCGCGCAAGGCGTCGGGCGAGATCAAGCGCTTCAAGCATTGATCGGGTGACACGAAAAGCGCCGCTCCGGTTCACTCCGGGGCGGTGCATCTTTTTGATCGGCAGGCTGGGATCAGTCGAAGCGGTAGAACGCCTCGTAAATCGGGCCGAGCACCTTTTCATCGAACAGTGACGAGACTGAATTCCCGGCGGCGACATTCAGCATGGCCTGCGCGAACAATGGCGCGACCGATACGGTGCGGATGTTCTCACACGCCTTCGCCTCGTCGCTGAGCTTGATGGAATCGGTCACCACCAGCGTTTTCATCACCGATTTGGATACCCGATCCACCGCAGGGCCGGACAGGACGCCGTGAGAGATATAGGCGTGCACTTCGGTCGCGCCTTCCTCCACCAGCAGTTCCGCCGCCTTGCACAGGGTGCCCGCCGTATCGACGAGGTCATCGACCACGATGCATTTCTTGCCCTTCACGTCGCCGATGATGGTCATCGATTCAATCTCGCCGGGCCGCCCCCGGCGCTTGTCGACGATGGCCAGCCCGGCACCGATGCGCTTGGCCAGTTCCCGCGCACGGGCGACGCCGCCGACATCGGGCGATACGACGATCATGTCGTCGAGGTCCTTGAACTGGTGTTTCACATCCAGCGCGAAAACCGGCGCCGCATAGAGGTTATCCACCGGAATGTCGAAAAAGCCCTGAATCTGACCGGCGTGAAGGTCCATCGTCAGCACCCGGTCGATCCCGGCCTCGACCATCAGGTTCGCGGTCAGCTTGGCGGAAATCGGCGTGCGGGCCGATGTCTTCCGGTCCTGCCGGGCATAACCGAAATAGGGCATCACCGCTGTGATCCGCTTGGCCGAAGCGCGGCGCAGCGCATCTGTTATGATCAGCAATTCCATCAGGTTGTCATTCGCGGGGCGCGAGGTGGACTGGATGATGAAAACTTCCTCGTTGCGGACATTGTCGAAAATCTCGACGAAAATCTCACCATCGTTGAATTGCTCGACCCGCGCATCCGCCAGACGGACCTGTTCGCCCTTGTAGACGCTGATCCGGCGGGCCATCGCCTCGGCGAACGGGCGATTGGAATTGCCGGAGATCATGCGGATGGATGTTTCGGGCTTCATTGGCGGTTTCCCCTCGATGCTGAGCGATCCTATAGCGGCCATGCGGAGGCTTGCAAAGTCCGGCAAGCGCGTCATCTTGCGCCGAGGATCGGGAGGAACATCCGCATGGCCCACATAGACTATTATTTCACGCCCCTGTCGCCCTTCGCCTATCTGGCCGGGGACGGGCTTCAAAAGGTCGCCGCAAAGCACGGCGCGACCATCGCCTACAAGCCGGTGAATTTCATGCGGGTGATGGATGCGATGGGCGGACTGCCGGTGCCGAAGCGGCACCCCGCGCGCCAGCGTTACCGGCTTCAGGAACTGCCGCGGATCGCGCGGCGCAACGGGTTGAAACTGGTGCTGCATCCGGCGCATTGGCCGACCAATCCGGTGCCCGCCACATCGGCCATTCTGGCGGCGGCGGCGCTGGGGGGCGGCGATGTCGGCAAGCTTTGCCAGCGCCTGCTGGCGTCCTGCTGGGCCGAGGAAAAGGACATAGCCGACAATGCTGTCATCGCCGCCTGCCTTGCGGAAAGCGGGTTTCAGGTAGGCGATCTGGACCTTGCCGCTGCCGAGGCCCGGATCGAGCCGTTGACCGACGAGGCGATTGCGCGCGGCGTGTTCGGCGCGCCCTGGTACACGGTCGGCGATCAGGATTTCTGGGGGCAGGACAGGATCGATTTCCTCGACGATCACCTCGCCGGAAAGATCTGATGCCTGCGATCGCGCTGGACGGCCACAAGGTCAGCTATCTGGAAATGGGGCAGGGGCCGCTTGCGGTCTTTGCCCATTGCTCGCTCGCCTTCGGCGGGTTGTGGAAGGGTGTGATGGAACGGCTGGCGGATCGCTGGCACTGCGTTGCGCTCGATCTGCCGGGGCATGGCCAGTCGGATCGCGGCGATCCGGCACTGTCGCTTCAGCATCAGGCGGTCGCCTATGTCGAGGGCGTTGCAGCGGCGATGGGCGGCGGCCCTGCACATCTGGTCGGCCTGTCGCTCGGCGGCGCAGTGATGGGACGGGTCGCGGCCCGGTCCCCGGCGCTGGCGCGGTCGCTGACGCTGATCGAGCCGGTTTATTTTCACCTGATCGCCGATCAGCCCGCCTATCTGGCCGAGAATGACAAGGGCATGGCCCCGGTGCATCAGGCCTGCGCCGAGGGCCGCTATCACGACGGCGCGCGCGCCTTCATGAACGCCTGGGGGCAGCCCGGCCAGTTTGATCGGATGCCAGCGGCGGCGCAGGATGCGATTGCGCGTTCGCTCAGCTTTCTCGCGGATGATTTCGATATGGTCAGCGGCTGGCCCGCCGGGCAGATCAGCCGCGAAGCCATCGCCGCCATCGCTGCGCCGACGCTGCTGATGCAGGGGGAACGCACGCCGGGATCGGCGAAGGCGATCCTCGATGCGGTGCAGACCCTGAAGCCAGACGCGGCACGATACGAGGTGCCGGATGCCGGCCACCTGTCGCCGGTGGACAGCCCCGACGCGGTGGCGACAAGGCTTCGCGCATTCTTCGAAGCGACGGAAACAGGCGCTGCCTAGAATTTCACCCTGAGGTTCAGCGCGCCGAACTGATGTGTGCCTTGTTGGTTGCGGAACGTCTCCGTCCGGATCACATGGGCATAGGACAGCTCATATCCATCATAGCTGAGCGTCACGCCGATGGACGCATCAGCGACGAACCGGTTGGGCGTCACGGCAGCGCCGGTGTTGAACAAGGGCCCCTGCAACGCACCGGCCCGCCCGATCAGCCGCCCGTCGATCCCGGCAAAGACGCTCCACCCGAACCCGTTGCCGGGATTGAAGATATCCGCGCCCGCACTGCCTGGCCGGATCGGGGCCGGGCCAAAATCATCCGCATGTCCCTGACCAAGCCGCAGCCCGACACCGGCCCCCGCATAGGTGTCGAACGTGCCGAGCGCGACCGTGGCGCGCGGCATGACTTCGGCCCGGAACGGCGCGAAGCCGTCGATCCTGAATTCCTGCCCGTGCTTTTCGAGGATGTCGTAATTCAACCCGATGGTCGGCGCGGACGGAAGCTGCGACCCCCATCCTTCGGGCCGGTCCGCGCCGACAATCGAATGGACGGTCTTTTGCGTCTGCTCCGCCAGCGATGCCGCGCCGGTCAACCCGACCTCGACACGCAGCGATTGCAGCCGGGTGGCGGTCACCGATGTCAGCGCGTAGGACAGATAGGCATGTCCGGCATAGGGGTGGTCGGTCGGGTCCGGGATGCGTGCGGTGATGTCGGTCGGCGTGAAAATCCGCTGGCCAAGCTCTATGGTTGCATACCAGTCGCGCCCGTCCTCGATCAGGTTGAGCCGGCCAAGTGCGCCCTGCACGAAACCGGGAAGAGCGTTGCGCGGCAGGGTATAACCCGCCTTCACGCCGTTGGAATAATTGCGGTCCGTCACCGCAAACAGATCGTTCTCGAATGTCAGCGTCAGCGATCCGCCGTCATCGTCCTGCGACAACGCGGCGGCGGACATGGCCAGCGAAACCGCGATGGCCACGGCACCGGCCCGGAATACCTGAAACAACATATTCTGGCCGCCTGTCAGAGGAGTGGAGCTTTGCTGGTTCATATCGGGTCTGCAGGGTCCGGTTCAACCTTCGCGATTGTGATCTGGTGCGCCGCCACATCCCCATTGTTTGACATCTCCCCATGCGGGGCCTTACGCCTTTCGCAAGATCGCAATCATCGCCCGGAGGATACAATGGGTTTCAATGCTCTCGTCGTCGACAAGGCCGAAGACGGCACCATCAGCCAGACCATCAAACCCATTGAGATCGGCGACCTGCCCGAAGGCGAGGTTGTCGTGGCGGTCGAATATTCGACGCTCAACTACAAGGATGGCCTGTGCCTGACCGGGAATGGCGGCCTCGTGCGGACCCATCCGCATGTGCCGGGGATCGATTTCGCGGGCACGGTCGAAAGCTCCTCCGACAGCCGCTACAAGCCCGGCGACAAGGTGGTGCTGACCGGCTGGCGTGTGGGCGAGGTGTCATGGGGCGGCTATGCGCAAAAGGCGCGGGTGCCTGCCGATTTCCTCGTGCCGCTGCCGAAGGGCCTGACCACGAAACAGGCAATGGCGATCGGCACCGCCGGGTTCACCTCCATGATCTCGGTTATGGCGTTGGAGGCGCATGGGTTGAAAACCGGCGGCGGCCCGGTTCTGGTGACCGGTGCGGCGGGCGGTGTCGGCTCCGTCGCCGTCGCGATCCTCGCCAATCTCGGCTACGAGGTCGCCGCCGTCACAGGTCGGCCCGAAACCGCCGATTACCTGAAATCGCTCGGCGCGACGCAGATCGTCGCCCGCGAGGACCTTGCAGAACCTTCTGGCAAACCGTTGGAGCGTGAAACCTGGGCGGGCTGCGTCGACGCGGTCGGCGGGTCGATGCTCGCCAAGGTGCTGACGCAGATGAAATATGGCGCTTCGGTTGCGGCGGTCGGCCTTGCGGGCGGGGCGAAGCTGCCGACAACGGTGATCCCGTTCCTACTGCGGGGCGTGAACCTCCTTGGCATCGACAGCGTGATGCAGCCCTATGACAACCGGGTGAAGGCGTGGAAGCGCCTCGCCTCCGACCTTTCGATGGCGAAGCTTGAAGGCATGGTCGAACCCGCGACCCTCTCCGATCTGCCCGCGCTCGGCGCGGCGATCCTGAAGGGCGGCGTCAAGGGGCGCGTCGTGGTCGACGTGAACGCCTGACCGGCGATGCGGATCATCGCAGGCAGGTTCAAGGGCAAGACCCTCGCCGCCCCTGGTGCGGCGGGCGGCGGAGAGGCGCATCTGCGCCCCACCTCCGACCGGGTGCGCGAAAGCCTGTTCAATCTTCTGGCGCATGGCGATTACGATGGCGCGCCCGACGGGTGCCGGGTGCTCGACCTCTTTGCCGGGGTCGGCGCGCTCGGGCTTGAGGCGATGAGCCGGGGCGCGGTGCGTGCGGTATTCGTCGACGATCACGGCCCGTCCCGCGCGCTGATCCGCGAGAATGTCGAAAAACTCGGCCTGACTGGCACGACCAAGATCTGGCGGCGCGACGCCACCGATCTCGGCCCGTGTCGGGGCGATCCCTATGACCTCGTGTTCCTCGACCCGCCCTATGGCAAGGGGCTGACGGCACGGGCGCTGGCCTCCGCCCGTGCGGGTGGATGGTTCGCGGATCGGGCGCTGATCGTGATCGAACAGGCCGCCTCCGACCCGCCCCCCGATGCGGTGACGATCCTCGATGATCGGTCTTATGGTGACACCCGCATCTTCATCGCGCGGGCCTGAACCGCTTTCTCTTCCTCAAATATCCATACCCTGCGTCGCACCTTGCGCCGCAGGTGACATTGAACGCCGCGCCGCTATAGTTGCGCCGAGACAACAACCCGCCAAAGGAGCTGCCCCATGACCATCGCTGTTGGAGACAAACTGCCCGACGCCACATTCGTCGAAATCGGTGCCGCCGGGCCTGCGCCCGTTTCGGTGTCCGACCTGACCAAGGGCAAGAAGATCGCGCTGTTCGCGGTGCCGGGCGCCTATACGCCGACCTGCCACGCCAAACATGTGCCGAGCTTCGTTGCTGCCGCCGAACAGCTTGCGGGCAAGGGTGTCGATCAGATCGTCTGCGTCTCCGTCAATGATCCCTTCGTGATGAAGGCCTGGGGCGAGGCGACCGGTGCCTCTGCCGCTGGGATTCGTATGCTTGCCGATGCGAGTGCTGATTTCACCAAGGCGATCGGCCTCGATTTCTCGGCCCCGCCGGTGGGCCTGCTCAGCCGCTCGCAGCGCTATTCGATGTTCATCGAGGATGGCGTCGTGAAGGTGCTGAACGTCGAAGGCTCGCCCGGCGAGGCAACCTGTTCACTGGGCGAGGCGCTGGTCGATCAGATCTGATCCCGCCCGGCGAAAGCCGCGCAAGGCAAAGGCCCGCGATCCGTCGTGGGCCTTTTTCATGCACATGTCACACACCGCCGTTCAGGCGGGTTGCGGATCGGGCTGGTTTCTGGGCTTCTGGGCTGTAATAAATTCGACAAGATGCCGGAACGGCGGCGGGGGAGCGCAAGATGACGAAGGTCGCGATCATTGGTCTGGGTGCAATGGGCGGCGGCATGGCCCGATCGTGCCTGCGCGCCGGTCTGACGGTGCACGGGTTTGACCGGGCAGCCGCCCTCACCGCCGCGTTTCTGGCGGAGGGGGGCGCACCGGATACCTTTGCCGACTGCGCTGCCGATCTCGACATCGTGGTGATCGTGGTCGTGAACGGCGCGCAAACGCAGGAGGCGTTGTTCGGTGCCGACGGCATCGCTGCGCATTTGCGGCCCGGCGCGGTGATCGTCTCCTCCGCCACGATGGCACCGGATTTCGCCAAGGGCCTTGCGGCGCAGGCGGAAACGCACGGCCTCCTTTATCTCGACGCGCCGGTTTCCGGCGGCTCGCTGAGGGCGGCATCGGGTGATCTTTCGTTCCTCGCCTCGGGTTCGCCGAAGGCGTTCGCCGCCGCGCGGCCCGCGCTGGATGCGATGGCGGCCACGGTGTTCGAATTGGGCGCAGATGTCGGCGCGGGCAGTGCGATGAAGGCGATCAACCAGATGCTGGTCGGTGTCCAGATCGCGGCGGCGGCGGAGGCGATGACATTCGGCATGACGCAAGGCGTCGATCCGGCCAAGACGCTCGAGGTCATCTCGAAATGCGCGGGCACGAGCTGGGTTTTCGAAAATCGCGGCCCGCATATCGTGGCGGGCGACTACACGCCGCTGTCGGCGGTGGATATCTGGCTGAAGGACCTCGGCATCGTGCTCGACATTGCCGCCCGCGCCAAATTCTCCGCGCCGCTGACCGCTGCCGCGCTTCAGCAATTCGTCGCCGCCTCCGGCTCCGGTCTGGGGCGCGAGGATGATGCGGCGGTCGCGAAGGTCTATGCCCGCAATGCGGGTCTGACCCTGCCGGGGGATGCGTGATGCTGCTCGGCTGCGTCGGCGACGATTTCACCGGCTCGTCCGATCTGGCCAATACGCTCGCCAAGGGTGGCATGCGGGTGACGCAATATGCCGGTATCCCCGATGGCCCGGCGGATGCGGCGGTGGAGGCGGGCGTCGTTTCGCTCAAATCGCGCACGATCCCGGTTGCCGATGCGGTCAGACAATCGCTGGAGGCGCTTGAATGGCTGGCGCAGCAGGGCTGCCGCCAGTTCTTTTTCAAATATTGCTCCACCTTCGATTCGACGCCCGAGGGCAATATCGGCCCGGTGGCGGAGGCGATGGCGAAGGCGTTGAGCGCGGATCGCGTCATCGTCTGCCCGGCCTTCCCCGCCACGGGGCGGTCGATCTATCAGGGGCATCTTTTTGTCGGCGACCGGCTGTTGAGCGAAAGCGGGATGCAGAACCATCCGCTGACGCCGATGACCGACAGTGATCTGCGTCGCTGGCTTGCGCCGCAGACCGGGCTAGGCGTCGGGCATGTAGCGGCGGCGATCGTGGGGCAGGGGGCGGCGGCGATCAGCGCCGCGCTCCGCGCCGAGCAGGATGCGGGGCGCACGCTGATCGTGGTCGATGCGATTCATGACGCCGACCTGATGCAGATCGGTACGGCGGCGGCTGACCTGCCGCTGATTACCGGCGGATCGGGGGTCGCGCTGGGCCTGCCCGATAATTTCCGCCGGCAAGGTCTGCTGTCGGGCGGCGGTGGCGCGTGGCAGGGCAGCGCGGGCCGCGCGGCGATTCTGTCGGGGTCATGCTCCGCCGCCACGCGCGGGCAGGTGGCGCATCACGAGGGGCCGATGATCGAGGTTCTGGCGACGGACGTGATCACCGGCGAGATGACCGGCGCGCGGCTGGCGGCGTGGATGCTGGCGCAGGAGGGGGGCGTGCCGCTCGGCTATTCATCCGCAGATCCCGCCGTCGTGCGCGAGGCGCAGGAGGCATTCGGCAAGGACCGCATCGCGGGCGCGATCGAGCGGGTATTTGCCGAGGCGGCCATCGCCCTCGTCGCGGGCGGTGTGACCCGGCTGGTGACCGCAGGCGGCGAAACCTCGGGCGCGGTGGTGGAGGCGCTGGCGGTGGAGGCGATGGAGATCGGGCCGGAAATAGACCCCGGCGTGCCCGCGCTGAGGGTCGCGGGGCGCGATCTGACCCTGGCGCTGAAATCCGGCAATTTCGGTGCGCAGGATTTCTTTGCCAAGGCCCCCGACATGCTGGGCGCGGCATGATGAGCGATGCCCGACTGCGCGAGGATATCTGCCGCTTTGCCGCGTCGATGTTCGCGCGCGGGCTGACCGGCGGCGCATCTGGCAACATCTCCGCCCGCACGCCCGATGGCGGGCTGCTGGTATCGCCGACTGGATCGTCCTTCGGTGCGCTCGACCCGGCGCGGTTGTCGCGGCTCGATGCGTCGGGCAGGTTGATCGGCGGTGATGCGCCGACCAAGGAAATGCCGCTGCATGCGGCATTCTATGACACGCGGTCTGTCGCCGGTGCGGTCGTGCACCTGCATTCGTCGCATTCGGTGGCGCTGTCGATGTTGCCCGATACCGACCCCGACAATGTGCTGCCGCCGCTGACCGCCTATTCGATCATGCGCCTCGGCAAGGTAAAGCTGCTGCCCTATTATCGCCCCGGCGACCCGGCGATGGGCGATGCCGTGCGCGGGCTGGCGGGCAAGCGATCCGCCGTTCTGCTGGCCAATCACGGACCAGTGGTTGCGGCGAAGGATCTGGAGGCCGCCGTCTATGCGATGGAGGAACTGGAGGAGACCGCGAAATTGGCTCTTCTGACCCGTGGCATGGGGCCGATCGGGCTGACGGGCGCGCAGATTCGCGATATCGTCGAGCACTTTGATGTGGAATGGGACGATTAGGAGATTTTGATGCCCCGATTTTCAGCAAATCTTGGATTTCTGTGGACCGAACTGACACTGCCTGCTGCCATTCGGCGCGCGAAGCGGTCCGGGTTCGAAGCGGTGGAATTGCACTGGCCCTATGACACCGACCCGGACGAGGTTGCGGCTGCACTGGCAGAGACCGGCCTGCCGCTTTTGGGGCTGAACACGGTGCGCGGCAATCTGAAGGCGGGCGAGAACGGCCTTGCCGCGCTTGTGGGGCGCGAGACGGAGGCCCGCGCGGCGATCACTGAGGCGCTGGATTACGCCCATGCTACCGGCTGCGCGGCGGTGCATGTGATGGCGGGCAAGGGCGGCGATGAAGAAACCTTCATCACCAATCTGCGCTTCGCCGCTGAAGAGGCGCGCGACCTCGGCAAGACGATCCTGATCGAACCCCTGAACCTGCGCGATGTGCCGGATTACTTTCTGCACGGGATCGAACAGGCGGCAGAAATCATCGCGCTGGTCGATCTGCCGAATGTGAAGATCATGTTCGATGCCTATCACATCCAGATCATGCAGGGTGACCTGACCCGGCGTCTGGCGGCGCATCTGCCGCTGATCGGGCATATCCAGATCGCCGCCTGCCCGTCGCGCGCCGAGCCCGATGAAGGCGAGGTCAGCTTCGAGCGGTTTCTGGCGGCGGTCGACGAAATGGGATGGGACGGGTTCATCGGCGCGGAATACCGGCCAAGGACCACGACCGATGCCGGTCTTGGATGGATGAAGGCCTATCAACAGGCGCGGTGAAACCACGCCGTAACGGGAGGAATGAACAGATGCTGACCGCAGCCCAGCGATCCGGTTTCGAGGCCGACGGCGTTCTGGTGATCGAGAATGTGTTTCCGCCCGATGTGATCACCGCCGTGAAGGCCGAATATGCCACGCTTCTGGCCGGGCTGGTGGCGGACTGGATCGCAGCGGGCAAGTTGCCGCCGGGTGTCGCGGCGCTGGATTTCGACGGCCAGTTGCGCGCAACCTACGAGGCGAAGCTGGACTGGTTTCAGCCGATGGATATCTCGCTCCCCGGCGGAGTGATCGCGGCGGATACGCCGATGCATTTCGGCCCGGCGGTGCTGGCGATGATGACCCATCCGGCGATCCTCGATCTGGTCGAAGGCCTGATTGGGCCTGAGATCACCTCGAACCCGATCCAGCATGTGCGCATCAAGCCGCCCGCGCGCGCGCTTCACAGCGATGAAAGCCGCCCGCATCTGACGATCACCGACTGGCATCAGGACCGGGGCGTCACCCATGCCGAGGCGGACGAGACCGACATGGTGACGGTGTGGATTGCGATTTCCGACGCGACCCCCGAAAATGGCTGCCTTCAGGTGGTGCCCGGCACCCATCGCGATGCGCTGAAGACCCATTGCCCGGCAGGCATCCAGTTGTCGATCCCCGATGCCGTGCTCGACAAGTCGAAGGCGGTGCCTTTGCCGGTGAAATCGGGCGGTGTGGTGATGTTCCACCCCCAGACCGCGCATTCGTCGCTGGTGAACCGGACGGACGGGTTCCGCTGGTCGTTCGACATCCGGTATAACCGCACTGGCCAGCCGACCGGGCGGTCGCATTTCCCCGCCTTCATCGCCCGCAGCCGCAGCGCGCCGGAGACGGAGCTGCGCGACGCCGATTTGTGGCGCGGCCTGTGGGAGGATGCGCGCGCCCGCCTTGCGGCGCAGCAGCATATCCCGATCCACCGCTGGGACCCGAACGCGGCGGCCTGCGCGTAGGCACTTGCTTTTTTCGATGCGCCCGGACTTGATCCGCGTCTATCCGCCAGCCGCAAGAGCTGGATGCCCGACCGCGCTGCCGGGCATGACGCCACGACGAAGGGAAACGCCATGAGCCTGCACGCCAGCCTGATTGCCCGCCTCAATCCGGCCGACAATGTGGTCACCGCCATCAAGCCGCTGGAGGTTGGCGCGGTGGTGGAGCCGGGGGTGACCGCCACCGCGCTGATCCCGCGCGGCCACAAGGTGGCGACGGCGGCGATCGCGGCGGGCGAGGTTGTGCGAAAATATGCACAGGTGATCGGTTATGCGTCCGAAGACATCGCGCCGGGCGCGCATGTCCACACCCATAACGTGGCGTTCCGCGCGACCGATGTGGACTATGAATTCGCGACCGATCTGCGCCCTGTCGCGCCCGCGACGAGGATCGACACGTTCCGGGGATATCGCCGCGCCAATGGCAAGGTCGGCACGCGGAACTATATCGCCGTCATCACATCGGTGAACTGCTCCGCCACCGCCGCACGGCAGATCGCGGCGGCCTTCGGACCCGAGGAGATGGCGCAGTATCCGAATGTCGACGGTGTGGTCGCCTTCGTCCACGGCACCGGCTGCGGCATGGCCGACAGCGGCGACGGGTTCGAGGCCTTGCAGCGCGTCATGTGGGGCTATGCCAAGCATCCCAACCATGCCGGGGTGCTGATGGTCGGCCTCGGCTGCGAGATGAACCAGATCGACTGGTTGCTGGAGGCATATGGCATCCAGAAGGGGCCGCTGTTCCATACGATGAACATTCAGGATGTCGCGGGCCTGCGCCGGACGATTGCGCTGGGCGTCGAGAAGGTGCGCGCCATGCTGCCGATCGCCAACGAGGCGCGGCGCGAGGACTGCCCGGCATCGGAATTGATGGTCGCGCTGCAATGCGGCGGATCGGATGCGTGGTCGGGTGTGACGGCGAACCCGGCGCTCGGCTATGCCTGCGACCTGCTGGCGGCGCAGGGGGGCACGGGGGTGCTGGCGGAGACGCCGGAGATTTATGGCGCCGAACACCTTCTGACCCGCCGCGCCAAGGACCGTGCGACGGGGGAAAAGCTGATCGGCCTGATCCGCTGGTGGGAGGATTACACCGCGCGCAACAAGGGCTCGATGGACAATAACCCCTCTCCCGGCAACAAGAAGGGTGGTCTGACGACCATTCTGGAAAAATCGCTGGGCGCAGCAGCGAAGGGCGGCACGACGCCGCTGATGGGCGTCTACAAATACGCCGAGGCGGTAACGGCGAAGGGTTTCACCTTCATGGACAGCCCCGGCTATGACCCGGCTTCGGTCACCGGGCAGATCGCATCGGGCTGCAACCTCGTGACCTTCACCACCGGGCGCGGATCGGCCTTCGGGGCAAAACCCTCGCCGTCGCTGAAAATCGCGACCAATACCGAGATGTTCCAGCGGATGGAGGAGGATATGGATGTGAACGCCGGGCGCATCGTATCCGACGGTGCGACGGTCGAGGAGGTCGGGCGCGAGATTTACGAGATGCTGCTGCGCGTCGCTTCCGGCGAGCAGACGAAATCGGAGGCGCAGGGGCTTGGCGACTATGAATTCGTGCCCTGGCAGATCGGCGCGGTGATGTAGACGCGGTTTCGCGCTGACGCGCGAGGATATTTGAAGAAGAGAAAGCGTGCAGGTGTCGGTGTCATGAAGATCAAATGCGGGCTGATCGGGGATCATATCGGCCAGTCGCGCTTTGGTGCCGGGCTGGCGCTGGTGGGCGCGGAACACGGTGTCGACGTGGTGTTCACACCGATCGACACAGCCGAAATTCAGCGATTCGATCTGGCGGTAACGGTGGCGCGGCTGCGCGATGAGGGCTGGACCGGCGTGACCGTCACGCATCCCTACAAGACCCATGCGATGGCGCTGGCGGACCGGCGGCATCCGCTGGTGCCGGAGCGGATCGCGGCCTCCAACCTCCTCCTGTTTGGGGAGGGGATCGAGGCAACGAATACCGACTATACCGGGTTCAGGTCGATGTGGGCGGAGGCCGGGATTGGCGCGCCGGGCCGGGTCGCGATGGCGGGGGCAGGCGGTGTGGCGCGCTCCATCGCCGCCGCGCTGGACGAGATCGGCGCCGAGGATGTTGCCGTCTGGGACCCGCGCGCCGGCGCCGCGCCGACCCTGGCGCAGGAGGTTGGCGGCGCGGTCCGGGCCGTGCTGCCGATGGATGCGCCCAGCCTGATCGGGGCGGCGCGCGGATTGGTGAACGCGACCCCGCTTGGCATGGCGGCGCATCCCGGCTCCGCCTTCGCGGGTGACACGCTTGGCCCGCAATCATGGGCCTTCGATGCCGTTTACGCGCCCGCGCCGACCCTGTTCGCGCGTCAGGCGGTGGCGGCGGGGCTGACCTGCCTGACGGGCCATGACCTGTTCCGGCACATGCTTCTCGGATCATTCAGCGCCTATACCGGCCTTGTGCCCGACCGGGCCGCGATGCTGCCGCTGCTGCGAACGCTGACGGAGGGCGCGGCATGAGGCTGATCTGTGTCATGGGCGTCGCGGGCTGCGGCAAGTCCACCCTCGGCGCGCAGCTTGCCGAGGGATTGGCTGCGCCGTTTCTGGAGGCGGACAGGTTCCATCCCGCCGCCAATATCGCCAAGATGACCGGCGGCACGCCACTGACCGACGAGGATCGCTGGCCCTGGCTCGACGCGCTTGGTGCCGGGGTGCCGCAGGACGGGCGCGCCGTGATCGCCTGTTCCGCGCTTCGCCGTGTTTATCGCGAACGCTTGGCGCGGGCGGCGGGAGAGCCTGTGTTCTTCATCCACCTCGCCGGCAGCAAGGATGTCATCGCCGGGCGCATGGCATCGCGCGCCGGGCATTTCATGCCGCCCGCGCTGATCGACAGCCAGTTTGCGACGCTGGAGGCGCTGGCCGAAGACGAGCCGCACCTGACCCTCGACATTATCGCCCCGCCTGACATGCTGCTGGCGGCGGCCCTGAACGCAGTGAAGGACATGACATGACTGAATTTCTGATGATCGGCCCGATGCACCCGGTCTGCATGGAGCAGATCGCGGCACTGGGGACCATCCACCGCTATTGGGAGGCTGACGACAAGGAGGGCCTTCTGGCGGAGGTCGGCGCGCGGATCGACATCGTTGCCACCGATGGGCATTACGGCTGTCCGCCTGCGATCATGTCGAAGCTGCCGAATGTGAAGCTGATCGCGTCCTACGGTGTTGGCTACGACAACATCAACGTGCCTGCGGCAATGGCGCATGGGGCACGGGTGACCAACACGCCGGATGTGCTGAACGATGCGATGGCGGAACTGACGCTGGGCCTGATGATCGCGCTGGCGCGCCGGATCCCAGAGGCGGAGGCTTATGTGCGGTCGGGCGATTGGACGGCGAAGGGGAATTTCGCGCTGACCGGCGAATTGACCGGCAAGACCGCCGGGATCATCGGGCTGGGGCGGATCGGCAAGGAAATCGCGCGCCGACTCGAGGTCATGAAGATGAATGTCGTCTATCACGGCCGCACGGAACAGCCGGATCAGCCCTATCGGTATTTCGGAAATCTGGTGGAAATGGCGGCGGCATCCGACTGGCTGATCGTCATCACGCCGGGCGGGGCGGGCACGCTGAAGCTGGTGAATGCCGAAGTGCTGGCGGCGCTCGGCCCCGAAGGCGCATTGGTGAACATGTCACGCGGTGCCGTGGTGGATGAGGCGGCGCTGGTCGCGGCGCTGAAATCCGGTGCGGTGGGCGGTGCGGCGCTCGATGTGTTCGAGGATGAACCGCGCCCGCATCCCGACCTGCTGACCATGCCCAATACGATCCTCTCGCCCCATCAGGGCAGCGCGACGACGCGCACCCGTGCGGGCATGGGGCAATTGGTGGTGGACAACATCAAGGCCCATCTGGCGGGAGAGCCGCTGCTGACCGAAGTGACCGGCTGAGGGGAGTGAGGTGAGAGGCTGGCAGCGACCCGAACAAAACTCGTTGCGGCTGCTTCCTTCCGGACCTGACCGGGTTGGCGAGACGAACGCCCGCGCCAACCTCTCACGCTTCAGATAATCAATCGGCGCAATCACCGCAAGCCGGATGTCAGAGTTTGTCGAACCGCTGATCGTCGCTGTTCAGGCCATACATCGCGCCCTCGGCGATATCGATCCATGCGCCGTGCAGGGTCAGCAGGCCATCATCGACGGCCTTCTGAACGAACGGAAAGGTCAGGAGATTGCCGAGCGAGGTGCGCACGGCCTCATGTTCCAGCGCGACGAGCGGGTCCTCATGGGGGACCGTGCCGCCCTGAATGCGTTCATATCCCGGACGCAAGATGTCCATCCAGCGGCCAATGAAGCTCGACGTTTCGTCCAACTCGGGGGCGGCACCGGAACACATGTCATGGCAGGCCTGCACGCCGCCGCAATTGGAATGGCCGACCACGAGGATATGCGCGACCTTCAGCACGGTGACGGCGTATTCCACCGCTGCCGAGGTGCCGTGATGGTCCTGGTCGGGGGCATAGGGCGGCACCAGATTGGCGACATTGCGCACGACGAACAGGTCGCCCGGTTCTGCGCCGAACATCGACACCGTGTCTAGGCGGCTGTCGCAGCATGAAATCAGCATGGCGCGCGGGCGCTGCCCCTCGGACATCAGGCGAGCATACCATGCCTTTGAATCGGTAAACCGGCTGGACCGCCACGCGGAAAACCGCTCGATCAGGTAACGGGGGACAGGATGGGTGTTCATGGTCATAGCTCCGTGCCGTGTCCGGGGTTTGCCGCAGGCCATCGCTGTATCATGAAGTCCCTTTCCGCCCTAGGGCTCGCCCGATCTTGCCCCCGTGTATCGGAGCGGGGGCGGACGGGGCAATAGCTGTCGTCGCGCATGTTTTCTTGCGCCGTGCACGCCAGGGCGACCCATGCGGGGCAGGATCACCGTGTCATCCGGTGCAAGGTGAGACGTTATCGCGTCGGCACGGGCGTGACATATCCCCCTTTGCGTGAGAGGTTCATGACGTGGTGGTATTGGTGAGGGTGCGGGGCATGAAAGCGAACCTTGGGCGATGGGCGCGCGGGTTTTCGGTCGCTGCCGCGCTTCTTCTTGTGCTCACTCCGGCGGGCGGCGTGGCCGAGGAAAGCAGCCCGGCGCATGAATTCTGCCGCATGACATCGGCCAGCGATCCGGTCGCCTTTCAAACCTGCGTTGATCAGCAGATTCTGGGGGCGCAATCCATTGTTCGCTATCTGAAATGGGCGCAATCCACCGGCGGGCCGAGCGGGGAGCGGGTGCTTCGGGTTCTGGATTTCTGCCGCGACCGCTGGATCCCCGACCACCAGTTGATCGACAATTGCCTGCGGGCCCGCGCGCTGATCCCGCCGCCCTGACGTTGTGCCGCGTTGGGCGGGCTTGCGCGGGGCCGATCTGTTGCGCAAAAGTCGCCAGTATGGCGAAGCTCTACTTCAACTACTCGACGATGAATGCCGGCAAATCCACCGTGCTGTTGCAGGCGTCGCACAACTATGTCGAACGCGGCATGCGCACCGTCTTGTTGACCGCGCAGCTTGACGACCGGGCCGGGGTCGGCACCATCGGATCGCGCATCGGGCTGGAAAAACCGGCGGAGACATTTGCGGTCGGTGACGACCTTTTCGCCTTTGTCGAAAAACAGCTTCAGGCCGGTCCGGTACATTGCGTGTTCGTGGACGAGGCGCAGTTTCTGGAACCGGCGCAGGTCTGGCAATTGGCGCGGGTCACCGACGATTTGTCCATTCCGGTCATGTGCTACGGGTTGCGCACCGATTTTCGGGGTGAATTGTTCCCCGGATCGGCCACGCTTCTGGCGGTGGCGGACAATCTGCGCGAGGTGCGCACGATCTGCTGGTGCGGATCGAAGGCGACGATGGTGGTGCGGTTGGGCAGTGACGGCGGGGTGGAGGAAGAAGGCGCGCAGATCGCCATCGGTGATGACATCTATGTTTCGCTCTGCCGCAAGCACTGGCGCGCGCGACGGGTGCAGGACGTCTGACCAGATCGCAGGGCGTCAGAAAAGGTAAAGCGCCTGAACACCGACGATCAGCAGCGAATCCTCGATGCCCGGCCCAAACCGCGCCATCAGCGAAAACCGGTCATCGATCCGCAAGGCCGCCTGCGCCGACAGGATCGGCACGAAATTGCCGATGGTGACGACGCCGATATCATCCGCTTCGTCCACCAATTGCGGGTATTCCGCATAGGCGAAAAAACCGCCCAGCCGGATTTCTGCGCCCCGCGTGATCGCGGCAACCGGCCAATCGACCCAGGTGCCTGCGTAAAGCGACCGTTCGTCATAGGAGTTCTGGAAACCGCCGACCTCAATCCCCCATTCGCCGTCGTGCCAGTTGATTGGGCGGCGTAGCCCAAGGGTCAGGCCGGGGTTGAATTCCTGAAAATTCCGGTTGGCGTCGAAGTGTTTGGAGGCAAGGGAAACGCCGATGAACGGGCGAAACCCGTCGCTCCCGCTGCCCCCCGGTTCGGTGTCTTCTGCCACGGCAGGCGCGGACAATGCGCACAGCGCGATCAGGGCCATCAGAAAACGGGTCATCGCGACCTCCGCCAGAATTGAACTGGGGACAGGGGTCGGGGATTCTGGTGAAGATCAGATTAAGCCTGATGCCGGGCGCGAAACGCCCGCGCAGGTCAAAGCGCGCGCCGCGCCTTCAATGCGGCGGAGATTGTTCCATCATCGAGATAATCCAGTTCGCCGCCGACCGGCACCCCCTGCGCCAGCGAGGTGACGACAACATCCGCCCCTTCCAGCCGTTCAGCGATGTAATGCGCGGTGGTCTGGCCGTCGATCGTCGCGCCGAGCGCCAGCACCACCTCGGTCACGGCAGGTTCGTGCGCGCGGTGGAGCAGGCGGTTCAGCCGCAATTCGTCCGGGCCGATTCCGTCCAGCGCCGACAAGAGGCCGCCCAGCACATGATATCGGCCGCGAAACACCGATGCCCGTTCCATCGCCCAGAGGTCGGCGACATCCTCGACAATGCACAGCACGCTGTCGTCGCGGCGCGGATCGCGGCAGATCGCGCAGGTTTCGGTCGTATCGACATTGCCGCATTCGAGACAGACCCGCGCCGTTGCGGCAACCTCGGCAATCGCCCGCGACAGGGGCGTCAGCATCAGATCGCGTTTCTTGATCATCGCCAGCACGGCGCGGCGGGCCGAACGCGGGCCGAGACCCGGCAGTTTCGCCATCAGGTCGATCAGTTGTTCGATTTCCTTGCCTGCGCCGCCCGATGCCATGCCTGCCTCTTTTCCCTTGCCGTCAGATGTGCGGCCTTGGGCGAGCGGGGTCAAGCCGGGTGGATCACCCGCGCGCCGTCAGGGCGGCGAAATCGGGTGTCATGCTGCCCAGAACCCGGCGGCACACCAGCGCCGCGATCACCGACGCCAGCACGAAGCCGCTCCACACCGCCGCGAACAGCCCGAACCAGACGCCCATCAGGCCGAACCCCAGCACATGCGCGAAAAGCGGTGGCAGCAACGCCAGCGCAAGAACCTGTCGATACAGGCCGATCACCACGCTCCAGACCGGGCGTTGGAGGCCTTGAAACAGCGCCGACAGGATGAACATCATGCAATATGCAGGCATCATCAGCGCCGCGAGCGACAGATATTGCGCGCCCGCCGCGACAACCGCCGGGTCATCGCTGAACACCCTCACAACGGTCGCGCCCGCCGTGCCGAGCAGGACCGCCCCCGCCAGCGCGAAAAACAGTGCAACCGTCGCGGTCAGCGTCAGCGCCTGACGCACCCTATCATGGTCGCCCGCGCCATAATTCTGCGCCACCATCGGCATCAGCGAGAAAGATACCGACAGGACCGGCAACAGGATCAGTTGCTCGACCCGGAACGCGACACCGTATCCGGCGACCGCGTGCGCACCGAACGGTTGCAGGTGAACCTGGATGATCAGCATGCCGATCATCATCACGATCATCGCGAAACTGACCGGAACACCCTGCCGCAGAAGGCCGCCCACCACTTCGGCGGTTGGCCTTGCATCCGCCCAGGATGCGCCCGCCATCGCGTCGGTCGCAAGCGCCCGCCGGATCAGCCACAGGGCAACCCCGGTCTGGATCAGCACGGTCGATACCGCGATTCCGTCGAAGCCGAGGCCACCAGTCCCGAACACGCCATAGATCAGCAGCGGGTTCAGGCCGACATTGGCGCAGAAAGCCACCATCTGGGCATTGCGGTTCGACGACGTGTCGCCCTGCGCCGTCAGAACGCCATTGGCGGTGAAGCTCATCAGAAAGGACGGAAGGCCAAGGAACAGCACCGTCAGGTAGCTGTCAGCCGCCGCCAGAACCAGCGGCGGGCTGCCCATCAGCCGAAGCATCGGCGATGCGATCGCGATGCCGCAGGCGGCAAGTCCGATTCCCAGCACCGCAGCGGCCATCATGGCCTGCGCCGCAATGCCGCGCGCCGCGCCGGGATCACGAGCCCCCATCGCCCGCCCGATCAGCGCACTCGCCCCCTGGCTGAGCCCGAATCCGAAGGCGGTCAACACCATGAAGACCGAAAAGGATACCGAAAGCCCGGCCTGCGCATCGGTCGATATCCAGCCGGAATAGAAGGTATCGACGACATTATAGAGGGTCGTGAACACCATGCCGAGCGCCGCAGGCCCAACCATGGCACGCAAATGGACCGTCAAAGGGCCGGAAGTGAGATCACGCTGCGCCATCGTTCTGCTCTAGTCACATTTTCCTGATTTCACCATGGGTTCGCGGACTGTGTGCCGTTAGGCCTTGCAATATTCTGTCTAAGCGCCATTCTACCTATGCAGGCAAATCCGACGCCTGTGTGTATTGTTTGGCGTAAGACCAGATCTGGAACGCAGTGCGCCGCCGGATCTGCTGCGGAACGGGTAATGTTCGCCGCAGACTTTGCTGTCGTTTTTCAAGAAAAGCGATTCCAGCGAAGGAGGGTCGGCGCGCACGTGGAGGGGTGCGTCGACCTTTTCGCCCTCCGGTTAGCCCTCAGAACATGCGACCGCCGAGCGGAACCTTCGTGCCGGGACCGAGCAGAACGACATCGTTGTCTTCATCCGGCAGGCCGAGGACAAGAACCTCGCTCATGAATTTGCCGATCTGGCGGGGCGGGAAATTCACCACGGCGATGACCTGTCTGCCGATCAGCCCGTCGCAATCATAATGCCTGGTGATCTGGGCGGAGCTTTTGCGAATCCCGATCTCGTCGCCGAATGACACCCAGAGCTTGATCGCCGGCTTTCGCGCCTCGGGGAATGGTTCGGCGCGGATGATCTCGCCGACGCGGATATCGACCTTCTCGAAATCTTCGAATGAAATCTTTGCCATCTCAATCTGTCCTCTGCCGTTGTCCGGCAAAGACCTAAAATGAAAAGCGCGCCCGATAAAGGGCGCGCTTCGCAAATCTATAAGGTCGATTCGATCTCAGGAGAACGAGCTTTTCAGCTCTTCGATGCTGGCCTCGACGCGGGCCTGAACGATCTTGAATGCGTCTTCGTTGGCTTTCTTGGCGGCTTCCGCCAGTTCGCGGGCATTGGCAACCGCTGTCTCGAACGCCTTGGAGGTCATTTCTGCCTGTTTGGCCGCCGCATCGGCGCCCATGTCGGTCTTGGACATCTGCGCCATCTGCGACTGCGCGGCCTTCATCGTGTCCTGAAAAATCGTGACCTGCTTTTCGAACAGGTCCTGATATCCGGCGGCAGCGGTCTGCTGTGCGGATACGAGCGCGTCCATGTTCTTCTGCTGCGCGGCGAACAAGGCGGACTGGTCGAAGCCCTTGAAGGACGACACGTCGAACATTTTCGTCATGTCCATCGACTTGAACATCTCGGTGAATTTGGAAGGGTCGAACGGGTTGTTGCCGGATCCGAACATGGGCGTGCTCCTCTCGCGATCGGGAGCGCAACACCTTGTCTTGCTTTGCCCGCGCGTTACCGGACCAATATGGTGCAGTGCAGCAAAAAGTCAATATGCTGCATTGCACCATTTCATGCGGCCGTTCGGATCAGGCGCGCCCGACTGAATCCGACATCGCGATGCTCAGCGCATCTTCGGCGCTGTCACCGCCCCAGGACACGAGCTGGAAGGCTGGATAGAACCGCTCCGCTGCGGTCACTGCCCCGCGCAGCATGGCATCCACTTGCCCGGCGGTCGCGACTGCGCCGCCCGCGAGCGTGAGGCCGTAGCGGAACACCATCAGATCCTGTTCTTCCCAAAGGTTGAAGCAGCCCGTCCAGATCAGGTCATTGGCCTTGTCGAGCAAGAGCGCCAATTCGGCCTTTCGGTCGGCGGGGGGCTTCATCTCGAATGTGCAGATCAGGCGGAGCGTTTCGTCATGCGCGCTCCACGCGAGGGACAACGAATAGGTCTGCCATTTGCCCTCGACCGCCATTGCGATCTGGTCTTCGGCGATGCGATCGAAATCCCAATCGCGTCGCTCGGCCAAGGTTTCAACGATGTCGATGGGATGAAGGTCTTCGGTGAAAAACTCGTGCTCGACGGCTTCCATGCCTCGCGCCCCTTTAATTGCGTTCCGGAGGAAAAATCCCCGCTAGAACTAGGTGGGATGCCTAAGGGTCGCGGATTTTCTCTACTGACCCACGAAATATGGTGGACTAGCAGAATGGTGCCGTCCAGAAGTTTTTTGCGAATCTTTCAACAAGGCATCGCGCGCTGATGCAAAACGCAAAAACGCCCGGCAACGGGCAAACCGCGCCGGGCGTCATGTATCAAAAAGACGGGCCTGTGGTCGGCGCTGTCAGTCCGCCTTGCGGGCCTCGAGCGCGGCGATACGGGCGGCGAGCGCCTCGTTTTCCTCGCGGGCCTTCACGGCCATGTCGCGCACCGCATCGAAATCTTCGCGGGTCACAAGGTCCATGTCGTTCAGCAGACGCTCCACCCGCTGGCGGATGACGCTTTCCGCCTCATCCTTCACGCCCTGTGCCACCCCGGCGGCATTGGTCATCAACTGGCTGAGGTCGTCGAGAATGCGGTTGCGGCTTTGCATGGCATTGATCCTTTCATGGTTGCCTCCGATATGGCGGTGATCGGTGGTCAAGACAAGGTTACGGGCTTTTGCTTGACCTCTGCGCCCCGCCCCCGCAGAACCGCCGAACGGAGGAGCCGCCATGCCATTTGTCCTGCCCTATCCCGATATCGACCCCGTTCTGGTGACGCTGGAGCTGTTCGGGCTGTCGCTGCCAATCCGCTGGTATGCGCTGGCCTATCTCGGGGCGTTGTTCATCGGGCTGTGGTTGATGAAGCGGTTGATGGCCCGCCCTGCATTGTGGCCTGCGGATCAGGCACCGATGACGCGCGATCAGGTCGATGCGCTGCTGACATGGATCGTGCTTGGCGTGATCCTCGGGGGGCGGCTGGGGTTCGTGCTGTTCTATCAGCCGCTTTTCTATATCGAAAATCCGTCGCTGATTCTTCAGGTCTGGCAGGGCGGCATGTCGTTCCACGGCGGGTTCCTCGGCGTGATCGTGGCGCTGCTGATCTTCTGCCGGGTTCACAAGGTGCCGCTGATGCAGGTCGGCGATGCGATGGCGGTCGTCGCGCCGCAGGGGCTGTTGCTGGGGCGGCTGGCGAATTTCATCAATGGGGAATTGTGGGGCCGCCCGACGGATGTGCCCTGGGCGATGGTGTTTCCCGGCGGCGGCGATCTGCCCCGCCATCCGAGCCAGCTATACGAGGCGGCGCTGGAGGGGTTGCTGCTGTTCGTGCTGATCTGGCTGTTGGCAACCCGGCGCGGCTGGTTGAAGCGACCGGGGATGCTGACCGGCCTCTTCTTCATCGGCTACGGCGCGGCGCGGGCCTTTGTCGAGTTGTTTCGCGAACCCGATGCGCAGTTCATCACGCTGGAAAATCCGGCGGGCCATGTGATCCGGTTCACCGCCGAATGGGGCCTGACGATGGGGCAGTGCCTGTCACTGCCGATGATCCTGATCGGACTCGGATTCTGGGCGTGGGCGCGCCGACAGCGGGCATGACACCGCTGGAGGCGATCCTTCGCCGCCATATTGCGGGCAGCGGCCCGATGACCCTGCATGACTATATGGCGCTGTGCCTTGGCCACCCGCAGCACGGCTATTACGTCACCCGCGATCCGCTCGGCACGGCGGGGGATTTCACCACCGCGCCGGAAATCAGCCAGATGTTCGGGGAGCTTCTGGGCCTGTCGCTGGCGCAGGCCTGGCTCGATCAGGGCGCGCCCGCGCGGATCATTCTGGCGGAGCTGGGGCCGGGCCGGGGGCGGCTGATGGCCGATGCAATGCGCGCCACCCGCGCCGTGCCGGGCTTCGCCGATGCAGCAGAAATCTGGCTGGTGGAGACGTCGCCCGCCTTGCGCCGCGAACAGGCGAGGCTGGTGCCCACCGCCCATTGGGCTACGCGGGTGGAGGATGTGCCGGAGGGGCCGCTGTTTCTGATCGCGAACGAGTTTTTCGACGCATTGCCGATCCGGCAGTTCCACCGAGAGGGCGGCAATTGGCACGAGGCCGTCATCGGGCAGGACGGCGATGCGCTGACGCTGGGACTGCGCCGGTCCGGCCTGCCGCTGGGCGATGCACTCGAAGGTGCGGTGCGCGAACAGTGCCCGTCGGCCTTGTCGATCATCGCCGCCCTGTCCGCGCGCATCGCGGCTGCGGGTGGGGCCGCTATCATCGTCGATTATGGCTATGCGGAAACGCCCCCGCTCGGTGCCGATACGTTTCAGGCGGTGAAGAACCACGCCTATGCCGACCCGCTGGTGACGCCGGGTGAGGCTGACCTGACGGCACATGTGGATTTCGCGGCGCTGGCCGGGGCCGTGACCGATGCCCTGCCTTCCGCCGTGATCGCGCAGCGGGATTTGCTGATACGCCTCGGCATCGGCGCAAGGGCGGCGGCGCTTGCCCGCACCGGCGACGCTGCGCAGATCGAAGCGGACTTGCGCCGCCTGACCGATCCGGCTGAAATGGGCACCTTGTTCAAGGCGCTGGCGGTCTATCCTCCCCATGCCGCGCCCCCTGCCGGATTTGACCCGCGATGACCCAGACACAAACCCTGACCCCGATCCGCGCCGACGAACTGACCACCCCGCACGGGTTCTTCACCCGCCTCGGCGGTGCCTCCGCCGGGATCTATGCCGGGCTGAATTGCGGGCAGGGGTCGGGCGACGATCCGGCAGCGGTGGCGGAAAACCGGGCACGCGTGGCAAGCGCGCTTGGCGCAGCCACGCTCAGTTCAGTGCATCAGGTTCATTCCCCCGATGTGGTCACGCTGACCGAACCGATCACCGGGCCACGCCCGAAGGCCGATGCGATGGTCACGGCCACCACCGGCGTCGCGCTGGGCATTCTGACCGCCGATTGCGCGCCGGTGCTGTTCGAGGATGCCGAGGCCGGGGTGATCGGCGCGGCCCATGCCGGGTGGCGCGGCGCGCTGGGCGGCGTGACCGATGCCACCATCGCGGCGATGGTCGCGCTCGGCGCGCGGCGTGACGCGATCCGCGCGGCCATCGGCCCGACGATCAGCCAGCGCGCCTATGAGGTCGGGCCGGACTTCCTGGACGATTTCATGGCGGACGACCCGGAAAATGCCCGTTTCTTTGCAGGCGGCGCGGGCGACCGGATGCAGTTCGATCTGCCCGGATACCTGCTCGACCGGCTGCGCCGGGCCGGTGTTGATGCGGAATGGACCGGACATTGCACCTATTCCGACCCAGCGAAATTCTATTCCTACCGCCGGTCCTGCCATCAGGCGGAGCCGGATTATGGTCGCCTTGTCGCGGCGATCTGCCTGAAGGGGGCCTGACATGCTGCATTTCACCGCCGACGAATATGCCGACCGTCGCGCCCGCCTCAGGGCGGAAATGGCGGCGCGCGATCTGGATGTGATGCTGCTGTTCGCGCCGGAAAGCCAGTATTGGGCCACCGGATATGACACGTTTGGTTATTGCTTTTTTCAGTGCCTCGTCATCGACCATGCGGGCGAGGCGCTGCTGACACGATCCGCCGATCTGCGGCAGGCCCAGCTTACATCGACCATCACCAATATCCGCATCTGGAAGGATCAGGCGGGGGCCGACCCGACCGCCGATCTGGCAGACCTGCTGGCCGCCCGTGGCCTGGCCGGCAAGCGGATCGGGATTGAGACTGACACGCAGGGCCTGACGGCGCGTTGGGGCGCGGCGATGGCGGCGCGGTTTGCCGGGCTGGTGGAGGCTTCGGACATCCTCCCACGCCTTCGGCTGATCAAGTCCCCCGCCGAAATCGCCATGTGCCGCAAGGCGGGTGAAATCGGCGATGCATGTTATCTGAAGGCGCTCGACATCATCGGCCCCGGCGTCGACGAAAGTGCGGTGCTGGCGGCGATGCAGGGCGAGGTTTTCGCGCTGGGCGGCGATTACGCGGGGAACGAATTCATCATCGGCTCCGCCGACCATGCCTTGCTGTGCCGCTATGCTTCCGGTCGGCGGGTGCTGGACCGTAACGATCAGTTGACGCTCGAATGGGCCGGGGTCTGGCGGCATTACCATGCGGCCTTCATGCGCACCGTGATCGTCGGCAATCTGCGACCCGAGCATGTGTCCATGCATGCCGCCGCGACCGATGCGCTGCTGGCCTGCGAAGATGCGCTGAAACCGGGGCGGGCGATGGCGGAGGTGTTCGATGCCCATGCCACGGCGCTAGATCGGGCCGGGTTCGGTGCGGCGCGGCTGAATGCCTGCGGCTATGCGCTCGGCGCGCGGTTCTCTCCGTCGTGGATGGAGCCATTCATGTTCTACGAAGGCGCGCCGCTGGTCATGGCACCGGGCATGGTGTTCTTCCTCCACATGATCCTGATGGACAGCGAAACCGGCGCGGCGATGACGCTGGGCCGCTCGTCGCTCATCACTGAAAGCGGGGCAGATCGGTTGTCGGCGTTGCCGCTCGATCTGCCGCGCCGATGACCCGCGCTGCCCTGCTTCTGATGCTTGGCGCTTGCGCCCCGGCCTTTACCGAGCCGCCCGCTGCCTCGTCTGTGCCGCAAGCGCAGGTTGCCGAACAGCGTGTGATCCTCGATGCCGACAAATCGGTGCGGGTGGAACGTAACCCCTTTGCCCGGCAGACGGTCCGGCGCGCCGACTATGACATCGCCGCAACGCTTCTGGCGAAGGACGTGGCATTGGTGGTGGAGCCTGCCGAGGGCGTGCCGATCTATGTCTCCAACCAGCTTGGTGCCGCGCTGATCCGCCGGTTCGCCGGTCATCTGCCGATGAAGGAGGCACTGGCCGCCGCCGAGGTCTTTTTCGTTCAGCCGGTCGTGTCTGGCGATTCTGCGACGCTGAACGGGGTTCTGGTGGTTGACTGGCTGATCCGGTCGCAACGCGGGCAGGAACTGGGCGCGGTATTCGCCAGCAGGCGGCTGTCCGGCACACTGAACACCAGCGACCCGTGGCAGGCCTTCACCGCCGATGATGCGGAGTTTCTGGCGATTCAGGTGGCGGCAGAACTGGCGCAGGTCGGCCCGATCCGTGCAGCGCTAGAAAATGCGGAGACGCTTGCCGAACTCGACCGGATACCGACCCCGGTCGCGCGGCCCCGGCCCGACACGGACAAACCAGCCACGCCCGCCGTCCCCAATGGCCGCGTTCCCCTGCCACGCCCAGTCAGCCCCGGATCGTCCTGAACCGGCGGGATCAGGCGTCGGCCTTGGCAGCCCGCGCTTCGAGGATTTCGAACGGCACGCCGGGTTCGGTCTTTGCCCCGCGAATGACCAGCGAAGTCTTGACGCTGGCGACATTCGGCGCGGCGGTAAGTTGACCTGTCAGAAAGCTCTGAAAGGTCGAAAGGTCGGGTGCGACGCATTTCAACAGGAAATCTATTTCGCCGTTCAGCATGTGGCATTCACGGACCAGCGGCCACGACCGCGCCATGTTTTCGAACGCAACCAGATCCGATTCCGCCTGGCTGGACAGCCCAACCATCGCAAAGACCCCGACCTCGAACCCCAGCGCGCGGGCATTGACGCGGGCATGATAGCCCTCGATCAACCCGTCTTCCTCCAACGACCGGACACGGCGCAGGCAGGGCGGGGCAGAGATGCCGAGCCGTTTGGACAGTTCGACATTGGTCATGCGGCCATCCGCCTGAAGTTCGGCCAGAATCTGCCGGTCGATTGCGTCGAGTTTGCCTGATGCCATGATGCCTCCTGCTGCGACAAGGTGCGCAGCGATTTCGCCCTGCATTACCGAATACCCTGCCGCAGCGCAATAAAATTACGCCATCGCGCAAGAAATGGAAATCACGCCAGAAGTGATCTAGGGCGATGCCTGCCGACCGCAGGCGATGGGTTGGCGCAACGCTCCGGGCGGATTAAGTAGGCGACCTTATCCGCCTGATGGAGCCTGACCGATGCCCGAAACACGTTCCCTGAAACTGCTCATCATCGGCTCCGGCCCTGCGGGTTATACCGCTGCCGTCTATGCGGCGCGCGCCATGCTGGACCCGGTGCTGGTGCAGGGCATCCAGCCCGGCGGGCAGCTGACGATCACCACCGAGGTGGAAAACTGGCCGGGCGATACGGAGGTTCAGGGCCCTGACCTGATGGTCAGAATGGAATCGCACGCGAAGGCGATGGGGGCCGAAATCGTGTCCGACATCATCATGACGCTCGACCTTTCCAAGCGTCCGTTCGTCGCCACCGGCGACAGCGGCACGGTTTATGAGGCGGAGGCGGTGATCCTCGCGACCGGCGCGCAGGCACGCTGGCTCGGCCTGCCGTCGGAAGAGACGTTCAAGGGCTTCGGCGTTTCCGCCTGCGCCACCTGCGACGGGTTCTTCTATCGCGGGCGCGAGGTCGTGGTGATCGGCGGCGGCAACACGGCGGTGGAGGAAGCACTGTTTCTGACGCGCTTCGCCTCCAAGGTCACGCTGGTGCACCGGCGCGACAGCCTGCGGGCGGAAAAGATCCTCGAACATCGTCTGATGAACAATCCCAAGGTTCAGGTCGTCTGGGACAGCCAGCTAGAGGAAGTGATCGGCGACCGTGATCCGCTGGGCGTCACGGCGGCGCGGGTGAAGAATGTGAAGACCGGCGCGATGACCGACATTCCCTGCGCGGGGGTGTTCGTTGCCATCGGCCATGCGCCATCATCCGAATTGGTGAAGGGGCAGCTTGCGACCCATATGGGCGGTTATATCGTCACCAAACCCGACAGCACCGCGACCGATATTCCGGGCGTGTTCGCCGCCGGTGACGTGACCGACCACATCTATCGTCAGGCGGTGACGTCGGCGGGCATGGGCTGCATGGCGGCGCTTGAGGCGGAGCGTTTTCTGGCCGGAGAGGAATGACCGGTCTGCGCCAGATCGCCGGATTTCCGGCCCTGTCGCTGTTCGGCTGGGCGTGCCGTGCGGGTATGCTCTGCCTGTGCCTCGCTTTCCCAACCCTCGCGCGGGCGGAGCCGATGACGGGGGAGGCGTTCCGCGCCATCGCGGAGGGGCAGACGTTGCATTTCCGCGACGAGGCGGGCGAATATTTCGGGTCGGAGCAGTACTTTCCGAACGGGCGCACCATGTGGCTGCCGCGCGGCGGCCCCTGCATGGACGGGGTCTGGGCTGAAGTCGGCGATCAGATCTGCTTTCGCTATCTGGTCGGCACCAGTTGTTGGCGGCTTTATCCCGATGCGGAGGGAGGCGTGCGCGCCGAAAGCGCGGACCCGGCATCGCCGATGACCCGGCTCTGGCTTATCAAGCGTGACAACCGCCCGGTGCTGTGCCCGGAAGACCCGGCAAGCTGATCGGTCGGCAGCCGGTCTTGCCGTCAGGCGGACAGCAGGTCTGCCACCGCGCCGCGCAGCGCCGCCTCGTCATCCGCATTGTTGACCGGGTTTCCGGCGCGGTGCCCCCAGAGCGACCGGATCGGGCGCAGCGTCGCATTCGGCATCAGCGCGACCTCCCGCTCGCTGTCGGCGAGGGTGAAGTAAAGGTCGGTATCCGACGGCATCACGATGGTCGGCGCGGTGATCGCCCCCAGCGCGGCGGTCAGGTCGCCGCCGAACACGTCATTGTCCGAGATGTCGGAGGTGATCCACGTGTCGATCATCGACAGCAGGTCCATCGGATCGCGGCGAAAGAAATTCCCCTCCCACGCCCGCACCAGATAATCCTCGCGCGAGGCGAACCCGGCATCGCGCCACAGTTCCTCGCGATAGAAGGCCTGGCTCATCGCCCATCCGGCATAGATGCGGGCAAAGGCCTGAAGGCCGCGCACCGGCGTTTCGCTGAACCAGCCGCCCTGCCACGCGGCATCGGCGGTCAGCGCGGCGCGCAACCCTTCCAGAAACAGCTTGTTATGCGGCGTGGTGCGGGCCGAGGTGCAGGTGACGCAGATGCGCGCCACGCGGTCCGGGTGCAGCGCACCCCAATGCAGCGCCTGTTGCCCGCCCATCGACCAGCCGTAGATCAGCGCGATCCGGTCCACCGAAAGAACCTCCGTCACCAGACGGTGCTGGGCGGCGATGTTGTCGAGATGGCTGAACGATGGCGCGCGTCCGTGCCGAAACGGCAGGGGCAGCGTGCTGGGGCTGGTGGACAGGCCGTTGCCGAGCTGGTTGGGGATGACGATGCAGTATTTCGTCGGGTCCAGAACGCGGCCCGGCCCGATCAGCCAGTCGATGTCGCTGTGCTGCGCGCCATAGGAGGTCGGATAGAGGATCAGGTTCGACCGGTCGGCATTCAGGCTGCCATAAAACTGATAGGCGAGCATCATCGCGGGCAGGTGGATCCCGCAGGTCAACGTTGTCGGCCCAAGGTCGAGGGTCTGGTATTCGGCGGTCATGCGTCACGCTCCACGATCCTGCGCCGCAGGGCGCCGCCGATGATCGTAACGCCGAATATCAGCGCCGCAACCGCAACGATGGTCGGGCTGGTCGGCGTGTCGGCCCGCCATGAAAGCTCCAGCCCGCCCAGCGCGGCGGCGATGCCGAACAGTCCGGCGAGGATGGCCATCGCTTCCGGTGTGCGCGCGAAGGACCGTGCGGCGGCAGCGGGGATGATCAGCAAAGCGGTGATCAGCAATGCCCCGACCACCTTCAGCGCGACGGCAACGACGATCGCCACGGCGACGATCAGGATCAGCTGCGCCCGGCGCGGGTCCAGCCCATCCGCATGGGCCAGATCGGGGTTCAGCGTCGATGTCAGCAAGGCCGCCCAGCGCCAGACCAGCATGGCGATGATGATCCCCGCCCCGCCCCAGATCAGCGCCAGATCCTGAGTGCCGACCGCGAGAATCTCGCCAAAAAGATAAGCCTCCACATTCATGGTCTGGCCAGAGGTAAGCGATAGCGCGACCATCCCGACCGCCAGCGCGGAATGCGCCGCAACGCCCAGCAGCGTATCCGCTGCGAAGGTGCGCCCCGACAGTGACGCGACCATCAGCGCCATCGCCAGCGCGGCGATCAAGACGCCCAGCATGGCGGACATCGAAAAGGCGAAGGCCAGCGCCACGCCCAGCAACGCCGCGTGCGCGGTCGCATCGCCGAAATACGCCATCCGCCGCCAGACGACAAAACAGCCGAGCGGCCCGGCGGCCAGTGCGACGCCGGTCGCGGCGAGCGCGGCACGGACCCAGAAATCATCCAGCATCAGGCGGCCCCCGCATGGTCGTGGCGATGGGCGTGATCGTGATGGGTATGCGTGCCATGATCGTGCCCGCCGTCGTGCCCGTGGTCATGTTCATGCTGATACAGCGCCAGCGCGCCGCCGGTGCCATAGCCGAACAGGGCGCGGTATTCGGGCGCGGATGACACCGCCGAAGGCGCGCCTTCGCAGCAGATGTGACCGTTCAGGCAGATCACCCTGTCGGATGCGCTCATCACCACATGCAGATCATGGCTGACCATCAGCACCGCGCAACCGGTCCGCTGCCGCAGTTCCGCCAGCAGGCGATAAAAGGCGGCGGCGCCGGGCTGGTCGAGGCCTTGTGTCGGCTCGTCAAGGATCAGGATATCCGGCGCGTTCAGCAGTGCCCGCGCCAGCAACACGCGCTGGAACTGCCCGCCCGACAGATCGGCCATCTGCCGCCCCGCGAGGTCAGCGACACCGGTTTCCGCCAGTGCGGCCAGGGCCGTTGCAGCGCTGCCGCGCAGGGTCAGAAACCGCAGCACGGTGATCGGCATCGTGCCATCCAGCAGCAGCGATTGCGGGACATATCCGATCCGCAATCCGGCCTTGCGCGTGACGGTCCCGGCGGTGCTGGGCTGTGCGCCGATCAGGGCGCGCAGCAGGGTCGATTTGCCCGACCCGTTCGGGCCGACAATGGTGACGATCTCGCCCGGCTCCAGCGCCAGCGAGACATTTTGCAAGACCGTGTTGCGCCCGCGCCGCACGCTCAGGCCCTTGGCCGCGATCAGGCTCATGATGCGTCTGTTTTCTGGCATTTCGGGCAGAGCCCCTCCGCCTCCATCACCATGCTTTCGATCTGGAACCCGATCTCCGCCGCGCCGCGCCCGAAGGCGGTTTCCGGGTGATGGCGTGCGGTTTCGGCAACGGCGCGACAGTTTCGGCAGATCATGAAGGCGGGGTCATGCCCCTCCGCCATGTGCATGCAGGCGACGAAGGCGTTCAGCCGTTCCACCTTGTGGGCGAGGCCATGTTCGACCAGAAAATCCAATGCCCGGTAGGCGACGGTCGGCTGCGCCCCGAACCCTTCGGCGTCCAGCCGTTTCAAGAGGTCATAGGCCCCGAGCGCGCGATGGCTTTCCAGCAGAATCTCCAGCGCACGGCGACGAACGGGTGTGAACCGCGCGCCCTTTGCCGCGGCGATCCGGGTGGCATCCTCCAGCGCATCACGGATGCAGGCGTGATGGTCATGGGTTTCCAGCGCTTTGTGGGACATGGTGGATGCTCCTTGATTGAGAGTTCACGGGCGCACGATCACGAGGGAAAGGCATGGGTGCGGGGTATTGCGATGTAACTCTATTACATGTTACGCGATAGCATAACGCATCACTCCCCTGAATCAAGGCCCCCTCATGCTCCCCTCCCGTCTGGTTCTTTCGTTGCTGGTCGCCCTGAGCGCCCCTGCTGTGCAGGCTGCGCCACGTGTGGTGGCGGATATCGCGCCGGTGCATTCGCTGGTCGCGCAGGTGATGGACGGTGTGGCGGTGCCTGAACTGTTGCTGCCGGCGAAGGCCTCGCCACATGGTTATGCGCTCCGCCCCTCCGAGGCGGCGATGCTTCAGAATGCCGATCTGATCTTTGTGACCAGCGATGGGCTGACGCCCTGGCTGGCGCGCATCCTGCCGGGGCTGGCACAGGGGCAGGTCGTCGAATTGGCGGCGTCAGGCGGGATGCGCCTGTTGTCGTTCCGGTCGGGCGCGGCGTTCGAGGCGCATGACCATGCGGCGAAGGGCGGCGCGCATGATGACCACGATGACCACGGCCATGAAGGCCATGATGACGATCACGGGCAGGGCGAAGGGGATGCCGCTGCCGACCCGCATATCTGGCTCGACCCCCAGAACGCCGCCGCCATGCTCGATGCCATCGGTGAGGCGCTGAGCGCTGCCGACCCGGCCAATGCGGCGCGGTATCGCGCCAATGCCGACCTCGCCATCGCACGCATTGCCCCGCTTTCGGATGCCATCGCGGCACAGCTTGCACCAGTGCGTGGCCGCCCCTTCATCGTGTTCCACGACGCATACCATTATTTCGAAGCGGCGTTCGAAATCGAGGCGGCCGGGGCCGTCGCCCTGCCTGACAGCACCGCACCGGGGCCTGATCGGGTTTCGGCGTTGCGGGCGCAACTGGTCGAGGGCGGCATCGTCTGCGTGTTTGCCGAGCCGCAATTCGACCGCAAGCTGATCGACCGGCTGATCGAGGGAACCGATGTGCGCGTCGGCATCCTCGATCCGCTGGGCGCGGGTCTGCCGGAAGGCGCGGCGCAATATGGATTGCTGATTCAGGCGCTCGCGTCGGAAATGCGAACCTGCCTCGAATAAAGGCAGGATCGGCACGAAGCCGCAATCGGCCCGATATGAAACGCTGAGGATGGGGAAGGTGGTGGGACGTACTGGATTCGAACCAGTGACCCCAGCGATGTGAACACTGTGCTCTACCAACTGAGCTAACGTCCCATGCGGCGCTGATTAGGCGGCGGTCGGAGCGGCGTCAAGCGGTTTTGGCGAACATCCCGTTCAGGATCTGCGGCAGTGCCGCATGGTCGTGGAAAATCCCCTCAGGCTCCAGTTCGGCAATCGGAATGGTCGAGAAGCCGCCACTGAACAGCAGGCACGGCACATTGGCATTGGCGGCGGCTTGCCGGTCGGTTTCGGTGTCGCCGATCATGACCGAAAGATGCCGCGCGCCGCCCAGACGGTCGATCGTTTCCCACACATGTTTCGGATCGGGCTTCCTGACGGGCAGACTGTCCGCACCCAGAAGCACACCGAACCTGTCTGCACCGCCCAGCGCCTGCATCAGCAGCCGCGCCAGCCGTTCCGGCTTGTTGGTGCAGATGCCGACGCGCCAGCCTTCGGCCAGCAGCGCATCGACGCATTCCGATGCACCGGGAAAATACCGGCTCCGGTCCGCGATCCGCGCTTCATAGGCGTCGAGAAAAGGCGGATAGGCCACGATCACCTGATCGTCGTCCATCTCGCGCCCGACTTTGGAGGCCGCAAGACGCATCAACGCCCGACCGCCGCGCCCGGCGGATGCGCGGGCCTCGGCGGGGTCGAGCTGCGGCAGATCGAATCGCGGTGCGATGGTGTTCATCGCCGCGATCAGGTCATCGGCGGTATCGACCAGCGTTCCGTCCAGATCGAAGATCGCGGTTCTGCCCATATTGTCCTGCTCCTGCCGGTGATTGCGCGCGAACCTTATCCCCTGATCGCCCCCGGCGAAACGGGCGGTTGCACGGAATTCGCGCGGTTGGGGCAGAATTTGGCCTCGACCTTCGGGCCGGATCGGTGTTTCACCTTGGGGCGGTATCGTTCCAGACAGAAAGGCGCGACATGGCCGATTTCATTGCAGACCTCGCGGCGCGGATCGACGGGTTGCGGAGCGACGGGTTGTTCAAGGCGGAACGGGTGATCGAGACGCCGCAACGCGGCATCGTCAACGTGTCGGGCGGCGAGGCGATCAACCTCTGCGCCAACAACTATCTCGGCCTGTCCGATCATCCCGCGCTGGTCGAAAAGGGGCGGGAGGCGCTGTCGCACTGGGGCTTCGGCATGTCGTCGGTCCGGTTCATCTGCGGCACGCAGGCGCCGCACAAGGCATTGGAGGCACGGCTGTCAGCCTTTCTGGGGATGGAGGATACGATCCTTTATTCAAGCTGTTTCGATGCCAATGCGGGCCTGTTCGAAACGCTGCTGGATGATAACGACGCGATCATCTCGGATGCGCTGAATCATGCCTCCATCATCGACGGGGTGCGCCTGTCGAAGGCGCGCCGCTATCGCTATGCCAACAGCAACATGGCGGATCTGGAGGCGCAGTTGCAGGCCGCCGCCGATGCCCGCTATCGCCTGATTGCGACGGACGGCGTGTTTTCGATGGATGGCTATATCGCCAATCTGAAAGCCATCTGCGATCTGGCGGAAAAGTATGATGCGATGGTGATGGTCGATGACAGCCATGCCGTCGGATTTATCGGTGCGAAGGGCCGGGGCACGCCGGAACATTGCGGCGTGATGGGTCGGGTCGACATCATCACCGGCACGCTGGGCAAGGCGCTGGGCGGCGCGTCGGGCGGTTATACTTCGGGCAAGCGCGAGGTGATCGAATGGCTGCGCCAGCGCTCGCGGCCCTATCTGTTTTCCAACAGCCTCGCGCCGGTCATCACCGAAACCACGCTGACGGTGCTGGACCTCCTGGAAGGGTCGGACGATCTGCGGGCCGCGCTGCGCCGGAACACGGCGCATTTTCGGTCGCGCATGACCAAGCTGGGGTTCGAGATTCTTCCGGGGGAGCATCCGATTGCGCCGGTCATGCTGCGCGATCCGAAATTGGCGCAGGACATGGCGGCGCGGCTGGCGGCGCGCGGTGTGTTCGTCACGGCGTTTTCCTTTCCCGTGGTGCCGCGCGGGCAGGACCGCATCCGCACGCAGATGAGCGCGGCGCATGACATTGCAACACTGGACCGCGCCATCGACGCCTTTGCCGAAGTGGGCCGCGACATGGGGATCATCGGATGAGCAACATGATGAAGGCGCTGGTGAAGGCGGAGGCCGCGCCCGGCCTGACCATGCGGCAGGAACCGGTGCCGGAGATCGGGCCGTCGGATGTGCTGATCAAGATCCGCAAGACCGCGATCTGCGGCACCGATGTACATATCTGGAACTGGGATGAATGGTCGGCAGCGACGATTCCGGTGCCGATGATCACCGGCCATGAATTTTGCGGCGAGATTGTCGAGATCGGCGCCGCCGTGACCCGTTATCAGGTCGGGCAGCGGGTATCGGGCGAGGGGCATGTAACCTGCCGCGCCTGCCGCAACTGCCGCGCCGGGCGCGGGCATCTTTGCCGCAACACGATGGGCGTCGGGGTCAACCGGCAAGGCGCCTTCGCCGAATATCTCAGCCTGCCTGAATCGAATGTCGTGCCGATCCCGGATGATGTGCCGGACGAGATTGCCGCGATCTTCGATCCGTTCGGCAACGCGGTCCATACCGCGCTGTCCTTCGATCTGGTCGGCGAGGATGTGCTGGTCACCGGCGCAGGGCCGATCGGTATCATGGGCGCGCTGGTGGCGCAGCGGGCCGGGGCGCGGAAGGTGGTCATCACCGACCTGAACGAGGATCGGCTGGCGCTCGCCCGCAAGATGGGCATCCTGTACACGGTCAACCCTTCGGTGAAATCCCTGCGCGACGAGATGGCGGAGATCGGCATGAAGGAAGGGTTCGATGTCGGGCTGGAAATGTCGGGTGCCGCCCCGGCGATGCGCGACATGATCGAGGCTATGAACAATGGCGGCAAGATCGCGCTGCTGGGCATCGCCCCGGTGGCCTTCGCCGTTGACTGGAACAAGGTCATCTTCAAGATGCTGACGATCAAGGGCATCTATGGCCGCGAGATTTTCGAGACCTGGTACAAGATGACCGGGCTGGTGCAATCCGGCCTCGACCTGACACCGCTGATCACCCACCGGATGAAGGTCGCCGACTTCGTGGCGGGGTTCGAGCTGATGCGCAGCGGCAAATGCGGCAAGGTGGTGCTGGACTGGACCTGACCCGAACCCTTTGCGGCCCCTGCATTTCGCCTGTATGAGATCGCCATGAGCCATCCGGTCAAAGACATCGCCATCATCCTCGCGGCGGGCGAGGGATCGCGGATGAAATCCGCCTTGCCGAAACCGTTGCATCAGGTTGGCGGGCGAAGCCTGCTCGGCTGGTCGATGAATGCCGCGCTTTCGCTCACCTCCGACCTCGCGGTTGTTGTCGGTGCAGGGGCTGCGAAGGTGGCGGAGGCTGCCCGCGCTGCGCAGTCCGGCATCAGCGTGCACGAACAGGCGGAGCGGCGCGGCACCGCCCATGCGGTGCTTGCGGCGCAGGCGGCGCTCGCGGCTGCATCCGGCAACGCGGTGATCCTGTATGCCGACACACCGTTCATCCGGTCGGAGACGTTGCGCAGGATGGTTGCGGCGCGCGCCGCCGGCGCCGATGTCGTCGTGCTCGGGTTTCGCGCCGCCGATCCCGGTGGTTACGGGCGGCTGGTGATCGAGGACGGCGCACTGACCGCCATTGTCGAAGCGCGCGAGGCGAGCGACGAGGTTCTGCAGATCGACCTTTGCAATTCCGGTGTCGTGATGGCTGGTGCGGCGCAATTGCTGATGCTGCTGGCCGACGTGGGATGCGAGAATGCAAAAGGCGAATATTATCTCACCGACATCGTTGCCATCGCCCGGTCGCAGGGTCTGAAGGCGGTCGTCGTCGAATGCGACGAGGCGGAAACGCTGGGCGTCAATTCCCGCGCCGATCTCGCCGCCGCCGAGGCGGCCTTTCAGACCCGCGCCCGCACGGAAGCGATGGCGGCGGGGGCCAGCCTGACCGCGCCTGAAACCGTCTGGTTCAGCCATGATACGAAGCTGGGGCAGGATGTGGTGGTCGAACCTTTCGTCGTTTTCGGACCCGGCGTGTCCATCGCATCGGGGGCGACCGTGCGATCCCATTCAAACCTTGCGGGCTGCGCCGTGGCCGAAGGCGCGATCATCGGTCCCTTCGCGCGCATCCGGCCCGGAACGCGGATCGGCAGCGATGCGCGGGTCGGCAATTTTGTCGAGATGAAGAACACCCGTTTCGGCCCCGGTGCCAAGGCCAACCACCTCGCCTATGTTGGCGATGCCACGGTCGGCGCGGGCGCGAATATCGGCGCGGGCGTCATCACCGCCAATTATGACGGCGTGTTCAAATACCCGACCGCGATCGGCGATGGCGCGTTCATCGGCAGCAATTCGACGCTGATCGCCCCCGTCACCATCGGGGCGGAGGCGCTGGTCGCCGGCGGGTCCGTCATCACCACCGATGTCGCTGCCGGGGCGCTGGCGGTGGCGCGCGCGTCGAAAGCGGAAAAACCCGGAATGGCTGCCCGATTGTGGTCCAGATTGCGGGCCATGAAAGCCGCCGGAACCAAGACCAAAGGGGCGCTCTGATGTGTGGGATCATAGGCATAGTCGGCGAGCGGGAGGCCGCGCCGATCATCGTCGATGCGTTGAAGCGGCTGGAATATCGGGGATATGACAGCGCGGGCCTTGCCATTCTGGGTGACGGGCACCTGCAACGCCGCCGCGCGGTCGGCAAGCTGTCCAACCTTGCGCAGCTTGTGGCGCAGGCCCCGATTGCCGGCAGGATCGGCATCGGTCACACCCGTTGGGCCACCCACGGCGCGGCGACGGAAACCAATGCCCATCCGCATCAGGCCGGGTCCGTCGCGGTCGTCCACAATGGCATCATCGAGAATTACAAGGCGCTGCGGTCAGAACTGACCGCCGCCGGGCGCAATTTCCAATCCGACACCGACACCGAAACCATCGCGCAGATGTGCGCCCATCTGATGGCGGGCGGGCTTTCGGCGGCGGATGCGGCGGCGGCCACGCTGGCCCGGCTGAAGGGCGCATTCGCGATCTGCTTTCTGTTCGAGGGCGAGGATGACCTGATCGTCGCCGCGCGGCGCGGATCGCCGCTCGCCATCGGATATGGCGAGGGGGAGATGTTCGTCGGCTCCGACGCGCTGGCGCTAGCGCCGCTGACCAGCAGGATCGCGTATCTGGAGGAGGGCGACTGGGCCATCCTGCGCCGGGCCGGTGCCGAAATTCACGATGCGACCGGGGCACCGGTCACCCGGCCAGTCCGCAGCGTGTCGGTGGACAGTGTGCTGGTCGACAAGGGCGAATACCGCCATTTCATGGCGAAGGAGATTCACGAACAACCGACCGTCGCGGGCTATGCCGTCGCCGCCTATGTCGATCCCACCCGCAGCCGCGTCATCTCGCCTGCCGAGGTGGTGGATTTCGCATCGCTCGACCGGCTGTCGCTGGTGGCGTGTGGCACCGCCTATTACGCCTGCCATGTGGCGAAATACTGGTTCGAAAGCCTTGCGCGCATCCCGGTGGAGATCGAGATCGCATCTGAGTTTCGCTATCGCGAACCGCCGCTGTCGGACCGGGGTGCCGCGATCTTCGTCAGCCAGTCCGGTGAGACGGCAGATACGCTGGCCGCGCTGAATTATGCCAAGGGCAAGGTGAAGCATGTTCTGGCGGTGGTGAACGTGCCCGAAAGCTCCATCGCGCGGGCATCGGACGTGGTGCTGCCGATCCGGGCAGGGACGGAAATCGGCGTTGCATCGACCAAGGCCTTCACCTGCCAGTTGATCACGCTTGCGACCACCGCGATCCTCGCTGCCCGCCAGCGCGGCAAGATCACGCCGGAGGAGGAGGCGCGGCTTGTCACGCTCCTGTCCGAAACCCCGCGCCGTCTGGCCGAGGCATTGTCACTGGATGCGGAAATCGCGGCGCTGGCCCGCGACATCGCCGGGGCACGCGATGTGCTCTATCTCGGGCGTGGCGCGATGTATCCGCTGGCGCTGGAGGGCGCGCTTAAGCTGAAGGAGTTGAGCTATATCCACGCCGAAGGCTATGCTTCGGGCGAGATGAAGCACGGCCCCATCGCCCTGATCGACGATGCCGTGCCGGTGATCGTGATGGCCCCGACCGACAACGTGTTCGAAAAGACCGTCTCGAACATGCAGGAGGTGATGGCGCGCGGCGCGAAGGTTGCCCTTTTCACCGATGCTAATGGTGCGGCGCTGGCGGGCGAGGATGCGTGGCGGGTCGTGGTGATGCCGACCGTCGATCCGTTCATCGCCCCCATCGTCTATGCGGTTCCGGCGCAGCAGCTTGCCTATCACGCGGCAGTGGCAAAAGGCACCGATGTGGACCAGCCAAGAAACCTCGCCAAATCAGTTACGGTAGAGTAAGACTTCGCCCGTGGGATCAGCACGCCGGGCAGGGCGTATGCGATACGGGACAAATGATGCGTAACAGGACAATCTGGGCAGGCGCCCTTGCCGTGATCGCGGCGCTCGCGCTCGCGTCGTGCGAAAAGAAGGTCGTGAAGACCGGGCCGACCCCTTATGACAAGACCGTGGTGAACGATTGCTACACAGTGGATCTGTTCACCGTCGCAAAAGTTGAAACGCCAGCGACCGGAGTGCCCACCGAATGGGCGGGCTATTCCGGCAAATGGGGCAGCGCGGCATGGGAAGGCAAGTGGTGCCATGACCTTTACGTGCTCAAGATCGAGCCGACCGGCGAGGTCGATGTGATGAGCCTTCACGCCCCTTACGAGCCTTGGGGCAAGACGGCGACAGCCTTCCGGCGCAAGGGTTTCATCAGCAAGGACGGTCGCCTGCGCGTCACGTCGTCGGGCGTTGTCACCGAATACTGGCTTCAGGATGGCAGGCTCTATGGCATCCGCAAGGAGGGGAATGGGGAATTCCGCATCGCCATGCTGCCCCGGGTGAATTCGAAATTCTGACCGCCGAACAGGCGCTTGATGCGCTGCGGGCGGGCGCTGATCCGGCCTTCGCAGCGACGCAGGCCGCCTATCACAAATCGGTCCGGTTGCATCTCGGCACCGGCAACGGCGCGATTGATGCGCTGGTGAAGGATTGGCGCGCGGCGCTGGGCGATGATCTTGCGGCGCGGGTCGCGCTGGCCGATACGCTCTGGCAATCCGACATTCACGAGGCGCGGATCGCGGCGGCGAAACTGCTGACACAGGCGCGCATCCGTGACGATGGCCCGGTTTGGGACCTGATCGTGTCATGGGTGCCCGGCTTCGACGCATGGGCGGTGGCGGATCAGGCGGCAGGCGCAGGCGCGCGGCGACTGGTGGCCGACCCCTCGCGTCTGGACGAGGTGGAAGGTTGGACTGAGGCGGATAACATGTGGACCCGCCGCGCCGCGCTGGTCTTCACCCTGCCTTGGTCCAAGGGCCGCCACCTGTCGGCGGATGACAGCGCGCGGCGCGAACAGGTGCTCGGCTGGGCAGCGGCCCTAGTGCCGGATCGCGACTGGTTCATCCAGAAATCCATCGCCTGGTGGCTGCGGTCACTGTCGAAACACGACCCGGAGAGGGTGCGGGTGTTTCTGGCGGAGCATGGCGAGGCGATGAAGGCCTTCGCAAGAAAAGAGGCGGGTAAGTATCTTTAGGTGGGTGCACGCCTGTGACCCTGCTCCGGGCTTGACCCGGGGCCTCGACATTCGTCGCGCCGCGCGCCGCTCATCGAGGTCCCGGCGCAGGGTCGGGACGGCGGGGGGATAGGGTGGCGAGTGGCATCGGGGAGGTTCTCGCTTTCGCGGGAATGTCAGTGCCTGATGGGAAAGTGCGGCCCCAACCGCCGCCCCCTCTCCGTCGCCCCGGGCTTGACCC
>CAYGRU010000008.1:0-92139 GCA_964352385.1 uncultured Candidatus Planktophila sp.
CCCGCCTTCCTCGATGTTCCGCGCCGCGCCAAAGAACCGCTTCGGGCGTTGCAGTGCATTGGCATCGACACCACCCGTCAGAACCTTGCCCGAAGACGGAACGACGGTGTTGAACGCCCGGCCCAGACGCGTGATGGAATCGAGCAGGATCACCACATCGCGGCCATGCTCCGTCAGGCGCTTGGCCTTCTCGATCACCATCTCCGCCACCGCCACATGCCGTGTCGCGGGCTCATCGAAGGTCGACGATACGACCTCGCCCTTCACCGACCGCTGCATGTCCGTCACTTCTTCAGGCCGCTCGTCGATCAACAGCACGATCAGAAAACATTCAGGGTGATTGCGCTCGATGGAATAGGCGATGTTCTGCAAAAGAACCGTCTTGCCGGTACGCGGCGGCGCAACGATCAGGCAGCGTTGGCCTTTGCCGATCGGTGCCACAAGGTCGATGATCCGCGCCGACCGATCCTTGATCGTCGGATCCTCGATTTCCATCTTGAACCGCTCATCGGGATAAAGCGGCGTCAGATTGTCGAAATGCACCTTGTGCTTGATCCGCTCCGGGTCCTCGAAATTGATCGTATGCAACTTCACAAGCGCAAAATACCGCTCGCCTTCCTTCGGCTCGCGGATCAGACCTTCAACCGTATCGCCGGTGCGCAGCGCATAGCGGCGGATCTGGTTGGGGGAGATATAGATATCGTCCGGGCCGGGCAGGTAATTGGCATCAGGGGATCGCAAAAACCCGAACCCGTCCTGCAAAACCTCCAGCACCCCTTCGCCGATGATCTCGACATCCTGTTCCGCCAGTTCCTTCAGGATCGCAAACATCATGTCCTGCTTGCGCATCGAACTTGCGTTCTCGACCTCGAGCTCCTCCGCAAAGGCCAAAAGCTCTGTGGGTGTCTTGGCCTTGAGCTCCGAGAGCTTAAGCTGCGTGATGTCCATCATGGTATCCGTCATGGAGATAATCCTGAAGATCCGGCCTGAAACTGCAAAGGAAGGTTCAGAGGTGGATCAGGGTGCAGAACGCACCGCGCTTATATGCGGAACGCGCGGGCGAAAGTCAAACCCGCTATCAAATAGGAGAATGGGGAATGATCAGAACGGGCGGACAATCACCATGATGACGATCACGACCATCAACAGCGTCGGCACTTCATTGGCAAGGCGGTAATACCGCCCCGTCTTTACACTGGTCCCGGCCACAAGATCCTTGCGCCAGTTCGACAATGAATGGTGAAATCCGGTCATCGCCAACACCATAACCGCCTTCACCCAGGGCCAACCCTCTGACCAATCGACCAAACCCGGCGTAAAGACCAGGGACAGGCCAAACAACCATGTCGCGATCATCGCCGGGTTCATGATCGCGCGCAGCAGCTTGCGCTCCATTTCCTCATAGATCGCCGCCAGATCAGGCCGGTCCGATGCCTTCTCCACGTGATAGACATATAGCCGGGGCAGATAGAACAGCCCGGCCATCCACGCCAGAACCGCCATGACATGCAATGCCAGCGTCCATGGGTATAGCGAAGCCAGAACGTCGCCGATCACCTCCACGTCCTAGCCTTTCACAAGACGGACGAGGGTTTCAACGTGATCGGGCGATGCCTCCGGCGTGATCCCATGCCCGAGGTTGAAGATGTAGGGACCATCCCCGAACGTCTCCAGCAAGGTGCCGACCGCGCGCTTCAACCCCTCCCCGCCTTCAATCATGTGTTTCGGATGCAGATTGCCCTGCACCGCCGCCTTCGGTTGCAGATGGTCGCGCGCCCAGGCGATATCCATATCTTCCTCGATGGCGATGCCCTGCACATTGGTCGACTCCAGAAACGTCAGCGCCCGCGCCCCTGCACCGCGCGGAAATCCGATCACCGGCACGCCGGGATGCAACACGGCAAGGGCATCGATGATCTTCTTGCAGGGCCTGATACAGGCTCGCTCGAACGCATCGCCCTGCAATGATCCGGCCCAGCTGTCAAATACCTTGACCACTTCGGCACCCGCCTTGATCTGCGCGCTCAGATACAAGACCGTCGCGTCCGCAATCCGGTCGAGGATCTGATCGAACATGCCGGGATCAGACTTCATGAAAGCATGGGCCGGCCCCTGATCCGGCGTGCCCCGCCCGGCAATCATGTAGGTCGCAACGGTCCAGGGCGCACCGGCAAACCCGATCAGCGTCGTCTCGGCAGGCAATTCCGCACTGACGATCTTCACCGTCTCGTAGATCGGTGAAAGCACTTCATGAACATCTTCGGCAGGCTTCAGTTCGGAAACCGAAGTGATCGGGTCAAGCCGGGGCCCCTCGCCCGTCTCGAACCAGAGCTTTTGTCCAAGTGCCTGCGGGATCAGAAGAATATCGGCAAACAGAATGGCCGCATCGAAACCGAACCGCCGGATCGGTTGCAGCGTCACCTCCGCTGCCAGTTCCGGATTATAGCAAAGGTCCAGAAACCCGCCTGCCTGCGACCGCGTCGCCTTGTATTCCGGCAGATATCTCCCGGCTTGCCGCATCAACCAGATGGGTGGGTTTTTCTGGGTTTCCCCAGCAAGGGCACGCAGGATCGTCTTGGCAGAGCGGTCATTCTGAAGGGTCATGTCGGGTCTTTGCGTATCTTGTTGTGGTTATAGGGCAGTGATTAACGGGGATTATCACTTCTGCCCATTCAGTCACAGATGTTTCCCCATATCCACCCATCGTCGCCAGAGCGGTGGAGTTTCTGGGAACAACATTTCAGGATGACCGGAAAAGGCAATGAATTTGGTGACTTGATCGTCAACATGCCGCGCCCGCTGTTTCTCTTCGTTTGTGGATAACTGCCTTAATCAACAATTGATCCTCATAACCCGCCGCTGCACTCTTCGATTTTTCCCGGAAAGACCAGTTTTGCACTTATCCCCAACGCCTCCCCAGACGCGCTGGTTTTCCCCGTTATCCACCTTTATCACTGATGCCTGACAGCGATGATCAGGACCGACCGTGCCCGCACCAAGGCAGCAAATTGTCTACCTCCTTTCGGACAGCACCGGCGAGACGGTCGCGCGGGTCGGCGCAGCCGCGCTCAGCCTGTTCGACAACACTTCGGTCGAAAAACGCCTGCGCATCTTCATCCGCAGTGAAGCCGACGCGAATGCCGTCATCGAGGAAATCCGGGCAACACCCGGCTTGGTGATCCTGACCATGGTCGACCCCCGGTTGCGCCAGAAACTGATCGACGCTTCAACCCGTCTGGGTGTCGAGGTCGTCCCGGTCTTGCAGCCGGTCATCGCGGCTGCCGAACGGTTCCTCGAAACCCCTGCCGCGCCGCGCATCGGCAGCCAGTATCGTGTCGATGACCTTTATTACCGGCGTGTGGACGCCATTGATTACGCCATCTCCCATGATGACGGCGCGTTGACGGATCGCCTCGCACGGGCGGACGTCATTCTGACCGGTGTCAGCCGAACCTCCAAAACCCCGACCTGCATCTATCTCGCTGTCCGGGGCGTGAAGGCGGCGAATCTGCCGCTCGTGCCGGGCATCGCACCGCCGCAGGCCTTCTTCGACGCTGCCGCTGCCGGGATGCTGATCGTCGGCTTGACCGCAAGCCCGACAAGACTGGCCCAGATAAGGTCACATCGACTGGAGGCAATCGGCCACGATCAGGGTGCCGACTATGCCGCGCTCGACCTCATCCGCCGCGAGGTGGCCGATGCCCGCCTTCTGTTCGACCGGATCGGCGCGCATGTGATCGACGTGACCCGTCGGTCCATCGAGGAAACAGCAGCGGAAATCATGGCGATCCTGCGCGACAGGGGCCTGACCTGATGACCCCTTTGATCCTCGCCTCGACCAGCCCCACCCGTGCGAAGATGTTGCGCGATGCCGGGCTGACCTTCGACACAGCCGCCCCACGGGTCGATGAAGCGGAAATGAAAAATGCTCTTCGGGCGGAAGGGGCAAGCCCCCGCGATCAGGCGGATGCGCTGGCAGAAATGAAGGCTGTCCGCATTTCCGCGCGCCACGCCGGGGCGCTTGTGATCGGTGCGGATCAGATCCTCGATCAGGACGGCACGGCCTTCGACAAGCCTGCCACCAGGGACGAAGCGCGCGCGCAACTGATCGCACTGCGCGGCGCGACGCATCACCTCCACAGTGCAGCGGTGATCGCCCTCGATGGCGCACCGGTCTGGCGGCACATCTCCCGCGCGACGCTGACCATGCGGCCCTTTTCCGACCAGTTCATCGAGGAATATCTGGCGGAGGAAGGAGATGATGTCCTCTCCACCGTTGGCGCCTATCGGATCGAACAGCGCGGCGCGCAGCTTTTCTCCCGCATCGACGGCGATCACTTCACCATTCTGGGCCTTCCGTTACTGCCGCTTCTGGGGTTCCTGCGTGTCAGAGGGGTGCTGACAGAATGACCGATCTGCTGCGCGCCGGGGTCATGGGATGGCCGGTAAAACATTCGAAATCGCCTCGGATGCACAGCTATTGGCTGCAAAAGCACGGGATCGTGGGGTCCTACACCCATCTTGAAACGCCACCCGACCAGTTTGAATCCTGTGTCCGCGATCTGGTCACCAAAGGCTGGCGCGGCATGAATGTCACCTTGCCACACAAGGAGGCTGCGCTTGCCATCGCCGACGAGGCGACGCCGCGGGCCCGCGCCATTGGCGCGGCAAACACTCTTGTCATTGATCCTGACGGGCGGGTGCTGGCCGACAATACCGACAGTTTCGGCTTTGCTGAAAACCTGCGGGAAGGTGCGGGCGGCGCGCTCCGACCCGACCATCCCGCAGTCATCCTCGGCGCGGGCGGCGCGGCACGCGCGGTGGTCTATGCGCTGATCGAGGCCGGGTTCACCGACCTGCGCCTCGCCAATCGGACACGCTTGCGGGCGGAGGCGCTTCGCGATGCTTTCGGCCCCACGGTTCGTGTGATCGACTGGGACGATATCCCCGCCGCCCTGTCCGGTGCCGGTCTGATCGTGAACACCACCAGCCTCGGCATGAAGGGCCAGCCGCCCCTGACCCTCGATCTTTCCGCCACTGCCAGTGGCGCAGTCGCGACCGACATCGTCTACACGCCTCTGGTCACGCCGTTTCTGGCAGCAGCCAGCAATGCCGGGCTGGTCACCGTCGATGGCCTCGGCATGTTGCTGCATCAGGCGCGGCCCGGTTTTGCCGCATGGTTCGGCGTGATGCCGGAGGTTGACGAGACGCTCCGCACCTTGATGCTGGCACCATGATCATCATTGGTCTCACAGGCTCCATCGGCATGGGCAAATCGACTACGGCGCAGCTTTTCGCCGAGGCGGGCGCAGCCGTCTGGGATGCTGACGCTGCTGTCCACCGGCTTTACGCGGCAGGCGGTGCGGCGGTCGATCCGATTGCCGACCTCGCGCCAGATGCCGTGGTCGACGGTGCGGTGGACCGGCTGCGCCTGCGCCAGCACGTGCTTGACGATCCTGCATTCCTGAAACGGGTAGAGGCCATCGTGCACCCCCTGGTCGGGGCTGACCGCCATGCATTTCTCGATCATGCCCGCCAATCCGGTTCTGCCGTCGCCGTGCTCGACATCCCGCTGATCTTCGAGACCGGAGGGCAGGCGAATTTTGACCGCATCGTCGTCGTCTCCGCCCCCGCCGACATTCAGCGCGCCCGCGTATTGGCGCGCCCCGGCATGACCGAGGAAGCCTTCGAGGCGATCCTCGCAAAACAGGTGCCCGATGCCGACAAGCGCGCAGGCGCGCATTATGTGATCGACACAAGCAACGGGGTCGACGCCGCCCGCGCGGCGGTCGCCCGTATCATGTCGGATCTGAAGGGGGACCCGCATTATGCGTGAAATCGTGATGGATACCGAAACCACCGGCCTCGACCCGTTCGATGGTCATCGGATCGTCGAAATCGGCGGGATCGAACTTGAAAACCACATGCCGACCGGGCGGACCTATCACCAGTATATCAACCCCGAACGCAGCATGCCTGCCGAGGCCTTCGCGGTGCATGGCATCTCGTCCGAACGCCTGGCGAAGGAGCCGGTTTTCGCCCGGATTGCCGATGCGTTTCTCGATTTCATCGGCGACGCGAAACTGGTGATCCACAATGCCGGCTTCGACATGAAGTTCATCAATGCCGAACTTTCATGGCTTGGCCGCGACCCGATCCCGATGGATCGGGCGATCGACACGCTTCAGATCGCGCGCACCAGATTTCCCGGCTCCCCCGCCAGCCTCGATGCGCTGTGCCGCCGGTTCGGCATCGACAATTCGGCGCGCGAAAAGCATGGCGCGCTGCTCGACAGCGAGATCCTGACCGAGGTGTATCTGGAACTGATCGGCGGGCGTCAGCCCGATCTGGTCGGCGCTTTGACCGCGCCCCGATCCGGCAATCGCGACAAGGATGGTGCCGATCTGGACTGGCAGGCGTCACCACGCGCCAAACCGCTCCCCCCCCGTCTGACAGCGGCGGAGCGGGAAGCGCATGATCGCTTTGTCGATACGCTCGGCAAAAATCCGGTCTGGCGGCGGACCTGACCCCAACCGCCCGGCAGATCAGCTGTTCGCCGGGTCGGGCTGCTTGGCCTCGGCAGCGGCAGCGGCGGCGCGGCGGCGGTCCAGTTCGGCCCGATAGATCCCGGCGAAATCCACCATGTCGAGCATCAGCGGCGGATAGCCGCCATCGCGGCTCATGTCGGCCATGATCCGGCGCGCGAAGGGGAACAACATGCGGGGGCATTCGATCAGCAGGAACGGATGCAGTTGCGCCTCCGGCACATTGCCGATCTTGAACACACCGGCATATTCCAGTTCGGCGATGAACATCACATCCGTGCCGTTCTTGGCGGTCGCATTCACCTTCAGGATCACCTCGAACAGGCTGTCCGCGCGTTTCTTCGCGTCGAGGTTCACGCCGACCTGAATTTCGGGCTTGGCATCCATCCGGCCATCGCCCTTCTGCACGGCGACATTCTCGAAAGACATGTCACGCACATACTGCGCCTGGATCGAAATCGACGGCGCGGCGGGTTTTTCGGCTGCGGCGCTGTCGTTGTTGTCTTCGGCCATGACCGGCTCCTCGAAATTCTGTTCCTGATGCGCGAAGCGCTAGCATGCGAGCGGGTCAATCGCAATCTGGCGACCTCAGCGATCTTCCTCAGGCGGCCGCGACCACCCGGACCCGCCGGGGCGCGGCTTGCCCTCTGTCACATCGACATAATCGGCCTCGATCGGCGCACCTTTACCGCCGTCTTGCGGCGCATCCTCCGGCCTCCTGAACCCGCCGCCACCCGGCCCCATCGTGACCACGCGCGCCGCGATCCGTGACCCAAGCCATGCCATCAGGCCTGACCTGACCGGTGGCAAAAGCAGCAGAAACCCCACCGTGTCAGTGAAAAAACCCGGTGTCAGCATCAGAAGACCCGCAATCAGGATCATCACGCCATCGGCCATCGGCCCGCGCGGATCGCCGCCCTCGGCGAGCGACGCCTGAAGCCGCGCCATCGCCGAAAATCCCTGCGCGCGCAGTAGCGCCGCACCAAGGACCGCCGTCCCGATCACCAGTGCGATGGTCGGCCACAGGCCCATGAAGCCGCCCAGTTTGATGAACAACGCGATTTCGATCACCGGCACGGCGACCAGAAGAAGAAAAACCCACATGCGACACCTCTTTCACAGGTCAGGATCATGCCCGCGCCAGATTGCGGCGTGGACACTGTGTCTGACGCAACCTACATAAGGGCAGTATTCTTCAGGTGCCATCCGTACCTGATGTTGAGAGGAGCATATGCAGATGGGCGACAGCTTTCTGATCCTGATTATTCTCGCGGCTGTCTCGGTCTTTCTGTTCATCCGGCTGAAGGGCGTTCTGGGAACCAAGACCGGTCACGAGAAACCCGTCGAGCCGATGTTCGGGCGCAAGGGCGATGCGCAGCCTGCGCCGGCTCCGCTCGACAGGGCGGTTCCGGAAACCATTGCCGCCAACGATCCCAACGCCGATGCCTTCAAGGCCATTCAGGCAATCGAGCCTGATTTTTCACCGGCCAGGTTCAGCGATGGTGCCCGGCGCGCCTATGAAATGCTGCTGATGGCGTTTGAGAATGGCGACAAGGCGACCCTGCAGAAATACGTATCACCCGATGTCTATCAGGATTTCGCCGTGGCAATCGACAGGCGCGCCGACGAAGGTCTGACCGTCGATGCGCGGTTCGTCGGGGTGCGTGACGCAAAGATCACCGGCGCGCGCTTCGATGCTGATGAAAAGATCGCCGAAATCGACATGCGATTTGTCGGCGAGCTTGTGACGGTGGTGCGCGACAGCGAACACCGCATCGTCGAGGGCGACCCGAACGAGGTGCGCCGCGAGGTCGATACATGGACATTCGGGCGGCAGGTGGGATCGTCCGACCCGAACTGGCTGCTGATCGCAACCGGGGAATAGGCACGGCCCGTACGGGCCATCATCTGATGGGGGCAGGCAGGGGGCATGGGTGCGGAATTTCAGGCGGTTCGCGCAGGTAAGGTGCATTTGTCCCGGCGACAGGCGCTTTCAGGCCTGTGCGCGGCAACCCTGATGGCGGGGTGCAGCGCGCCGCCGCCGAATGTTGCGTCGCCTCTGCGACGCACCTTGCCGATCGAGCCCATCCCCGAAGGATTCGTCGTGTCCCGCCGCGATTTCGGCAATCTGCCGGGCTGGGATGGTGCCGATCATGCGGGCGCGCTGGCAGTGTTTTCCAGCACGTTGCGGCAGGCGCGCCGGTCAGACAAGGTCGGGCCAACCACTGCCGAGGATTGGCGGATCGTCGCTGACAGCCTCGCCGCCGGTCGCTTCGCCTCCGCCCGTGCAGCCTTCGAGGCGCTGTTCACGCCTGTGCGCGTCACCGATGGCCGCGAGGCCCTGTTCACCGGGTATTATGAACCGATGCTCCGCGCCTCACGCACACGCGAAGGTCCGTATCAGTATCCGATCTATGCCAAACCGTCCGACCTGCGCAAAGGCCCCTATTTCACCCGCGCCCAGATCGCGGCGGGCGCGCTGGAGGGGCGCGGGTTAGAGCTGTTCTGGGCCGATGATCCGGTGGAGACGTTCTTTCTGGAAATTCAGGGTTCCGGGCGTCTGATTCTTCCAGATGGATCGCTGGCGCGGGTCGGCTTCGCGGGCAAGAACAATCGCAGCTATAAGGCGATCGGCCGGGTTCTGGTCGATCGCGGCGATATGGTGCTGGAGGATGTCAGCGCCCAGTCGTTGAAGGATTTCCTGCGGGCCGACCTGCAACGCGCTTTCGCACTGATGAATGAAAACCCGTCTTTCGTGTTCTTCACGGAACGCCCGGAGCTTGATGCGGAAACCGGCCCGGTCGGGGCGATGGGCCTGCCGGTCACGTCCGGCCTTTCGGTCGCTGTCGATCCTTCGATCCACCCGCTCGGCACCCCGGTCTGGGTGGAGGCGCATGGGATCGATGGATATGAAGGCCGCCTGATGGTCGCGCAGGACGTTGGCGGCGCGATCAAGGGCGCGCAGCGCGCCGATCTGTTCGTTGGATCAGGGCCGGAGGCCGGATCGCTGGCCAGCGGATTGCGGACAACCGGGCGGCTGATCACGCTTCTGCCCCGCACCGCCGCCGACCGGATGCTGGGCGTCGCATGAGGTTGAGCGTGTGAGGCGGGGACGAAAGCCGACACCGGAGGAACGCGACCTCTGGCAGCGCGCCTATGGCAAGCCCCGCCACCCGATCCCGCCAGAGGCGCAGCCGCCACAGATGCCAGCACCGAAACCCAGCCTGTCAGGCTTGCGCAATACCGAGCGTGAACCCCTGATCCTGCGCCCGGTCAGCCGACTGGAGGCAGGCGTAACCCTGCCGCAACCGCCGCTGCCAAAGGCCTCCGGCCTCGACCGCGCAACCGAAACCCGATTGCGACGCGGGCAACGAACACCGGATGCGGTGCTCGACCTGCACGGCATGACCGCCAATCGCGCCCATAATGCCCTGAACCGGTTCATCAGCCAGAGCCGGACCGCCGGGCATCGGATGGTTCTGATCGTCACCGGCAAGGGCGCGGTCGGCGCGCCGCGCGACTTTGGCGACCCCGCCCCCGGTGTGCTGCGGCGGGAGGTGCCGGTCTGGCTGGCGACACCGCCGCTCGCGCCGATGATCGTGAATGTCACCCAGGCCCACCCGAAGCATGGCGGCGGCGGCGCGCTTTACGTCTATCTGAAGAAGATCCGCTAAGAACGCTGCCCGGCGGTTTTTGCCAGCGCCAGCGCCGCCGCGATCACATCGGGTGCACCGATATGGTTCGCAAGGATCAGCACCAGCCGCGCGTTCAGGGCATGGCTTTCCGCCTCTGTCAGCCCCTCATGGGCCGCGAGCAGATCGGCATAGAATCCATCGGCACCGGGGATGTTCGGGGTAATGGTCAGGCGGGTCATGTTCTGGCCCCTGTCAGCCGTGCGAGCGTCGCTGAAACCGCTGCCGCATCGACAATCTGCCAGCGCGCCGCGACATGCTGATCGGGGCGGATCAGATATATCGCAGTCGGTGCATCGCCGAGATAGCGCCGCGCCAAAGCATCATTGGCGGGCAGCCGCACCAGCTTCACGCCATCCACCACCAAAGGTTCGGCGTTCAAAGCCAGAACCACCCATTCGCCCGGCAAATGATCGAGCAGCCATCCTGCCCCAACCGGCGCATCCGGGCACGGGCATCCGGGTGCAGTCACGGCGGGCAGGGCCGGGTCGTCGGCCCCTGCCAGCGGCCCGCCCTGATAATCGCAGGGCAGCGACAGACGCCCCGAATTCACCATGCGCTGGGCGAAGGGCGCATGTCCCGCCAGCGCCAGAACGCTGTCACGGAACAGCCGTTCCACCCCGTCATCGGGCGACATGAATCGGGTGGCGCGGGCCGAATTGCGGATATTCTCGTCCGCGCCGTGGGTCCGCTCGGCATCATAGGTATTCAGCAGCGCCTGATCGGCACCGTTGACCACGGCGGCGAGCTTCCAGCCCAGATTGTCCACATCCTGAATGCCGCCATTGCCGCCGCGCGCGCCAAAGGGCGACACCACATGCGCGCTGTCGCCGACGAAGATCACCGGCCCGTGGACGAACCGTTTCAGCCGTCGACACTGGAACGTATAGACCGACACCCAGTCGAGCTCGAACGGTCGACCCTCCACCACCTTCTCGATCCGGGGGATGACATTTTCGGGCTTCTTTTCCTCGTCCGGGTCTGCGCCCCAGCCGAGTTGCAGGTCGATCCGATAGATGTTGTCGGGCTGTTTGTGCAGCAGGGCGGACTGGCCCGGATGAAAGTCGGGTTCGAACCAGAACCACCGCTCCGACGGAAAATCCGCCTCCATCCGGATATCGGCGATCAGGAACCTCTCCTCGAACAATTCGCCGTCGAAATCGAGGCCCATCTGGCGGCGGATCGGGCTGCCTGCGCCATCGGCAGCGATCAGATGGTCCGCTTCGATGCGATAGGTCCCGTCAGGTGTTTCAACCGTGGCGCGGGCGATGCCTGCCTCAACCTCCACCCCCGTGACCCGGTTCTTGAACCTGAGGTCGATCAGATCGGGAAAATCTCGGCACCGGTCCACCAGATACTGTTCGACATAATATTGCTGGAGGTTGATGAAGGCGGGCATCTTGTGGCCGTCTTCGGGCAGCAGGTCGAAATTGAACACCTCGCGGGCGCGATGATGCGTCCTGCCGATCTTCCACGTGACGCCCTTTTCGACCATTCGCGCGCCGATCCCGAGCCGGTCGAAAATCTCCAGCGTTCGCTTTGCCCAGCAGATCGCGCGACTGCCGACAGACACGACATTGTTGTCGTCGAGCACCACCGACGCGACCCCCTTGAGCGCAAGGTCGATGGCGAGCGCCAAACCGATCGGCCCCGCCCCGACGATTACCACCCGGTGGCGGCCCTCTGGCTTTCCGACCAGTGGTCCCGGCGTCACATAGGGGAATTCTTCATAAATGTATTTCATCGCGCGCTGTTCTGCCTCAGGTTGTGTTCCTGACCGGGCACCGGGTTGGTCCGACTCGGTTCGATTATCTTGCCGTCTTATCGTTGCAAGTGCAACGATGCCCCGCCCGATATGTCGCGAAGCTGTTACAGACGAATGCTACCGAACCCCGACCGCTGGATTCTGGCGGTGGACGAGTGATCCAGCCAATGGAGAATTACATGCAAGATCTCACCCCTTCCGTCATGTCCTTCGACGCGTTCGACGAACAGGTCAATCCGCGCCCCGAAGTCTGCGAATTCGATCAGGTTGTCGAGCGCGCCATCAGCCGCCGCGGCTTTCTCGGCGGCGTTCTGGCATTCGGCAGCGTCGCTGCCATCGGCGCCGGTCTGGCCCCGAAAGCGCAGGCCGCTGCACATTCCCGCTTTGCCTTCGAACAGGTCGCCACGAACAGCCTTGACGACATCACGGTGCCGCCCGGCTATACCGCTGAAGTGGTCGTCCGCTGGGGCGATCCGATCACCGTCGATGGCCCGGAATTCGATCATGCGACCCTCGGCACCGCCGACAGTCAGGCGATCACATTCGGCGACAACATCGACGGGATGGAAATCTTCCCGGTTGGCAGCCGTTCGGTTCTGGTCGTGAACAATGAATATACCAACCGTGACATCATCTGGTCCAACCGCCCCGATGCCAAGCCTGCCGACGCCGACGACATCAAGAAGGGCATGATGGCCCACGGTGTGACCGTTGTCGAAATCGCTGACACCGATGGCAAATGGCATGTGGTCAAGGACAGCGACCTCAACCGCCGCATCACCCCGGCCACGCCGATGGAACTGACCGGCCCTGCCGCTGGCCATGACCTGGTGAAAACCGCCGCCGATGCAACCGGCACCGTGTCGATGGGCACATGGAACAACTGCGGTTCGGGCAAGACCCCGTGGGGCACCTATCTGGCCTGCGAAGAGAACTTCAACGGCTACTTCTCGGCAGAAGACGAAGCGCATGAAGTGTCGCCGGAACTGGCGCGTTATGGCGTGTCGTCCAAGGACTGGGGCTATGGCTGGGCAAAGGTCGATGATCGCTTCGACGTGGCCAAGAACCCGAACGAGCCGAACCGCGCTGGTTACGTGGTCGAGATCGACCCGGCTAACCCTTCGGCAACCCCGAAGAAGCGCACCGCGCTGGGCCGCTTCAAGCACGAGAATGCAGAAGTCGTCGTGAACGGCGATGGCCGTGTTGTCGTCTACATGGGCGATGATGAACGGGGCGAGTTCCTCTATCGCTTCGTGTCGAACGGCGTGTTTGCGCCCGGCTCCGACACCGAGGCACTGCTGAACGAAGGCACACTCTATGCCGCCAAGTTCAACGATGATGGCACTGGCCAGTGGCTGGCGCTGACACCGGAGACGACCGGCATGGCCAGCCTCGCAGAAGTGTGTGTCCACGCCCGCATCGCCGGGTCTAAGGTCGGCGCAACCACGATGGACCGCCCTGAATGGGTCACGTCGAACCCGAATGCGGCAGAGGTTTATTGTGCGCTGACCAATAACAGGAACCGTGGCGTGAAGCCGAATGCAGGCGGCGATGCAACCCCGGCAGCCGGACCGAACCCGCGTGAAGCGAACAATTACGGTCAGATCGTCCGCTGGCGGCCGGAAGGCGGCGATCATGCCGCCGAAGGCTTCGATTGGGACCTCTATGTGCTGGCCGGAAACCCGACCGTGCATGACGATGCTTATGCCGGATCCTCGAATGTCAACGCTGGCAACATGTTCAACTCACCCGACGGAATCAGGTTCGACGAAGCCGGTCTGCTCTGGATTCAGACGGATGGTGAGTATTCCAATGACGGCGATTTCGCCGGTCAGGGCAACAACATGATGCTCGCGGGTGATCCCGTGACTGGCGAGATCCGCCGGTTCCTCGTCGGCCCGAATGAATGTGAGATCACCGGCCTGACATGGAGCGCCGACCGCAAGACGATGTTCGTCGGCGTGCAGCATCCGGGTGAGGAAGGTGGCAGCCATTGGCCGGAAGGCGGCACCGCCACCCCGCGTTCCGCTGTCATTGCGGTGCGTCGCGTGGATGGCGACCTCGTCGGCTAATCGCCATCGGGCCTGACAATCGACGCCGCTCCGGTCACCGGGGCGGCGTTTTCATGTTTGGCGTCATCAGGCTTGCGGGTCGTCGTCCTTGCCGGATTTCACCAGTTTCCAGACGCACCAGGCGATGGTGCCGCCACCGACCAGAATCGCCATCCCGACGGTTTCATAGGCTGCCGGACCGCTTGGCACGCCCCGATACAGAATAGCGGCAGCGATGAAAGCGATGATGCCGACGCCGACGAAAAGCCGGAACCAAAGCTCCTTACGCGGTGGATCATATTTTCCCATGGGGCGAACCTAGCGCAGTTTTCGCGGATGGGCAGGGAAAATCTGCGCCGTTACGTCACCTGCCATTGCAGCTTGCGCCGCGCCGATCCCTGCGCATTGCTGCCGACACAGATCAATGCGGAGGGATTCATGGATATCGAACAGGCGATGCAGGGGCGCCGCAGCATTCGCGGGTTCAGGCCCGACCCGGTGCCGCGTGCGTTGTTGGAGGACGTCATTGCGCTGGCCAACCGCGCGCCATCTTCGATGAACACCCAGCCCTGGCATTTCCACGTGCTGACCGGGGAGCCGCTGGCGCGTGTGCGCGCGGGCAATACCGAACGTATGCTCGGCGGTGTGACGCCAAGCCGGGAGATCGAGGATTACGCCGCCTATGATGGCGTCCACCGCAAACGCCAGATCGAGATTGCCGTGCAGTTGTTCGAGGCGATGGGGATCGAACGCCATGATGCCGAACGTCGGCAGGATTGGGTGATGCGCGGCTTTCGCCAGTTCGATGCGCCGGTTTCGGTCGTCGTCTGTTTCGACCGCGATCTTCTGACCAACACCATCGCGCATTTCGATACCGGTGCGGCGACCTATGGCCTCGTGCTGGCGGCGTGGAGCCGGGGCCTGGGATCGGTCATCAACGGGCAGGGCATCATGCAATCGCCCGTGGTGCGCGAGGTGGCGGAGATACCCGAAGATCAGGTGATCCTGACCTGCGTCGCGCTCGGCTGGCCGGATGACGGGTTCGTTGCCAACGATGTCGTCTCGCGCCGCCGATCCGTGGCTGAAACGACGCGGTTCATCGGCTTCGACGATCCGGCGGCATAGGCGGCGCTACCCCATGATCCGCTCGGCGGTGCCCGAATAATCCAGATAGGCGCGCTGGGTGGAGATATGGTCGGCGATGTATCGTGCATCGTGCCAGACCCCCCAGATGAATGACGATCCGCGCCGCGACAGCCAGGGCAGGCCGAGGAAATAGACACCGGGTTCCTTCGACACACCGCGATTGTGGCTTGGCTTGCCATCGGGGCCGAACGCATTCACGGCGAGCCAGCCGAAATCCTGCTTGTAACCGGTGGCCCAGACGATTGCGGTCACGCCTTCTTGGGCCAGATCGAGAGACGCAAGCGGATGCGTCAGGCAATCAGGGTCCGCCCCGATGACATGCGCCTCCGGTTCCTCTGGCAGGTCGAGGCTGTTGCGGGCGATATACGCGTCAGCCTCGCGCAGCACCGCGAGGTAGTTTGCATCGCCATGCGCGATATTCACTGCCAGATCGGGGGCAAACCGCAGCACGCCTGCGTCGCAGGATTGCGTCATCCCGACCAGCGTGATCCCATCCGCCGCAAGCCGACGAAAATCGACCGTCTGGCCGCCCCGCGCGCCGCTGACCGAAATCGTGACATGCGCCGTCGCAGGATCGACCGTCGCAAGATCCCATTTCCCGAGCACACCGAGCCACCAGCAATAATCGCGCTGGCGATAACTGCGCGGTGGCCGGTCATGGGGGCCGATGGAGAGATAGACCCTGCGCCCGGCGCGTAGCAGTTCGTCCGCGATCTGCGCACCGGAAGAGCCGGAGCCGACCACAAGAACCGCGCCCTCAGGCAATTGCCCCGGATTGCGGTAATCGACGGAATGTATCTGCATCACGTCAGGCGAATCAGGCACTACGGGCGGGATGATCGGGATCTGGAACGATCCGGTGGCCGCGACGACTGCGCGGGCCTCGACGGCTCCTTCCGATGTTTCGACGATGAAGCCGGGGGCGCTGTCGTGCCGACGGACCGTCTTCACCTCCACCCCGGAGCGCACAGGGGCCTCAATCCGTTTCGCGAAGGCGACCATGTAATCGGCAACGCCGTCTTTCGGGACAAAGGCGTCGGGATGCGTGTCGGGAAATTCCATCGGCGGAAAGCGATCATGCCAGGCGGGGCCATTCGCAACCAGCGAATCCCAGCGCCGCGTGCGCCAGCTTTCGGCGATGCGGTCCTTTTCGAACAGGATATGCGGCACGCCATTGGCGCGAAGATGCGCGCTGAGCGCCAGCCCGGACTGACCAGCACCGACGATGACCGTATCCGTCTTTTCAACCGCCATCGTCATTCCCCATCGCAACCGCATCGCGCATGGGGTGACGTTATCGGTGCAAACAGGGTTTCGGCAAGACGGCAGCGCAGCGCGATGCGCGTGCGCTCAGACCCAGCCCGTCAGCTCCGTCTTCACGATCGCTTCCATCATGTCGATATGGGCGTCGTCGTCGTTGAGGCAGGGGATATAATCGAACCGCTCTCCGCCCGCTTCCTCGAAGGCTTCCTTGATCTCTTCGTTGATCTCTTCCAGCGTCTCGACGCAATCGGCGGAAAAGCCGGGGGCCATTACCGCGATGTGCTTCTTGCCCTGCCGCGCCAGTTCCGCAACCATTTCAACCGTATAGGGCTGAAGCCACTGTTTCGGGCCGAAGCGCGACTGGAACGTCGTGACCACCGCATCCTTGTCCCAGCCGAGCCGTTCGCGCATCAGGCGCGTCGTCTTGTGGCAGGTGCAATGATAAGGGTCGCCCTTGTCGAGATATTCCTGCGGCAGGCCGTGATAGGACGTGACCAGCACATCCGGCGTCGCGTCCATCGTGGCATAGGCACGCTTTACCGATTGCGCCAGCGCCTCGGCATAGAGCGGATGTTCGTAATAGGCGGCAACGGTGCGGATCGCGGGCTGCCAGCGCATCTTCATCAGGTGACGGAACGCCTGATCGTTGGCGGTGGCGGTCGTCGTGGCGGAATATTGCGGATAAAGCGGGAAGAACACGATCCGGTCGCAGCCCGCATCATGAAGTTCCTGAATCTTCGATCCGGTCGATGGGTCGCCATAGCGCATGCAGTAATCGACGATCACCTCGCCGCCATAGGCTTGGGTGATCCGCGCCGCCAGCTTTTCGGTCTGCGCGCGGGTGATGGTGCGAAGCGGGCTTTCGTCCTTTTCCTTGTTCCAGATCGACGCATAGGCCTCGCCGGATTTCTGCGGGCGGGTGGTCAGGATCACGAGGTTCAGGATCGGCTGCCACAGCCATTTCGGCGCTTCGATCACGCGGGTATCCGACAGGAATTCCTTCAGATACCGGCGCATGTTCCAATAGTCAGTGCCGTTCGGGGTGCCGAGATTGACGACCAGAACACCGGTCTTGCGCGCAGGCACGGGGGGATGAGAGCTTGGCGCGTGGGCAAGGCGGTCTGTCACGGCAGCATCCTTCACAAAGTCTTTCATCCGGAAACCCCCTCTTACATGCCGAAACCGCCCGGCGCGAGAGGTAGGGCGCGCGACACATCGGTCCAGTGTTCAGGCCTTGTCCTTCGTCACATGCGCGGGTTTGTCGCCGGTCGGATGCTCCCGCGTGCCCAGCGCATCCGCCAGCCTGACCTTGGCGGAACCGGGGCGTAGCGGTTTCGGCTGGTTGTCGGCGGGGGCCCATCCGGTGAGATAGACGAGCTCGAACGTAGCCGTGACGCGGCCATCGGGTCGGGAATAGGTGCGGGCATAGATTTCAGCCATTCGCATCAGGGTAGCGCGGCGCGTGAAGGTCTTGCGCCGGTCCGACAGTGGGTTCGCCTCGCCCATCGCGCGCAGGTCGCGCATCAGATGGAACGGGGTTTCATAGGCGACATCCACCCGGTCCACATCCGCGACCGGCAGCGCGAGGCCGGCGCGTTGCAGCAGGGCACCCAGATCGCGCACTTCCCCCATCGGCGCGACGCGGGGGGATATGCCGCCCTCCACCTCGATTTCCGCCTCAGCGAAGCTGGCGCGGAGTTCGTGCAGCGTCTGACCGCCGAACAGGACCGCAATCAGCAGCCCATCGGGTTTCAGCGCCAGTCGCATCTGCGTCAGCACGCCGACCGGATCATTGGCGCGGTGCAGCGTCAGGCCGCTGATTGCGAGGTCATGATCGCCGGGGGAGAGGTCTGGCTCCTCCTCCGATGTCACCCTCGTATCCGCTCCTGGGGCCATGCCGGATGCGAGTGTGGCGAGCGCGGCGGCGCTGTCGGCCTGAATCAGGCGTTCCTGCCCCGCACGCCCGGCAATCGCGGCGGCGAAGGCCCCGCCCCCCGCGCCGACGATGGCGGCGCGGGGAAAATCCCGCTTCACATCATCCAGCCGGTCCGCGACCCCGTCCGCCGCCCGCCGGATCAGGAAATCCGCGCCTGCGGCAGCGCCGGTTAACAGGTTCTTAACCCTGCTTGCACGCATGATCCTGACATGATTATCGAAAAGCGCCACGAGACCTCACTGCGTTCCGCCGGATCGGCTGAGGATGGATATAGTGGCACGGCCTTTGGATCAAATGGGCGCGAGGCATCCCCTCCGGGCTGGATGCGCCGGGCGATGGCCGCCCTGTCCGGGTTCGTCTATCCGCCGCTTTGCCCGTCCTGCCGGGTCGAGGTGTCGGATCGGCGCGGGCTGTGCCCCGCCTGCTGGCAGGATGCGACCTTCATTTCCGGCGCGACCTGCCGGTGCTGCGGCCTGCCGGTCATGGCGGCGTTCGGGCAGGATGTTCTGTGCGAGGGGTGCATCCGAACCCCACCCGGGTGGACGCGTGGCGCGGCGTCGATGGTCTATGACGGCACCGGGCGCAAACTGGTGCTCGCGTTGAAACATGGCGACCGACTGGACATTGCGCCCTTGGCGGCGGTCTGGATGGCGCGGGCGGCGGGGCCGATCCTGACGGGGGCGGATGTCATCGCCCCTGTTCCATTGCATTGGCGGCGGATGGTCGGGCGGCGTTACAATCAGGCGGGGGAATTGGCGCGCGAACTGGCGCATCTGCCGGGCATCAATGGGGTTCTGGCGCTCGACCTGTTGCGCCGCACGCGTTGGACAGGGTCACAGGATGGGCTGGGGCGGCAGGCGCGTCACGCGAATGTGGCGGACGCATTTACCATTCCGCCCGACATGGCCGCACAGGTCAGGGGGCAGTCGGTGTTGCTGATCGACGATGTGATGACCACGGGGGCCACATTGTCGGCCTGCGCCGAGATGTGTCGCATGGCCGGTGCCCGTGATGTGAACGCGCTGGTACTTGCGCGCGTTGCCCGTGACGCCGACCTGTCGTAGATATCAAATCTCACTACCGCGAGGACGAATGATGAAGCCGGTTGAAATCTATACGACGCCGATCTGTGGGTATTGCCGGATGGCGAAGGGCCTTCTCGACAGGAAGGGCGTGACCTATTCGGAAATCGACGTGATGGCGAACCCGTCGCGCCGGGCGGAGATGACGCGCCGCGCCAAGGGCGGCCAGACCGTGCCGCAAATCTTCATCGGCGACGATCATGTCGGCGGGTGCGACGACCTGATGGCGCTGGAGCGGGCGGGCAAGCTCGACGCCTTGCTGGCGGCCTGACAGGGGATGATCTGCCCGGCGGCGCTGATCCAGCTTTCATCCTCCGACGATCCGGCGGTGAACCTGCCTGAAACGGAGGCGCTGATCCGCGCGGCGGCCGCATCCGGCGCGACGCTGATCGCAACCCCGGAAGTGACCAACATCATTTCCATGAGCCGCGAGCACCAGCGCGCGGTGCTGCATCCCGAAGCATCCGACCCGACGCTGGCCCGGTTGCGGATCGTGGCGGCGGAACTTGGCATCTGGCTGTTGATCGGGTCGCTGGCGCTTAAAGGTGAGGCGGCTGATGGACGGTTTTCGAACCGGTCCTTCCTGATCGGCCCGGATGGCACGATCCGCAATCGCTATGACAAGATCCACATGTTCGACGCGATTCCGGTGGCGGGGGAGGCCTATCGCGAATCCTCCGGCTATGCGCCCGGACAGAGGGCGGTGCTGGCAGCGACGCCCTGGGGGCCGCTCGGCATGACGATCTGCTATGACATGCGGTTTCCCGACCTCTATCTGCGGCTCGCGCGCAGCGGGGCGGGCATCCTGACGGTTCCGTCCGCGTTCACCCGCCCGACCGGTGCGGCGCATTGGGAGGTTTTGCTGCGCGCCCGCGCCATCGAGACCGGATGTTTCGTCCTCGCCCCGGCGCAGTGTGGCGTACATCGTGCATCGGTCGGTACGGCGCGGCAGACCTGGGGACATTCGCTCATCATCTCGCCCTGGGGTGAAGTAATAAGCGACGGCGGTGAAGCACCGGGTATTGTTCGCGCTGATCTCGACTTGTCTGCCATCGCCGATTCACGCCGCCGCGTGCCGTCGCTGATCGGCGGGCAAGCGTGGTCTGGCCCCTGAACTTTCCGTAACGTCAGCAACGGTTTATCGGCCAAAACCGATACGTGAGACGTGATGTCGCGCTGCAACAAATCGGGTGGTGAGGGTTGGCGGGTGCCTCTCGCGGCAAGATCGCGATTTGGCGGAGCCTTTGGCAGCCAATCGAAGCTCGTCCTGACATGCTCTGACGATGACAATATATGGACGAATTTTTTTCACCTGCGCCTATATATTGTAGGTGACCGTGGTTTCTCGCCCGTTCAGCATCGGATATCAGTCTTTCCGACACATGTTGGTGACCGGGCTTGATTGCTGTCGCTCGCGTAAAGATTTCATCTTGCAAGACTTGTGAACGGCGCGGCTATTCTGCTTTATATTTTCGTCACATCCGGGCATGTTGCACGCTCTTGAATGTGGGTAAAATACAAATCGGGCCAATCGATTGCATCGCCCCGCTAACAGGGAACAAGCGCTGTATGTTCAGCGTTGGGACAGTAATGAGACGTGAATGGCAACCTTGGACTCCGTAGAGAGCGACATTATCCGGCTGCTTGGTGAAAAGGTCGATCCCGATCTGACACTTACGGCTGACACGAATATCGTCGCTGATACGGGTCTGGATTCCGTCAGTGTCATGGATTTCGTCTTCGAACTGGAAGACGAGTTCGGAATAACGGTCCCTATGGACCGTATTTCCGATGTCAAAACGGTCAGGGAACTGGCTGCGGCGATCCATAACCTGATTCTGGAAGATGCCTGAGCGTCACGCAGGACTTAGGAGTAGGCAGTGAGCATCGAAGACAAAGCAATGGCCGTGCAGAAGGCATTCGGTGCCCTGAAGGCGCTTGGCCGCGATCCGACGCGCCTTGAATTCGACGAGGTGATCTCGCCGACCGAAGCGATGCTGTCAGGCCGCCGCACGATCCTGCTGGGCACGAACAATTATCTCGGCATGACGTTCGATGAAACCTGCATCGCCGCGGCGAAGGCTGCCATCGACGAGTTTGGCACCGGCACCACCGGGTCGCGGATCGCGAACGGCACATATGAGCTGCACAAGTCGCTGGAGCGGCGGGTGGCGGATTTCTACGGCAAGAAATGCGCCGTGGTGTTTTCGACCGGTTATTCCGCCAATCTCGGTTCGATCTCGGCTCTGGCACAATCCGGCGATTATCTGCTGATCGACGCGGACAGCCATGCGTCGATCTATGACGCCTGCAAGCTGTCGGATGCTGAAGTCATCCGGTTCCGCCACAACAACCCCGAAGACCTCGCGAAAAAGCTGGAGCGTCTGAAGGACAAGCCGGGCGACAAGGTTGTCGTGACCGAAGGTATCTATTCGATGCTGGGCGACACGGCGCCGCTGGCGGAAATTGCTGCGGTGAAAAAGCAATACGGCGCCTATCTGATGGTCGACGAGGCGCATTCGCTCGGCACGCTGGGCGAAAAGGGTCGTGGCCTGTGCGAGCTGGAGGGTGTGGAGGCGGAGTGCGACTACATCGTCGGCACGTTCTCCAAATCCATCGGCACGGTTGGCGGGTTCTGCGTCAGCGACCATGAAGGCGTGGAAATCCTGCGGTCAATCTCGCGCCCCTACATGTTCACTGCGTCGCTGCCGCCTGCGGTGATCGCTGCTGCCAAGGCCAGCTTCGACCAGATGGAGGCGAACCCGCATCTGCGTGAATTGCTGTGGCGCAACGCCCGCACGTTCTATGACGGGCTGGAAACGCTCGGCTTCGTGCTTGGGCCGGAGGTCAGCCCGGTTGTGGCGATCAAGCTGCCCGGCAAGGAAATCGCCGTGCGGTTCTGGAATGCGCTGATCGACGCTGGCGTCTACACCAACATCGCGATTCCGCCATCGACCCCGAATGCACTGTCGCTGCTTCGCTCGTCCATTTCTGCCGCCCATACGCGGGAACAGATTGCGACGGCGCTGGATGTGTTCGCGCAGGTCGGTGCGGAACTGAACCTGATCCCGGCCAGCAAGGCAGATCGCCGCCGTCTGGCAGAGGTGCAGGGCGCAATGCGCATTGTCACCGGCACCGGCGGTTCGGTTGCGACTGGCAAATCCAGCGGCAAGCAGTCTGTCGAGACGGAAACGGTCGCAAAATCGGGTTCGGCCAAGGGCTGACCGACAAAGACCGGATTATCGGCGGCGGTGCCGCCTGATTTTCCACAGAAGATACCGAGGGCCGCCTTCGAATGTGAAGGCGGCCTTTATCAATCTGGAAACATGAAGCGGTTTGCCCCAGACCCAGCGGAACGCCCATGCAAAGGGCGGCGCTTCGGGTGCGCTGCGCCGCGCAGCCTCGGTCATCGGCCAGAGAGCGGCAAAGCGCGCCTCATCCGTTCCGACGATATCGGCGGCACGCCCTGGACGTTCCACCCTGAATTCAACCTTGTAGGTGCGCGCAAACAACCCCCGCCATGCGTCGGGGCCGGACAGGCCCGGGTTCAGCCGCGTGGCCCAGACCGCGCCGGTTTCGACGGCGGCAGCAACGGCATCCGCCGCTGCGTCGCGGGCGGCGTCATCCCGCGTCCAGACAATCGCCGCCCGCTGGGAGAATCTGGCCCATAACGTCGTGTCGAGTGAGGACAGGGCCATTCGGTCCCGGAATGCTTTGACGGGCACAACAGCGACCTTCGCTCGCAACCCGTTGAAATGTTCGGGATAGACATTCGGCGGCAAGGCCCGGTTTGCGGCTGCCGACAACAGGCTTTGCCCATAGGGCTGCGGCGTATCGGTCAGAGCGTAAAAGTCTAGCATCCCCTCGGTGGTCTGTTTCTGGAGGCAGGAGCCATAGAACAGCACGGCGACAACGCCGGGACGCCGCCCGATCTCAGCGGCAAAGGCGGCCGCCTCCGGCAGTGTCGGGCGCGCCAGTTCGTCGGCGATGAAGGCCTTCAGCGCAGGATTAGGATCGCGCGCCACCGATGGTGTCAGTCGCTGAGCTTTTCAAGATTCGCATCGGCGCGCCGCGTGGCGGCCTCGAACCGATCCTCGAAATCTGCGAGGTTCTTTTTCGGTTCCTGATAGAAGGCGGTGAACTTCATCAACCGCAGCATCAGCCCGTTCATGAAGCGGCCATACCATTTCATCGGGCGGTCGAAATCGAACAGGAGGATCACCCGTTCCTCGTCCGTGTCGTTCCAGACCTCGTGTTCGAACGTGTCATCGAAGGCGAAGGCGACGCCATTTTCCCACGGGCGGATTTCGGATTGCACGCGAAGGCGGCACTTCTCCCGCTCCTTGGGGATGATGAGGCCAAGATGCGCCCGCACGATGCCCTTGGTAACGCCGGTATGGGCCGGAATGTGATAGCCGGGTGCGAGGATGGAAAACCATGCGGTTTGCACATTCGGGACCCGGCTGAGAATTTCGGCGGTGACCGGCGCTTGGGTGCAGTTCTTTTCCAGCGGCTGGCCAAAGCCGAACAGGATGAAGGTTTTCCACTGCTGTGCCTTGGCGATCCGGTGCTGGTCGGGCGAGATCTGCTCGAATCCGGGGATCGCATCGCGGTGTTTCAGAACCTCACGAACCTCGTCGCGCATCACCTCCCACCGATCCTCGAATTCCTTCAGGAACGGGAAATGTTCGTTTCCGATGAACGGTGTATCCGGCACGGTGGAGGCGCGGCTTTGAATCCGGGCGACAAGGCGCATGGCCTTCTTTCCGGTCCGCTTTACAAAGCGGCGCACCGGGCGGTTCAGCGATGCCGGCTTTTCGGGCTCGATGTTCTCTGCAGTGGCCATGACGTGTTGGCTCCGTATCGACCTCAATCGGGATTGGCCGCTAGATAAGCGTTTCGGCGATCCATGTCGAGTTTAGCGCGATGCCAGAAATGTCGCGCCGGTTTCCGCCGACAGATGCACCATGCCATCCGGGCCGGGCGCGAAGCTTTCACCATCGACCACAAAGGGCGTTTCGAGGCGCAGGGTGATCCGATCAGCGGTGCCGCAGCGATAGTTGCCCGCCATCCACGGGGCCGGGCGGTGCAGCAGGATGCGGGCCACTGCGCGAAGCAGGCGTGGCGCGGGGGCGGCGATATCGAGCCAGCGCAGCGGGCCGGTGCCGCCGGTCCAGAACGGATTAAGGCCATAGATCAACGCGCCGGGCAATGTCGTCACGCCGATCAACGTGCGCATCGCGATGACGGGCGGGGCGTCCGCCCCGAACCCGATCCGGGTTGGTGTGCGCAAGGCTGGGCCAAAGATCAGGCGCAGAACCGCGATCACCACCTGAAGGCCGTGGCGGGCGGCAAGCTGTTCCTGCGCCATGCGTGTTGCGGTCTCATATGCGCCCGCCCCCATGATGAACCCGGTCAGCGGCGGCTGGCCGGTGCGGTCGATTTGCAAAAGCGGGACCGTGGTTTCGCGAAACCCCGCCGCATCTGCCGCGAGCCGAACCATATCGGCATCGACAATCGCGCCCACCTTGCGGGCGATCAGGTTGGTATTGCCGCTGGCGATGATGGCATAGCGGGGGGCGGTCTTGCCCGCGTCGGCCCAGATTGCCGGTGCCCGGCTCAGCACCTCGCGCACCGTGCCGTCGCCGCCGTCGATCACGATGATCTCGACCCCTGTCTCGGCCATTGCCCGCAAATCCTGCGCCAGCGCGGCCAGCCCCTCAGGCGCGGCCAGCATTACCCCGGCGATAACCGGCGCAGCCCGGTTGCGGTTGCGGGTTGCGATCGGGTTTCTGATATGGCCTACGGTGGGCGACATGTCCGCCTTCATTTGCTGCCTTGTCTTCCCCTAGCGGGTCGGCCAGAGCGGGACAAGTCGGCGGAGGATATGCGGGGAGCCATGACGGACAAGATCACCATCGCCCATCTGTCCGATGCGCATCTGCCAAATCATGGCCGGTTCCATCTGCACGAACTGGCGGGCAAGCGGGCGCTGAGCGCGCTGAACTGGCTGCGCAAGCGCCAATACAGCCACCGGCGCGATATCGCCGATGCGCTTCGTGCCGATGTGGTGGCACATGGTCCCGACCATGTGGCGATGACCGGCGATGTGGTGAATTTCGGGCTGGCGCGGGAATTCGAGGCAGGCGCGGCATGGCTCGACGGTTTCGGGCCGGAGGTCAGCTTCGTGCCCGGCAATCACGAGGCGATCCACGCCGGGGCGGAGGCGCAGCTTGCCGCCGCCTTTGCCCGATTCACCACCGGCGATGATGGTGTTGCCGGGCGCTGGCCCTGGGTGAAGCGGCGCGGCCTGGTGACTTTGATCGGGGTGACGACCAGCATCGCAACCGCGCCATTTTTGGCGCAGGGCGAGGCGGGCACGGAACAGATCGATGCCTTGCGCACGGTTTTGGCAGAAACCGAGGGCACGCTGCGGGTCATCCTCATCCATCATCCGCCGACCGACATCACCATCCCCCGCAAACATCTGCGGGACCGTGCCGCGCTGGCGGCGGTGATCGGTGCTGCGGGCGGTGCCATCGTTCTGCATGGCCACAATCACAAGAATCAGCTGAGCTGGATCGACGGGCCGAAGGGGCGCGTGCCGGTGCTCGGCACGCCGTCAGCCTCCGTCCCTGTGGGCGACAGCTTTCAGCCTGCGGAATGGCGGCTGCTGACGATCTCGGAATCCGGGGCTGGATGGTCGGTTGATCTCGTCCGCCGATCCGTCGATCTGGCCGGTGAATTTCAGGACAGGGGCCGGTTCGGGTTGGCGGTGGCTCGGCCCTAGTCGGCGCGCGACAAGGGCAGCTCGAACCAGAAGAGCGCGCCGTTACCAGCTTCGCTTTCGACCCCGATCTTGCCTTTCATGGCGCTGACAAGCTGTTTGGAGATGTTCAGGCCGATGCCGACGCCGCCATGACGGCGGGATTCGGTTTCCTCGACCTGATGGAACCGGTCGAAGATCGCCGTCAGCTTGTCGGCGGGCACGCCCGGCCCGTCATCCTGAATCTCGAACCGCACCTGACCCTCGACCAATCGGATCGTGGTCGTCACCGTGCCCTCGATGGTGAATTTCACGGCGTTGTTGATGAGGTTGCTGAGGATTTGCCGAATGCGTTTCTCATCGCCGCGCCACTTGCCTGACAGATCGGGGCTGAGGTTCAGGTTCAGCTTCACGGCTCTGGACACCGGCATTGCGGCGATGGCGTCTACCAGCGTGCGCGCCATTCTCGCCAGATCGACATCGCCCTCGATCAGCCGCATCTCGCCCGCCTCGATCATCGAGATATCGAGCAGATCATCCATCAGGCCGGTCAGCGATTTCGCGGATGCCAGCAAAACCTCGACATATTGCCGCTGCACCGGATCGAGTTCGGTATAGGTCAGCAATTCGCCCATCCCGATGACGCCGTTCATCGGGGTCCGAAGTTCGTGGCTGAGGGTGGACAGGAAGGCGTTCTTCACCCGACTGGCGCTTTCCGCCTCGTGGCGCGATTTCTCCAACCGCTCCCGCGTGCGTTCCAGTTCCTGCGTTCTGCGCCGGGCACGTTCTGCCTCACGCAGCAATTTGGTCTTGGATGACACGATGGCGGCAATGGTGGTCAGGATCGACAGGTGCTGATGGGTGAACACATTTGCCCGCGCCTCCTCGCTGTCGATCACGCCGATCACCTTGCCGTCGATGAACATCGGCACGCAGACCTCGCTGAGCGCCGGTTCAAGGTCGGGGATATAAGAAGGTTCCTGCGACAGATCGGAAATCAGAACCGGCTCGCCCGTCTTGGCGACCGTGCCGGTCACCCCCTCGCCGACGCGGATGCGTAGGGAGTTCACGATGTCATAGCCTTCGGGATTCTTGGCCCCAAGCGCGGCCACCTGACGCAAATAGGTGCCGAGCGGGTCCATCACATAGATCACGCAGTCATTGAACCCCATGCGCCCCACCACCTGCCGCGCGACATGCCACATCAGCGCAGATTCATTGTCGATTGCCATGATATCGACGGCAAAGCGGTTGAAGATGCGAAACATCTCCTCCTGCGCCATAAGCCGGTCTTCGACCTCGGCGAGGCGCGCCTCCAGATCGGTGGTGCGTGTGGGTTTTCGTGAAGGGCCGCTCATGTCCAACCCGTATTGCGAATGAACGTTAAAAACCACTTCATTATTCGCGGTCCATCCGGGTTTTTCGAAACTGAGCCTGTGGTTGCGGCGTTTCGGTCTGTCCGGTAAACCCATGAGGCGGCCTGAGGGGACCGTGCCACGAATTCTGTGGCGGATGACAGCCATCAGGCTCTGATCGGACCCATTCATGCGCTTTCGCCTGACAACCATTGATGCCTATCTCCTCCGGCTGATGGCCACCCCGATGGGGGCGGCGCTGACCGTGACCCTTGCGGCACTGCTGCTGGAGCGGGTGCTGCGATTGTTCGAATTGCTGACAGGCAAGGGCGCGCCACTGGGGCTGGTGCTGTCGATGACATTGAACCTTGTGCCGCATTACCTCGGCCTTGCGCTTCCTGCCGCGTTTGCCGTCGGCATCATCGCGGTGATGACGTCGCTGAGCAGTGAAAATGAACTGGATGCGATGGAAAGTGCGGGCTGGTCGATCCGCCGCATCGGCGCGGGGTTTATCGCCTGCGCCGGTATCCTCGCCTTCGTGTCCTATGTTCTGTTCGGGTATCTTCAGCCCTATTCGCGATATGCCTTCAGTGCGGTCAGGAACGAATTGGTGAATGCGGCATGGGATGCCCGCGTCGAGGCGGGGGTTTTCATCAACGCGGGCGACGGTACCACCATTTCCGCCGAAGAGGTCGATCCGACAGGCCGCTTCCTGACCCGTGTGTTCGTGCTTCAGAAAGAACCGGATGGCGGAGAACGCATTCTGACGGCGGCGCGCGGCGTGCTGATCCCCAATGTTCAGCTTCACACCCTGCGCCTGCGTCTGGTCGATGGGGTCGCCGTATCCATCGGGCGCGATGAAGGGGAGCTTTCTGCGACCTTCGACAGTGTGATGCTGGAGCGGGAGTTCGATCTCGACAACACCCAGTTCCGCCCGCGTGGCGGGTCGGAGCGTGAGTTGACGCAGGAGGAGCTTTTGATCCGTATGCGTGGTGAGGATGGACTGCCGGTCGAACCGCGATATGCCGCTGAGTTTCACGGCAGGCTGGTGCGGGCGCTCGCGATGCTGGGGGTGCCGCTGATCGCCGTGCCGCTGGCGGTCGCGGGGAAACGGTCGCCGCTCTGGCGACGGATAGCGGCGGCGCTGGCGGTTCTGGTTGTCTTTCAGAACACCATGAAGGCGGTGGAGGGTCTTGCCTCCAACGGCAGTGTTGATCCCGTGCTCGGCATATGGGGCATATGCGCCGTGTATTTCGCGCTGGGAATCTGGCTGTTCACGACAACCGCCAGTCAGGGCACCGACGGCATTGCGCGGCGGATGTTCGTCTGGTTCGACAGCGTCGTCATCCGCATCAAGGCGTTGCTGCCCCGGCGCATGCGGGCGGCGTCCGGCGGCCCTGCTGACCCCGAAGATACGGTATGAACGCGGTTCTCGCCCTTCTGCCGCAGCCGACGCTGATGATGCATTTCAGCAAGGCTGTCCTGACACGCATCCTTGCGGTGACCCTCATGCTTGGCGGGCTCGCGATGGCGCTGGACCTTGTGGAAAGCGCCGCCATCGTTCTTCAACGCGAAGATGGCGGGCTGCTGCGCTATCTCGGCCTGCGGTTGCCGCTGATCCTTGCCACCGTGTTGCCGGTCGCGCTGGTGCTTGGTCCCGTGCTGGCGTTTCTCAGCCTGTCGGGTCGCAATGAATTCACAATCCTGCGGGCCTCCGGCGCGACGACTTATCGGCTTTTGCTGATCCTTGCACCGCTCGCGCTGTTGATCGGAGCGGGGCTTTTCGCGTTGAATGACCGGGTGGTGCCAAAGCTGGAGGGGGAGCTGCTCACCTGGCTCGATGATCGCCCCAAGGGCACGATGGGCGATTTCTGGGCGCGCACGACGACGGGTGTCTTTCATGCCGATGCGTCTGATCCTTCGGGTCAGATCCTGTCCGGGGTCGACATCTATGCCACAGATCGGCAGGGTCGGCTGACGTCGCGGATCACCGCAACGCACATCCTTTGGGCCGATGGTGTCTGGCGGTTCGAAAACGCGACCCGGCTTGCCCCCGGCGGTGGACGTTCAGTGTCGATTGATGGCGAGGTATGGGACAGCCCGTTGCGCCCGGCCAATGTCCGCGCGCTTGCCTCGCCGGGGCGCACCGTTGCGGGAAATGCGGCGGAGCGCATCCTTAAGGGGGACTGGGCCGGAAATCGCACAGCGCAGTTCTATCAGGTGCGCATCTATCGTGGTTATGCGTCGATCCTGTTGCCGTTCCTGATGATCCTGCTGGCCGCCCCTGCCGCGTTCGGCACGCGCCGCGCAGGCGGTTTGGGCAAGCGCGCGGCGCTGGGTGTCGCGCTGGGTTTTGCGTTTCTGCTGTTCGACGGGATGCTGACCGCATTGGGGGAAACGGGGAATCTGCCGCCCGTATTGTCGGCATTCGGCGCAACCGCGATGTTTGCGGCGATCGGGGCCTATAATCTGATCGTGCTGGAAGAATGAACAAGATCAAGGAATGGGGCCGTCGATGAGCGGAATTGAAATACGTGAAGTGACTGGCAAGGCCGACATGAAGGCATTCATCCATCTGCCGGGCCAGATCATGCAGGGTGATCCCAACTGGGTCGAGCCGTTGCATTTCGAGCGCGAGGAATTCTATTCGAAAAAGAAGAATCCGTGGTTTCAGAATGGCCGCGCGGCGCTGTTCATCGCGTGGCGGGATGGCCGGGCCGTCGGGCGGATCAGTGCCCAGATCGACGAGCTTTTGCCACATGAGGAGGGGCAGCTTGTGGGCCTGTTCGGGTCCATCGCAGCCTATGATGACGCGGCGGTCGTTCATGCACTGCTGGACAGAGCGAAGGCCTGGCTGAAGGATCAGGGTGCGGCGCGGATGCGCGGGCCTCTGACCTTCAACATGAACCACGAGGTCGGCTTGCTGATCGACGGGTTCGATATCGACCCATTCATCCTGATGCACCACGACCCGGCGCATCTTCAGGCCCCGATGGAGGCATGGGGGCTTGAGAAGGCGCGGGATGTCTACGCCTATCGTCTCAAGACCGAAGATGGTCTGCCGGAACGCTTGCGCCGGTTTTTCGCCAAGGCACCGGAAAACCTGAAGATTCGCGATATGAACGTCAAGGAATGGGACAAGGACGTCGCCCATATCGCGCGGATCTTCCATGAAAGCTGGAAAGATAACTGGGGCTTCAATCCTTATAACGACGGCGAGATCAAGAAGCTTGAAAAGGATATGAGGCCTATCGTCGATGGCGGTCTGTGCCGGATCGCCGAGGTGGATGGGGAGCCTGTCGGGTTCATCACCCTGCTGCCCAATGTCAACGAGGCGTTCAAGGACTTCAAGGGAAAGCTGTTTCCGTTCAACATCTTCCGCCTGTTGTGGCGGCTCAAGTTCATGAAATTCCACGGCGCACGGGTGCCTTTGATGGGGGTTCTGCCGAACCTCGATCCGATGGTTTCCGCGGTTGTGCCGCTGATGCTGATCTATTCACCCGAAAAGCGGTATATGGAGCGCGGGTTTCAGGAACTGGAATTCGGCTGGATCCTTGAGGATAACAAGGCGGTGCGGCGACTGATCGAGATGATCGGATCGCGCATCGTGAAGACCTATCGCGTCTATGAGGTGCCGTTGGATTGATCGCGCCGGAACGGGCGCGATCAGATCAGGTCGAAATGCAGGTTGAGCGCGATCCCGATCAGGATCAGGCCACCGACCCAACTGAGCATGGTGCGCGCGGTCCGATTGTTGTTGATCCGTTGCGCTGCTGATCCACCGACGAAGGCGACGAAGATGTCCGAGGGGATGGCCGTCAATGGCACCAGGATGCCAAGCACAAGAAGTTGCAGCGTGACGTTGTCGCCGTCGATTTCCGCGCCGCTTGCTTCCACGAACTGGGGCAGGAACAGCACGAAGAACAGCACCGTCTTGGGGTTCAGAAGTTCGACCAGAACGCCCTGCCAGATGATCGACCAGAAGCTGCGCGTGCGCACGGCTTCGACGCGAAACTCGCTGCTGGCGCTGCTTCGGGCTTCCCAGATCATCTGGCCGCCGAGATAGATCAGGTAGAGCGAGCCTGCGATCCGCAGAAATTCGATCGCGAAGCTGGACTGGCTGAAGACGGCAGCGAGGCCGAGCGCGGTCGCGCCCGCAAGAATGATGCCGCCCAACCCCAGCCCGATGGCGGAGGCGAGCCCGGCAGCACGGCTTTGTCCGACACTGCGCGACAGGACATAAAGCATCGACGGACCTGGTGTTGCGCTGAGGGCGAACCCCGCCAACGCAACATAGATCATCGTATCAAAAGACGGCATGATCACAAAACTCCGACCTTATTCATACGCTTTTCGAACGGATTCTGGACCGGGCCTTGTTCATCGGCCGTCGCGCTCCAGATCCGATCACCGCGTCGCTCCCTCAAATACGGAAAGTCTCTCAGGAGCATACGCTCCAGATGCAACCCTGCCTTGAATCCATCATACATCGGAGGATTATTGGTTGAAAGTAGCGAAGCGAATGGCTTGATCACAGTGTCGTAGTTTGCTGCCACGAAATACGGCATCGAGAACCTCTCCGGGCTGAGGTTCAGCACACGGTGTGGGGTCGAGCGGAAGATGCCGTTGGTCCAGGCCTCCATCATGTCGCCGATGTTGATGATATAGGCTTCGGGGATCACGGGCACGTCCAGCCAGGTGTCCTCGCGGGTCATCACCTGAAGGCCCTTCTGCCGCTGGTGCAGCAGGGTCAGGCATTCATAATCGGTATGCGCGCCCATATTGACGCTTTGCTTGTTCATGGTTGCGCGGTCGCGAACATAATGCAGCAGGCGAAGCTGCGAGATCGGCTTGGTCATCTGCCGCGTCAACTCGCCCTTCGGCAATTCGAGATGTAGTTCCAGTGCCGCGCAGATCCGCAGGCCGACGGCGGACACGGCCTGATAATAGGTGCCGATGGTTTCGCGGAAGCCGCGCAGTTCCGGCCAGACATTCGGGCCGAGCAGAAGGTTCCCCGCAAGGTAGTCGGGATCGTCGTAGGGCAGGTCGAGCGCGAGGTCGAATGCCTCATAGTTGCGGTTCACCTCGTCCGCATAATCGCCCTTTTCCGTGAAAGGGACATAGCCGCGATGGTTCAGGCTGTCGCCGATGTAGTAGCCGCGCTTCACTTCGTCGGGCAGCGCGAAAAAATCTTGTGCTGCCTGATAGGCAGACTCGATCAAGGCCGCGTCGATGCCGTGATTCACGACGTAGAAAAAGCCGATTTCGCGCGCCGCCGTTCCCATATTGTCTGCCACAATCTTCCTGTCGGCTTCGCGACCGCTCTTGAGTGGACCGATGTCAATCAGTGGTAATGCTGGCATGTTGGCGCTCCCACGGGCCGAAAAAGTCACCCCGCAATTTTATGACCCGTTATCATTTTGGCAAGGAGAGTAAACACGTATTGGTTGAAGGGGCACAACCTTAACCCATTATTAAGCAATGGGGTGGATTAGGGCCATTTCAGGAACCAAAATTGAAAGATAAAGGTATTTTGCGAACCCCTGAAAAACAGAAAGGGTTAACGCGAACCTGTATGTGCTCGCCGATTCAGGCGCTTCACAGGGCCGAATCACCCGAAAGTTGCCCAAGAATCGCGCATTTGAAACGGGGCAGAGACGGCAGATTTCTGATGTCATTACGCCATGACCGACAGAAAAGGCCATGCCTGAGAGGCATGGCCCTGAGCCCGATGACAGCGGCCTTGTCACATCGGAGGGGTGCGGATGACCAGGTTGCGGATTTCGGTCATGTCTTCCATCGCAAACACGATACCCTCGCGGCCAAGGCCGGAATCCTTCACACCGCCATAGGGCATGTTGTCGACCCGATAGGATGGTACATCGCCGACCACGACACCGCCGACATCCATCTCGTCCCAGGCTTGCTGCACCTTGTAGAAATCGCGGGTGAAGATCCCGGCCTGAAGGCCGAACTTGGAATCGTTCACCATCGCAATGGCCTCGTCCCAGGTGGAGAATTTCTGGAGGATCGCGGCAGGGCCGAAGGCCTCCTCGACATTCAGGGCCTGATCCAGCGGCACATTCTCCATCAGCGTCGCTTCGAGCATCGCGCCTTCGCGGTTGCCGCCGCAAAGGATGGTGCCGCCCGCCTTCTCCGCCGCCTGAATCCAGCCATGCAGGCGCTTTGCCTCGCTTTCGGAAATCATCGGGCCGATGAAGGTCTTGCGGTCATGCGGGCTGCCGGCGACGAGGGTTTTCGTCTTGGCGACCAGTTTCGCTTTCAGTTCCTCATAGATGTCCTCGTGGATCATGATCCGCTGAACGCCGATGCAGGACTGACCGGACTGGTAGAAGGCCCCGAAGATGATCCGGGTCACCGCATCGTCGAGATTGGCGGTGTCCTTGTCGACGACGACCGCTGCGTTGCCGCCAAGTTCCAGCACCACCTTCTTCTTGCCGCAGCGCGCCTTCAGGTCCCAACCCACGCCGGGGGAGCCGGTGAAGGACAGAAGTTTCAGCCGCTCATCAACGGTGAACAGGTCTGCGCCATCGCGAGAGCAAGGCAGGATCGAAAACGCGCCCTTCGGCAGGTCGGTTTCGGCCAGCACTTCGCCCATGATCAACGCGCCGAGCGGGGTGCGGGATGCGGGCTTCATCACGAAGGAACAGCCGACCGCGAGCGCGGGCGCGACCTTGTGCGCCGCGAGGTTCAGCGGGAAATTGAACGGCGAGATGAAGGAACAGGGGCCGATCGGCACCCGTTTCCACATGCCGCGATACCCCTTGGCGCGCGGCGAGATATCCAGCGCCTGCATTTCGCCGTGCATCCGGGTCGCTTCCTCGGATGCGATCTCGAATGTGTCGATCAGGCGCGTCACCTCACCTTCGGCATCGTTGATCGGCTTTCCGGCCTCGACGCAGAGCGAATAGGCAAGTTCGTCGAACCGCTCGCGGAACCGGGTGACGCAATGTTTCAGGATCGCCTTGCGTTCATAGGATGGCATCTTCGCCATCGCTTCGGTCGCCTCGACGGCACCGGCGATCCCGGCGTCGATGGCCTTGGCGTCGGCGAGCGCGCATTTCGTGGCGACTTCGCCGGTGTATTTGTCGGTCACATCGAGGTCTTCATTGGCGAAGACGGCCTCGTTGTTCAGGTAATAGGGGTAAGCCTTGGCGAGTTCGGGCATGTCATATCCTCCCTTGGGCGGCGCTTGCTGACGCGGCGTGCCCGGATCTGGTCCGGGCACCGTCATGATAGGGGCCGGGTCGCCGGGGCAAAACCCGGCGACCACGGTATCCGCAAGTCAATCAGACGGCAGCGGACCGCTTCTTGATGTCGATGTTCAGGATCTGATCGTTGTCGACATAATCGACGGGGCAGTCGATCAGATGAACGCCGGGCGTGGTCAGCGCGGTATTCAGGATCTTCGGCAGATCCGCCGCAGATGTCACCCGATGGCCGATGCCGCCATAGCTTTCGACATATTTCACGAAATCCGGGTTGCCATACTGAAGGCCCCAATCCTTGAACCCCATATTGGCCTGCTTCCAGCGGATCATGCCATAGGAGTTGTCGTTGAGGATCAGGACAGCGATGTCCATCTTTTCGCGGACAGCGGTTTCCAGTTCCTGGCTGTTCATCATGAACCCGCCATCGCCGCAGATCGCCAGCACCTTGCGGTTGGGATAGACCAGCCGCGCCGCCATTGCTGACGGCAGACCGGCACCCATCGTTGCCAGCGCATTGTCGAGCAACACGGTGTTCGGCAGATGCGCGCGATAGTTCCGGGCGAACCAGATCTTATAGACACCGTTATCGAGGCAGATCATCCCGTCGGACGGCATCGCATCGCGGATCACCTTCACCGCATGTTGCGGATAGATCGGGAAGCGCGTGTCATCGGTGCCTTCGAGGATCTGGGCATCGTGATGCTTCTTGATCTCCATCATCCGGCTGAAATCCCAGCCGCCTTCGGAGGCTTTCTTGACGCCGTTCTTCAGCGCCCAGACAGCATTGCCGATATCGCCGATCACCTCGACCTGCGGGAAATAGACCGGATCGACCATCGCGGTGTTGTAGGAGACGTGGATCACCTCCGTCCCGCCCTGCTTCATGAAGAAGGGCGGCTTTTCGATCACATCGTGGCCGATGTTGATGATCAGGTCCGACGATTCGATGGCGCGGTGAACATAGTCGCCCGCCGACAGGGCGGCGCAGCCCATGAACAGCGGGTGACGCTCATCCACGACACCTTTGCCGAGCTGTGTGGTGACGAACGGAATGCCGGTCTTGTCGATGAACTTGGTCAGCATCTTCGACGTCATCTTGCGGTTGCCACCGGCGCCGATCACGATGATCGGTGACTTGGCGGCGTGAATCCGGTCCAACGCGCGCGAGATCGCCTTCTTCTCCGGCACCGGGCGGCGAACCTCGGACTTCTTCAGCGGGCGTTCATCGGTGTGTTCATCCGCGATGTCCTCAGGCAGTTCGATGTGAACAGCGCCCGGCTTTTCCTCTTCTGCCATGCGGTAGGCTTCGCGGACGCGTGACGGGATGTTGTCACCCGCGACCAGCGACGTGGCATATTTGGTGATTGGTCGCATCATCTCGACCACGTCGAGAATCTGGAACCGGCCCTGTTTGGATTTCTTTACCGGCTTTTGGCCAGTGACCATCATCATCGGCATCCCGCCAAGCTGCGCGTAGGCTGCGGCGGTGGTGAAATTGGTCGCGCCCGGCCCGAGCGTGGACACGCAAACGCCGGTCTTGCCGGTCAGACGGCCATAGACGGCGGCCATGAATCCGGCCCCCTGTTCGTGCCGCGTCAGGACAAGTTTGATCTTGGTAGAACGCGAAAGACTGTCGAGAAAATCGAGGTTTTCCTCGCCGGGAATGCCGAACACATATTCGCAGCCCTCTTCTTCAAGACATTCGATAAACAGATCCGATGCTTTGGTCATGGCAGTTCCCCTCACCCGTAATTGCGTCGCGCGGTTGGTTCCGTATGCGCGAGATCGCGGTTACATTACCCAAAAATTTCGGGAAGCGTAGCGTTTCTTGCGCTTTTTTCGGCAGCGGGTGCAGAACCTCACGTTTCCTGCGGCCCGCGACCGAGAAACGGGCGCAGGGCGGCGATGCCGACGACCGGGCCCACCGCCATCAGCGCCAGCGTTGCCGGCCAGCCGATACCGGCGGCGACCAGCGGTGTCAGTTGCACGGTAATGATGGTCAAGGTGAAGCCGAGCGCGGTCTGCATCGTCATCAGGCTGCCCGCGATTTCGGGCGGCGCGGCGTCGGCGATCATCGCGGAAAACTGCGCGCTGTCGGGGATCACCGCAGCGCCCCAGAGGATGATGATCGCCAGCGACAGCCAGACCGGCCCGCCATGCAGCAAGGCCGCCGCAATCGCGCAGGTGCCTGAGGCCGCGAGGCAGATTGCCGAGACATTCGCCTTGCCGAACCTGTCCGCGAGCCATCCGGCGGGGGCACAGGTCAGCGCCCCCGCCGCGATGGCCAGAAAGGCGGTCAGTGCTGCAAGCCGGGTGGCCGCGCCCGCCTCCATCTGCAGTGCGTATCCGGCGGCAGCGACGGTGCCGATCCAGCCCCACATCGCGTAGAGTTCCCACATATGGCCGAGGTAACCGCCGGTCGCCGCGCGGATGCGTCGGTCGGTCCACATCAGGGCGATGGCGGCGGGGTCGAATTTCGGGCTGCGGGCGTGGTGCGGCCCAAGGCCGACCAGCGGCGCGGCCAAGGCGGCTGCGAGGCTAGCCACCGCCATCGCGGCAATTACGACCCGCCAGTCAGCGCCGCCGAGCCATGAGACGAGATGCGGCGCGCCCGAACCGAAGGTCAGCGCCCCGATCAGGATGCCGACCAGAAGGCCCCGGTCCCGCTGCCCCCATCCGACGGCGATCTTCATCCCCGGCGGATAGATCCCGGCAAACCCCGCGCCGGTCAAAACCCGCAGCGCAATCGCGGCGTCCGATCCGAGCGGCGCGAGGAACAAACCTGCCGTCGCGGCGGCATTCATCAGACAGCAGGCAGCAATCAGACGGCGCGGATCGAATCTGTCGGACAGGCCGAGCGCCGCCGACAGAAGCGCGCCGATGACGAACCCGCCCTGAACGCCGCTGGACAGCAAGGCCTGACGGGTGGCGGAAAACCCGCCCTCCGCCACCATTCCCGGCAACGCAGCCGCCGTCGCGAACCAGGGCGACATGCCCGCGATCACGACGAGACAGAGGAGGAGGAGAGACGTGCGTTTGGTCATGGACGGCACAGGCGCACAGGCCAAGATGCTTGTCCAGCGGGTAGGGTCTGCGATACGGTTTACCGAATTTATTTCTGCGGTTGGTGGGGGGATTCAGCATGATCGGGCGCGCGGCGGGGTGGCTGACAATCATCGCGAGTCTGGCTGTTCTGGGCCTGTCCGCAGCATGGCTTTGGGCGGAGGCGCGCTGGGCGACCGTGGCGGCGCTTTCGCCCGAGGATGCCTTTGTTCAAGGCAGCATCGGGCTTGAGGCCTTTCCCCTGAAATATGCAGCGGTCATGCAGACCCTGAGCGCAGACAGTTTTCTGACCGAAGGGCAGGACGGGAGCATCTGGGAAGCCTATGGTTTCGTTACGCCGCCCGCGACGGATCGCCCGGCCTGCGCGTCCAACGTGGCGGAATGGGCACCGGTCGGGGTCGGGGTTTCCACCTATGTCCCGGTGACGGCGATGCAGACACCGGTGCAATTCGCCGGGCTGACCTGTGCGGCGTGCCATTCATCGGCGCTGCGGATGCCCGATGGCAGTCTGGGGCCGGTGATCCACGGAACCGGCAATCAGGAACTGGATGTCATCGCGTGGTCGGACGGGGTGCGGAATGCCATCCTCGACCCGCGCCTGACGGTGGATGCGATTTTCGAAGCCTATGATGCGCAATGCCCCGCCGATGCGGCGGCAGAAGGGTGGATCGACCGGGGCATAGAGCGGTTGGTGATCGGCGGCTGGTTGTCGGCGGCAAAGGCTGCCATCGGCGGCGATCTCGCGAAATATGACCTTCCATTCGACAATGCCGCCTTGCGCGACCCCGCCGCGATTCCCGCCGGGCCGGGGCGCACGCGGCCTTTCCGGTCGGTGGTGCGGGTATCGCTCGATCTGGCGGGGAGCGATAATTTCGCCTTGTCGAAAATTCCGGTGGTGTGGGAACAGCGCCAGGACCTGCGCCCGGCTTCGCAATATGACGGCTCCATCCGATCTGCCGTCACCCGCAGCCTGATCGCGGCCTATGCGTCGGGCGCATCGCAGTTTGCGCTGTCAAAGCCGGAGGTTGCGGCGAACATTCGCGCGGCGGCCGCCTATACCGAGGCGTTGAACCTGACCGGCCCTGCGATCCCGGCCTATGCCGAATATTTCACCGCCCCCGACGCAGCGTCCATCGAGCGGGGATTCGCGGTCTATATGGACCGCTGCAATGGCTGCCACGGCCATCGCCCGCTGGACGGTGGCCTCTGGTCGCTGGAAGGCGCGGGCGCGGCGCACAAACGGCTGCCCGTCGCGGCGATCGGCACGGATGCGGAGCGGGTTCTGTTCCGCTTTGCCAAGATGCTGCCCTTGTCGCTTCAGACCGATTTTCCGGGCTGGGCAGACGATCTCGACGCGCAGGTTGCGGCGCTGGAAGGGGCGGCGGCGGATGCACTGGCCGCCCGTCAGCCCGCCCTCGCCGCGCTCTGGCATCGCCAGCTTGAAAAGCTGCGGTTGCTGGCGCGGGAGCATCGCAAGGGTCATCCGCTGTATTTTCCACCCGACGACCTGACGGCGGAGGAAGGTTATATCAACAATCCGATCCCGCGCGCATGGCTGCGCGCGCCTTATCTCCATAACGGGTCGGTGCCGACGCTGGCGCAGCTCATCAATCTCGATCCGCGCCCGCGCCACTTCTGCCGGGGTCAGAACCGGTATGATCCCGCTGCGGTCGGATATGCCGCGCCGCCGCCCGAAAACGGCATCTGCCCGCCCGAGGTGCCGTTCCTTTATGACACCACGGCGCGCGGCAATGCGAGTACCGGCCATGATTACCCCTGGGCCTTTGACAGCCCGGACCGCGACGAGGCCGCGCTGCGCGACCTTCTCGCCTATCTGACAACGCTGTGAGGGAGGGGGCAATGCACCGGATCACGCTGACCCAGATTTCCGTCTCGCTGGCCGCTTTCGCGCTGCTGACCGCATTCGCCGTGTTCTGGCCGCTGCTGACCGCGAACCTGATCTTCGAGCGCACCCATGCGACGGCCTGGGCGATGACGCTGCTGGCGACGCCTGCGTTCTATATCTTCGCGCGGACCTATGGGCGGGCACCGCTGACCAACTGGTGGCGGCTGTTCTGGACATTCGGCTGGATCATGGCGCTGCTGCATTTCTGGTTCGGGCTGTTCGGGATGCACGCGGGCGACCCGATCAGCGTGTTTCAGCGTCAGGGATGGGTGCTGGCGGGGACAATCTTTCTGCTGATCGCGCTTTGGGGCTGGGACGTGGTGAATGCCTGGGTGCAGCCGGATTGGTGGGAGGAGGATTTCCTGTCGCGCCACCTCGCGTTCTGGGTTGGCCTGATCGCGTTCTTCGTGTCCACCGTGCTGTTCAACAACGATGTGCCGAGCCTGGTGACAGGCCTTCTGATGGCCGCTGCGGTATTGCTGGGCGCGGCGCAGCGCGTCGATGCGCTGTCAGGCTGGCGCGCGTTCTTCGACAGCCCGCTGCCGCCCGCGATCCTCGGTGTCGGGCTGGTGGCGGCGGCATTGTTCGGCCCGTCAATGCTGTCCACCGCCGACATGACGCCGGGGGCGGTCGCGGCGATGCAGGCGAAATGGACGACATGGCCCGCCCTGTTCATCGGCGGGGTCGCGGCGGCGATCTTCATCGCCTTCGCCCGACTGAGCGATCCGAAACCGCGCGAGGATTGGGGCTGGACCGGATGGCAGATCGCCGGGGCGGGGGCTTATCTGATCCATGTCTATGCCGGTTTCTGGTTGGCATTCGGCGGGTCGTTCACCGCCATGATTGCGGCGCAGGGCTGGTTGGTGACCGGGGCGAACCTGCTGCTCGCCCTGCTGTGGCCCGCAAGCGCACTGGTTGCGTGGGTCGGTCTGCGGATCTTCCCGTTGCATCTGGCGTCAACGGCGCTGTTCGTTGTCGCCACGGTCCTGTCGACCTGGGACAGGCCGGGGCTGGTAAAATGGCTGGGGCTTGGGTTCGCTGCGATCTGGGCCGTGGTCGCGGTAGTGCGGTTCATCCGCCGTTAACCCCGGTTGCGCCCGGTCTGTCATGTTGCTAGATGAGATGCATCCGTTGGGGTGCCCGCAAGGGCTGAGAGGCGAAAGCTGACCCATCGAACCTGATCCGGTTAAGACCGGCGTAGGGAACGGAACATGGGACAAAGCCCACCTCCGATCACCTCGCATTCTTTTACCGGATCGAACCGGGGGACGAGTGTGACGCATATCGCATTGACCATTGCAGGATCGGACAGCGGCGCAGGCGCGGGCGTTCAGGCCGATCTGAAGGCGATGGCGGCGCTGGGCGTCTATGGCACCAGCGTCATCACGGCGATCACGGCGCAGAACACCCGCACGGTCAGCGCGGTGGAGGACATATCGACTGCGATGATTGCGGCGCAGATTGCCGCTGTGCGCGATGATTTCGACGTCGGCGCGGTGAAGATCGGCATGTTGTCATCTGCCGCCATCATCGAAACTGTTGCGGCGGGCCTGCGCGGGTTTGCCGGGCCGGTCGTGCTCGACCCCGTCATGGTCGCCAAATCCGGTGATGCGCTGTTGCGCGATGATGCGGTGGCGGCGCTGAAGCAATACCTCCTCCCGCTTGCGACCGTTCTGACCCCGAACCTGCCGGAGGCGGGGCGGTTGCTGTCGGCGGCCAGTGCGTCGGACGAGGACGCGATGCTGATGCAGGGCGAGGCGTTGCTGGCCTTTGGCCCGAAGGCGGTCTTGATGAAGGGTGGGCATGGGGCCGGGGACGATTGCGTCGATTTTCTGGTGTCGGCGGCGCATGTGCCTGTGGCGTTTCGTGCGCCGCGTCTGGTGACGAAGAACACTCACGGCACCGGCTGCACTCTCTCATCCGCCATCGCGGCGGGGTTGGCGAAGGGTCTGGACCTGACTCAGGCGGTGGGGGAGGCGCATGTCTATCTGCAAGGGGCGATCCGGGCGGCGGACAGGCTGTCTGTCGGGGCTGGTCATGGGCCGGTCCATCATTTCCACGCGTTCTGGCCCAGCGAATGAGTGCAATCGGCATCATCGGCGCGGGCGTTGCGGGGCTTGCCATCGCCGCCGAACTATCTGATCGGGGCGCGTCGATCCGGCTGTTCGACCGCGAACCTGCGCCCGGCGGTCATGCCTGTTCGTGGTGGGCGGGCGGAATGCTTGCGCCCTATTGCGAGGGCGAAAGCGCCGAGGAGCCGGTGACCCGGCTTGGGCTGGAGGCCGCCGATTGGTGGGCGGCGAAGGGTGTCGCGGTCAGCCGCAGAGGATCGCTCGTGCTGACATTGAACCGCGATGCGGGCGAATTGCGCCGCTTTGCCCGCCGGACCCAAACCGGCGAAGACCTGAATGCGGAGGCAATTGGCGCGCTGGAGCCCGACCTTGCCGGGCGGCACCGCAGCGGGTTGTTTTTCAGGGATGAGGCGCATCTGGCCCCGCGCGCGGCGCTGTCGGGGTTGGCGGCGCGGCTGAAATCGCAGGGCGTGATGGTGGAGACGTGCGCACCGGAAGGGGCGATGATGATCGACTGCCGGGGCCTTGCGGCACGGGATACATTGCCCGACCTGCGCGGCGTGAAGGGTGAGATGCTGGTGCTGCGCTGCCCGGACCTGAATCTGACCCGCCCGGTGCGCCTGCTGCACCCGCGCATCCCGCTTTACATCGTGCCGCGCGGCGATGGCGTCTACATGCTGGGCGCGACGATGATCGAGACGGCGGAGCGGGGCCGCATCACGGCGCGGTCGCTGCTGGAGCTTTTGTCAGCCGCCTATGCGCTGCACCCCGCATTCGGCGAGGCGGAGGTATTGGAGATCGGCGTCGATGCCCGCCCGGCCTTTCCCGACAACCTGCCCCGCATCCGGCGGCGTGGGTCTGTCATTCATGCAAATGGCCTGTTCCGCCACGGATTCCTGCTCGCGCCCGCCTTGGCGCGGATGGTCGCTGATCTGGTGCTGGACGGCACGAAACCGGAGATGATGGATGAAGATCATCCTTAATGGCGAGGCGGCGGAGATTGTCGGAAGGACATTGGCTGAGGCGGTGGCCGAACTGGGCTTTGGCGATGCGAAAGTCGCGACGGCGGTGAACGAGGCGTTTGTCGCTAAGGCGGCGCGCGACGGGCATCGCCTGTTCGAGGGCGATCGGGTCGAAATCCTCGCGCCGATGCAGGGGGGCTGAGCGATGCGCGCATTCTATGGCGTCGAACTTGCCAGCCCGCTGATGCTGGGGACGGCGCAATATCCGTCGCCCGCGATCCTCGCGGATGCGTTTCGCGCATCGGGTGCCGGGGTGGCGACGGTTTCGCTCAGGCGCGAAAGCGGGGCTGACAAGGCGGGGCAGGCGTTCTGGGACCTGATCCGGGGCCTTGGCGTGCGCATCCTGCCCAACACCGCCGGATGCCATAGCGCGAAGGAGGCAATCACCACGGCGCAGATGGCGCGCGAGGTGTTCGAGACGAACTGGATCAAGCTGGAGGTGATCGGCCATGCCGACACCTTGCAACCGGATGTCTTTGCGCTGGTCGAGGCGGCGGAAGCGCTGAACCGGGACGGGTTTCAGGTGTTTCCCTATACGACCGAGGATCTGATCGTCGGCGAACGTCTGCTGGACGCCGGATGCGAGGTGTTGATGCCCTGGGGCGCGCCCATCGGGTCTGGCCTTGGGCTGACTAATGAATACGGGTTGCGGGCGATGCGGGCGCATTTTCCTGATATGCCCTTGGTCGTCGATGCCGGGATCGGGCTGCCCTCGCACGCGGCGCGGGCGATGGAGCTTGGGTTTGATGCCGTGCTGCTGAACACCGCCGTGGCAAAGGCAGGCGATCCGGCGCGGATGGCGGCGGCGATGGCGCGGGCGGTCGAGGCGGGGCAGATGGCTGCCGCCGCCGACCCGATGGAGCCGCGCGACATGGCCGCGCCATCCACACCGCTGATCGGAAGGGCGTTTCTGACATGATGCTGGATCGCTTCTATCCGATTTTCGACAGCGCCGACTGGTTCGTGCGGATGATCCCGCGCGGCGTTAAGCTGGCGCAGTTGCGGGCCAAGGACTTGGCCGAGGACCGATTGCACGACGAGATTACCCGCGCGCGGGATATCTGCGTTGCGGCGGGGGCGACGTTGGTGGTGAACGACCATTGGCAGCTTGCCATCGACCTTGGCTGCGATTTCATCCATCTGGGGCAGGAGGATCTGGATACGGCGGATATTGCCGCGATCCGCCGTGCCGGGCTGCGGCTTGGCATCAGCACCCACGATCACGCTGAACTCGACCGTGCGCTGGCGCTGGACCCAACCTATATCGCACTTGGGCCAGTATATCCGACAATTCTGAAAAAGATGAAGTGGCATGAGCAAGGGCTGGAGCGGGTCACTGAATGGAAGGCACTGATCGGTGATCGCCCGCTGGTCGGAATTGGCGGGATGAGCGTTGCGCGCGCGCCGGGCGTATTCAACGCCGGTGCCGATATCGTTTCGGTGGTGACGGACATCACCCTGAACCCGAACCCGGAATCGCGGCTCGACGAATGGCTGGCGGTGACCGGATGAGTCGCTATGCGCGCCAGATGATCCTGCCGGAGGTCGGCGTGAATGGGCAAGGCAAGTTGTCCCGTGCCCATGCGCTGGTGATCGGGGCGGGGGGCCTTGGCGCGCCGGTGCTTTCGTATCTTGCCGGGGCGGGCGTCGGGCGGATCACGATTGTCGATCCCGACATTGTGGACGTGACGAACCTGCACCGTCAGGTGATCTTTGCCGAAAGCCAGATCGCACAGGCGAAGGCTGATGTCGCTGCGGCTGTGGTTGCCGGGTTGAACCGGGATGTGACCGTGGTTCCGGTTGCGGCGGCGTTCACCCCCGCGAATGCGGTGGACCTGATCCGGGGTGCCGATATCGTCCTCGATTGCGCCGACAGCTTCGCGGCGAGTTACACTGCATCCGACACCTGCCTCGATCTGGGGACGCCGTTGATCAGCGCCTCGGCGCTGGGCATGGCAGGTTATGTGGGCGGGTTCTGCGCCGGTGCGCCGTCGCTGCGGGCGGTGTTTCCCGATCTGCCGGACAATACCGCAAGCTGCGCGACGGCGGGCGTGCTTGGCCCGGTGGTCGGGGTCGTCGGGGCGATGCAGGCGCAGATGGCGCTGGCGGTGTTGCTGGGGCTTGCACCCTCACCGATGGGGCAGTTGGTGCGCTATGACGCGCGCACGATCCGCACTTCGTTATTCAGGTTCGATGCTGCGCCAGAGCCGGAATTTGCGTTCCGCTTCATCGCGCCTTCGGACATACATTCAGACGACTTCGTCGCCGAATTGCGCCCGGTGGCGGAGGCGGCTGTGCCCGCCGCCCCCCATGCCATCCGCATCGACGAAACGGCATTCGGCCCCAACGGGCCGGAACCAGCACCGGGACAGCGCGCAGTGATGTGCTGCCGGTCGGGCCTTCGGTCATGGCGGGCCGCCAATCGGCTGCGCACTGTCTGGGATGGCGAAATCGTTCTCACAGCGTTCGGAAATACCTGAAAAAGGAAAAACAATGAAACATATCCTTGCCCTGACGATTGCCCTGCTGGCCGTTCCGGCGGTTGCGGCAGACAAGATGACCCTGATCCTCGACTGGTTTGTGAACCCCGATCACGGCCCGATCATCATCGCAGAGGAGAACGGATATTTCGCCGAACAAGGGCTGGAGGTGGAGGTAATTGCCCCTGCCGACCCGTCCGACCCGCCGAAACTGGCGGCGGCGGGCAAGGCTGATCTCGCCATCGGGTATCAGCCGCAGCTTCACCTTCAGATCCATGAAGGATTGCCGCTGAAACGTGTCGGCACGCTGGTGGCGACGCCGCTGAACTGTCTGCTGGTTCTGGCGGATGGTCCGATCAAGACGCTTGCTGACCTGAAGGGCGGCAAGATCGGGTTTTCCGTCGCGGGGGTGGAGGAGGCATTGCTGACCGCGATCCTCGCGCCGCATGGCATCACGCTTGACGATATCGAACTGGTGAACGTGAACTGGTCGCTGTCACCCTCGCTGATGTCCGGGCAGGTCGATGCGGTCATCGGCGCGTTCCGCAATTTCGAATTGAACCAGATGGAGATCGAGGGCGTGAACGGGCGGTGTTTCTTCATCGAAGAAGAAGGCATCCCTTCCTATGACGAGCTGATCTATGTGGCCAACCCGGAAACGATGGACAAGGACAAGATCGTCCGCTTCCTTGCGGCGACCGAAAAGGCGACGCAGTTCATCGTGAACCACCCGGAGGAAAGCTGGACGATCTTTTCCGGCACCGCTGCCGAATTGCAGGATGAGCTGAACGCGAAGGCTTGGGTCGATACGATCCCACGTTTTGCACTGCGCCCGGCGGCACTGGATGCAGGGCGGTATGCGCGGTTCGAGGCGTTCCTGAACGATGCGGGTCTCGTGCCCTCCATCACGCCAGTCGGCGACATCGCGATTGATGTCACCGCGCAATGACCGGTGAGGCGACCCTAATCGTCGCGCCGGATTACGGCGCGGCCTTTGCCCGGTGGCGGGCGCAGGCGTCGGGGTCGTGGGCGGCATATACGCACCACGGGTTTGTCGAGGGCCTCCGTGACGGGACGCTGCCGCGCGAATCTTTCCTCGGCTATCTGCGGCAGGATTATGTGTTTCTGATCCACTTTGCCCGCGCCTGGGCGCTGGCGGCGGTGAAGGCCGATACGCTGGCCGAAATGCAGACCTGTGCCGCGACGATGCATGCGCTGGTGCATGAGGAAATGGCGCTGCATGTCGAAACCTGCGCCGCCGCCGGAATCGACGCGGATGCGCTAGCGGCGACGGTGGAGGGTCCTGCCAACCTCGCCTACACCCGCTATGTGCTGGAGGCGGGCTATTCCGGCGGTTTCCTCGATCTGATGGCAGCGCTGGCGCCTTGTGTGCTCGGCTATGGCGAGATCGGCGCGCGGCTGCGGCGGGAGGCGACATCGGATGCTTATGCAGGCTGGATCGGCACCTATGGCGGTGATGAGTATCAGGCGCTGTGCCGCGATGTCGGCGCATTGATCGACGGCGCGCTGATCCGGCGCTTTGGCCCCAGCTGGGCCGATCTGCCGGTTGCGGCGGGGCTGGCAGAGCGTTTTGCGACCGCGACCCGGCTGGAGGTCGGGTTCTGGGACATGGGGCTGGCGGGCGGATGCTGAGCGCACCCGAAATCCGGCTGGCGGGCAGCGCGACGCTGGACGGCGCACCACTGTTCGCGCCGCTGGACCTGCCGTTGGCGGCGGGGCGGTGGACCTGCCTTCTCGGCCCGTCCGGCGTCGGGAAATCGACCATCCTCCGCCTGATCGCAGGGCTGGAGGTGCCGGTGGCCTGGACCGGGGAAATCACTGCATCCGACGCGCGACCGATCCCTCAGCGCGTCGCCTATATGGCGCAGGCGGACCTGTTGTTGCCCTGGGCGACGGTGGCAGAGAATGTCGTCATCGGCGCGCGTCTGAGGGGCGAAACCCCTGATCGGCACCGCGCGCAGGACCTGATCGCGCGCGTCGGCCTGTCGGACCATGCCGAAAAGTTGCCCGGTGCATTGTCTGGCGGCGAGCGCCAGCGCGCGGCGCTAGCCCGCACGTTGATGGAGGACCGCGATATCATCCTGCTCGATGAGCCGTTCTCGGCTCTCGATGCGCGGACGCGGGCGGAAATGCAGGATCTTTCCTTCGATCTGCTGGCGGGCAAGACCGTTCTGCTTGTCACCCATGATCCAGGCGAGGCGGCGCGGCTTGGTGATGCGATCCATGTCATGACGGGGCGGTTGCTGAAGGCGTTCGATGCGCCTGCCACCCCCGCGCCGCGCCCGGTGGACGATCCTGACATGTTGCGGGTTCAGGGCAATCTGCATCGGTTCCTGCGAGAGGTCGCCTGATGAAACTGCGCCATGTGATCGCCGCGTTTCTGGTGCTGGTTATCGTTTGGCAGGCGATTGTCACCCTGACGGGTCAGCCGCATTACATTCTCCCCAGCCCCCTGCGCGTGGCGACCGCCCTTTGGACCAACCGCGTTCTGATCGCCGAACATGCGCTGGTGACGCTGGTGGAGGTGGTGATCGGCCTGACCATCGGCGCGCTTCTTGGCATGGCGACGGCGATACAGCTTGCCGGGTCGCCCTGGATGCGGGCGGTGTTGCAGCCCATTCTGGTGTTTTCGCAGGCGGTGCCGGTGTTCGCACTCGCGCCGATCCTGACGTTGTGGCTCGGCTATGGGCTGTGGTCAAAGGTGTTCATGGCGGTGCTGATTATCTATTTCCCGATCACATCCGCCTTTTTCGACGGGCTGATGCGCACGCCGCAGGGATTTCTCGACATGGCGCGGGTGATGGGGGCGACGCCGGTTGCGATCATGCGGCGCATTCGCATTCCCGCCGCTTTGCCTGCGCTCGGCTCCGGCCTGCGGTTGGGGGCGGTCTATGCGCCCATCGGGGCGGTGATCGGCGAATGGGTCGGGTCGTCGAACGGGCTTGGATATCTGATGCTGCTGGCCAATGGCCGGGCGAAGATCGACCTGATGTTCGCGGCGGTGATCGTGCTTGGGGCCTTATCGGTTTCGCTTTACTGGATTGTTGATCGGGCGGTTGCGCGCTTCGCCCCTAGATACTGACAGCCTCCAGCAACCGATCCCGCCCCAGGTCCGATGTCTTGCCACTGACGGCAAGATGGCCGTTGCGCAGCACGCAGACATTGTCCGCCAAACTGATGGCAAAATCGAAGAACTGTTCGACCAGCACGATGGCCATGTCGCCGCGATCCTTCAGATGGCGGATCACCTCGCCGATATGGGTGATGATGTTGGGCTGGATCCCCTCTGTCGGTTCGTCGAGCAACAGAAGGCGCGGTTTGGTGACAAGCGCGCGACCAATGGCAAGCTGCTGCTGCTGCCCGCCCGAAAGGTCGCCGCCGCGCCGGTTTTCCATATCGCGCAGCACAGGGAACAATTCGAAGATTTCATCCGGCAAATGCCGTTCCCCACGCGGCAGGCAACCGAAGCCGGTTTCGAGATTCTCGCGCACCGTCAGCAAGGGAAAGATCGCGCGGCCCTGCGGGACATAGCCGACACCGGCGCGGGCGACGGCGGTCGGTGTCGGGCGTGCCATTTCCACCCCCCCGAGGTGATAGGTGCCTGCGGACCGGGCATGGGTGCCCGCCGCGACTTTCAGCAGGCTGGTCTTGCCCGCGCCGTTCACCCCCATGACGCAGGTGATCCTGCCGGTTTCGGCAACCATATCGACGCCGTGCAAGATCTGCGATGCACCGTAGTGGAGGTTGATTCCCTTCAGTTCCAGCATCGCTCAGCGCCCCAGATAAACGTCGATGACGCGCTGGTCGGCGGTCACATGATCCAGCGATCCTTCGGCGAGCACCGATCCTTCGTGCAGCACCGTCACCTTGCACCCGAGTTTGCGGACGAAATCCATGTCATGCTCCACCACTACGACTGCGCGGGTCTTTGCGGCCTCTTTCAGGATTGCAACGGTATGGTCGCGCTCCTCCGGCGTCATGCCTGCTGCCGGTTCGTCAACCAGCAACAGGCGCGGCTCTTGCGCCAGCAACATGCCGATTTCCAGCCATTGTTTTTTACCGTGGGACAATTCCCCTGCCAGCCGGTCCAGTTCCGCCGAAAGGCCGGTTTCTGCTGCAAGCGCCTCCACCCGCGCGGCATCGCCGCCGTTGATCCGATAGCGCAGCGCGGCGAAGGGGCTGCGCTTGTTGGCCAGCGCCATCACGAAATTCTCGTGCACCGTCTGATCCTCGAACACCGTTGGGCGCTGAAACTTGCGGCCCAGTCCCTGCCGCGCGATCTGGCTTTCGGACAGTTTGAGCAGCGAAATGCTCCGCTCGCCCCAGATGACGCGGCCCTCGTCGGGGCGGGTCTTGCCGGTGACGACGTCCATGAACGTGGTCTTGCCCGCGCCGTTCGGGCCGATCACCGCGCGCATCTCACCCTCGCCGATCTGGAACGACAGGTTGTTGATCGCCTTGAACCCGTCGAACGAGACGGAGACGCCCGAAACCTCCAACAATGTGCGCATCATGACCGCCTCACCAGCTTGTCGATCGCGCCACCGATGCCTTGCGGGGCGTAGATCGTGACCAGAACGAAGCCGAGACCCAGCAACACCTGCCACCAGTCCACCCAGTTGACAGTGTAGAACCCAAGCGGGATCGACGGGGCCTGCCCGCCGGTGAACCAGCTTGACGCAAGCGATACGAGGGCGGCACCCAGCGCCGCGCCGTAAAGCCGCCCTCGCCCCCCGATCGCCACCCATACCGCCAGATAGATGGAGGCGATGGGGGCGATTTCTGCTGGATTGATGATGCCGGCCTGCGGGTAATACAGCGCACCGGCAATCGCCGCGATCACGGCAGTGAAGGTAAAGACCGTCAGCTTGTATCCCTCGACATTGTAGCCGAGGAACCGCACCCGCGCCTCGTCATCGCGGATGCCGCGAATGACCGATCCGAATTTGCCTGACACCATCCAGGCGATCACCAGATAGGCCAGCCCCAGCGTGACAGCGGAGGCCCAGAAGAACACCAACGATACGGTCGCCTGCGGCGTTGATTCGAACCCCGGAATGTTCTGAAGGCCGGAAAGACCGTTATTGCCGCGCAGGCCGCTGTCGTTCTGGAACAGGTAAAGCGCCAGTGCGAGGGTCATCGCTTGCGTAAGGATGGACAGGTAGACACCTGTCACCCGGCTGCGGAACGCCAGCCAGCCGAAGATGAGTGCGAGCAGGCCCGGCACCAGCACGACCAGCGCAAGCTGCATCACCAGACTGTCGGCGAAATACCAGATCAGCGGGAAATCGCTGCCACCGACCACCCCGAAAATCTGGTTGCCGATGGCGGATGACAGCTCCTCCGCCGTTGGTGGGATCGGCTCCGCCAGCGCCGCCTCGGTGACGATCCGGGCGGTGCGTTCATACATCAGCCACATGCCGATCATGTAGCCGCCAAGGCCGAAGAACGCGAAATGACCGAGCGAGAGGATGCCGCAATACCCCCAGACAAGGTCCATCGCGACGGCGATCATGCAAAAGCACAGCGTCTTGCCCAGCGTCTTGACGAAGCTGGTCGAGAGGACGCCGATTCCGGCGGCCTCGCTCAGGATCGTGACCACGATGACGAAGACCGCGAGCAGACCGAGGAAGACCAGCGTTGAGGGATGGCGCAGCACGAAGGGTTTGCGGGTCATGGCGTCAATCCCCCGCCGCACGGCCCTTGAGGGCGAAGATGCCCTTCGGGCGGAACTGGATGAAAATGATGATGAAGATGATCATGTAGGTCTGCGCCGCCAGCGTGTTGGACGGGTTGAAAGACTCGATGATCTTTTGCAGCGATCCGACCATCGCGGCACCGGCCAGAACGCCGAACAGGTTGCCGACCCCGCCGACCACGACGGTCATGAAGCTTTGCACGATGTAATCCTGACCAACGCTGGATGTGACCTTGGCGAAAAGACCGATGGCCACCCCGGCGATCCCCGCGATGCCGGAGCCGAGGCCGAAGGTCAGCATCCTGATCCGGTCGGGGTCGATGCCCATCGACGCCGCCATCATCGGGTTCTGCGTCACTGCCCGCACCTCCAGCCCCAGCCGGGTGCGGTTCAGCACGAAGAGGAGGAACACGAGGAAGACCATGCCCAGCACGAAAATGGCGACCCGGATCCACGAGATCGCAACGACATCGTTGATGACCAGCGCCCCGCCGAGCCAGTCGGGCGAGGTCAGCGGCCGCGCCTGCGTGCCGAAGACGTTCTTCGCGATCTGCTGAAGCGCGATGGAAACGCCGAAGGTCGCAAGCAGGGTTTCCAGCGGGCGGTTATAAAGCCAGCGGATCACCAGGCGTTCCAGCGCGACGCCGGCCATGAAGGTCACCGCGAAGGCGACCGGCAGGGCGACGATCAGCGAAATCGTGTAGTCGGGAATGATCTGCTGCACGACGAAGCCGGTATAGGCCCCGATCATGATGAATTCGCCGTGCGCCATGTTGATGACGCCCATCACCCCGAACGTGATGGCAAGGCCGATGGCGGCGAGGAAATAGATCGACGCCAGCGACAGCCCATCGAGGCCAAGGTCGATGATGGTAAAGCCCTGCACACGGGTTTCGATGCCTGAAATGACATCGCGCACGGCATCGGTCACGGCGGCGCTGGGTTCGGTGTAGACTTCGAAAAACCCGGCAGCCTCCACCGCGGCGACGCGATTGGCGCGGGGGGTGTCGGCGGGCACCAGACCTTGGGCGGCAAGCGCATCATAGGCCTTGTCGCGGGCCTCCAGCGTGTTCAGCGTTGCGACCGGTATGCCCGCGACCGCCCCGTTCGACACATGGAGCGCGAGCGCGGCCCGTTTGTCAGCGTCGGATACGAAAGGCGGCGCAATGCCCCTTTCGGACAGCATGGTGTAGGCCGCGACCTGCGTCAGGTCCTCACCGACCTTCAGCCGCCGGGCGATATTGGCGTCAGGCACCTCCCCCGCCGCGACGACCGTGGTCACTGCCAGCAAGGGGTTCAGGGCGGCGCGGGCATCGACGCCGAGATCGGATTCAAAGGATCGGATCGCCGCGATCCGGTCTGCCTCATCCGGGTCATAGCGAAGGGTCAGCAAGCGCTCGATCCGCTGTTTCAGCGCCTTCACATCCGCATCTGGCTCCTTGTCGATGGAACCGCGGAGCGCCGCAAGCTGGCTTTCATCCGGGTCGCGCTGAATCGCATCGAGGCTGGCGAGGCGCTTGGACTTGTCAGGGTCGAGCAGTTGGAACTGCACGAGCGCAGCCCCGATCAGGGCGCGCAGGCCGGAATTCGGTTTGATCTGTTCGATTTCGGATTTTGCGGCTGTCCCGACGTTAGCGCCGGTCACGATGTCGTTGAGAGCATAGGTATCGCCATCGGCAGGGGTGGCGAGGAAGAACGCGCCGTCGCTTTTGCGCGCCCACAATTCCTTGTCGCGCCAGCGTTCCAGCACGATCTGCGCCTCCGGGATGCCGCTGTCACGCAGGGCGTTGATCGCAGGTTCGATGGTGCGGCGCGATCCTTGCTGGATGATCGCCGAATGCTCCGCCAGAATGTCGCCCAGCGGTGTCGGATTTTGCGCGGTTGCGGGCGCGGCCACAGCCAGCAGGGCGAGCAGGATCACTGCCTTGAAAAATCGGCGCATGGTGGGTGCTGCACTTTCAGAGAAAAAGAGAGGGGGCCGAAGCCCCCTCCCCAAGTCGGTTACGAATTGCGGGAGGAGGTGCAATCAGTAATTCGACGTGAGCTGCACACAGGTCTTGGTTTCCGTGTTGTACATGCCGCATCCCAGCGTCAGCCAATCGGATTCCAGCACCGCGGATTCCGGCAGGAAATCGGTCCAGGCGTCGCCCGGCACCGGTTCGGTCTGCGAAATGATGTCGAACTGGCCGTCCGCCTGAATCTCGCCGATCAGAACCGGCTTCGACAGGTGGTGGTTCGGCAGCATGACGGCGGTGCCGCCGGTCAGGTTCGGGAATTCCTGCCCATACATCTTGGCCCGCACGGCATCGACATCGGTAGACCCGGCAGCGGTCGCTGCGTTCACCCACATGTTGAAGCCGATGTAATGCGCCTCCATCGGGTCATTGGTGACCCGCTTTTCGTCGCCGATGAATTTCAGCCATTCCGCAATGAAGGTCGCATTTTCCGGCGTGTCGGCGGACATGAAGTAGTTCCATGCGGCGAGGTGGCCGACGAGGTTGGTGGTGTCGAGGCCCGAAAGCTCTTCCTCGCCGACCGAGAACGCGACGACCGGGATGTCATCGGCGGAGATACCGGCAGCGGCCAGTTCCTTGTAGAAGCCGATATTCGCGTCGCCGTTGATGGTGGAGATCACGCCCACCTTCTTGCCATCCGCGCCCAGTGCCACAACGTCGGCCACGATCTTGGACCAGTCGGAATGGCCGAACGGGGTGTAGTTGACGAAGATATCCTCAGGCGCGATGCCCTTGTCCTTCAGATACTGTTCCAGAATCTTGTTCGTGGTGCGCGGATAGACATAGTCTGTCCCGAGCAGCGCGAATTTCTCGACACCGAGTTCTTCAAGAAAATAGTCGGTAGCTGGGATGGCCTGCTGGTTCGGCGCGGCACCGGTGTAGAACACGTTCTTGGAGCTTTCTTCGCCTTCATACTGCACCGGATAAAACAGCAGGCCGTTCAGCTCCTCGATCACCGGCAGCACCGACTTGCGGGACACGGATGTCCAGTTGCCGAAGATCACATCGACCTCGTGCACGGTCAGAAGCTCGCGCGCCTTTTCCGCGAACAGCGGCCAGTCGGAGGCCGGATCGACCACGACGGGCACAAGCATCTCGCCGAGAAGACCGCCTTTTGCGTTCTGCTGTTCGATCAGCATCAGCATGGTGTCTTTCAGCGTGGTCTCGGAGATCGCCATTGTGCCCGAAAGCGAGTGCAGGATGCCGACCTTGATCTCGGCGGCGGCGCTTGTTGCCAGCGCGGCGGCGGCGGCGGAAACCGCCAGAAATTTTGAAGCTTTCACCACAATCAACCCTCTTATGTGTTGCATATGCACAGCGATTCCGCAGTGCGTCATAAACTTTATTGACGGTTCTGTGACCTGTCTGCCGTTCAATTTGCGCTATGGCGTTGCAGAATTTGCACCACTAGGATGCGCTGCATGAGAAATGTGCAGATATACCGCGCCGTGCAGGCCGTTTCCCGCTTTGGGTCGATCCGGCGGGCGGCGGCGGCGCTGTCGATTTCGCCATCTGCGCTGAACCGACAGATTCAGGGACTGGAAAAGGAAACCGGCGTCGATCTGTTCGAGCGGTTCGCTACCGGCGTCCGGCTGTCGGCAGCGGGGGAGCTTTACCTCGCCTGTTTTCGCGATCACCTCAGCGATCTGGCGCGGGTGTCGTCGCAGATCGCCGATCTTGGGGGCCTGCGTGCCGGGACGATCAGCGTCGGCGTGACGGAGGACCTTGCGAACACGTTTCTGCCAAAGGCGATCGCGGCCTATAGCAGCCAGTTTCCGCTGGTGGATTTCAAGGTCACGATCCTCGCCTATGATGAGGCAGGGCCTGCGCTGGCACGGCACGAGGTGGAGGTCGCTGTCGCAGCGAACCCGATCATGAGCGACGATGTCCAGGTCCGCGAATCCCGCCCGGTCGGGTTCGTTGGCGTGATGCGATCCGATGCAGCGCGTGCGCCGGGCATGTTGTCATTTTCCGACCTTGCGCAACGGGCGTTGATCTTGCCGACAATCGCGTCGGGCGTTCGGCATGCGGTCAGCGCGGCGTTCGCCGCACGCCGTGTGAAGCCGCGTGTGCTGATGGAGACCGACCGCGCCTGCGCCTCTGTCCTGATGGCGCATGAGGATGCCGTGCAGATTGTTCTGGATGCTGATCTGGACCCGTCACTCTGCTTGCAACAGGGCTTGGTCGCGCTTCCGGTCCGACCCTCGGTCATCGCCCAGCCGCATGTGATGACGCTGGAACTGAAGGGCCGCGCGCTGTCCGTCGCGGCAGCGAAATTCGGCGCGATGCTGTCACAGGTGCAGGGCGAAGGGGATTTCGTGCGGTGATTCAGCCGACATTCCTGTGGCTGGTGCCCTGATGATCCGGCGCGACATCGCTTTCCAGATGTCTGAGGCGATCAAGACCTGCCTTCGCCATCGCTTCAAATCCTGAAAGGCGGGCGCGCACCGCGATCATGCGGGCCTGACCAAAACTGGCGCGTGAGCGCTCAAGGTATTTCAGGCGCAGCACCTTGTCCTGCGCCTGCGCAGCGATTTCGCACGCTGCACCGATCCGCAGGTGCATGTCCGCGTGATGGCTGGGCGAAATATCATCGCCCAGAACGCGGATCGCGTCTTGAAACGCGGCAACGGCCTTATCCGCATGTTGATACGCATCCTGTCGGTCGTCGAGCGTTGCGCGGGTTGTCAAGATATCGCCGATCATCGTCTGGGTGGACGACCATTCACGGCGCTGGGCCGGCCCTGTGCGTGCTGCAAGCGCTGCCTCCGCTGCCTTCAGGGATTCGCGCAGCAATGTATCCGCGAACAGCGACGATCCGCGCCGCGCCTGATCCAGCAGTGTCAGCGCCAGATTGTGATGCAGGGTCGACCATTCACGCGGTTGCTGATCGGGGTCGCATGTGGCCAGCGCGTCGCGATAGGTTGCTGATGCCTGTGTCAGCAGACGCACCGCCTCTTGTCGCGGGGCCCGCGCCGCCTGCATGCGCAGTGTATTGCCGAGGCTGTTCTGGCGGGCGATCCTGTGCAGCGGGGCGACGCGGTGCTGATACACCGTCAGGGCCGCGCCGTCGGCATCCACCGCTTTTTGCAAAAGCCCCGCTTCCTTTCCGGGCGTTGAAAGGGGCACCTGCCGGGTCAAGGCGGTTGAAAGGTGGCTGTTATTCGCAGCCCACATAAGCGGTTTCGCCCGTTTGTCCGTGTGTCGCAAGGCTGCCTGATACGCCGTCGCCGCCTCGGCCAGCAATTCGGCTGCGGCCTCGCCATGAACGGTGCGCGCCTTGGCGATCAGGGCGGCGGCAAGGGCGCTTTGTGTCTGGGTCCATTCCCGACGATGCGTGGCTTCCTGGTAAATCGCCAGCGCGTTGCGGAACCGGGTCACGGCCTCCTCCACCAGCCGATTGCGCGCTTCTCCGGTTGATAGGGACGCCTCCAGAAACAGGGCATTCGCGAGGTTTACCTGGGTCATGGCCCAGGGCTCCGGGTGCCAGTCGCGACGCCAGAAATCCAGATTGGCGCGAAACAGGCCGATGGGCAGGTTATGACCGACCCGCAGGCTGCGTGCCATTTCATAAAGCTTGGTCGCGGCTGAATTGCGCAACGAGCAGGCAAGATCGGGCGCGTGGGGGTAAAGGTGGTCGCAAGCCGCCGCGAAATGCCCGGCGGCGGCGGAGAGATCGCATTCCAGCAACGCGACATTGCCGCGAATATAGCGAACATCGCCTTTCTGCGCCGCCGATCTGTGATTGCCTTCGATCTGTGACAACAGGCGGTCGGCGGCGGCGAAATCCGCGCCCTCGATCAGGATGCGAATCTGGGCGGCAGGCACGGCGACCCCGTTCGCCTTTTCGGTGGCATGTGCCACCGCCATCCGAATGGTGACAAGATCGCCCGCGCGGGCGGTCAGGAAGGCCTTAATCTCCGGCGGAGTGGCGTCGGGACGGATCGTCAGGAATGCCTGCTGCAAGGCAACCGACAGGCGGGGGGGCAGAGCCAGATTCGCGGTCTTGGGGTCGGATGCGCGGGAATCGAGATCGACGACAAAGGAACCGGGATCGGCCAATGAACCCATGTCGATACTCCACACACACTCACGCACCAGAAGGGCAGATACATGACGGACCGCCAGATTCTTTCGGTGCTGCAACACGCACCCGACAGAAGGGCGGACCCCCGCCCCTGACAACGGAAACCCGAGGCCGATTAGCCACAGGTGAAGGAGAATCGCGAACGAAAAATAGCTGGCATTTTATTAAAGTCTTCGACGCATGCGGTCGACCAGAAGTGTGCGAGAGTCGGGAAGCTGTGAGAGGCCGAAGGCAGGTGCCACCCACTGCATCAGGAAGTGACCGGTCAGCGACAGCCCGTCCGCGACGGCTGCGGGCGCGCCCGACCCGAGGTCCGGCAGCGGCAGCAACTTGTCGAGATAAGGCGCTGCGGCGGCCCTGCTGACCGCGCGCCCGGTTCGGGGGGATACGAAACCGAGGTCATCGGTCGTACCGGTCACGGCGCAGGATGAAAGGTCGAGCGGAAAGCCGAGATCCGAGAGGATCATCATTTCCCACGCGACATAGGCACCGGGCCAGTCAGGCGCGACCCCGATCAGGTCGAGCAGCGACACCGTGGCGGCATAAAGATCAGGGTGCGGCGCCCGCTCCGCGATGCATCCGGTCAACAGCGCACAGACCGACCCCAGCGCCGCCAGTGCATCACCATCCGCCATCAGGGCGGCAGCACGGGATCGGATCGGCTCCACCCGATAGGCGCCCAGATGCTCCGACAGCCGGGCATGCCATTCGACCGCGACCTGTGCCCCAGGTTGCAACAGCGGGGCCATGCGGCGCGATCCGCCGCCCCGCACGACACCGGCATGGCGGCCATGCAGCGCGGTGAAGACATCGACGATCGCGGCGGTTTCGCCGTGCCGCCGCACGGTCAGAATGATGCCCTCGTCGCGCCACTCCATGCGTCAGGCGCGCGGCCAGAGGATCATCTGCGTGCAGCGGAAATGCGCCATTGTCTTGCCTGTCTCGGCGGTAACCGTCGCATCCCAGACCTGTGTGGTGCGGCCAAGGTGCAGTGGCTTGGCGCTGCAATATACCGTCCCCTCTAATGCCGTGCCGAGGAAGTTGGAACTGAGGTCGATGGTGGTGAAACCGTTCGCGCCCTCGGGCAACGTTTTCAGTGCGCCATAGCCGCAGCAGGTATCGGCCAGCGTGACGATGGAACCAGCATGGAGGAACCCGTTCCACGACATGACGGCGCGGCGCACATCGAACTCGCCGCGAATCTCGTCAGCCTCGACCTTGGTGAATCGCGCGCCGATCAGGCCGGGGAAATGGTCGCTGCCACGGGCGTTCCAGTCTTCCAGCGTTTCCGGGATTTCGATCCGCATGGCATGCGCCCTCCTTGGCTTCGGGTCCGGGTCGTCAGGTCAGTCCGTCTTCGTCCAGAAGCGTGCGACCCGCCTTGTCCTCAAGTTCGATGATCCAGATGTCAGGGTCAAATGATCGTTGCCGGGCGAGGGCGGCATCCGCCTCCCGCTCTGGCACATCTTTCGCCAGCGCGGCCCAGATCCGCGCTCCATCCGGGCCATAGGCGCGGTGAAAGGCCGATGCCCTGCCGTCGAGCGTCGCGATCTTCACGAGGATGGCACCGGCGGTCGGATCGCCCTTCGCCGTCAGAAAGGCGGGGATCGCGGCTGCGCCGAGGCGGGCGAGATAGGCTGACACCCAGAATTCCGAGGTCAGCCGCGCGGTCATTCGGACCCGTCCTTGAAATCCAGCCCGATTGCATCGAACCGTTCTTTCTCGTCCAGCCAGCCGGGGCGGGATTTGACCTCTAGGAACAGATGCGCCGGGCGGCCGATCAGCTCCATGATGTCCTTGCGGGCCTCCTGCCCGACGACCTTGATCGTCTCGCCGCGCTTGCCAAGCACGATGCCTTTATGACCGTCGCGGATCACATAGATGATCTGCTGGATGCGGGCTGATCCGTCCTTCTGGTCGGTCCAGTCCTCCGTCTCCACCGTCAACTGATAGGGCAGTTCCTGATGCAGGCGCAGCGTGAGTTTTTCGCGCGTGATCTCCGCCGCGATCTGGCGCAGGGGCAGGTCGGAAATCTCGTCTTCGGGATAGAGGAAAGGCCCCTCCGGCATCCGCTCCGCCAGCCAGCTTCGCAGCTTTTCGATGCCGTGGCCGCGCTGGGCGGAGATCATGAAAGTGGCGGTGAAGGCGCGGCGTTCATTCAGGTCTTGCGTCAGCTTCAGCAGGGCTTCGGCCTTGACCCGGTCGATCTTGTTGATGATGAGCGCGACCTGCGCGTCCGGCTGATTGGCGAGGGTCTGGAGGATATCCTCGACACCGCTGGTGATGCCGCGATGCGCCTCGACCAGCAGGCAGACCATGTCGGCATCTTCGGCACCGGACCATGCCGCCGCGACCATCGCCCGGTCCAGCCGCCGTCTTGGGCGAAACAGGCCCGGCGTATCGACAAAGACGATCTGCGCCCGCCCGCCACCCGCATCGGGCGCAAGATCGGCCATCGCGACACCGCGGATGCGGGCGCGGGTGGTCTGCACCTTGTGCGTGACGATGGCGATCTTCGCGCCGACCATCGCGTTCAGGAGGGTCGATTTGCCTGCATTCGGTTCGCCGATCAGGGCCACGAACCCGGCGCGCGTGTGTTCCGGCAGGTCATTCATCGGTCAGTCCGATCTGTTTCAAAAGGGATTGCGCCGCGTCATGTTCTGCGACCTTCTTCGAAGAGGCGGAGGCGATGGCGCTCTCGCCCGATTCAAGCCGCGCCTCGATGGTAAAGACAACCGCATGGTCCGGCCCTGTCTTGTCGATGGTGCGATAGCGGGGTGGTGGCATCTTGTTCTGCTGCGCCCATTCCTGAAGCTGCGATTTCGCGTTTTGGGGCGCGGCATCGCCCTGCGCCGTGATGCGCGGGGACCAGAGCCGCTGAACGAATTCCTGCGCGACGGCGGGCCCCTGATCCAGATAGACAGCGGCGATCACCGCCTCCATCAGGTCGCCGAGGATCGAAACGCTCTTGCGCCCTCCCCGAACCATCAGGGGGTGATCGACGCGGACGAAGGGCGCCAGCCCGGATTCCTTTGCCACATCGGCGCAGGTTTCCTTGCGCACCAGTTCGTTGAAGCGGGGCGCGAGCGTGCCCTCCGCTTCGTCCGGATAGGCCCTGAACAGGGCCTCGGCGATGGCGAGGCCCAGAACGCGGTCGCCCAGAAACTCCATCCGCTGATTATGCGGGCGCATCACGGTTGCCGCTGACGGATGCGTCAGCGCCTGTTCCAGAAGATCGGGGTTGTTGAACGACAGCCCGAGCATCCGGGCCGCCTCTGCGGTGCTGTGTTTTTCGGCGGCCAAGACGGCTCAGCGGATCATGGTCAGGAACCGGTCAAAGCGCCAGTTCCAGACCTGATAGAAGGGTCCGTCGGATGAAATCGCGATCAGTTCCGCGCGCCCGACGAGGTTTTCGTAAGGCACGAAGCCGACACCCTGACGGCTGTCATTGGAATTGTCGCGGTTGTCGCCCATGAAAAAGTAATGGCCCGCCGGAACGGTATAGACGCCGGTATTGTCGGTGCCTGACACAAGGTTCGTGTCGGCATTCAGGATCAGGTGGCTGGTGCCGTCCGGAAATGTCTCGCGGATCAGTTCCTTGACGCAGACGATCTCGCCATCCCGCTCCGGCTTTTCGATGCAGCGGGTGCGGCCCGGATCAATCGGTTCGACGAATTCGCCGATCTTTTCCTGCGTTGCAGCCTGATCGTTGATGTAAAGCACACCGCCGCGCATCTGAATCCTGTCACCGGGCAGGCCGACGACGCGCTTGATGAAGTCTTCACCGGATTTGGGGTGCTTGAACACGGCAACATCGCCGCGCGCAGGTTCCGACCCGAAGAGGCGTCCATCGAACGGCCCCAGCGACCACGGGAAGGAATGCTTTGAATATCCGTAAGAATATTTTGAGATGAACAGGTAATCGCCGATCAGCAGTGTCGATTTCATCGACCCGGAGGGGATCCAGAAAGGCTGAAACAGCAGCGTGCGGAATACCACAGCAATCAGAATGGCATAGACAACTGTGCGGATCGTATCCGCCATGCTGTCCTTCTGTTTTCCGACTTTCTTACGTGCCATGTCTCACTCCGCATCAAGGCCGGGACTTGTGGCGTCAGGCAGGGGCTGAGTCAAGCGATTGGCCGATCAAGATGCTGGCACGGCCTCGATCACCACGAAGGCCTGCGCATAGGGATGGTCGTCGGTGATGGTGACGTGGATGCGTGCCTCGTGGCCAGGCGGGATCAACCCTGCCATCCGTTCCGCAGCGCCACCGGTCAGGGCCATCGTCGGCTGGCCGGAGGGCAGGTTGACCACACCCATTTCCCGCCATGCCACACCCATCCGCAGCCCGGTGCCGAGCGCCTTTGAACATGCCTCCTTCGCTGCCCAGCGTTTGGCGTAACTGGCGGCGCGCTCCTTGCGCCGGTCGGATTTGGCGCGCTCCACCTCGGTGAAGACGCGGTTGACGAAGCGGTCGCCGAACCGGTTCAGCGTGCTCTCGATCCGCCGGATATCCGCAAGGTCGGTGCCGATGCCGACGATCATGGTGTTGCCGCCGCACGGCCCGACAGCAGTGCCAGCCCCGCGCCGCCGAGGATCAGCGCCGCCGCGCCGTCGATCCAGCAGCGAAGCCGTGCATAGGCTGCCTGCGCGCCGGGTGTCGAAAACAGCAAGGCATAGGTCAGGTAATTCGCGGCACCGATCACGGCACAAAGGCCGGTGAGGAACCAGAGGTCGCCGACGCCGGACCCGGCGGGCAGGCCGACCGCGATGGCCGCACCCCAGGCAAGCGCCGCTTTCGGGTTGGACAGATTGAGCAGCAATCCCGCCGCGAAGGTCCGGCGCGAAGGCTGTTCGGGCTGCGGTGCCTTTGCTGCGCGCAGGGCGGATCGCGCCGATTTCCACGCCAGCCACAACAGGACGCCGCCGCCGACAATGCGGAATACCGTCAGCGCCGTCGCCGATTGCAGCACCAGCGCACCCAGCCCGAAGGCCACAAGCCCGCCCCAGAACATGAGGCCGAGCGTCAGACCGGCAGCCATCGCCAGCCCCGCCCGACGCCCCGCGCGCATGGAAATGCCCATCAGCGCCAGATTGGCCGGGCCGGGCGTGGCGGCGGCGATCAGGAAGGCCAGCGCCGGGGCGATCAGGTCGATCATCACGCCGCGCCCTCGCCATAGGCATCGCGTCGGGCCCGGTCCATGATGTCGCGCATCCGGCGGATCGCGCTGTCGAGGCCGGAAAAGATCGCCTCGCCGATCAGGAAATGCCCGATATTCAGTTCCATCACCTCCGGGAACACCGCGACCGGGGCGGCGGTGTCATAGGTCAGCCCGTGACCGGCGTGAACCTCAAGGCCGAGCGAATGGCCGAAGGTGGCCATTTCGCGCAACCGGTCGAGTTCGGCATCCCGCTCCGCGAACCGCCCCTCGGAATGGGCATCGCAATAGGCCCCGGTATGCAATTCGATCACCGGCGCGCCGATCCGCGCGGCGGCCTCGATCTGCCGCTTGTCGGCGGCGATGAAGATCGAAACGCGGCATCCGGCCTCGGCCAGCGGCGCGATGAAATGCGCAAGGCGGTTTTCTTCACGCGCGACTTCCAGCCCGCCCTCGGTCGTCCGCTCCTCGCGTTTTTCGGGCACGATGCAGACGGCATGGGGTTTGTGGCGGAGCGCGATGGCCTGCATTTCATCCGTCGCTGCCATTTCGAAATTCAGCGGGATGCTGATCGCCTCCATGATCCGGTCGATATCGGCGTCCATGATATGGCGGCGATCCTCGCGCAGATGCGCGGTGATCCCGTCGGCACCGGCGGCCTCGGCGATCCGTGCGGCGCGCACCGGGTCGGGCGTGTCGCCGCCCCGCGCATTGCGGATCGTCGCAACATGGTCGATGTTCACGCCAAGGCGCAGGCGGCCAAGCGGGGTTGTCAGCATGGTATCTCTCCTTTGCGGGGAATATAGCGCCTCACAGTTCCGCCTCCAGCCTCAGCCGCACCTTGTAGGCCGCCGCGATATGCGCACGTGCTGCGGCGTCCGCTGCATCACCATCCCGCGCTGCGATCGCATCGACGATCCGGCGATGTTCGCGGTTCGAGGTATCGATCCGCCCCGGCACCGCAAAGGTCGTGTTGCCGAGCAGCGCCATCGACCGGCGCACCGGGTCCAGTGTTTGGATCAGATAGCGGTTGTGGCTGCATTGGTGCAATTGCCGATGAAAACGCTTGTTGGCCTGCGAATGCAGTTTCGGGTCGGTGACGGCTGCGTCGGCCTCGATCATGTCGTGCAAGAGCTGCACCTCCGCCTCCGACGCGTGGCGCGCGGCCAGCCGTGCGGCCAGCCCCTCCATCACCTCGCGCACGGCGTAAAGCTCGCCAAGCTGATCGTAGTCGAGCGTGGCGACAATGGCGCCCTTGCGCGGCTCGTGGGTGACGATGCCCTGCGTTTCCAGCCGTCGCAGCGCCTCACGCACCGGGGTCCGGCTGACGCCGAAGCGTTCGGCAAGGTCGGTTTCCAGCAGCCGCGCGCCGGGTGCGAGCGTGCCACTGTCGATGGCTGCCAGGATCTGTTCATGCAGGTCGCGTTCGTCGGTGGTTTGCGTCATCTTCTTGCCCCGGATCATGCGCCAGACTTGCCCGCAAGCGGCTTGTCTGGCAACCCATTGGGCACGGGAAACATGCGCTGGCGAAGCGCGCAATAAACCGGGGTGACAAGATGGCAGAGGCGTCGACACACGCAGACATCAAGTCGCTGGTCGATCAGGGCGAATTGCTGGCCGCTGTGGATGCGGCGCGCAAGCTGGTCGAACGGTTGCCCAAGGGCGAAATGCGCCACCTTGTCCAGATCGAGGAGATCATCGCCCTCGCCCGGATGGGATCGCACGATGAGGCGACCGAGCGGTATGAGGCCTACGGTCTGGCCGGGTCGGATGTGACCAGCGCGCGGTCGCTGAAGGCTCGGTTCGCCAAGGATATCGGGTTGGCGGCACCGGAGGGGCCGGAGCGGCAGACGACGCTTCGGGAAAGCCGTGATGCCTATCATGCGCTTGCGGTGTCCCATTCTGCAGATGGCAGTGTGCCCAACCGGGGCGATTTCGAATACAACGCCATCAACGCGGTGACCTTGTCGCATTTCCTCGGCGATATGGGCCCGGTGGCCGCAATCATCGACGATCTTCAGGCCAACGCGCCGATGGACAGTTATTATAGCTGGGCGACGCGGGCGGAACTGTTGCTGGTGCTCGGCGCGCCGGTGGAGGCGATTGCGGCGGCATTGAAGACCGCGCGCAGCCTGCCGGGTGCCGCGCCGGGGCCAATCGCCACGACCCTGCGCCAGCTTTCAAAGATCGACGCGGACAATCCTGCGCTTGCGGCACTGCGCCCGGGGCCGGTGCTGCACTATTCCGGCCACATGATCACCGCGCCGGATCAGCCCTATGGCCGTATCCTCGCGCGTCACGAGGCGGAGCTGAAGCAGCGGGTCGAGGCGAAGCTGGCGCAGATCGCGCCCTCTGTCGTTTTCGGGTCGCTCGCGTCGGGGGTTGATATCCTTGTTGTCGAATGGGCATTGCGCACGGGCCGGGCGGCACGGGTGTTCCTGCCATTCGGCGATGCGGATTTCTTCGCTGAATCTGTGCAGAAGGCCGGGGTCGACTGGGCGCGGCGGGGATGGGCCTGCATCGCGCATCCGATGTGCACGCGGACCTATCTGACCCAGGCGCCGATGGTGCAGGGCGATTCCCATGCCTTCGCCGCCGTATCCGCCTTTGCAATGGGCAGTGCGATCCTGCGGGCGGAGCGCGATCATGCCTTTGCCGAGCAATTGGTGGTCTGGGATGGCGCGGATGCCGGCGGTGTGGCCGGGGCCGCCGCCGACCGGCGGATGTGGCCATCCGGTCGGTTGACGCAACATGAGGTTCTGGTCGCTGATCTGGGCGCGAAGGACCCCTTTCAGGCGAAGCCTGCGGCGGAGCCGGTGTCAGACATCGTGAAACGCACGCCGAAGGCGCTGATCTTTGGCGATGTGAAGAATTTCTCGAAGCTTGGCGAACATCAGCTTCCTGATTTCGTGAATCTGGTGATGGGCGCGGCCCGGTCGGTTTTCGATTCCGTCGAGGCGGATTATCCGCGCGCACTGGCCCTTTCGAACACCTGGGGCGATGGGATTTTCGCGGTCTACGACCATGCGGCCCCGGCGGCGGCCTTTGCGTTGCGGCTTCAGGCGCGGATGGTGGAGATGAAGCCGGAGCTTGCGGCACGCGGCCTGCCCGATGACCTCGCGATCCGGCTTGGTCTGCATTACGGTGTGGTCTATCCGATGCATGAACCGGTCACGGGTCGCCCGAACTTTTTCGGTGAGGCGGTGGCGCGTGCGGCCCGGATCGAGCCGGTGACACAGGCGGGCCGGACATTCGTGTCGGAGGAATTCGCCGCAGCGCTTGCTTTGCAGGGCGACAGCCCGGCGGCCGCTGAATATGTCGGCGAGGTGGACGCGGCAAAGGGATATGGCCGCTTTCGCCTCTACCGGATTCGCCCGGTCTGATAAGGTTGGCCTGACAGGATCGGATTGCTGCATAATGCTTGCACCCCTTGCTGGTGCGCAGCATTCTGCCGCCGGAGGGGTATCGGTCGCAGATGTATCAGGCGTTTATCTGTTGTGGTCACAAGGACAGACGGGTCGGTGAACGGCTGCGCCGCGCCCTGATGCGCCATCGCAAGCCATCTAAGCTTGGCAAGATCTACCTCGATATCGTGTCTGAAGACGCGGGCAAGACAGCCGCCGATGACCGCGCCAGCGCCGCCTTGCTGCGCAGCGAATGGCTGATCGTCATCTGTTCGCCGGAAACCGGACGGTCCGATGTCGTCAATCAGAGGGTCCTCGATTTCCGGCGCAGCGGGGCCGGGGCAAAGCTGCTGTGCCTGATCGCGTCGGGGCAGCCCGGCGGCCACGACATGAAGGGGCTGGAACATCGCGAATGTCTGCCGGAGGCGGCGCGCCCGCTGGCCGATCTGCATCACCGTCCTGCATCCGCACGGCTGACGGGGACAGAGGGGCGGATCGTCGCCGATATCCGCATCGGGCATGGCGACTGGCCGGGGGCGGTGCGATCCATCCTGTCAGCGATCACCGGCATGGAAACGGATGATCTGCGCACCGCTGAACGCCGCCGTGCGTTCAGACGAGGGCTGTCATTTGCGGGGCTTGGTGGTATCGCACTTGGCGCACTGGCGATGGTTCTGATGACCGGGCGTGAGATCGAGGCGACACGTCAGATCGACACGATGCGCGCGCAGGCCTTGTCGGCGCATCAGGCGCTGGATCGGGGCGATCTGCGGGCCGCGCTCGCGGCCTTCGAGGGCGAAAGCGCGGAACCGGCGCGGGGCGCGCGCGGTGTGGGTCTTCCGCCCGAGGCGATCAGCGCGCTGACGCGGTTGACCTTCGACACCCGCCTCCTGGCGCAGATTGCGGCCCCCGTGGCGAATGCAAAGGTGCTGCGCCTGTTGCCGACCGGCGTTCTGGCGGCTGTGGAATCTGCCGGGCGGACACATCTGATCGACCTTGGCACCGGCGATATCGCGACGGTCTATGACCCGGAACACCCGACCTTCACCCGGATTTCACGCGACGGGCTGACCGTCTGGACCGCGCATTTCAAACCGGCGCAGCGCGATGCGTCAGGGCAGACATTCGCGCCCTTGCTGTTTGAGGAGGCGGAACTGGCAACCGGCACTGTCCGCTTGGCCACCGCTGTGCAATCGGTGCCACCCGATGGCGGATCCGGTGAGATTTCCCCCGATGGCAGGCTTTTCGCGGTCGATCTCGGCCCTGGTGCGGGGGACAAGACGGTGGTCGGGGTTTTCCACCGCGAGGCACAGGCGCTCGCCGGGGTGCTGACCCTGCCATCGGACAAGGCCGAGGTACAGTTCGTCGGCCCCGAGCATCTGCTGGTCAGGATCGACCCGCCGAATGAATGGCCCGGCGCACCCGGCCTTTATCTGTGGAAAGTCGGGGAAGAGCGGGCCCGCACCCTGCGCATGCCGGGGATCGCCCCGGCCTGCCCCGGCACCGCGTCGCGGCCCGATCTGCCGGGCGCTGTCGTTTCGCTCTCGCCTGATCGCACGGAACTGGCGCTGGCGCTGGCAGACCGGGATGGCGGGGGCTGCATTCTGCGATGGGCGCTGCCCGGCGGCGGTGAAAAGGCCTTGCTGAAGCTGGACCAACACGCTGTCGGGCTGACCTTGCTGGCAAGCGACGGGCCGTATCTGGTGCAGGACGGGGCCGGGAACGCAACGCTGCTGGGTGATGGCCCGGCGGCAGAGGCGATTTCCGTCGCGGGATGTCCGTTGCCATTGCGCGCGCACCTGTTCCGAAACGCCGATGATGGGGCCGCTGCGATGATGCTGTGCCATGCGCCGGACGGGACCGGCGCGATCTATCAGCGCGGTGATATCATGGTCTGGCAGGGCATGATCCATCCCGGCGGGATCACCGCGCTGACCTATGATGCGGACCTGCGCCGCCTGTTCACCGCCGGTGCCGATGGCATGCTCCGCATCTGGGACATGACCCCGCGCTTTCGTGCGTTACCCGGTGGCACAGGGGTCATTCTGCTTGCCGCCCTTCTTGGTGGCGATGTGTTGATGACGGGGCCTGAGGCTGTGCTGCGGGTCGGTCCGACCGGCACCCCGACCGGCGCACCGATCCCGACCGGGGGGAACGCTGTGCAGGTTCTGCCGATGGGTGGGCGTCTGGTCGGCGTCCTGTCGGGCGAGGGGTTCAGCATCCATGACCAGATTGCCGATGATGGTACCGATCCGGGCCGCGTCGCCCCGGTGGTCGTGCGCTTTCCCGACATTCGCACCGAGGGCGTAGGGAACATCAGCGCCTCCCCTTCCGGGCGTCGCTTCATGGCGATCGACACGATGGGGCGGGCGCTGTGGGGTGACGGCATGACCGGCGCGCTGCTGGCGCGGATCGAACTTGGCGGCCCCCGCCCGATCATCGCAGGGGCGGCGGGCGACCGCAGTTTTGCCGTTCTTGCGACCGCTCCCGGCCCAGCGGACGGATCGCGGCGGGCGCAATACCTCTATGCGGGCAGCGATACCGCGACGGCGGGGCTGGTCAGCGAATGGCAGGGCCGCGCTGCGCGACTGCGGTTGTCACCCGTTGGGGACAGGGCGCTTGTCCTGATCGACCGCGCGCCCCCGGCGCGGGCTGAACTGACGCTGGTCGATCTCAAGTCAGGGGCGGAAAAACTGGTATCATCCTTTCTGTCGGGCCCGCATGAATTCGGATTCTCGCCGGAGGGGAGCCGCATCTTTTTGACGGCACCTTCTGACAGCGAAGCGATGGATGCCGCCGGGCAACCCTTTTCTGGCATGCTGATCGCACGGGCGGAGGATGGCAGCCCCCAGCGCACCCTGGTCCAGTCAGACCCTGCGGCGCGACCGGTATGGTCGGCTGATGCGGGATTGGTTGCTGCGCCGGGGGCTGGGATTCATGCGGTGGATACCGGTCAGCGCCTGTGCCCAAATCTGATTGGCACCACGGCCCACAACTTCGCCTTCGATCCGACCGGAGCCCGCATCGCGTTTCAGCCGAGGCGGGCTGATGCTGGCGCGAGGCTGGTTGTAGCCGATATCAGAACCTGCACGCGGTTGACCGGGGCGCGCATCGATCTCAGCGGGGCGGCGCCGTTATTCGCATCGACAGATACGCTTTGGCTGCCCCTGCAAAACGGGGTTTCGATCCTGCCCTTCGGGCTTGACCCGGTGCGGATGCATCGGGCTGCGGTGGAACGGTCGCGCAGCCTATCGATGTGGGCGCAGCCCTGAATCCCGCGGTTGCAAGGCATGGTTTTCGGGCGGGCAAGGTAGTATCAGAAGGCCGGATAGCGAAGATCGACAAGGTGCCAGATGAGCTTTTTCCGGAAATTGAAAGACCGCCTCACGAAATCATCCTCACGGATCGATGAGGGGGTCGAGGCGATTCTGGAAGGCGGCGATGCCGCGCCCCCTGCTCCTCCGATCGAAGCGCCAGCGACGCTTGCCACGCCTCCTGCGCCGCCCCCGCCCCCTGCCGCGAAGCAGGGGTTGGCCGCACGGCTGGTCGGGGCTGTTACTGGCCGGTCGGAGGTTCAGGCGGAGCGGGGACGCGTGCTTGACGATGCGATGCTCGAACAGCTTGAAGAGCTTCTCATCGCCTCCGACATGGGGGTTGAAACCTCGCTCCGCGTTGCGGCGGCGATGGCGGAGGGGCGGTTTGGCAAGCGGCTGGGCGCTGCCGAGATCAAGACGCTGTTGGCGCAGGAAATCAGCCGGATCATGGAACCGGTTGCGCGCCCCTTGCCGATCTATGCGAAGAAGCCGCAGGTCGTGCTGGTGGTCGGGGTGAACGGGTCGGGCAAGACCACAACCATCGGCAAGCTGGCGAGCCAGCTTCGCGCCGCAGGCAAATCGGTGGTGATCGCGGCGGGCGATACGTTCCGCGCCGCCGCTGTCGAGCAGTTGCAGGTCTGGGGGGAACGCGCCGGTGTGCCGGTGATGACCGCGCCCGAAGGATCGGACCCCGCCTCGCTAGCCTTCGATGCGATGGGCCGGGCGGAGCGGGACGGCGCAGATATCCTACTGATCGACACGGCGGGGCGGTTGCAGAACCGCGCCGATCTGATGCAGGAGCTGGAAAAGATCGTCCGCGTCATCCGCAAGAAGGACGAGACAGCCCCGCACAACACGCTGCTGGTGCTGGATGCGACCACTGGCCAGAACGCGCTGGGACAGGTGGAGATTTTCCGCAAGATCGCCGCTGTCAGCGGGCTCATCATGACCAAGCTGGATGGCACAGCAAAGGGCGGCGTGCTGGTCGCGCTGGCGGACAAGTTCGGCCTGCCGATCCACGCCATCGGCGTCGGGGAGCAGATTGACGATCTGTCGCCGTTCGATCCACAGGAATTCGCCGATGCGCTGACCGGCGCGACCCCGCGCACCTGATCTCAGCCCGATTCAGCGCCCGTGGCCGATTTTCTGAATAACTGGGTGCTGTCGATTGAGGGCACGCCCTTCGCCGGGCATGTCGCCACGGCGCTCGCGCTGATTTCCGCGCTGGCGCACGCGGCCTTCGGGGCGTTACAGAAGGGCAGGAATGTCGATCCGTGGCTGATCCGCGGTGCCATCGATATCTGGTATTTCGTGATGGCGCTGCCAATCGTGCTGTTCGTCTTTCCGTTGCCGCCGCCGGAGATGTTGCTGGTTCTGGCGGGTGTTCTGGTGATCCACACTTGCTACAAGCTGATGCTGGCGGCGGCCTATCAGCGCGGGGCGTTCACCGTGGTCTATCCGGTGGTGCGCGGCACGAGCCCGTTCGCGACGGTGATCTTCGCCGGGATCGTGTTTGGCGAAAGTTTCCGCATCGGCCAGTGGGGCGGCGTGCTGTTGCTGTCGCTGGCGATCATGGCCCTGGCGGCGGTGAACCTGCGGCGGGTGTCGCTGGGCCGCGACACGCTGGTCAATGCGCTGTTGCTCGCCTTCGGCACCGGCATCTTCACGGCGCTTTACACCACTTATGATGCCTGGGGCATCCGGCTGGCGGAGAATCCGTTCGCCTTCGTGTTCTGGTTCTTCGTCACTGACGGCATGGTGTTTCCGGTGCTGTCCTTCATCCTCTGGCGGCGGCGCGCGGTGCGTCCGCCGCTGATGCCGATGTTGAAGCGGGGCTTTGTCGGGGCGCTGATCGCGCTGATGTCGTTCGGCTGCGTGATGATGGCGACCCGGCTCGACAAGGTGGGCGAAGCGGCGGCGCTGCGCGAAACTTCGGTCGTTTTTGCCGCCGCCATCGGCTGGCTGTTCCTGAAAGAGGAGGTCGGGATGCTGCGCGCGGCGCTGATGATCCTGATCGGCCTCGGCGCGGTGCTGGTCGAGTTTGGCTAGCGCTCCGCCGACAGATCGTCTTCACCTTCCCCCGCTTTTCCGCTAAGGCCTTGACCATGAAAACATCCGAGATGCCCCCGTTGTTGAAGCTGGTTCTGGAATTCGGGCCGCTGGCGATCTTTTTCCTGACCTACCGCGCCTATGCGGGCGAGGAAGTCGTGCTGTTCGGCGAGGCCTATGAAGGGGTCGTGGTCGCGACCATTGCCTTTGTGCCTGCGATCCTGATCTCGCTCGCGATCAGTTATGCGGTCACGCGAAGCCTGCCGAAAATGGCGGTGGTGACGGCGGTCGTGGTGGTGGTGTTCGGCGGTCTGACCATCTGGCTGAACGATGCCACCTTCATCAAGATGAAGCCGACCATCGTGAACCTGATCTTCGCGGCGGTTCTGGGCTGGGGCCTGCTGCGCGGCCAGTCCTATCTCAAATACCTGATGGGCGAATTGCTGCCGCTGACCGACGAAGGCTGGATGATCTTCACCAAGCGCTGGGCGCTGTTCTTTGTCGCGATGGCGGTGCTGAACGAGGTGCTGTGGCGCACACAGAGCGAAGGCTTCTGGGTGAATTTCAAGACCTTCGGAAGCCCGGTCGTGACGGTGATCTTCCTCTTGTCGCAGTCCGGGTTCCTGAAGCGGCATACGCTGCCGGAAAACTAAGGGCTGTCCTTATTTCTTTCGCGGCGGGGTTAGCAGGTCATCGACCGTGACCTCCGCGTCTTCTTCTTCTTTCTGAAGGGCGTCGATCGGATCGACGAAATCCTCCGCTTCGTCGCGGGCACGGGCCTGCGGGGTTGCCGGGGCGTTGTCCATGTTGTCGCCGAAGATGCTGCGGGTCAGGCCGAGAACCTCGTCGATGACGATGATCGCGATGACGCCGACCACGATGCAGAGCCAGATGTTGTTGGCGACGAAATCCGACAGACCCGACATCGTTCAGAGCATGGAGGGCAGGACCTGATCCGGCGGCCGGTGGCCATCGGCGAAGGTCTTGATGTTGATGAGGACTTTCTCGCCCATTTCCAGCCGTCCCTCGACGGTGGCGGACCCCATATGGGGCAGCAGCATGACATTGGGCTGCGCCAGCAGTTTCTGATTCACGGCGGGTTCATGTTCGAAAACGTCCAGCCCGGCCCCGGCCAGTTCACCCTTTGTGAGCATCCGCGTCAGGGCGTTTTCGTCGACGATTTCCCCGCGCGCGGTGTTCACCAGATAGGCGGACGGTTTCAGCAGCGCCAGCCGCCGCGCGTTCAACAGGTGATATGTGGCGGGCGTGTGCGGGCAGTTCACCGACACGACATCCATCCGGGCCAGCATCTGATCAAGGCTTTCCCACCAGGTCGCCTGCAGGCGCGTCTCGATATCCTGATGCAGGCGCTTGCGGTTGTGATAGTGGATCTGCATACCGAAGGCGGCGGCGCGGTGGGCGACGGCCTGCCCGATCCGCCCCATGCCGAGGATGCCGAGGCGTTTGCCGCTGACCCGATGGCCCATCAGGGCGGTGGGCGACCATCCGGCCCAGGTGCCGGACTGGATCAGCGCCTCACCTTCGGCCAGACGGCGGGGGACGGCGAGAATCAGCGCCATCGTCATGTCGGCGGTATCGTCGGTCAGCACACCCGGCGTGTTCGTCACCAGAATGCTGCGCCGCCGCGCGGTTTCGACGTCGATATGGTCGAACCCCGCACCGTAATTGGCGATCAGTTTCAGCCGGTCACCTGCCTGTGCCAGCAATTTCTGGTCGATCTGGTCGGTCACGGTCGGGACCAGCACGTCACAGCGGCGCATCGCGGCCCCAAGATCGGCGGCTGTCATCGGCGTGTCCGATGCGTTCAGTTCCACGTCGAACAGCTCTTTCAGCCGGGTTTCGACAGGTTCGGGAAGGCGGCGTGTGACAACGACAGACAAACGATCAGGCATGGACGACCCTTCGGGTTGCGACATTTCATTTCCGACGTGATATTGTATGCGCAGCGGCGCGACAAGAAAGCGAACGGGAAAACCCGGCTGGATGCGCTGACATGAGGCAGGACCGGGGCAGGATCTGTGAGATGAGAATGACGAGAGGGTGGTGGCTGGCCTTTGCCGCAGGTGTTGCATTGCTGCTGGGCGGCTCGGTGCAAGGTGCCGAGGGTCAACCCGAACTGGGGCCGGAGACGAACCTGCCCTTGCCGCGTTTTGTCAGCCTGAAATCGACAAAGGCCTATATCCGGCGCGGGCCGGGCCTGACGCATCGGATCGACTGGATCTTCGTGCGCGAGGGTATGCCGCTGGAGATCATCGCCGAGCATGGCCACTGGCGAAAGGTGCGCGATGTGGATGACGCGACCGGCTGGGTGCATCATGCGCTGCTGCGCGGCCAGCGATCCGCAGTGGTCACGGTGGAGCGGGGCACGCTTCGCAGCACGCCGAGCCAATCGGCCAAGGCAACGGCGATGGCGGAGGCCGGGGTGATCGTCGCTGTCGAAGGCTGCGCCGAGGAATGGTGCGAGGTGTCCAAGGGCGATCATCACGGTTGGATCCGCAAGACCGAAATCTGGGGTGCCGGGCCGGACGAGGTGTTCAAATAGCGGCTTCGCCTTACCCCCCACGCCGCCGCAACAGCGCCACAGGGGTGCGCAACAAGATTCCTATATCGAGCCAGAGGCTCCACCGTTCCACATAGCTGCGGTCAAGGGCCATGCGGGCCGCATAGGGCATGTCCGGCCCGCCCGACACCTGCCAGAGGCCGGTGATCCCAGGTCTCACACGTATGTAACGGGCAAAATCCGGCCCCTCGCGATAGGCGCGGTCGCCGGGATAATCCGTGCTGCCGGGCGCGACGACGGGGCGGGGGCCAACGAGGCTCATCTCGCCGCGCAAGACGTTCAGAAGTTGTGGCAATTCGTCGATCCCCCAGCGGCGCATGAACAGGCCGAGCGGTGTGACGCGCGGGTCGGCGGCCAGTTTCTGATGATCCCGCCACGCGCGCGCGGCACCGGGATCGGCGGCGATGCAGGCGGCCAGCGCAGCCTCCGCCCCGTGGCGCATCGACCTGAACTTGAGGCAGGCAAAGGGCCTGCCGCCCTGCCCGACCCGCATCTGTACAAAGAACGGATCGGTGCCGCAGATCAGGTTCGCGGTGATGATGACAAGGAAGATCGGCGCGGCAAGCAAAAGCCCGCAAAGCGATACCGTCACATCCAGCAACCGCTTGATATGAAGTGCAATACTTGCCTGATCGCCGCTGGCTGCGTGCGCTGTCAGATCGGTCATCTGTGCCCCCGAAACACTGGACACCCGCACGCCCTTCGCCCGCAGCCAGAGGGCAACCGACTCACTTAACGAACAGTTAAGCGAAAACTTTAATCGAATTTTTTCCTTTGAACGCCATAAGCCCCGGCGCGACGCAGCCGCCTTTTCACGGCGCCGCCTTGCGCTGTGCCGGTCGGCCCGATCCGCCGCCAACCGGCATCTTCCTTTCGATGGATGGAGGTTTCATGCTGGGTTTTGTGCCGACGATCCCCAATCTCGTTCGCGCCATGTCGCGCCGCGCACCTGTGGCGCGGCCCCCTTTTCCGCCCGATGCCTTCGCCTATTGGGAGGGGCAGGGACAGTCCAACATGACCGGGTTCAACCAGATCGGCGATGCACCGGCGATGCTGCGCGTGATGAACCCGTTGATCGAGATGATGACCGCCGATCCCGGCTGGCGGCCTTATGGTCTGCTCGCGACCGGTGAAAGCGGCGTGGTGGATGGCGTTACCTTCGAAGGCAAGTTCGACGAGGCGGACATTCCCGCCGCCGCCGCAGGTGCCGGGCCGCTGATCGCGGTTCACGAGGCGATGCTGAATGGCGACATGTCCGGCCCGGACGGGTTGATGGCGGCAGGTGTCCTGATGGGCAAGTTTTCGGATGCCGGACAGCCGCTGACGGCATTTCTGCCGGATTTCGATGATGGCACGCCGCCGCTGGGCGGGGCGAATTTCAACGCGCGGGGGCAGGTGTTTCCGGCTTTGCTCCGTGCCCGCATCGCAGCGGGGGACAGGGTGTTTCATCAGGGCAAGCTCTGGCTTCAGGGCGAATCCGATGCGGCACTGGCGCGGGCGGCGGGATCGTTGTCGCATCCGGCCTTGGCGGATTATGCCGCTGGTCTGTCGCGGTTGAGGGCGTTTGATCGGGCGCAGATCGGGCTGACGGATGCGCCCTGGTACATGATCGCGATTGCGGAACAGGACCAATATGCCGCTGCGGTGAATGACGCGCTCGCGTCGTTGTGCCGGTGGCATGTCGGGCCGGGCGGCAATATCGCCGATCTGGGCGCGGGCCGTGATGCGACAAGCTATGTCATCGACCATATGATCCTGCCGGTGGGTGACGTGCATTTCACCATGACGCAGATGCGCGCCATCGGCGCGTTGGTATGGGAGGCGCATCGCCACCTCGTCGGGGCGGATCACGGCCTGACGGATGCCCGCCGGATCAGCGCTATCCTGCCGGTCTGGCAACGTGCGCCCGTCGTCGCGGCGCTGGCCGCTTCATCTGTGGTGGTGGAGGCGACCGCGAATGAACCGGGTGCGCTGCACGTTCTGGCGCGCCCCGCCGGTGCGCCTGAGCCCGATGTCGCGACGGTTCTGTCGGTAGGGGTCGCGGTGACCGGCCAGCGCGGGCGGGTTGCATCCGTGACCCTGTCCGATCTGGAGGCGGCGACGGATCATGACCTCTGGGTCGCCTATTCCGTGCCGACCGGAGAGGTAACGCCGCTGATCGCCCTGACCGTTGCCACCGAGGCCGCGCCGGTGTCGGTGGTGGGCTGGACCCCTGCCGATGCGGGCGTCCGGTCATGGTGGGATGCGCAGGCGGCGGGAAGCATTGCTGAAGCCGAGGGCAAGATCACTGGTTGGGCCGATCTGTCGGGCCGGGGCGTGACCCTGACGGCAGCCGATACGACGCGCCGTCCGGTGTTGAACGCGGCCGGGCTGAATGGCCACCCGGCAGTGGATTTCGACGGTCAGGCTGATCTTCAGGGCACCGGCGCCGGGCTGGCCGCAGATATGTGCCTGCTGATGGTCGCCGAGGTCGATCTGGTTGCAAACGGATCGGAAGCGATCATCGACTTTCAGGCGCAGAACCTTGCCATCCGCGCACAGAACAGTGCCGAGTTCCGGGCGCGGTTCGAGCTGATGAATGGTACAAACACCAATATCAACCCGTCCCCGGCGGTCGATTACAAGGGCGCACCGCATCTGTTTGTCAGCCGCTATGACAGTGCCGCCGATCTGGTGGAGGTCTGGATCGACGGGGTTCAGGTTGCCAGCGCCGGAACCTATCTGACGGACATCGCTGCGAGCGACAATATCCGCCTCATGCGCCCGTTCGATGCGTCGCTACGGATGAATGGCAAGATCGGGGAAGTGGTGGTGATCGCGTCGGCCAACCCGGACGACCGGGCGCGGCTCGAAGGGTATGCCGCGCATCGCTGGGGGTTGGTGGCGGCGCTGCCGACGGACCACCCGTGGAAGGCGGCGGCCCCATAGGCCGCCGCTTCATTGGTTACTTGACGACCAGTTTCACCTGCTGTCCGCCCTTCACTTCTTCACCCGCAGCGAGGCCGTTCAGAACGCGGAACCGGTTCTGCTGGAAATCGGTGAAGGGCATCCGCGCGGCCAGCTTGGCCACGGTATCGCCGCGCTGCACGGTGTGGATGGTTACGCGATAGGCCTTTTCCTGCCGCGCTTCGGCGGCGCTGAGGGTCTGAAAGCTGGCTGGGGCCTGATCCATGATCTGGCCGAGCCGGTCCTGCCCTTGCGGTTGCACACCGAGGAACCGGTAAAGCGAGCCGCCCTTGCGGATCACCGTCATGCGCAGAATTCTGACGCCATTCTGGGTCTGCACCGGCAACAGGCCGAATGCTGCGGGCTGGCCGTCAATCGTCAGGCGGCGCAGGCCGGAAAGTTGCCCTGTCCGGGCCTGTTGGGCGAATGAAGGGGCCCAGACGCGGGCGATATAGGCGTCGAGCGCGCCACCCGGATCCTTGGCACCGTCAAAGATGATGCCGGACCCGTTCGGGCCTGCGGCGGTGACGGCGGCGGCAGAGTTCTGGATCTTGAAATTGTTCGGCACGTTGAAGCGAAAGCCGAGTTTCGGGTGAACGAAACTTTGCCCCCGGACGAACCCCTGTTCCTCGCTGTCGCCATAGGTCATGCCGTCGATGGCCGCCAGAAACCTCTCGCGATTGCGCGGGGCGTTCTGCACGCCATATTGCTGGGCGATCGCCTCTGCCTGACCGACGCGCTGTGCCGTGGCGGGGTGGGAGGCGAAGAAATCGACACGATTCGGGTTGTAGCTGCCGCCTGCGATCCGTGACTGGAGCGTGGTTTCGGCCTGAAGATTGGCCAGGAAATCCGCCTCCGCCTTCGGATCATACCCGGCGGCGGCGATATAGCGGACGCCGAGACTGTCGGCCTCGAATTCCTGATTGCGCGAATAGGACGCGACATAGCCCTGCCCCAGCGTGCTGCCGATCTGGCTGATGGACTGGAGCGCCTGACCCGACAGGCCCGCAACAGCGCCAAGGATCGTCGCACCAAGCACGCCAAGTTGCGCAACCCCGGCCCTTTCCTGCCGCTGGGCGGAATGTTCGGCTGTGACATGGCCGATTTCGTGTCCGATCACGCCTGCAAGCTCCGCTTCGTCGTTGGCCAGCGCGATCAGGCCGCGGGTGACATAGACATATCCGCCGGGCAGGGCGAAGGCGTTGACCACTGGGCTGTCGAGCACGGTGAAGGTCCATTTCGCGTTCGGCTGTTCTGATTTCGCCGCCAGCCGTTGCCCGATATTCTGGACATAGGCGCGAAGCTGCCGATCCTGCACCTCGCCGCCGAACTGCGCCATGATCTGCGGATGCGCCTGATCGCCGGTGCGCTGATCGGATGCGCTGCGCTGCGCCACGGTCTGCGGCGCACTGGCCGACGGGCCGCCCGCAGGCGCGCAGGCCGTCAGTGCCGTGATGGAAACACCCGCAATAAGGGCGCGAAGGGTCTTTGAAAGGCGCATTTTTGGCTCCCGGTCCTGAATCAGTCTTTTGCATCACCAGTGTTGCATCTGGTGCAGGCGAAATTGCGGCGGTGCGGGGACGAGTTTACCTTTTGACCGGATCGCATCAAGGGCAGTGGCAGTTTCCGCCCGGTGCATTTTGCGCGCGAGCTTGCGGCGAAACGCTTGAAAGCCGCGCCCCGGCACAGCATAAAGCGCGCGGAGACCTCGTGGCTCAACTGGATAGAGCAGCCCCCTCCTAAGGGGCAGGTTGGGGGTTCAAGTCCCTCCGGGGTCACCATTTTAACTCAGGGGGATGTCGCTGACCGCCGGTTCGCCCGCGCAAGGGCCAGCGCCCTGTTGGACCCTGATTGAAAGGCTGTTCGACCGTTCCTGCCTTGATCCTAGTGAATTGCTTAGATGCCCCTGCACCCCCTTAGGGTCTGGTGGCCCCCTGTGCGAATGCGTCTGCCATGTTGGCTGGATCGGGCCAGGGATGATCGCGGATCGTGATGTGGCACATGGCGGCACCGATGAGGCCTGCGATCAGGGTGTCTGCTCTCCTCTTTGCGTCCTCGTCCGAAACGGAAGCCGATTCCTGAACAAGGTCTCGAAAGATGTCGAAATGTGCCTGGGTCCGGTTGTCATGGACAAAGGATGCAACATCGGCGCGCTCAACGCCGCTTGCCATGAAGACCAAGCGAAAATGCTGCGGGTTTTCGATCCAATAGGATAGGAACGTGCGTGCTGCCTGACCGATCCTGTCATTCAGGCAGATATTGTCGAGGGCTGCTGCGATCCGACCGCCAACGTCATCAAGAATGTGGCCCCAGAGATAGCTCAGGATGTGCCGCTTGCCGGAGAAGTGGGCATAGATCGTCGCCGGGGAGCATCCGACGCGACTGGCCAGTCCACGTATCGAAAGGGCATCCATGCCCTCGGCGAGATAAAGCGCCAACGCTTCCGCGCCGACCTTCGTACGGAAATCCGCGATTTCGCCTTCCGTCAGCGACGGGCGCCCCAAAGTTCGTTTCATCATTACCTCTTTTTATTGATACGTGTTACACTAAACATTGCCATCCCTTCCGGTTTCAGTTTAGAAAACGCGTATCAGATAAATAGCCGGAGTTCGACATGCTCAGGAAATCCAACCACCTGCTCCGCCCCGTCCTGTGTCTGACTGGCATTGGGATCGTCCTGCTTGGGATCGACAATGCCTTTGGCGGGATCGCCACACTGGGGTGGCAGGGCCCACAGGATTTCTACAATGTCACCAACCAGCCGGCCTTCGCGATCCGTGACAGTCATGTCCGGTTCATCGGTGGCATATGGCTCGGCATGGGGTTGGTTTTTGTCCTTTCGGCATTTCAGTACTCGCGGCTTCGCAGCATCGTGATGATGTTTACCGGGTTGATTTTCTTGGGCGGCCTTGTGCGCCTTGCCCAGAACGATCTGGCGGCGCTGTTGTCGGCGGACCTTCTTCCCTCGTTGATGTTCGAACTTGTGCTGTTTCCACTTCTTGCGCTCTGGATGCATGTGGGCGCAAAGGGTGCGCCTAGGGGCATTCAGCAAACATTCGGCGGCGCCAGTGAAAGGTGACGGCTGGCAAATGCGCCTGACTGGACCAGTCCGACATGCTAGACAATCAGGCCTGTCCGCCAGATTGAAGCGCGCCCCAAAAGGAACCACAGCCTGACCCGCACCCGCATCAAGATATGCTGCATCCAGTCTGTCGCGGAGGCGCGGCTTGTCATCGAGGCGGGCGCGGATGCGGTCGGGCTGGTCGGGGCGATGCCGTCGGGGCCGGGGCCGATTGATGACAATTGTATCCGCGAGATCGCCAATACCGTGCCGCCGGGGGTTGGTTCTGTCCTCCTGTCATCCGAGACCAGTGCAGACGGATTGATCGCCCATGTGGTGCGCTGTGCGCCTGCGGTGCTTCAGATCGTCGATGCCCCTGATCCGGGTGCGCGGGCCGCTTTGCGGCGTGCCTTTCCCGCGCTGCGCCTGATGCAGGTCATCCATGTGGAGGGGGCGGATGCGCTGGATCAGGCGCGCGCGGCGGCTGCCGAGGTGGATGCCATCCTGCTCGACAGCGGGCGACCGTCTGCGGCGATCAGGGAACTGGGCGGAACCGGCAGGGTGCATGACTGGTCCGTGTCGGCGCGGATCGTGCAGGGGGTGCCGGTGCCTGTCTTCCTCGCAGGGGGATTGAACCCCGGAAATGTGGCGGAGGCGATTCGCGCGGTGCGGCCCTTCGGTGTCGATGTCTGCTCCGGCTTGCGGCGGGGCGGTGTGTTGGATGCGGGGCTCGTCGCAGCCTTTATGAAGGCGGCCGCCAGCGCCTGATCCGCCTTCCAGCGCATCAATGTTCCTGATATGTTCTTATCATGGACCCCACGCCCCGATTCGACCTTTCCGATCCTGACACCGGCCCCCGGATCGACCCGGCGCAGCGGCGCGGGCGCGGGGTCGTATCCAACCGGTCGGGGCGGTTCGAGCCGACGGCGCGGGCCGATTTCGACGATGGTTGGGCGGCGGATGACCTGCCGCCCATCCGCACTGAAATCGCGGTGGATCGCAGCCGCACGATCATCGCGCGCAATGCATCGCCCGATGTGCCGTTCAACCGCTCTATCAACCCCTATCGGGGTTGCGAGCATGGCTGCGTCTATTGCTTTGCCCGGCCCAGTCATGCCTTTCTGGGCCTGTCGCCGGGGCTGGATTTCGAAACCCGTTTGGTGATGAAGCCTGATGCACCGGCGCTGCTGCGCGCCGCGCTGTCGAAGCGCGGCTATGTGCCGGAGGTGATCGCCATCGGCACCAATACCGACCCCTATCAGCCGATCGAACGCACCCATCGCATCATGCGCGGGGTTTTGGAGGTGCTGGCGGAATTCAATCATCCGGTCAGCATCGTCACCAAGTCGGCGCTGGTTGCGCGCGACGCCGATATTCTGGGTCCGATGGGCCGCAAGGGGCTGGCGCGCGTCGCGATATCGCTGACGACGCTGGATGCCAAGCTGTCGCGCAAGATGGAGCCGCGGGCGGCCACCCCGCAACGGCGGCTCTGGGCGCTGCGCCAGTTGGCGGGGGCCGGTGTGCCGGTCGGGGTGATGACCGCGCCGCTGATCCCCGCGATCAACGATCACGAGATCGAGGCATTGCTGCGCGCCGCCGCCGCATCGGGGGCAAGGACGGCTGGATACGTCGTGCTGCGCCTGCCGCTGGAGGTGCGGGATCTGTTCGTCGAATGGCTGGCGGAACATTTCCCCGACCGTGCCGCGCGCGTCATGCGTTATGTCCGCGAACTGCATGGTGGCCGCGATTATGACCCGAACTGGGGCAAGCGGATGCGGGGCGAAGGCGTCTATGCCGATCTGATCCGCCGTCGATTCGATCGGGCAGCGGCGGCGAACCGCCTGACGGCAGAGGGGCGCGGGCCGATGCGCTGCGACCTGTTTTCGGTGCCTGAGGGGCCGCCGCCAGCGCAATTGTCGTTGTTCGGCGCCTTGGACTGAGCCAGACGCGCCGCGCAGGCAAACCGTGGTGCCGGAAAATATACCATTGCCAACCCGATGTAAGCCTGCGCCAGTCACATCATGTGAGCGGAGGGCGTTGATCCAATGCCCCGCACATGATCCTGAAAGGATAAACCATGTCCAAAGGCGACAAGAGCCGCAGCAATCGCGAGACGAAGAAGCCCAAGAAGGAAAAGGAAAAAGTGCTTGCCACGGCGGATTTCGCCAAAGGCAAGGCGACCCCTATTCTGGGTGCGAAGAAGACGAAGTAAGCTGTGGGACGGCGGGCGGTGCCCGCCACCCCGACATGATCGTGAAGGGTGCCCCGGCGATGCAGGCGCAGACCTGAAACGCCGATCCCCGGGCCGCTGCGCAAAGGTGCGGGCTGGCGCTAGATCCGCCGACCGGCCCCCTCCCAATACGGTGTGCGCAGCCTTGGCTTGAAGATCTTGCCGCTATCCTCACGCGGGAGGGCGTCGTGAAAGTCGATGATGCGCGGGTGCTTGAACCGGGCCAGTCGCCCGTCGAGCCATGCGCGCACCTCGTCGGCATCCGGTGTCCAGCCAGCGGCGGGCTGGATCGCTGCGACGATCTTTTCGCCGAACTCCTCGTCCGGGGCACCGAACACCGCGACATCGGCGATGAACGGCGCGTCGATCAGCACCGCCTCTATCTCGGCGGGAAAGATGTTCGCGCCGCCGGAGATAATCATGTCCTTCTTGCGGTCGGTGATGAACAGGAATCCGTCCTCGTCCAGCCATCCCATGTCGCCGACGCTGACATGGCCGTCGATCTCCGACCGTTTGCGGCCCTCGGGATCGTTCGAGTAGTCGAACTTGCCGAAGGCATCCATCTTCACATGGATGTCGCCGACCTCGCCCGGTGGCAATGCCGTGCCCGCGCTGTCATAGATGCGGATTGACCCGCCAAGCTGTATCCGCCCTGCCGTTCCGGGGCGGGCCAGCGCCTCCTCCGACGATACCATCGTCATGAAGCCGATTTCGGATGCGCCGTAGGTTTCCCAGAATACCGGCCCCCACCAGTCGATCATCGCGCGCTTCACCTCGTGCGGCCAGGGCGAGCCGGTGGAGACGCAGAATTCCACAGACGATGTATCGAACCGCGCCTTTACCTCCGGCGGCAGTTTCAGCATCCGGCTCATCATCGTCGGGACGAGATAGATATGGGTGCTGCGTTCGCGTTCGATCGCCTCCAGAAACCCGACGGGATCGAAGCGCGGCAGGACATGCACCGCCATTTCCTCCATCGCCAGCGCCATCGCCGAAAGCGTGCCGGGGGCGGAGTGGTAGAGCGGTGCGGCGGTCAGGAACCGGCCCCCGGCGCGAAACCGGAACATCTCGGGCGCGATGCGCCGCATGATCGCATAGTAATCCGCCGGCCCTTCGCTGGTCGTGGCGGGGATGCGCCGAATGCCCTTCGGCTTGCCGGTGGACCCGGATGTATAGCGCATCATCGCGCGCATCATCGCGCGCATCGCCGGGCGATCCGACAGCGGCGCGGCGGCGTCGACAAGATCGGCCCATTCCGGGAAAGCCCCGTGATTGTGGCGGGTCATCTTGTAGGCCGATACCAGACTTGCGCCCGGCGTCACGGCGATCACGGTTTTGCCCGCCAGCGCGGTTTCGATGGGGGCGATCAGATCGCGGTGAATGATGATCGTGGTCGCGCCGCAATCGGCCAGAATGTCGGCCACCTCCTGTGCGGCGGCGTGCCAGTTCAACGGCACGAACACCGCCCCGGAAAGTGATACGGCGCGCATCACCTCCAGATGGGTCAGGTCGCTGTACATGATGACGGCGACCTTGTCGTCATGCCGCACCCCCAGCGCTGCCAGCGACGCCGCGCCCTTCGCGCCGCGTTCCTCCAACGCTTCGCGGCTGATTGCGGCATCGGGGTCTGAGATTTGATAGGTCATTGCGGTTCCATCCCTTGTTTTGGATCGAAGCTAGGCGAGTTTGCCGGCGCGCGCCAGAAACAGCGGCATGATGATGGTCAACAACAGCAGCCGCCCGACATGGCAGGCCGCAACGAACCCGGGATTGGCCCCGATCAACGCCCCCATCGCGATCATCGTCTCCAGCCCGCCGGGGGAAAAGGCGATCAGCACATGCGCCACCGGCATCAGGATGAACCATGCGGCGGGCACAGCGAACAGTGCTGCCAGTGTGACAGTGACCATCGTGCTGACCAGCCCCGCCGCCAGCGATTGACGCAGCGCCTTTGGCGAGATCGCGGCGAAGCGGCAGCCGATCAGCGTGCCGATGGCCACGAACCCCGCCGCCGCCACCTCCACCGGCATGGCGCCGGGCACCGCGTCGGTCAGGTGGGCGGCGGATGACACGAGCAGTGCCCCGATCAGCAGGGGGGCGGGGACATGGACCATCTTCAACACCAGCCCGACCCCCAGACCGAGGACCATCAGGATGAGAAGCTCGCCCGTGGTCATCGGCGCAATGGTCGGGCTGAGCGCCGCGCCGAGATCGACGCCCAGCGCCATCGCGATCAGCGGCACCACAAGCGTCAGCGACAGAAGCCGCACTGCCTGCACGGCGGCGATCCGCGCCAGATCCGCGCCGGTATCGGCGCTGATGGACAGAACGAAGCTGAGATGCCCCGGCGTGACCGCCAGCACGGCGCTGCGCCGGTCAAACCCGAAGCCGCGCGTCAGCAGGGCCTGACCGATGGCCATCGCCAGAACCAGCATCACCGCCAATGCAAGAAAGGCGAGCGGCCAGCGCAGGAACGCCTCGCGCGCGCTGGCATTAACGCCACTGCCGAGGCTTGTGCCGATGACGATGAACGCCGCATCCCGGAACGGGTCGGCGACCGCAAACCGCAACCGCGTCATCGCCATCAGGCTGATGAGCACGGCCGGGCCGGTGATGAGGTAAAGCGGGAAGGACAGCAGATAGCCAAGCGCCGCCCCGACAGCGCCGATGGCAAAGCTGCGAAGCGTGATCAGGAATGTCAGGCGGGTGGGCAAGTAGGACATTGCGCAATGGCTATCACCATGTCCGTTAGCGGCGCTAGGGTCGAGTGCGGGAAAGGCGGCGCGGCGGGTCGCCATGACCGCCCCTTTGACATGCGGCATGAATCACCTATAAGCCGCCGCTTGCGGCGCTTACACCCCTGGAGGATCGCCGCCTAAACAAGGAGAGACATCATGGCAAATCTGCCAGAATTAGAGGCCACCGCGCGGGCCGGATCGGGCAAAGGGGCTGCCCGTCAAGCGCGTCGCGACGGGATGGTTCCCGGCGTGATCTATGGCGGCAACGCCGAACCCCAGAACATCCAGATCAAGGACAATGTCCTGTTGCAGCGGCTGAAGGCCGGCAAGTTCATGTCGACCCTCATCAACCTGAAGGTTGATGGTGTCGAGAACCGCGTCATCTGCCGTGCCGTGCAGAAGGATGTGGTCAAGGACCTGCCGATCCACGCAGATTTCCTGCGGCTTGGTGATCGCAGCCGGATCAACCTTTATATCCCGGTCAATTTTCTGAATCAGGAAACCTGCCCCGGCCTGAAGGCTGGCGGCGTTCTGACTGTCGTGCGGAACGAGGTCGAACTGAAGGTGACCGCCGGGAACATCCCGGAAAACCTCGAGGTTGACCTGTCGACGTTCAAGATCGGCGACACGATCCACATTTCGGACATCACGCTGCCCGCCGGGTCGCGCCCGATGATCACCGATCGTGACTTCGTGATCGCGAACATCCAGGCACCGGCAAGCCTGCTGTCGGAAGAGGGTTCCGAATCTGACGACGAGGAAGAAGCGGAGGAATAAGGCGCACGCCTGATCCTGTCGCGGTTTTGCGCGCCGTCCTGTAACATGCAGGGCGGCGCGTTTGTTTTTCGGAGGTCATCTTGCGATGAAGCTTTTCGTCGGTCTGGGCAATGTCGGTGCGAAATACGCCCATACGAGGCACAATATCGGTTTCATGGCGGTAGACCGGATCGCGGATGACCACGGGTTTTCGCCCTGGCGCAAGAAATTTCAGGGCGAGGTATCGGAGGGGCGTCTTGGCGCGGAAAAGGTTCTGCTGCTGAAGCCCGGCACGATGATGAACCTGTCCGGCCAGTCGGTGGGGGAGGCGGCGCGGTTCTATGGCATCGCCGCCGAAGACATTACGGTCTTTCATGACGAGATCGACCTCGCCCCGGCGAAATGCCGGGTCAAGCGGGGCGGCGGCCATGCCGGGCATAACGGCCTGCGGTCGCTGCATCAGCATGTCGGCGCGGACTATGTCCGCGTGCGGCTCGGCGTCGGGCATCCGGGCCGGAAAGAGGCGGTGCCGGGTTATGTTCTGCATGATTTCGCCAAGTCCGACGAGGCATGGCTGGATGATGTGATCCGGGGCTGTTCCGATGGCGCGGCGAAACTGGCCGCCGGGGACGATGCGGGTTTCATGAACGCGGTCGCCCTGCGCGCCGCGCCGCAGCGGGAAAAGCCGGGAAAGCCTGTGGAGGCGGAGGCAAAGCCGCCAGCGCCAGCGCCATCCCCGCCGCAGGATGCGCCGTCATCGCCCTTTGCAAAACTGCTCGGCAGGTTCGGCAAATCATGACCGAAATCGTCGATGCGCGCGGGCTTTTGTGCCCGCTGCCCGTTCTGAAGCTGCGCAAGTGCCTGCAACCGCTGCCGACCGGCGATGTGCTGGTGATGCTGGCAGACGACCCGGCGGCAATCATCGACGTGCCGCATTTCTGCACCGAACAGGGCCACACGCTGATCGGGCAGGAGCCGGATGGCGCGGGCGCGACGCTCTATCGGGTCAGAAAGGGCGGCTGATACGCTGCCCCGGCCCTCGGTCAGGGTTTTTGCCGCGACTTGATGAAATCGGCACAGGGATCGCCCCGGTCGAATGGCTCGGTGAAGATCGCGATGTCATAGGGCAGCGGCTCCGCCGGTTGGCCATCGACCAGTTCGATCATGCCGACCGACAGAACGGTCAGGTCAGGTCGCGCGCGGCCGATGTAATGCGGTGCGCCCCGGTCGGTGCGGGCGTGGCCATTGCCGGTAATCAGAACCACCTGCCCCCGGTCCACCAGCCGCAGCGTGGCATCGGCAAATGCCGCATCGCGAAGCTGCTGCGCCTCGGCCATTCCCGGCAGCATGGCGGTGGGCAAGGCACCGCAATGGGCCTTGTCCTGTTCGTCGAGCATGTCATCGACGACATCCTGCGCGAATCTTTCGTTCAGGCGATAGCGTGCGCCCCGGTCACCGAAGGCCGCCGCCGCACCCTCGGATATCGCTTTCATCAGGACATCCCGTTCCACCCCACCCCCGGCGATCCAGGCATCGGGGGCGGCGTCGAAGATCGGGCCATACATCGCCCAGTCGCCCCAGCCGGATTTGTCCCATTCCAGCGCTTCCGCCAGATCATCGCCAATATCGCGTGCGGCATTGGCGATGTCTTCCTTGGATTCCGGCACCATCTCGAAGGCCAGACCGGCGGGCGAAAGCGCGGCCACCAGCCGTGCCTGCCAGTCATGGTGGACCGGATTGTCATGCCGTTCCCCCAGCACCACGATATCCGCGCCGCGCAATCTTTCGATCAGCGTCGCCTCATCCAGCGCCCGATCCCCGGCGCAGATCGCGCCCGGTTGCGGGGCACATGCCTCAGCGTGCAAAGGCAGGGCGGAAACCGCCACTGTAAGGGCGAAAATGGCGGGGAGGGCGAGGGACCATGTCATAAGCTGGAACATAGGTACAAAACTGACGGAGGCGAAGATATTGAGCGAAAAACACACCGGGTCCTGCCTGTGCGGCGGCGTCTCCTACGAGATTGTCGGCGCTTTGCGCGATATCGTGGCCTGTCATTGCGTGCAGTGCCGCAAGACATCCGGCCATCACGTGGCGGCGACACGTGCCGAGGCGAAGGATCTGACGATCCATGCGGCCGAAACGCTGACCTGGTTTTCGTCGTCGCAGGGCGCGGAGCGCGGGTTCTGCAATCGCTGTGGCGGCAACCTGTTCTGGCGGCGGGTCGGGGGCGACAAGGTGTCGATCATGGCGGGGACGCTCGATGATCCTGTCGGGCTGCCCTTCAACCGGCACATTTTCGCCAAATACAAGGCCGATTACTATGACCTTCCTGCCGATGCAGAGGTTTATGCCGAATCTGACTGACGGATCGGCATCAGATGCCTATATTGAATGCGCCGCAACATGCGCGGTGCCGGAACGGGGACTGCCTGAGTGAAGACGCTTGGTTATATCGTGCTGGTTCTGACGATCAGCCTGTCATCCTGTGCCGCCTTCGTGGCGGAGCATGAGGCGGATCAGCAGGCGGAAGCATCCGAATGACCGAGGCAAAGCGGTTTGGCGGGGCGCATTCACCCGAAAATGCCCGCACGACCGGCCCCGCCCCGATGGCGCGCCCGGCATCGCGTTTTTCGGGCCGAAAGGCGCGACGGTTCAGTTGGCGAATTCTGGGGCTTTACCTTGCGCCCTCCGCGCTGGTCCTTGCGGGCCTTGAGGCGATCATCAGCGCCGATCTGTTTCAGCTTTTGTGGTCATGGGGCATTTATGGCGTCCTCATGCTTGCGGCCTGGCTGACCGGGCAGGGGATGCGCGCGGCGGATGCGTTCGATGAGCGGATCGTCGCCAAGCCCCCGGCGTTTCCGCGAAAACTGGTTGCGGCCATTCTGACCGGTGGCGCGGTGGCGGGCTTGTGCCTGATCGGTGCCAAGGTCGGAATCGCGCTGTCGGTGATCTATGGCGCGGTCGCCGCCGGGGCGCATGTCGCGACATTCGGCATTGACCCGATGCGCGCCAAGGGCGGCGTCGGACTGGCCGATGCGGAGCTGGACCGCGTGGCGGCGAAGCTGGATCAAGCGGAGGCGGTGGTGGCCGAAACCGTCAAGGTGGCGGAGACGCTGAAAGACCCGTCGCTGGCCAAGCGGATCGACGCGCTGGCCTATGCCGCGCGCGACATCCTGCGGGAAATCCAGACCGACCCGTGCGATCTGCGCCGGTCGCGCCAGTTCCTGTCGGTGCATCTGGTCGGATTGCGTGACGCAACCATCAAGTTCGCGACCGCCCGCGCCAAGGGCGGGGCGACTTCCATGCGCGGCGAATACGAGGGGCTTCTGGTCGATCTGGAGGCGAGTTTCGCCAACCAGCGCAAGGCCCTTCTGACGAATGACGAAACAGCGCTTGAGGTGGAGATCGAAGTCCTCCGCGGCAGGCTGAGACAGGAAGGGGCGCTGTGACGCCCCGAGATGAGGAGTTGGACATGGACGTATCAGCACGCGCAAAGGCGGAAATCGCCCTGAAAGAAGCCGAAGCGGTCACCACAGTGGTTCTGCCGCAGCCGATGGCGGATATCGTCGAGGCGGACAAGCTGACGCCGGAGGAAGCCACGCGCATCGAAGGCATGATCGCGGAACTGGACATGACCGACACGCAGTCGATCATCAAGTTCGGGTCGGCAGCGCAGTCGGAACTGCAACTCATCTCGTCGTCCATGCTGGACGGGGTGCGCAACAAGGATATCGGCCCGGCCGGATCGTCGCTGCGCGAAATGGTGACCAACATTCGCGGCTTCGATGCCGACGAGTTGGACCCGACCCGCAAGCGGAGCTGGTGGGAGCGGTTGTTCGGCAAGGCCCGCCCGGTCGCCGAATTCATCGCCAAATACGAAACCGTGCGCGGCCAGATCGACCGGATTTCCGACGAATTGCTGGATCACGAGGGGATCCTGCTGAAGGATATCAAGTCGCTCGACAAGCTCTATGCCTCCAGCCTCGATTTCTACAACGAGCTCGCGCTTTACATTGCCGCGGGCGAAAAGAAGCTGGCGATCATGGATACGACCGACATTCCCGCCAAAGAGGCAGAGGTGCAGTCGGCCCCGCAGGAAGAAGGCGTGCTGAAGGCGCAGGAGTTGCGCGACATGCGGTCTGCCCGCGACGATCTGGAACGCCGGGTGCATGACCTGAAACTGACGCGCCAGGTGACGATGCAATCGCTGCCATCGATCCGGCTGGTGCAGGAAAACGACAAGGGGCTGGTGAACAAGATCAATTCCACATTGGTCAACACCATCCCGCTTTGGGAAACCCAGCTTGCGCAGGCCGTGACCATCTTCCGGTCGCGCGAAGCGGCGGAGACGGTGAAACAGGCCAACGACCTGACCAACGACCTGCTGACCAAGAACGCCGAAAACCTTCAGATGGCGAACCGTGAAGTGCGCGAGCAGATCGAAAAAGGCGTGTTCGATATCGAGGCGGTGAAAAAGGCGAACGCGACCCTGATCGCCACGATTCAGGAAAGCCTCGCCATCGCCGACGAAGGCAAGGCCAAGCGCGCCGCCGCCGAAGCGGACCTTCTGACGATGGAGGAAGAGTTGAAGCAGACCCTCGCCTCGGCCAAGGCCAAACGCCCGGCGGCCACGGATCAGGGCAGCAAGCCCTGATGATGCTGTCGGTCGTCAGATGCGCCCGGTTCGCAGCATCGCTGGTAACAGCGGTGCTGCTGGCGGGTTGTGTCGACAGCACGGCGGATCAATACCGGGCCTATGCCCAGTTCCTCAGCGCCGATGGTGGGCTGCGCGCCGACCGGTCGCCGAGCGATGCGCAGTTTTCGAATGCCGATCTGGCGGCGAATTTTCAGCGGATCGCGTTGAACCGGGAATATCGGCGCGAGGATGGCAAACTGGTGGAGGCGACGACACCAACCAGCATCAGCCGCTGGGGCGCGCCGGTCCGCTATCAGATCCTCGGCGGTGGGGCGACACCGCTGGACCGCGCCGATTATGCGGAATTGGCGCAGCGCCTGACCGCCCTGACCGGCGTGGAGGTGCGGGAACAGGAGCGGGAAGCGGAACCCAATGTCACCATCCTGATCCTGAATGCCGATGAACGCCGCGCCTTCATCCGCGAATTGCAATCCGATGGCACCGCTGATCGGATGCCGCTGATCGTCGAATGGGCCGAAAAGCTGAGCTATCCCTGCGTCGGGCAGGTCGGATACCGCGATGCAGATACCGGCCTGATCACTGGCGCGATGATCGTCATCAAGGCAGAGCTGGAGGGCCTGTTCCGCAAATCCTGCATCCACGAGGAACTGGTTCAGACGATGGGCCTGATGAACGATGACCGAAAGGTCCGCCCGTCGATCTTTAACGACGATCAGGAATTCGCCTTGCTGACGGAACATGACGAATATCTCTTGCAGATGCTTTATGATCCGCGCTTGCGGCCCGGCATGGGGCCGGAAGAGGCCGTGCCTTTGCTCGATGAAATTATCAGAGACCTGAGACCAGAGGATTCGCCGCTGGTCACAACGCAATAGAGGGGACAGAGGGATGGGATTTTCAGAAGCCGTAAAGACGTGTTTCAACAAATACGCGACCATATCCGGTCGTGCCCGCCGCGCCGAATTCTGGTGGTGGACGCTGTTCACGATGATCGCAAGCGCGGTCCTGTCGTTCCTCGAAGTGGGGATCGGTCTCGTCGGCGTTCTGAGCGGTCTGTTCTCGCTCGCAGTGCTGATTCCCACGATCTGCGTGTCGGTGCGCCGATTGCACGATCTGGACCGGACCGGGTGGTGGTATCTCATCATCCTGATCCCGCTGATCGGTTTCATCGTGTTGCTGGTATTCTTCATCTCGCGCGGGACCGAGGGGCCGAACCGGTTCGGGCCTGACACACTTGCGGGCGATATCCGTTGAAAGGACTGCTTTCATGAACCTCTGGGACAAGCTTACCGGTGAATTCATCGACGTCATCGAATGGACCGATGACACCCGCGATACGATGGTCTGGCGGTTCGAGCGCGAGGGCAACGCGATCAAATACGGCGCGAAGCTGACGGTCCGCGAGGGGCAGGCCGCCGTTTTCGTGCATGAGGGGCAATTGGCTGATGTGTTCGGCCCCGGCCTTTACATGCTGGAGACGAACAACCTGCCGATCATGACGACGATCCAGCATTGGGATCACGGGTTCAATTCGCCCTTCAAGTCGGAGGTCTATTTCGTCTCTACCCGCCGGTTTCAGGATCTGAAATGGGGCACCAAGAACCCGATCATGCTGCGCGACCCGGAATTCGGGCCGACGCGGTTGCGGGCCTTCGGGACCTATTCGATCCGGGTGACGGATCCGGCGCTGTTCCTGCGCGAAATCGTCGGCACCGATGGCGAGATGACGACAGACGAGATCACGTTTCAATTGCGTAATGTCATCGTCTCGCGGTTCTCGAACGCGCTTGCCGCATCGGGCATTGCGGTGCTCGATCTGGCGGCGAATACCGACGATCTGGGCGAGTTCCTGAAAAAGCGGATCGCACCCGAACTGGCGGCTTACGGGATCGAGACGCCGGCGCTGTTTGTCGAAAACATCTCGCTGCCGGAAGAGGTCGAGAAGGCGCTCGACCGTCGCACCTCGATGGGGGTGGTGGGTGATCTGGGGAAATACACCCAGTTCCAGACCGCCGAAGCGATGCGCGCCGCCGCTGAAAACCCC
>CAYGRU010000009.1:0-89415 GCA_964352385.1 uncultured Candidatus Planktophila sp.
CAGATCGGGCTGGTCCCGGCGCAGATCGCGCCCTTTGTCCTGCATCGCCTCGGCGCGCGCGAGGGGCGGCGCCTGATGCTGACCGCAGCACGTCTGAGCGCGGCAGAGGCGCAAGCGGTGGGACTGGTCGATGAGGTGGCGAGCGGCACAGCGGGCATGGACGCTGCCATCGCGGCAATGCAGGCGCAGATCAGGCGGGCCGGGCCCGGCGCCGTGGCGGCGACGAAGTCGCTGATCCTCGCACTGCCGAACCTCGACCGGGCCGGGCAGATCGCGTTGGCGGCGGATCGGTTCGCAGATGCCATGCTGTCTGATGAAGGCCGTGAAGGGGTGATGAGTTTCGCCCAGAAACGCAAACCGAAATGGGCGGAATGATGAAATTTGATACGATCCTGATCGCCAACCGGGGCGAGATTGCTTGCCGGATCATCCGCACGGCGCGCGCGCTCGGCTATCGAACGGTGGCGGTGTATTCCGAGGCGGATTGCGATGCGCCACATGTCCGTGACGCCGATCAGGCGGTGCTGATCGGCCCTGCGCCGGTCGCGGAAAGCTATCTGTCAGCAGACCGTATCATCGCGGCGGCGCTGGAATCCGGGGCAGGGGCAATCCACCCCGGTTATGGCTTCCTGTCGGAAAATGCGGGTTTCGCCGAGGCGGTTGCGGCGGCCGGGCTGACCTTCATCGGCCCGTCGCCCCATGCGATCCGGGTAATGGGCGACAAGGCGGGGTCGAAGCGCGCCATGCTGGCCGCAGGCGTGCCTTGCGTGCCGGGATATGAGGGTGAGGACCAGTCTGATGCGCGGCTGATCCGCGAGGCGGACAGCATCGGCTTTCCGGTGATGGTGAAGGCCAGCGCGGGCGGCGGCGGGCGCGGGATGCGGTTGGTGACAGAGGCGGCGGCATTGCCGGAGGCGCTGACCCGCGCGCGGGCGGAGGCGTTGAATGCCTTCGGATCGGATATCCTCATCATTGAACGGGCGGTCCTTCGCCCCCGCCATGTGGAGGTGCAGGTTTTTGCCGACAGCCACGGCGCGACGGTGCATCTGGGGGAGCGGGATTGTTCCGTCCAGCGCCGCCATCAAAAGGTGCTGGAGGAATCGCCTTGCCCGGTGATGACCCCGGATTTGCGCGCACGGATGGGCGCGGCGGCGGTGAAGGCCGCCGAGGCGGTGCAATATTCCGGCGCAGGCACGGTCGAATTTCTGCTCGACGACCAAGGCGCGTTCTATTTTCTGGAAATGAACACAAGGCTTCAGGTCGAACATCCGGTGACGGAGATGGTCACCGGGCTGGACCTCGTGGCGTTGCAGATTGCGGTCGCGCAGGGCGATCATCTGCCCTTCGTGCAGGGCGATATCCGCCTGACCGGCCATGCGATCGAGGCGCGGCTTTATGCCGAGGACCCGGCGGCGGGGTTCCTGCCCTCCACCGGGCGTATCGACCTCTGGCATCCTGCCTCCGGCCCCGGAATCCGCGTCGATGCGGGCATTACGGAGGGGGGCGAGGTGTCGCCGTTTTATGACCCGATGCTGGCCAAGGTGATCGCCTATGGCGCGACACGCGAGGATGCCCGCAGACGGCTGATCGCGGCGCTGCGTCAGACGGCACTGGTCGGCCCGGCGACCAACACCGGCTTTCTGATTGATGCGCTGGCGGCGGAGGCATTTGTCAACGGCGACGCCACGACCGCATTCATCGCCGAAACGTGGCCCGATGGCGTGACCGCTGTGCCGGTCCCGTCGGCGATCCATGCGCTTGCCGCCGCGCTGCTGCTGACTGCGGCGCGGGACAAGGCCCATGCGGCATCCGGCATTGTCGGCTGCGATCAACTTGGCTGGCGGTCGGACGGGCCGTCGATTTCGGTGATAACGATTTGCACCGGCGATCAGGACCTGACCTGCCGCGCGCAGGCAACGTCGCAGGGCTGGCGGGTCGAGATTGCGGGGGCCTCGCATGACGTGGCGCTCAGCCCTTCGGGTGATGCGGTGATCGACGGGCACCGCCATCCGTTCCGGCACCGGCACCGGCATCTGGCCGATGGCGCGGTCGCGTTGTCGGTCGGCGCACAGGGCCTGATCTATGACCGGGTCACGCCGGGGCGCAGCGCCGATGCGGGCGACAGCGGCGGGCGAATCATCGCGCCGATGCCGGGCCTCGTGATCGAAATGAATGTCGAACCCGGCAAGAGTGTCGAAAAGGGCGAGACGATCGCCATCTTGGAGGCGATGAAGATGCAGCACCGGATCAGCGCGCCATCGGCGGGCGTGGTGGAGGCGGTGCATGTCGCCAAGGGCGATCAGGTGCGCCGGGGCGATCTGCTGGCACTGGTGATGATGAACGATGCCTGACCGGTGAATGCCCTTGGCGTCAGCGCCTGAGGGCTGCTGCCGGGCCAGTCGTTGTGATGCAGGATTTGTGGCTGGGGAACCTGGATTCGAACCAGGACTAACAGAGTCAGAGTCTGCGGGTCTACCGTTAACCTATTCCCCATCAGCGTCGCCGCGAAGCAGTCGTCAGCCGAGTGCGCGCTGGATAGTCAGCACGATCCCACAAGTCAACACCGGATCAGGGCAAACCTTTGTCAGGGCTGAATCAGGGCGCAGATTCGGCACCCCACAGAACGATACTATCGCTTAGGTTGAGTGTAAAAGCCGTAGTTTTACCTTGGATGGCGTGGCGGGTCTTCGGTTCAATTTTGACCGCGATCCAGTGCAAGGATTGGTGATGCGTCTGGCGGGAAATCGCGCGTGCTCTCCCGTTTGCTGATGCTGTTGACGCAGTATCTCGCCGCATGGGGCCGTGCCCATAACCTACTGTATCAGTTAAGTTTTGCTCTGAGAATGCCTCCAAACCCTTCGGGTGGGGCGCTGCTTCTGTGTGATCGAACCGCCCTCCTGCAATCCCGATCAGGGTAAACGTGCAACAATGCACTGGCGAAAAAAGTTAAAGAAGTGTTACCTGTCCTCGTGGAAAACCACTCGTGTGGAACTGGGGTATTTTATGAAACTCAATGTCAGTGTCGCAGCCCTCATGGCTGCGGCTGGAGCCTTCTCGTATGGTGCCGTTGCGCGCGCGCAGGGTGTGATCACTGTTGCACCCGTTGCGAACGTCACCGTCGGTATCGATCTCATTCAGGATCAGGATCTCATCGTAAATCCTGGCGTTGATATCTCGAATTCCGGGGCCGCGACGAGCAACACCGTCCGTCTGAGCGGCACGGGTGCGGGCGTCGATGGTCTGCGGACCATCACGGTGATTGGGTCGATCACGAATGTCGGGGGCAACGGGATCAATGGGATTTCAGGCACCGGCGGAATTGACGATGCCAGTCAGAGCAATGTCACCGTTAACGTCAATCAGGGCGGTAGCATCGCGTCGACGAATGGCAATGGTGGCTCCATCGTCCTCAACGACAATGTCACCGTCACAAATTCGGGAACGATCAGCGCCGTAGGTCGTGCAATCGATGCAAACAACAATCTGGTTGTGAACAATGCGACAAGTTCGGCTTCGATCACCTCAACGGGCAGAAGTGCGATTTTCGCGGCTGACACTGACTCTCTCACAGTCAACGTTTCGAACGCAGGAACGATCTCGACGGGAGCCACGCCAAGCGCAATTTTTGTGAATGCGTCGGGTGAGTATGCGACCAGTTCGGTCACAATCACAAATACCGGCGGCACGATTTCCGCTGGTGGCGGGGCGATCCTTATTCGCGGCGCCTACTCTAATCTGTCGCTGACCGGCGGCAACGCGCCGATCATGAAGGGTGGCGGGGCCATCGGCATGGGGACCACCGGATTTTCCGGCAGTGTGCGTCAAAACAATGCCGCGAGCGCTTATGATGGGGTTGAAGTATCTGCGATATATGATGCGGCAGCGACCATCCATGTCGGTTCGGGCGGCATGCTTACCGCAGCAGGCACCGGCAATGTCGTCGATGTGAACGGGGGAACCTCCGCTTCATTGTCCCTGACCAATGAAGGCCGGATTCAGGGTTACAACGAAACCGCTGGCGCGGCGATCGCGGTCAGCTCCGACATGCAGGCCACTGTTTCCCTGCACAATGCGGGCAGTGGTTCTATCTCTGCCTATGGGATGGTGGTTGGTGCCGTTGTCTATGGTGCCAGCACCACGGTGGACCTTTCGGTCAGCAATTATGGCGAGATCAGTTCCGAGACGAACAGCGGCTTTGATGCAACAGCACGGTCCGTCAATTTCGATTTCAACAACGGCGAAAGCGGAACGATCAGCACAAGAGGCGATCTGTTTGCGGCGCGGTCGATGTCCGAAAGCGGCCCGGTAACCATCAACGTCACCAGCTTCAACAATGACGGCTATCTGAGTTCGTCCAGCGGGTCGATCCTCAACCTGACAGAGGATAACGGGGGAGCAGCGGCTCAGTCCGTCAGCGCCACGATCACAAACGGCACTACCGGCGATATGAGGTCTGCCGACACCGTTGTGGATGTGTACGCTTCACTCGTGAATCTGTCGGTGAACAACTCAGGCACCTTGATTTCGAACGGTGGCGGGGTGGTGCATGTTTCCGCCGATGACATCGGCGAAATCGGCATCGTCAACAGCGGTGAGATGAGCAGCCCGAATGCGGAGGCCATTGATATCTACGGGTCGGGGTCAGAAAGCGCGCCGAACATCACGGTCGGGAATACCGGCTCAATCTACAGCTACAATGGCAGCGCCACCATCAGGGTTGAACTTGATGGCACAGTCGCCGGTGCGGTCGGCATCACCAATTCCGGGTCCGGGATCATCGAGATCGGCGAATACGGAACGGCCATTTCGATCACTGCAGCCAATGCCTCAATGATTTCCGTGGCCAACAGCGATACCGCCCAGATCCGGGGCGGTGAATATGGTGTCATCCTCGATGCCGGTCGTGCCGACATGCTGAGCGTGTCGAACAGCGGCGCGGGTCAGATCGTCGGCAGCGATGTCGGTGTCTTGTTCGCCCAGAACCAATATGGTGGCGAAACCGATATCGAGATCATTTCGGTCACCAATGCGGGCAGCGGTTTGATTTCCGGTTCGAGAAGCGGCGTTCAGATCAACGCCTATGTCTCGGATTCGATCACTGTTCAGAACAGCGGATCAGCGACCATTCGGGCCGGGGGTGGATACAGGATCCCCAAGACCGTTTCCACGACCGTCGGATATGCGGGGCGCATTTCAGGATACGCTGCGGTCGATATCAGCGTGGACAATTACGCAAACACCATCACCGTCGCGAACGAGGGGTCCGCGCAGATCACCAGCGAATATGGCACCGGCGTTTCGATTGCTGCACGCAACGCGGGCGGCGTCATGGTGTCGAATGATGCGGATGCGCTGATCAGCGGCGTGGGCCGGGCGGTCAGTGTCCAGATCGAAAATTATGCTGAAACGCTGACGATCACCAACAGCGGCACGATTTCCGAAGGGGCCACCGGCGAGCAGGTAATGCGCTTCGACCCCTATTCCGGGGCTGTTGTGGCCTATTCGCGCTACGTCAACAGCGTGACGGTCGAGAATAGCGGAGAGATCACCTCGACCTCCGGTCGGGGCATCATGGTCAATGCCAACGCGGGCAGAGGCTTCATCGGGATCCCGGAAGAATCGGTTGAGATTGGCGAGATTAGTGGACCGCGCGTGCAGCCCACCGTTTCGGTTGACAACAGCGGGACCATCACCGCGCTGGAAACCGGCATCGAGGTGGTCGCGGGCGACCTTTCGAATGTCGATGTGGCGAATTCCGGCGACATCACCAGCGAATACGGCAGCGGTATCATCGTGGCACGCACGGCCCAGTTGCGATGGATGGGCTTACCGGAAAACTCGGTGCCGAACGGTCTCGGTGAAGAGATCGAGATGGAAGTGCCGCCTGTCCGCATGGTGACGATTTCCAACAGTGGATCGATTGATGCGGCAGAAGTCGGTATCGGGGTTTTGCCGACATCTGAACTCGGTCGCGTTTTCGGCTTCAATTTCTCGGAATATTCGACGGCAGTCGACGTGCAGAACAGCGGCGACATTGCGGCCGCTATCGGTGTCGGCATTCTTGAGACGAATGTCGGTGCCGTGTCCGTGATGAACACCGGGACGATTGTTGCCACCAGAGACGAAGGCGAAGGCGAACTCACTCAGTTGACTGGTATTGGCATCGGTATCGACCTCTATGGCAGCTATGGCCCGGTTTCGGTCAGCAATACCGGCAGTGTCGCCGGCGACGGGAACTATGGTGTGGCGGTCTTCGCCAAGGTCGCGTCTGTCGATCATACGATCACCATCGACAATACAGGTGATGTTGTTGCGTCGAACGGCATCGCCTTGTCGGTCGACGTCTATGGCGGCAGAAAGCAAAGCTTCACGATGGTCGAGTTCGGCCCCTCCATCGAATACGCCGAATATGTGACGCCGTCCTCCGTCACGATCAACAATACCGGAACCTTGTCCGGCCTTTACGGCGGGATCGAGGTAAACATCGCTGCTGCGATCACCAATTCCGGCGATATCACGGCATCCGCCGAAGAGGGCACAGCGATTGCCTTCGGTGGCGGTTCCGTGGACAACAGCGGTCTGATCGAGGGTGGCACCTACGGCATCGCCACGATTGCCAAGCAGCGGCTCGTATTCAGAGCGATTGCCCCCGCGATTTCCGAGGAATACTCGGCTACGGCGGCGCTGAGCGTTCAGAATACCGGCACCATCGCAGGTGGTGAGATCGGCATTCTGGCCCTAGGCGAATTCGATGACAGCGTTGTGAATGACGGCGGGACGATTTCTGGCGGCACAGCGGCGCTTTCCCTCGGCCTCGGCGATGACAGTGTCGTGGCGATGGGCGCGGCGGTGTTCACCGGCAATGTTGATGGCGGCGGCGGCAATGATGATCTGGCACTGGATGGCTTCACCGGGCCGTCCTTCACGCCGGTCGGATTTGAGACTGTCACAGCAACCAACAACACCAATCTGGTTCTGGACAACGTGACCACCTTTGGTGGTGGCACGCTGGCGATTGACGGCACCTCCACCATCGACGGCAGCAGGGCCAACAATGGCCTGACCTTCACGTCGGTCAGCAATGCCGGGCGTCTGAGCCTTCAGGACGCGGCCGCCGGCGACCGCCTGCGCGTCACGGGCACGCTTGCCTCGACCGGCACCATCGCGGTGGATGTCGATCCGCGCGCCGGAACGTCGGACCGGGTCGTGGTCGATGGGACGGCAAATGTGCGCGGTGCGCTCGATGTTGATCTCGTCTCCACTACTGTCGGGGAGAGCGAGCATATCGTCCTGTCCGCAGCGGGCGGTGCGACGGATGCCGGACTGGTTTTGAATACGCAGGACAGCATCGTTTCCAGCTTTGCCTTGCGCAACGACGCGAACGATATCGTCCTCGTGATCTCGACCGATTTCGCACCAGAGGGCTTGCAGCCTGACGGATCGGTATTCGGTGCCTATCTGAACGACAACGCGGACGATCCGGCGCTGCAAGCGATCTTCGATCTTGCTGGTCAGGCCGGATCGGTGGAGGAACTTACCGCGCTCTTCAGTTCGCTCAACGGCATCGACCTGTCCCAGTTCGTTACCTCGGCGAATATTGGCGGCGGCACATTCGGCTCCGGCCTCTTCTCCTGCGCTGTGGGTGAGGGTGCGTTCGCGGCGATCGACGAAGGCCAGTGCGGCTGGACACGCATCACCGGGTCGTATTTCGACCGCGATGCGACGGCAACCAATCCGGGGGTGGAGGAAACCGCATTCTCCGTCTCCGCCGGGGGGCAGTTCATCTATGATGAGCATATCCGCCTCGGGGCAGGTGTCGGCATCGACATCATCGACACGGATGGGTCATTCGGCCTTTCGGCTGACGCGACACGCGTTCATGCTGGTGTGTCGGCGAAATATGTCGATGGCCCGATGATGGCCGGTGTGTCGGTATCTGGCGGCGTGTCGTTTAACGACAGTGACCGGACCACCGCGCTCGGCACGGCGTCGGCCAGTTTCGAGACCTTCGATTTCTCGGTCATCGCGCGTGCGGCCTATCTCGCGGATCTGGGCAACGGGGTCTATGTGAAGCCGCAAATCCAGGGCGGCGTCACCTATGTCGACCGGGGCGGTTTCACCGAAACCGGGGCAGGGGCCGCAAATCTTGCGGTGTCTTCGGAAGGTCAAACCTTCTTCTCGGTATCGCCGTCGATCGAGATCGGCACGGATATCGTGATGGATGAGATGACCGTCCGTCCCTATGTCCGGGTCGGTGCGACGATCCTCAGCGAGGACAACGTGCAGACCACCGCGCGTCTGGCCGGTGCGGCATCCGCACAGACCTTCACCACGGTGACATCGACGGACAACGTGTTCGGTGATGTGGCGGTCGGTGCGACGATCTTTACCGAAGGCGACCTGTCGATCCGCGCTGAATACAATGGCCGCTTCGCCGATGACTCGATGGAACATGGTGGCTTCCTGAAACTTCAGATGAAGTTCTGATCCCTCAGGCCTAGACATGAACAACCGCCGCCGGAGCGATCCGGCGGCGGTTTCGTTTGTCTGGCAGACATCGCGCGAAAACTAAAACATTGATTTACTTTCAATGTCTTGGGCGTTGGTTGCGTGATTTCACATCATCGCGGCTTCCGGCACCTTCTGCTGCGCTGTGATCGCCTCCGCCGCGATTTCGAATGACCGGATGCGGGCTTCCTGATCATGGATCGCGCCATTGACGATGATCTCGTCAGGCTTCAGCGCGCTGGTCAGTGCGGCGATCTGGTCGCGGACGGTTTGTGGCGCGCCGACGGCGGAACACCGCATGGCATGATCCACCATTGCGATCAGATCGGGCGACAACACATCCTCGATCCGGTCCACTGCACGCGGCATCGGGCCGGGCCGACCGGTGCGCAGATTGGCGAAGCTTTGCTGCATCGAGGTTTTCAGCCGCACCCCCTCCGCATCGGTTTCGGCGGCGAAGACATTCATCGCCATCATGAAATAAGGCGCGGAAAGATGCGCCGACGGCTGGAACATCTGGCGATAGATCGCCGCCGCTTCCTCCAGCGCATCCGGCGCGAAATGCGAGGCGAAGGCGTAAGGCAGGCCCAGATGTGCCGCGAGCTGCGCGCCGTAAAGGCTGGACCCGAGGATATAGACCGGCACATGGGTGCCCGCGCCGGGCACTGCGCGCACCCGCGCATCCGGCTGCACCGGGCCGAGATAGCGCATCAACTCCATCACGTCCTCAGGGAAGTTGTCGGCCCCAAGGCCCCGGCGCAGGGCGCGGGCGGTGGCCATATCGGTGCCGGGCGCGCGGCCAAGGCCAAGGTCGATCCGGTCGCCGTGGATCGTCGCCAGCGTGCCGAACTGTTCGGCAATCACAAGTGGCGCGTGGTTCGGCAGCATGATCCCGCCCGACCCGACGCGGATCGTCTTTGTCGCCTCCGCCACATGGCCGATCACCAGCGATGTCGCGGCAGAGGCGATGCCGGGCATGTTGTGATGCTCCGCCAGCCAGAACCGCGTATAGCCAAGGCGCTCCGCCGCCTTCGCCAGCCTGACGGAATTGGCGATGGCATCGCGGGCGGTGCCGCCTTCGGGAATCGGCGAGAGGTCGAGAACGGAATAGCGGGGCATGGATGTCTCCTTTCCCCGCAACGTGGGGCGCGCTGCCGGGTCTGTCCAGAGGGTTGACCAAATCGGTCCGGGCCGACAGGTTTGCCTGAACCGTTGGAGGAGACCGCCCATGCCTGCCGCCTATTGGATTGCCCATGTCGAGGTGACCGACCCTGAGACCTATGGCAAATATGCCGTCATCGCGACCGAGGCGATCCTCGCCCACGGCGGCACCTTCCTCGCCCGGTCAGGCCGTTATCGCCAGTTGGAGGGGACGGATCGTGCGCGCAATGTCGTGGCGGTCTTCCCCAGCTTCGAGGCCGCCTGCGCCTGCTATGACAGCCCCCGCTATCAGGAGGCCGTGGCCTTCGCCAAGCTCAGTTCGGTCCGCGATCTGATGGTGGTGGAAGGGGTGGAATAGACGATCACACCGGCAGCGCCGTCTCCTCCTTGATCTCCTCCATCACGAAACTGGCGGAGACATCGGACATCGGCACGCGGCGGATCAGTTGCTGGTAGAGTGCATCGTAATCCTTGATATCGCCGACACGCGCGCGGATCAGGTAATCCAGTTCCCCCGTCATCCGGTACGCCCCGATCACCGCAGGCACGTCCCGCATGGCGCGCGCGAACTTGTCGAGCCAGTCGGGGTCATGCGCATTGGTTTTCACGGCGATGAAAACCTCCAGCCCCAGCCCGACCTTTGTCGGATCGACCAGTGCGACGCGGGCCTTGATATAACCCTCCGCCTCCAGCCGTTTGATCCGCCGCCAACAGGCATTGCGGCTCAGGCCGATGCGTTCGCCCAGTTCCTCCACCGGACTGGTGCAATCGCGTTGCATTTCGCGCAGGATTCTGCGGTCGAGTTCATCAAGTTCTGACATTCGGGCAGAATGACGGGAAATTTTCCCAATTTCAACCGATCCGCGCTGATCTTTGGGACAAACGCTCAGGCGCAAAGGGGCATGATCTACGCATCAAAGAAGGAGACTGACATGAACCGTATCGCGACCCTTTTCACCGCGCATCCCGCCTCGGTCGATGAAAGCTTTGGCGAACATTTCCTGTTTGCGCTGAAATTTTCGGCGCTGCTTTTCGCGGCGGCGGGGGCGGCGCTGGTTCATGCCCTTCTGCCGTTTTTGTTCGAGAAGACCGCGAGCAAAATTGTGGCAAAACTCCACGCCCGGACGCATAGTCGCGGTCGGTAAAACCAGTGCGGGGACATCATGTGCAGATGGGCGGCGTATATCGGGGAACCGATCTATCTTGAGGAAATCGTCACCGCGCCGGGGCAATCGCTAATTGACCAGTCGTTGCGGGCGTCCGAAGGCAAGACCCCGACCAATGGCGACGGATTCGGCCTCGCGTGGTATGGCGACCGCGACGGGCCGGGGCTTTACCATGATGTGCTGCCCGCCTGGGCCGATGGCAACCTGCGCAGCCTCGCGCATCAGGTGCGGTCCAACCTGTTTCTGGCGCATGTCCGGGCTGCGACCGGCACCGCGACCAGCCGCACGAATTGCCACCCTTTCGCGGCTGACCGGTGGAGCTTCATGCACAATGGCCAGGCTGGCGGATACACCCAGTTCCGCCGCCGCATGGACATGAGCATCGACGATGCCTGCTATCAGCACCGCCACGGCACCACGGATTCAGAGGCGATCTTTCTGATGGCGCTCGGCTTCGGTCTGGCCAGATGCCCCCGAACCGCGCTGGAAAAGGCCACTGGTCAGGTCGAGGCGATGAGCCGCGAAACCGGCGTGACCCCCCATATGCGCATGACGGTCGCAATGTCGGATGGAGATGCGCTCTATTGTGCGCGCTATGCGTCAGACGAATACGCGCCAACGCTTTATCACCGCGCGATGAACGGCGGCCGGGTCGTGGTTTCGGAACCGCTCGACCGCGCCCTGCCGGGGTGGGAGGCGATCCCCCCCGGCAGTTTCGCCACGGTCACCCCTGAGGGTGTGACGCTGGAGCCGTTTCGCCCGCATTAGGCGGCGGTGTCAGGCGAAAGAATACGCGCCGCCCTTTTCCAGCCCTCGTTGATAGGCCGGGCGGGCATGGATCATCTCGACGAATTTCGCGAGCTTCGGCAGCTTTGCGCCGAACCCCTGCTTGATGGCGACTTCCGCCGGGAATGACAGCATGATGTCCGCCGCCGACAGATCATCCTGCACGAAATGGCCGGAGGGGCGAAGAACCTGCTCCATAAATCCAAAATGGCTGGCAAGCTGGTGCTTGATGCGCGGATGCAGCGGCGCGCCGGCCTCGCCCAGCCGTCCGACATAGAGGTTCAGAAGGATAGGGGTCATCACCGACCCTTCGGCGAAGTGCATCAGTTCAAGATGAGAGATATGGGCGTCTGTTCCCGCAGCGGGAACCAGATGACTGCCATGCCGGGCGCAAAGATATTCGACGATCGCGCCGCTTTCCATGATGATGCGGCCGTCATCCTCCAACAGCGGTGATTTTCCCAGCGGGTGCGCGGCCAGCAAATCCGGTGGTGCCAGATTGGTGACGGCATCGCGCTGATGGATCACGAGGTCATAGGCCAGCCCCAACTCCTCCAGCAGCCAGAGGATCCGCTGGGATCGGGAATCGTTCAGGTGGTGCACTTTCCGCATGGTGTTTCCTTCCGGTTTTGCCGGTGAACATGGCCAATGGTGATCATCTTGACCAGCCTGAAAACACCGTTGAGGACCGACCCCGAAAGTCAGCCCTTTCGCGCCCCTGACAGCGGCGCTACAGAAGCGGGACATGAAACAGGACGATCAGATACGGTTTCCGGATTCGCCCGGCACTCCCGCCGCCGCCCCGGCGTTCAGCACGCTTGCCGACTGTCGGGCGGGTGGTTTTGGTGCGAAAGCGGCGCGCCTGTCGCGGCTGATCGCCGCCGGTGCGCCGGTGCCGCCGGGATTTGCGCTCGCCGATGGCGCTGACGAGGCGAGTGTGCGGCAGGGTCTCGCGGCGCTGGAGGCGGTAACGGGGCAGGGGTTCGGTGACCCGGCGCGGCCACTGCTTCTGGCGCTCCGGTCCAGCCCTGAATCCGGGGCGCTGGCATCGGGCCCGGCCTTTCTGAACCTCGGCTTGACGGCGGAGGCGATGCCAGCCCTTTCCACACGGATCGGCGTGAAGGCGACCGCCGACCTGCGGCGCAGGCTGATCCAGTCATTCGCGACGGAGGCGTTGGGGGCCGATCCCGAAGCCTTCGAGACCGCGCTTTATGATGTGATGAAGCAATCCGGGGCCGACAATGAAGAAGACCTGAGCATCGAAGCGCTGGCCGATCTGGAAGCCGCCTATCTGGCACTTGTCGAGGATGAAACCGGCGAGGCGTTTCCGGAGACGGCGGAGAACCAGTTGCTGCGCGCCATCGCCGCGATCCGTGCCGCATGGTCGTCGCCCACCGCCCGGATCCTGCGCAAGGCGCGCGGCGGTGCGGGGGACGAATCGCAGGCGCTGGTGGTTCAGGCGATGGCGCTTGGCATCGGGCAGGGCGCGTCGGGTGCTGGCATTGCCACGCTGCGGTCCGAGGAAACCGGGCTGATCGGCATGTCGGGACGGTTCCTGCCGCAGGCGCAAGGCGATGATGCGATGATGGGCCTGCGCACGCCCCGGCTTCTGACCCGCGCATCGCGCATCGCAGCCGGACAGACTGCGCCGTCGCTGGAGGAAGACTGTCCGGGCCCGGCGGCAGAGATTACCCGCTGGGCGGAAGAACTGGAAAAAGCCCTGGGCGAGGCGGTCACGCTGGAATTCACGATCGCGGATGGCGAGGTGATGATCCTCGATGCCCAGCCGATGCGCGCCAGTGCCCGCGCCGCGGTACGGATCGCGGTCGATCTGGCCGAGGCGGGCACCATCACCCGGAACGAGGCGCTGTTGCGGATCGACCCTGCATCGCTGATCGCGCATCTGCATCCCAGCGTCGCGCCGCATGTTCGCCGTGATCTGTTGGGCCGCGGACTGCCCGCCAGCCCCGGTGCGGCAACCGGTGTGATCGTGTTTTCGGCGGAGGCTGCCGAAGCGCTCGCGGCGCGCGAGAAGGGCGTCATTCTGGTGCGGGTGGAAACCAGCCCGGAGGATATTCGCGGGATGCATGTTGCATCGGGCGTGCTGACCGTGCGGGGCGGCATGACCAGTCATGCGGCGGTCATCGCGCGCGGCCTCGGTGCCCCTTGTGTCGTAGGCGCGAGCGATATCCTGCTGGATCTGGAGGCACGGACCCTGACCACCGATACCGGGCGGGTGTTCAGCGAGGGCGATGTCATCACCGTCGATGGCTCCGCTGGGGAGGTGCTGGCGGGGGCGCCCGATCTGGTGCAACCCGAAATATCGGGTGCCTTTGCTGTGCTGATGGGCTGGGCCGACAAGGTGCGCCGGATGAAGGTGCGCGCCAATGCCGATACAGGTCAGGATGCACGGGTCGCCATCGGGTTCAACGTCGATGGCATCGGGCTGTGCCGCACCGAGCACATGTTTTTTGACAAGAACCGCATCACGACGATGCGCCAGATGATCCTCGCCAATGACGAGGTCGACCGCCGCGCCGCGCTGGAACAGCTTTTGCCGATGCAGCGCGCGGATTTCGTCGAACTGTTCGAAATCATGGCCGGACTGCCGGTTACCATCCGGTTGCTGGACCCGCCGTTGCACGAATTCCTGCCGCATGGTCAGGCGGAGATGGAGGCATTGGCGACCGCAATGGGCCTGCCTCTGCGGACCGTCATGCGGCGCGCCGATGACATGCGCGAATTCAACCCGATGCTGGGCAAGCGTGGCTGCCGGGTTGGTGTCACCTTCCCGGAAATCTATGAAATGCAGGCGCGGGCGGTGTTCGAGGCGGCGATCATCGCCGGGCAGCAGACGGGCGAGCCGGTGATCCCCGAAATCATGATCCCGCTGGTGTCCGCTAATCGCGAACTGGAGATGCTCGCCGCCACGGTCGAGCGTGTCGCCGAACAGGTTCGGGCCGAAACCGGTGCCGATCTGACCTATCACATCGGCGCAATGGTCGAGACGCCGCGCGCGGCGTTGCGGGCCGGCGATCTGGCGCGAACGGCGGAGTTTCTGTCCTTCGGCACCAATGACCTGACGCAGATGACCTATGGCCTCAGCCGCGACGATGCCGGGCGGTTCATGCGCGACTACGTCGCCAAGGGGGTGTTTCCCGAGGATCCGTTCCATTCGCTTGATGTCGAAGGCGTCGGCGAATTGCTGCTGATCGCGGCGGAGCGTGGGCGATCCGGGCGGCCCGACATCACGCTCGGCCTTTGCGGCGAACATGGCGGCGACCCGTCTTCGGTGCATTTCTGCGAACTGGCAGGCTTTGATTACATCTCCTGCTCGCCGTTCCGGTTGCCGATCGCAAGACTGGCCGCGGCGCAGGCCTATTTGCTGTCACGTCCACAAGATGATTCGTCGTCAGGTGTTGAAATCACTTGAAATCTTTGCGCGAGAACGGCCCGGTGGTGATGAAATGTCGCAACATATTGCATGGATTGTTGCGAACCCCCCCCATTCTTGTGTCGGGTTTTGGTAGCTTGTCGGCACATTAGCACCTATTCATCCGCCACTTAATCGACGTTAACCTCAAGTGGGAGATCGTGCAGACGGGCTGACTATGCTGCCGTCGCGATCCTGAAAATGAAGGACAGAAGGATGAAGCCCCGGACCCAGATCTGGCCCGTGTTCAAACTTTGCGTCTCTGCGGCTGTGTGTGCTGCTGGTATGCTTGTGTTTCCGGTCAATGCGGAACAAAGCGCATCCGAAGACATTCTGATGAGCGAACAGTCACTGCGCGTTCTCGACGTGCTGCGGGCGGAGCGGACAGCCTTCAAGGTTCTGGAAAACGACAGCACCTTTGCGCGGACCGGGCGGTTGCCCGTTGGCCCCAATCGCCTGCTGGCGGGGGCGATCAATGATCCCGCCCTGACCGATCTGGAACGTGAGGATGCCCTGTCATCCGCCCTGTCGGGCGCGGCGTCCGATCTGGCGGTCGAGGAAATCATCCTGACCCATGAATCGCTTTCCCCGACGGTGTTGGCCAGCATTCCAGGCGATAATGCCGCTGATGCCTGGCGCTGCCTGTCCGAGGCGATCTATTTCGAGGCACGCGGAGAGACGACGCGCGGCCAGTTCGCGGTGGCCGAGGTCATCATGAACCGCGTCGACAGCAAGCGCTATCCGAACACGGTTTGCGGTGTCGTCACGCAGGGTGCGGGCAAGCGGAATGGCTGTCAGTTTTCCTATAATTGCGATGGAATCGCCGACACGGTGAAAAACCGGAAGGCCTTCGCCAAGGCCGCGAAGGTCGCCAAGTCGATCCTCGAAGGTCGCCCCCGTGTCCTGACCGCCAAGGCGACCCATTATCACACGACGGCGGTCAAGCCCCGTTGGGCCAAGAAGCTGACCGAAACGGCGCGGATCGGTGACCACATCTTCTATCGCTATCCGGTCGCGCTGTCGCAGTCCGGTTCCTGACTGGCATTCGCGCCCGGAAATGCCTGTGCCTCTGGCGTCATCCTGTCATAGGATGCCGCTTTGAGAGCAGGGGCGGGCGCTGATCTCCGGCACTCGTAACGGATCGGGCGGTGATGTCTGCGGGAGGCTGATGCGATGAACGACCAGACAGGGCAGGCGGATATTTCCGAAATCGCGTCCGACAGCGCCGGAATGCGGTCTGACCGAATCTTCCTGCGCGATCATGTGGTCGATGTCGAAATCGGGGCCTATCCGGAGGAATTCGGCGTCACGCAGCGCCTGAAATTCACGGTCGAACTGGATGTCATCCGCCGCCAGCGCGAATATGCGGACGAGGTCGAAAGCGTCGTATCCTATGACCTGATCTTCGAGGCGATCCGCGACCTCTGCGATGGCCCCCGCATGAAACTGCTGGAAACCTTCGCCGAACGTCTGGCCGCAAGCCTACTGTCCGAGTCGCGCGTGCTGTGCGCGCGCATCCGCATCGAAAAACTGGACCGGGTTTCAGGTGCGCTGGGTGTTGAAATCGAACGCCGCAGCCCTGTCGCCCCCTGACGGTCACGCGGCGGCGGGCTTGTTTCACACAATCTTCAGCTTCTGAACGGAGGATCGGCCCCCGAGGCGCGCACATGCGGCGCGGGTGACAGGGGTTTATCATGGCGGATCAGTCAAGCGCACCTGCGGTGCTGGTTCACTGCCACATGCCGAAAACGGCGGGCAGCGCGCTCAATCGCTCCGTCCTCCTGCCGATGCACGACCGGGCGCGGGTGCAGTTGGCCTATGGTGTCGCGCATGAATCCGGCCCGCTGCTGGACCGGACGATTGCGCCGGATCGCATCAGTTTTCTGTCGGGCCATATTCCTTATGGCTTTGCTGCATCCCTCGGTCGCCCGGTGCTGCATGTGTCGGTGCTGCGCGATCCGGTGGACCGGATGATCAGTTTCCTGAACTTCGTGGCCGTCGCAGACCGGCATGGCGCGCGAAAGGGGTTCGATGTCGACATGCAGGGCCTCGCCCGCACCGATCCGGTCGCATTCACGGGTTTGATCCTGAAACGGCGGCGGGTCATGGCGCGGCAGTCCAATGTGATGACAAGGCTGGCCGCTGGTATCCCGCGCCTTGCCGACACGGAACCGGATCAGGCTGCATTGGGCACGGCGCTGCGCCATCTGCGATCCGGGTCTTACCTGATCGGCATGCAGGACGATTTCGCGCGCTTCGCTGCCGATCTGCGCGCTGACCTCCTGTCGCGGGGTATCGGGGCGGAAGATGCGAACCCGGCGCTTGCCACATCCGGGCGGCTCGAAAAACGGTTCGAGCGGGTGATCCGACGCGACGATCTGCCAGACGCGATGCTGCGGTCGATACGGGCGTTGAACGACCTCGATCTGCGGCTATGCGATGCGGTGCGGGAGCAGACGATCAGGGCACGGCACGCCGCCTGAACCCCGTGCGATCTGACGCAGCGTTTCGGTTCCCTGTTGCGATGCTTGTCGCTATCTTCGCCCCACAAATGCCGGAGAGGAGCCCCGCGATGGACGAAACGATTGATGTGGTGATCGACAGCGGCGTGATGACGCTGTGCATGAACCGCCCGGCGAAGAAGAACGCGCTGACCGACAGCATGTATCACGCGCTGGCCGATGCGATGGCAGCGGCGGAGGCGGATGATGCCGTCGGCGCAATCCTGTTGACCGGCGCGGGCGGCAATTTCACCACTGGCAACGACATTGCCGATTTCCTGAAGGCCTCTCAAGGCGGTGGCCTGCGGACCAATCTGGGGGTCAACCGGTTCCTGATGGCGCAGATCGACGGCACCAAACCGCTGATCGCAGCGGTGGAGGGGCTGGCGGTCGGTGTCGGCGCGACCACTCTTTTCCAGTGCGATCTGGTCTATGCCGCCGAAAATGCGGATATCCGCACCCCGTTCGTCGATCTGGGGCTGGTGCCGGAAAACGCATCGTCTTTCCTCGCGCCGCGCCTCATGGGGCACCAGCGCGCGTTTCAGATGCTGGCGCTTGGCGACCGGTTCACCGCCGCGATGGCGCGCGATGCCGGGATCGTCAATCAGATCTGCGCGGCAGATGACCTTGTGGCCGTCGCGACCACTGCGGCGGTGCGTCTGGCCGCGAAACCCCGCGCTGCGATGGCTGCGACACGTGCCATGCTGCGCGCCGACCCGGCGCAGGTGAAGGCGGTGTCGCTGGACGAAAGCCGGGTGTTTGGTGAGCGGATCACATCGGACGAGGCACGCAGCGCCTTCATGGCCTTCATGAGCCGCAAGGCGGGCTGACCGCCGCCCTGCTACAGCGCCGCAGCCGCGCGCGCCGCCTGGTCGTATTGTCCGGACAGCGCGCGCAACAGCGATGACAGGCGCGAAAGCTGCGCCGGGTCGATGCCCATCTCGCGCACGCTGTCCACCAGCACCGCCTCGCGGATTTCGCGGTAAGCCATGCAGGCGGCCTCACCATCGCGCGAAATTTCGACGGTCTTTTCCTTGCCCGCCTTGCCGCCCTTCACCAGCCCGCGTTTTTCCAGCTTTTTCAGGGCATAAGCCACCGTATAGGTGTCTTCGATATTCAGCACGAGGCAGATATCCGCCAGCTTTTTCGGGCGTCCGCGATGGTTCACGGTGTGCAGGATCAACACCTCGAGTGAGCTGAGATCGGCGAGGCCCGCTGCCGTCATGCAACGGGTCGTCCAGCGCAGAAAGGCGTTGGAGGACATGATGAGGGCGAACTCCAGCTCGCTCAGTTCCGGCAATGCGCCGCTGGCAAGATGGGCGGAGGAGACGACGGGGCCAATGGTGCTCATGGTCTGATCTTGCCAGTCACCTATAAATTGTCAATAAATTATTGACGTAATCCGGCCTCCATGTCTCCATCGCCGGGCAACAAGGAAAGGGATTCGTGATGAGCGACGGCAAATGGGACTTCTGGGTCGACCGGGGTGGCACCTTTACCGATATCGTCGCGCGCGATCCCTCTGGCCGGATCATACCGCACAAACTTTTGTCGGAAAACCCGGAGGCCTATCCGGATGCCGCCATTCAGGGCATTCGCGATCTGATGGGGATCACGCAAGCTGACCGTATCCCGGCGGAACGGATCGCCACGGTGAAAATGGGCACAACGGTCGCCACAAACGCGCTGTTGGAGCGTAAGGGCGATGCGACATTGCTGATTATTACCAAAGGCTTTCGTGATGCACTTGAAATTGGATATCAGGCGCGGCCTGATATTTTCGCGAAGAAGGTCATCAAACCGGAACTGCTTTATTCCGAGGTGATCGAGGTTGCCGAGCGGGTGCGCGTCGATGGCAGTGTCGAGATCGCCCCCGATCCCGCTGCGATCCGCGCCGATCTTGAGGCGGCGCGCGCCAAGGGCATCAATGCCTGCGCCATCGTCTTCATGCACGCCTATGCCTTCCCCGAACATGAACGCATCGTGGCGGAAATCGCCCGCGAGGTCGGCTTCCCGCAGGTCAGCGTCAGCCACGAAGTGTCCCCCCTGATGAAGCTGGTCGGGCGGGGCGACACGACCGTTGTCGATGCCTACCTCTCGCCGATCCTGAAACGCTATGTCGATCAGGTGGCGTCAGAGCTGGACCCTGCGGGCACCTCCGGTTGCCGCCTGATGTTCATGCAATCCTCCGGCGGCCTGACGGCGGCGGATCTGTTTCAGGGCAAGGACGCGATCCTGTCCGGCCCCGCGGGCGGCGTTGTCGGCGCGGTGGAGACGAGCCGGATGGCCGGCGAGGACCGCATCATCGGCTTCGACATGGGCGGCACATCGACCGACGTGTCGCATTTCGACGGCGAATACGAACGGGCGTTCGAGACCGAGGTCGCAGGTGTGCGGATGCGCGCGCCGATGATGATGATCCATACCGTTGCTGCGGGCGGCGGGTCGATCCTTCATTACGAGGATGGCCGCTTCAAGGTCGGGCCAGACAGCGCCGGGGCAAATCCGGGGCCGAAATGTTACCGGCGGGGCGGGCCGCTGGCCGTCACCGATGCGAATGTCATGGTCGGCAAGCTGAAGGCGGAAAATTTTCCCGCCATCTTCGGCCCGCACCAGGATCAGCCGCTTGATACCGATGCGGTGCGGCAGGGCTTCGAAGCGCTGGCGGCCAAGATCGGCGACGGACGCAGTGCGGCGGAAGTCGCCGAAGGCTTCCTCGCCATCGCGACAGAGAACATGGCGAATGCCATCAAGAAGATTTCCGTTCAGCGCGGCCATGACGTCAGCGATTATGCGCTGACCTGCTTTGGCGGCGCGGGTGGGCAACATGCCTGCGCGGTGGCAGATTCGCTCGGCATGAAGACCGTTCTGGTGCACCCGCAATCGGGCATCCTGTCGGCCTATGGCATGGGCTTGGCGGATATCCGCGCCAACCGGACGCAGGCGGTGGTGAAGCCGCTGATCGATGACCTTATGGGCGATATCGCGGCGCTGACCGACCGGCTGGGCGCGGAGGCGCTTGCGGAGGTGGAGGGGCAGGGCGTTCCCGCCGCTGACATCACCCGGCTGCCGCGCCTGCATCTGCGCTATGACGGGACCGACACACCGCTGCCGGTGGCGCTGGACAGCCGCGAGGCGATGCTTGCGGCCTTCGAGGCGGCGCATAAAAGCCAGTTCGGTTTCGCCTTCGAGGACAAGGTGATCGTGGTCGAGGCCGCCGAGGTGGAGGCTGTCGGCGGCGCCGCCAGCATCGACGAGCCGCGCCATGAGGGCGAGGTTCATCAGCGCGACCCGGAAGGGGCGACCGAGATTTTCACCGGTGGCACATGGCGCAAGGCCGAAATCCATTCCGACCGCGCCGCGCTGAAACCCGGCTGCCAGATCACCGGCCCCGCCCTGATCGTGGAGCCGCACGCGACGCTGGTGGTCGAACCCGGCTGGCAGGCAGAGGTGACGCCGCTGAACCATATCCGCATGCGCCGGGTGGAGGCGCTGCCGAAGGCGACCGCCATCGGCACCACGGCGGACCCGGTGATGCTGGAAGTGTTCAACAACCTCTTCATGTCCATCGCCGAACAGATGGGCGTGACGCTCCAGAACACCGCCTATTCGGTGAACATCAAGGAACGGGTGGACTATTCCTGCGCTGTGTTCGCCGCTGATGGTTCACTGGTCGCCAATGCGCCGCACATGCCGGTGCATCTTGGGTCGATGGACCGGTCGGTCGAAAGCATCATCGCGCAGAACCCGGACATGAAACCGGGCGATGTCTATGCGCTGAACGCGCCCTATAATGGTGGCACGCACCTGCCGGACATCACCGTCGTCACCCCCGTTTTCGACAAGGCGGAGGCCGAGATCCTGTTCTATGTCGCCTCGCGCGGGCATCATGCCGATGTCGGCGGCTCTGCACCCGGTTCCATGACGCCGCGCGCCACCAATGTGAACGAGGAAGGCGTCCTGTTCGACAACTTCAAGATCGTTGATCGCGGCGCGTTTCAGGAGGCGGCGCTGGTCAAGATCCTGACCGATCACCCCTGGCCGGTGCGCAATGTCCACCAGAACGTTGCCGACCTGAAGGCGCAGATCGCCGCTAATACCAAAGGCGCGGCAGAGATGCATAAGATGGTCGCGCATTTCGGTCTCGATACCGTGCGCGCCTATATGGGCCATGTGCAGGACAATGCCGCCGAAAGCGTGCGCCGCGTGCTGGATGCGCTGCATGATTCAGAGGCGATGACCGTCACCGATCAGGGCGCGGAAATCCGCGTGAAGATCAGCGTCGATCACGAAAAGCGCGAGGCGACGGTGGATTTCACCGGCACCTCGCCGCAGCAGATGACGAATTTCAACGCGCCGGAGCCTGTGGCGCGGGCGGCGGTGCTGTATTGTTTCCGGGTGATGGTGGACGGTGACATTCCTATGAATGCCGGGTGCCTTCGCCCGATCAACATCATCATCCCCGATGGCTGCATGTTGCGGCCCGCCTATCCGGCTGCCGTGGTGGCAGGGAATGTGGAGACATCGCAGCATGTGACGAACACGCTGTTCGCAGCACTCGGCGCGATGGCGAACAGTCAGGGGACGATGAACAATCTGACCTTCGGCAACGATGTCTATCAGTATTACGAAACGATCTGTTCCGGCACCCCCGCCGGGAACGGGTTCGACGGCACTGACGCGGCGCAGGTCCACATGACCAATTCGCGGCTGACCGACCCCGAAGTGCTGGAATTCCGCTTTCCTGTCCTGCTGGAGGATTTCCACATCCGCCCCGATACGGGCGGCAAGGGCAAATGGAGCGCCGGGAACGGCACCAAGCGGACGTTGCGGTTCCTTGAGGAAATGGACATGGCGATCCTCGCCTCACACCGGACGGTCGCCCCGAAGGGACTGGCCGGAGGCGGTGACGGCATGCTCGGCAAGACCGAGGTGCGGCGACTTTCGGGTGAGATCGAGGAACTGGCGGGCTGCGACCAGACCGTTCTGAAGGCTGGCGAAGCGGTGATCGTGACGACGCCGACGGCAGGGGGGTATGGGGCGGTTTAGGGGGCGCTGCCTCCCCGCTGTGCCGGGCTTGACCCGGGACCCCGATGAACGGGGCACGACGCTTTGAGGGTCGAGGCTCCGGCTCAAGGCCGGGGCGGAATGGGGGCGCGCCTTCCCCCCGCTTTCCCGGGCTTGCCCCGGGACCTCGATGAGCAGGACGCAGCACTTTGAGGGTCGAGGGCCCGGCTCAAGGCCGGGGCGGCGGAATACATCGCTGTCGTCCTGGGCCTGACCCGGGACCCCGATGATTTGGGTGCCGTCCGCCGTTGGTTGAGGCCCCGGCACAAGGCCGTGGCGGAGGGGGGGTGCCGAGCCGTCACCGCCCGCCGCCACCCCCCTGCGCAATCTCCCAAATCGCATCCAGGTCCAGACACGCTTCCAGATGGTCCGCCAGTGCATCCAGCGTCGTCTCTACCTCCGCGCCGTAGCGCCAGACCCGGCCATCGCCGCCCAGACCCGCCAGAAACGCGGCGCGGAACTTATCCTCGGCGAAAATTCCGTGGACATAGGCCCCCATGATGCGCCCGTCCGGCGATACGGCGCCCTCGTCCTGCCCGCCCATGTGCAGGAACGGGCGGGAAAGGTCGGGGCCGGTGGTGCGCCCGATATGGATTTCATAGCCGGTGACGGCGGCACCGCTGGCGATATGGGTGCCGCTCACCCGCTCCAGCCGCTTTTCAGGGGTCATGGCGGTTGTCAGGTTCAACAAGCCAAGGCCGGGCGTGATCCCCGCCTCCCCCTCGATCCCATCGGGGTCGTCGATGCTGTTGCCCATCATCTGATACCCACCGCAAAGGCCCAGAACATGGCCGCCGCGACGGACATGGGCGGCGAGGTCGATGTCCCAGCCTTGTGCGCGCAGAAACGCCAGATCGCCGCGCGTGGATTTCGACCCCGGCAGGATCACGAGGTCGGCGTCGCCGGGCAGGGGGCGGCCCGCCGGGATCATTTCCAGCGTCACCGCCGGGTCTTGTTTCAGCGGATCGAGGTCGTCGAAATTCGCGATGCGCGACAGGATCGGCACTGCGATCTTCACGGCACCGGAGCCGCCGCCTGAGATATCCAGCGCATCCTCGGCGGGAAGTTTGTGAGCGGCCCCAAACCACGGTGCCACGCCAAGGCCACGCCAGCCGGTGCGTGCCTCGATCAGTTTGTAGCCTTCATCAAATAGGGACACATCACCGCGAAACTTGTTGATGATGAAACCTTTTATGTGTGCGGCATCTTCCGGTGGCAATACCGCCAGCGTTCCGACGAGTTGCGCGATCACGCCGCCCCGGTCGATATCGCCGACAAGGATGACAGGTGTGCCGGTCGCCTCCGCAAAGCCCATATTGGCGATGTCACCGGCCCGGAGATTGACCTCGGCGGGGCTGCCCGCGCCTTCGACGATCATCAGGTCGGCATCGACGGACAGGCGTGCGAAACTGTCCAGAACGGCGGTCATCAGGGTTGGTTTCAATTTGGCGTAATCGCGCGCCTTCGCGGTGGTCAGGCGTTTGCCCTGCACGATCACCTGCGCGCCGACCTCGGATTCCGGTTTCAGCAGAACCGGGTTCATGTCCGTATGCGGCGCCACCCCCGCCGCCAACGCCTGCAAGGCCTGCGCCCGCCCGATCTCGCCGCCATCGACCGTGACGGCGGCATTGTTCGACATGTTCTGCGGTTTGAACGGGCGCACCGAAAGGCCCCGGCGGGTGAAGGCCCGCGCCAGACCGGCGACCAGCATGGACTTGCCGACATTCGATCCTGCACCCTGGATCATGATGCGGGGGGTGTTTGTCATTCTGATTGAAAATGCGCGCGTTTATCGCCATATTCTCTGAAGGAATGCGGCAGAACGAAGGAGGTCGATATGAGTGTCAAGACATACAATCTGTTCATGTACACCATGTCAGCAATCTTCATCGTCGGCAATGTTGCGCTGATCGCCGGGATTATCTTCTGATCGCGTGGCCCTTTCCTGTGCGAAAAAGAACGCGCTGCCCACAATCAGACCCAGATGCAGATTACCGAAAATTGCATGGAATGCCGCGATCAATCGTGCGCTGTCGCATGGCCTGAAATCGCCATAGCCGAGGGTCGAGAACGTGACTGTTGAGAAATAGAGATAGTCACGCATCAGATCGGGTTGGACGCAGTCTTCGCCCAGCGAGATGCCGCCAAAGCGGTAAACATGCATGAAGGCGAGAACCGAAAAGAGAATCGAGACGGCGGTGTCGAGCGCGAGGCGTCGTGGATTGGGGCGAAATGCTTCGGAGGTGAGGAAGATCACGCCGATCACTACGATGAGGAAGTAAACCACGGAAAAGGCCGCAAGTGTCGCTGCCATCCACCAGTGGCTGATGATCCCGCCACCCGAGCCGGGCGCCAAGATCATGTCCGCAATCAGCACGACGATGAGAACGATCAGATTGATCGTCGCCAAGCGACGTGCCGCGCTCCACGGGGTCGAGCCGCCAATCCGCATTTGCTTAGAACTCAACCCCGATCTGCGCCTTCACGCCTGACCGGAAAGGGTGCTTCACCAGTTCCATTTCGGTCACCAGATCGGCGATCTCGATCAACTCATCCTTGGCGTTGCGTCCGGTCAGGACGACATGGGTCATCTCTGGCTTTTCCTCGACCAGAAACTGCACGACGTCGTTGATGTCGATATAGTCATAACGCAACGCGATGTTGATTTCATCCAGCAGCACCATCTTGTTGGCCGGGTCGCGGATCAGCTCCTTCGCCTTTTCCCATGCCGCTGCCGCCATTTCGGTGTCGCGGGACTTGTCCTGCGTCTCCCATGTGAAGCCTTCGCCCATTGTGTGAAAGGCGCAGATGTCCTGAAACTTGCCAAGGATCAGGTCGCGCTCGCCGGTCGACATGCCGCCCTTGATGAACTGCACCACCGCCGACTGCATCCCATGCGCGATGCAGCGAAAGATCATCCCGAAGGCGGCGGAGGATTTGCCCTTGCCCTTGCCGGTATGAACGATGATGAGGCCCTTCTTGTCGGTCTTGGTGGCCATGATCTTGTCGCGCGCGGCCTTCTTCTTGGCCATTTTCGAGGCATGGCGGGCGAGGTCTTCGGTGCTGTCGGTCATGTCATGTCCAATCTGCGGATACGGTCAGGGAACTGTCCCAACTCGGCAGGGCTTTGCCAAGGCGTCATTTCAGATGCGGCAGGACAGCGGCGCGAAGCTGCCGCACCAGCGCGTCCTGCATGAAGGTGAAGGTATTGCGGATGCCGAGGATGATGATCGGTCTGCCGTCGATTTCACGCCGGAACGCCGCCGACAGGGCCGTCTGCTGGCGGATTTCCATCGCGAGGATCATGGTCGCCCAATCAATCTGATCGCCGGTCACCAGATGATCCGCCCCCGGCTCGATCCCGCCGAAATCGGTGGAAATGCCCGGCATGTCGGCAAAGACCTGCGCCGCCGTCGGCCCGCGTGCCCGCGCGGAGGCCGATATGAACAGAAGGCGTTTCACAAGGCCCGCCGCATGGTGATCGACGTGGGGCGGTCGAACCCCGGATGCGCGGTTTCAGCGATTTTTACGAACCCGGCGGCGGCGAAGGCCGCATGGTTTTCCGTCAACTCGATCCGGGTCTGAAGTGTCAGCGCGGTCAGCCCCGCCCGGTGCGCCTCGGTTGCGGCAAGGCCGATGATCTGATGCAGGAACCCTTGGCCCCGATGCGCCGCATCGACCGCGATCTTACCGAGATAAAGTGCGTCGCCATCCGGTCTGGCGAAGGCGCAGGCGATCAGCCTAGGCGATTCACCAAGGATGACAAAGCCTAGCGCGGCCTCGCGCGCAATCGTCGCTTCCGACCAGTGGGCGAGCGAGGAGGGCGGGTCGATCCGCCCTTCCATATAAGCGAAGGATGCGGTCAGCAGGGCGCGCAGGGCGGCCCAGTCCTCGTTCTGCGTGGAAATGCGAAAGCGGACCGTCACCGGTGCCATGTTGCACCTGCAAGCTGAGGCCTCGGCGGGACGACATAAGCCAGGGTCATCCGCGCAACGCCTCGATCAGCGCGCGGGCGGAATTGGATCGCGGCACCCAGAGGCCGCGTTCGATTGCCTCCGCCATCCGGTCAGCGATTTCCTTCAGGGCGGCGGGGTTCGCGTCGGCGATGAACTCCCGCGTATCCTCATCCTCCAGATAAGCCTGATGGACGAGGTCGAAATGGTGGTTGCGCACTGCCCGCGTGGTGGCGGCGAAGGCGAAGAGGTAATCGACCGTCGCCGCCATTTCGAACGCACCCTTGTAGCCGTGGCGTTTCACCCCCGCGATCCATTTCGGGTTGACGACGCGAGACCGGACAACGCGGCCGATCTCCTCCTCCAGCGTGCGGATCACCGGGCGTTCCAACCGGGAATGATCATTGTGATAGATCGTTGGCGCGTCGCCCTTCAGCGTTTCCACCGTCGCGGCCATGCCGCCCTCGAACTGATAGTAATCATCGCTGTCCAGAAGGTCGTGCTCGCGATTGTCCTGATTGTGGACCACCGCGTCCACCTGACGAAGCCGCACGGCAAAGGCATCGCGCGCGGATGCGCCCTCCGCCCCGCTGCCATAGGCATAGCCGCCCCATGTGAGATAGGCATCGGCCAGATCGCCCCGGTCGTTCCAGATCCGCTCGTCGATCAGCGCCTGAAGGCCCGCGCCATAGGCACCGGGTTTCGATCCGAAAACCCGAAACGCGGCGCTGGTCGCATCCGCGCCGGCGGCGATTTCGGCCTTCAGGCGCGCGGCGGCGGGGTTCTGGTCGGCGGGTTCGTCCAGCGCCATGACGGCGCGTGCGGCGCTGTCCACAAGGTCGATCAGGCCGGGGAAGGCGTCGCGGAAAAAGCCCGATATCCGCAACGTCACATCGACGCGCGGGCGGTCGAGCACGGACAGCGGCAGCACCTCGAACCCTGTCACCCGGCGGGATGCGGCATCCCATGTCGGGCGCACCCCCATCAGCGCAAGGCATTGGGCGATGTCGTCGCCGCCGGTGCGCATGTTCGATGTGCCCCACGCGGTCAGCGCCATCGCGCGCGGCCAGTCGCCGTGGTCCTGAACATGCCGTTCGATCAGCAGCGAGGCCGACTTCCAGCCGAGCGCCCATGCCGTTGGTGTCGGCACCGCGCGGCTGTCGACGGAAAAGAAATTGCGCCCGGTCGGCAGCACATCCAGCCGCCCGCGCGTTGGCGCACCTGACGGGCCGGGGGGGACGAAGCGGCCATTGAGACCGTGCAGCAAGGCGGCAATTTCGGCAGGGCCGGAGGCGCGGATGGCGGGCAGGACGGTGTTCGCGATGGTATGCAGGACCGCATCCGCTCCCTCATCGCCGATAGCCTGAGGCTCCGGCTCAAGGCCGGGGACGCGGAATGCATCGCCGTCGTCCCGGGCCTGACCCGGGACCCCGATGATCTGGGTGCCGCCCGCCGTGTATCGAGGCCCCGCCTCAAGGCCGGTGCGACGGAGGATGTTACCGTCGTCCCGGGCTTGACCCGGGACCTCGAGGCCCAAAGTGCTGTGCTTGTCACTGCGAGGCCCCGGCTCAAGGCTCGGGCGGTGGAGTGCGCCTACAAGGCGCATCGCCCAAAGCTCCAGCCGCTCCACCGTATCGCCCTGCGTGCGCCAGGGGTCGTCCGACAGCGCCAGAAGGCGCGGGTCGCGCGCGCCCTCATCTGGTTTGCCCATCTCACAATCCAGCGGGTCGAACCCGACGCCGCAAACGGTGGCCAGTGCCCGGATCAGCGAGGCATTGCCGCCCTTGCCATCGCCGCGCGGCACCCGCGTCAGCGCGATGGCAAGATCACGCTCAAGATCGCCATCAGGACTTTCCCCGAACACATGCAGACCGTCGCGAATCTGGCTTTCCTTCAACTCGCACAAGTATTCGTCCAGCTTTTGCAGGCGGCTGTCCACGTCGTCGCCCTCAACCATCCCCGCATCAAGATCGACGCCGGTGGTCGCGGTCAGCGACAGGATTTCTGTGCGGATATGGTCGAGCCTGCGCGGATCGACACCCGACGCGGCATAGTATTCATCGACCAGCGCCTCCAGATCCTTCAGCGGGCCATAAGTGTCGGCCCGCGTCATCGGCGGCGTCAGATGATCGATGATGACGGCCTGCGTCCGCCGCTTGGCCTGTGTCCCTTCGCCGGGATCGTTGACGATGAAGGGATAAAGGTGCGGCATCGGGCCGAGCACCGCCTCCGGCAGGCATTCCTCCGACAGGGCGACGGCCTTGCCGGGCAGCCATTCGAGGTTGCCGTGCTTGCCCATGTGGACCAGCGCGTCCGCGCCGAATTCATGGCGCAGCCAGAAATAGAAGGCGAGATAGTTATGCGGCGGGACCAGATCGGGGGAATGATAGGTGTCCTTCGGGTCGATGTTATAGCCACGCGCGGGCTGGATGCCGACCACGACCTTGCCATAGCACAGGATCGACAGCGCGAATGCGCCATCGGCGAAGAACGGGTCGGATTCGGGCGCGCCCCAGCGCACCTCGATCTTCTGGCGCACGGTATAGGGCAGGGCGGCATAAGCGGCGCGATAGGCGTCGATCCCCAGCCGCGCGCCGCCCGTGCGACGGGCGCGGTCGGTCAACCAGTTGGTCGGCCCGGCAAGGATCGCATCCATCAGCGCGGCGCTGTCGGGTGGAATGTCCCGAACATCATAACCCACCGCCGCCAGTGCCCGCAGCGTGCCGACGGTTGCGGCAGGCGTGTCGAGGCCGACGCCATTGGCAAGGCGGCCATCCTTGTTCGGATAATTGGCGAGGATCAGCCCGATATGCTTGTCGCTGTTCGGCTTTGCCGCCAGCCGCACCCAGTTGGCGGCCAGCTTCGCGACAAAGGCGATGCGGTCGCCGCGCGCCTGATAGGCGGTGATCGGGCATTCCGTTGCCGCGTCGCGATATGCCTCGCCCTTGAAGCTGACGGCGCGGGTCAGGATACGCCCGTCAACCTCCGGCAAGGCCACGTTCATTGCGATATCGCGCGCCGACAGCCCGCGCGTGCCGTCCGCCCATGCCTGTTCCGTCGCGGCGGCGAAGATCACCTGAAACACCGGCGCACCCGGCGCATCAAGCGGCGTTGCCGCGCGGGCATCGCCCCAGTGCGCCGGGTCGGGCGAGGTGACGGCAAAGCTGGTCGCGTTCAGCACGACCTGTGGCGGGGCATCGCGGAACAGGGCGGCCAGCGTCGCCGCGCTGACCTGATCCTTCAGCGAGGCGACGAAGATCGGCAGCGGGTTCACGCGTTCCGCCAGCAGCGCCCGCACCATCCGGTTGACCGGGTGCAACCCGGCCCCAGTCAACAGCGCGCGATAGAAGACCAGCGCCGCGATAGGTGCACCTGGCAGCCAGTGGTGGCGGATCGCCGCAAGATCCGGCGCATCCTCCCCCGGCCAATAGAGCCCGGCGCGCAGCAGCGGGCGGGCGGCGGGCGGCGCGGGCGCATCGTTCAGCAGATGATCGCAATAGCGGAGCAGATTGGCGGCATTCTCCGGCCCGCCCTCGATGCAATAGGACCAGAGATTTCCCCATATTTCCCGACTGACTGTTGAGGCGCGCGCGAGTGCTTCATCCGGCTTGTCATCGCCGGGCAGGGCGGCAAAGAGGATGCCGGCGCGGCCAAGCCGGGCCGCAAATTGTTCCAGCCCATAGGGCCAATACCCCTCGCCGCCGAGGATGCGAACAATGACGAGGCGCGACTTCAGCGCGGTCTTTTCGAGATAGAGATCGACCGAATAGGGATGCGCAAGCCAGCCAAGCTGCGCGAGCCGCAGCGTCAGGCCATCGCCGTCGTCCCGGGCCTGATCCGGGACCTCGCCTGTCCGGGTGCTGTCCATCGTTGGTCGAGGCCCCGGCCCAAGGCCGGGGCGGCGGAGGTTTGAGCGTTCAGCATGGGCCGCCGACAGCGCCGCCAATTCCGTGTCCGCCGCCGAAATGAAGATCACATCGGCTGGGGTCTGCGAGGCGTCCACCGGCTCCGCACCGTCCGAAATTTCGCCGGGCTGGGCCTGCAGGAGGTGCATCAGGTCAGCTTCTTTTCCATGAACACGCTGTGCGGCCCATCCTCGTATTCGCCGAACGGCCCGCGCCAGACAAACCCGGCCCGCTGATAAAGCGCATGGGCGGAGGCGAGGCTGTCGCCGGTTTCGAGCCGGATCAGCGGCAGATGCGCGCTGCGTGCCTCGGCCTCCAGCCGTGCGAGGATCATTTCGCCGACCCGCGCGCCCCGTGCCTCGGGCGCCACGAACATCGACTTGACCTCGCCATAGCCCTGACGGATCGCCAGCGCGCCGCAGCCGATGGTGGCCATGCCGCGCGTTGCAACGAAGAACCGGATATCGGGGGCACAGAGCGCGTCGATCGACAGGAAATGATTGCTTTCCGCCGGGAACAGCGACTGCATCAACAGATGGCTCGCCCGCAGCAACCCGGTCGCAGCCGGATCGCGCGGATCACCCGGAACCACAGTCACGATCATGCGGCGAGGGCCGCCCTGATCCCGGCCTGATCGAGGCCCGCCTCGCCGATCACCACAAGGCGCGTCTGGCCCTGTTCAGCGCCGGTCAGCGGGCGGTCGAAATAGCTGTCAACGCGGGGTCCGACCGCCTGAATCACCAGGCGCATCGGCTTGCCCTCGACCGCCGCGAAGCCTTTCAGGCGCAGGATGCCGAACTGGCGGATCACCGCAGCGATCTTCGTCATCGTCGCCTCGGCATCGGTCAGCGCGGGCAGGGTGGCGATGAAGCTTTCAAATTCGTCATGGCCGTGGTCGTGATGATGGTCGTCGTCGTCGTCGTGATGATCGTCTTCATCGTCATGGTCGTCATCATGGTGATGATGGTGATGCACCTCATGCCGCGATTCCAGATCGTCCTCCGCCCCGATGCCGAGGCCGAGCAGAATGGCAGGGTCAATCGCGCCCATTTCTGATTTCAGGATGGTCACGCCGTCGCGCGCGCCGTCCTTCAACTGCACCGCCAGACTGGCCAGATCGTCGCCGGACAGAAGATCGGCCTTGTTGATGACGATCATGTCGGCGCAGGCGAGTTGATCCTCGAACAGCTCCGACAGCGGGGTTTCATGGTCGAGATTGTCATCGGCGCTGCGTTGTGCGTCCACCGCAGCGATATTGGCAGCGAACTGGCCATCGCGCAGGGCAGGGCCATCCACCACCGTGATGACCCCATCGACCGTGACCCGCGTGCGGATATTCGGCCAGGTGAAGGCCCGCACCAGCGGTTGCGGCAGCGCGAGGCCCGATGTTTCGATGACGATATGGTCGGGCGGCGTATCGCGATCCAGCAGCATTTTCATCGTCGGGATGAAATCGTCGGCAACGGTGCAGCAGATGCAGCCATTGGAAAGCTCCACCACGTCATCCTCGGTGCAGGTTTCGATCCCGCAGCCTTTCAGGATGTCACCATCGACGCCAAGATCGCCGAATTCGTTGATGATAAGCGCGATCCGTCGGCCCTTCGCGTTCAGCAGCATGTGGCGGATCAGCGTGGTCTTTCCGGCACCCAGAAAGCCGGTGATGACGGTGGCGGGGATTTTGGCGGGCATGGTGTGTCCTCAAAGAAAAGGCGCGCCCGGTCGTGCCGGGCGCGCCCTGTTCGGCGTGGCAGATCAGCCGATGTTCAGCGCGGCGAAGGCTGCGCCCTCGATCACCTCGAGGCAGAGGAAGGCCCCGACCCCGGCGACGACAGCGCCGCTGATCCGTGCCGCAATGGCATCCGCCGTCTTCGCCTGCCAGAGGCGTGCGACGATCATGCCGAAGCCGACCGCGATGCCCCATTGCAGGGCAGAGAGGCCCAGAAGGTAGCCTGCCATGACCGGCACCATCGCCGTCGCCTCGACCCCGCCGAGTGCGGAGGCGAAGGCGATGCCGTGGAAGATGCCGAGCCCGGCAAAGACCGCCATCGCGGTGCTGGCCGACAGGGCGCGACCGCGCGCGACAAGCCCGCCGAGCACCAGCAGCGATACGGCGATCATCGGTTCGGTGATCGCGAATTCAGCGCCGGTGCCGACGAAGACGCCGACGATCATCGCCGCGACGAAGGCCAGCGGCGCGGTCAGGGCGCGGCCAGTGAACAGCGCCGCGACACCAACCGCGAGAATGAAGAAGAGATGGTCGAAGCCGAGCAGCGGATGACCGATGCCGGACAACAATCCGTGGGCGAAGGTTTCCATCGCCATGCCGCCAAGCGGGTGATGGGCAAACGCAGGCGTTGCGGCGAAGGCCACCGCTGCGGTCAGAAGAGCACGTTTCATTTTCATTTCCCTCTTTCGAGGGGTCTCTGCGTCGGCCCCGGTCTTGCCCCCAAAGGGCCCAACCCGCAGGTCGCGACACGGAACACCCCGTCCGTTTCACGTATCCGGCCCTTTCGGGTGCCGGGTGCAAGGCAGGTCTCCTGGCTCGCGGGTCGTTGCGCTTCGTCGGCCTTCCCAACCCGAACGCGGGCCAGTGGCAGTGACGGGCGCTCTCCGCTTACAGTCGCGGGGGCGGCTCCGGCGACATGCTCCCTGATTGGGTCGGCATGATCCGGATTCCCTTTTCATCTCCTCTCCGCATGTGATGCGGATTCGGCGAGAACCTTACCCTTCCTTTGTCGGGCACGCCTTGCGGGGTGTCAAGCGCGGGCGGCGACCTCTTGCCGCGCGTTTGCGGCGTGCCGGGGGCACAGCCCCTGGCGCGGGCGGCGTGGATTTTTGTCGAAAATAAAGGGATCAGAGGGCAGCGAGACAGGCAAGGATCGCCTCTGCTGAATGACCCTCCGCCGCAGCGCCATCCGGGCGGGCAACCATGGTGATGGGGATGTGGAGCGCAGCGGCGGCGGTCAGTTTGGTGCGGGCAGCTTCCCCCCCGGCGTTCTTGGCAACGAGATGCGTGATCCGCAGATCGGTGAACAGGGCCCGCTCGGCGGCCTCATCGAAGGGCGGACGGGCCAAGACATATTGGCCGGTTCCGGGGAAGGCGGCGGCGGGCGGGTCGACCTGCCGAAGGGCAATCCAGATATCGGTGCGGGTCAGGAAGGCGGAGAGGCTCTGCCGCCCGGTCGCGAGGAATGCCCGTGCACCAGTGGGCAGGGCAGCGGCGGCGGCTGCCATATCCGGCACCTCTGTCCAGACCTCCGGCGGCTGGCGCGTCCATACGGGGCGGGAAAGGCGCAGCAGTGGCACGCCGGTGTCGCGTGCGGCGGCGCAGGCGTTGCGGCTGATCTGCGCCGCATAGGGATGGGTGGCGTCGATCAGCGCATCCGGGCGATGGTGCCGCAGATATGCTGCCAGCCCCGCCACACCGCCGAAACCGCCGATGCGGGTGGGGCAGGGATAAGGCGCGGGCGCGGCGGTCGCCCCGGCGAGCGAGGCCGTCACCATATGCCCTGCTGCCACCAGATCAATGGCGAGACGCCGGGCGTCGCCGGTGCCGCCCAGAAGCAGGACAGTGGCCATCAGCCCGCCCGCGCGATGATGTCGCCGCTGCGCGAGATGACCATGATGTCCACCGACATCGCTGCGCCTTTCAGCGCGCTGCACGCAGTTGCACGGGCCATTGCGGCGATTTCCTGGGCGAGCGGCGGGCCGATCAGGCTCAGCACCTCCTGCGCCGTGTTCGCGCCCTCGACTGCGGTCTTCAGGTCGGCGGGCACCGAGGCACAGGCGGCGAGCCGGGCGAAATCCACCTGACTGCGCCCGGAATGCAGGTCGAGCGCGCCTTGCGCCAGCTTGGTCAGCTTGCCGAACCCGCCCGCGATGGTCAGGCGGGGCACCGGGTTGCGGGCAAGGTATTTCAGCATGCCGCCCGCGAAATCGCCCATGTCCAGCATGGCATGATCGGGCAGGCCCAGTGCCGCTTGCGCCGTCTGCTCCGATGTCGCGCCGGTCGATCCGCAGACATGCGCTGCGCCGCTGGCACGCGCCACGTCGATGCCGCGATGGATCGAGGCGATCCATGCCGCGCAGGAAAACGGGCGTACGATGCCGGTGGTGCCAAGGATCGAAAGCCCGCCTTCGATGCCGAGGCGCGGGTTCCATGTCTGTGCCGCCAGCGCCGCGCCCCCCGCGATGGCGATCGTGATATCCACATCGCCCGGCGCATTGTGCCGTGCCGCGAGGTCATGGATCACCCCCTGCATCATCTGGCGCGGCACCGGGTTGATGGCGGGCTGACCGGGCGGGATGGGCAGGCCCGGTTTTGTCACCGTGCCGACGCCTTCGCCAGCGTGAAAGCGGATGCCATGACCGGCGGGAGCGAGGGCGACGCGGGCGGTGATCGGTGCAAGATGCGTCACATCCGGGTCGTCGCCAGCGTCCTTGATGATCGTCGCTGCCGCCCAGCCCGCCCCGCTGGCGCGGTTTTCGAGCGCGAAGGCAGGTGTCTGCCCGCGCGTCAGGGTGATCGTGACCGGGTCAGCCCATGTGCCGGTCAACAAGAAACCATAGGCGGCCTTCGTGGCCGCCGTCGCGCAGGCCCCCGTTGTCCAGCCGGAGCGGAGCGGGCCATCGGGTTTGCGCACCATCAGACTGCCCCCTCGCGCGGCGCGCGGCGGCGCGGTAGGAAAGGCGCATGACAGGCACGTTGATGATCGCTGCACCCCATTCGGGCGCCGGAAAGACCACGCTGACACTGGCGCTCTTGCGCGCCTTTCGGGCGCGGGGCATCGACATGCGCGCGGCGAAATCCGGGCCGGACTATATCGACCCGCAATTCCATGCCGCTGCTTGCGGTGTCGCCTCCGTCAATCTCGATGCCTGGGCGATGGGGCACGGCGCGATCCGGTCGCTGGCATCCCGTCAGGGCGGCGAGATGCTGCTGGTCGAGGCCGCGATGGGATTGCTGGACGGCGCGCCCGACGGGACCGGGTCGGCGGCTGATCTGGCTGGCATTCTGGGCGCGCCGGTGATCATGGTGATCGACGCTTCGAAACAGGCCCATTCTGCGGCCTTGCCGCTTGCAGGGGCACGGACGCTCCGCCCCGATCTGAACATCGCGGGGGCGATCCTGAACCGCGTCGGGTCCGATCGACATGCGAGGATCGCGCGGCAGGCCGTTGAAGATGCAGGATTTACTGTTCTCGGCTGCATTCCGCGTGATGCGGCAATGGCGACGCCGTCGCGGCATCTCGGCCTCGTTCAGGCGGCGGAGCGACCGGATCTGGAGGGCTTCATCGAAGGCGCGGCGCGCCTTGTCGCGGCGCATGTCGACCTCGACGCGCTCGCCGCCATCGCCGCGCCGCTGAATTCGGGTGCTGGCGGCGCATCGCTGCCACCGCTCGGACAGCAGATCGCCATTGCCCGCGACGATGCGTTTGCCTTCGCCTATCCGCATCTTCTGGCGGGGTGGCGCGCGCAGGGGGCGGCGCTGTCGTTCTTCTCGCCCCTGGCGGATGAAGGCCCGGCAGGCGATGCCGATGCGGTGTTTCTGCCGGGCGGGTATCCGGAACTCCATGCCGGACAAATTGCCAATGCACACAGATTCGGAAGTGAGATGAGAAAGCGGCAGCATGATTCTGTTATCTATGGGGAATGCGGTGGCTACATGACCCTTGGTGAGGGTCTGGTCGATGCTGCGGGCACCCGTCACAGGATGCTCGGCCTGTTGCCGCTGACCACGAGTTTTGCGCGCCGCAAGCTGCATCTCGGCTATCGCCGCCTCATGCCGCTCGGCGGGCCGTTCACAGGGGCGCTGAACGGGCATGAGTTCCACTATGCGACCATCGTGGAGGAGGGCGGCGCGCCGCACCTTTTCGACGCGACGGATGCGGAGGGCACGGCGCTTGGCGGCATGGGGATGGTGCGGGGCCGGATCTCCGGCTCCTTCGCGCATGTGATTGCGCCGGGGTGATGTCGGGTCAGGCACCGAAGCCCTTGAAGGTGGTAAACTCGTCAACCTCGGCGCGCGCGGTGCGCAGGCGGTTGATCGGCGCGGCCTCGTCCATCCAGCCAAGACCAATGCCGCAGAACAGCATCAGGTCATCCGGCGCGCCGGTGGCGGCGGTGACGGCGTCCTTCCACATCGCCCATGCCTCTTGCGGGGCGGTGTGCAGGCCTTCCTCGCGGGCGGCCAGCATCAGCGATTGCAGGAACATGCCGACATCCGACCATTGCGGCGGTCCCATCGTGCGGTCGAGATAGACGAAGAGGCCGACCGGCGCGCCGAACATCGCGAAGTTCTCGCGAAATTGTGCCATGCGCCCCGCCTTGTCGTCGCGGGTCACGCCGATGGTGGCATACATGTCCTCGCCGCATTGCCGACGGCGGGCATTGTAGGGATCTTTCAGCGGGGCGGGATAGACGGCGTATTCCGGGGGCAGACCCATCGGATAGTGCTTTGCCTGCTCCGCCACATCTGCCAGCAACCCGGCCAGCGGCGCGCCGGTCAGCGCATAGACATGCCAGGGCTGAAGGTTGCCGCCGGAAGGCGCCCAGCGCGCGGTGTCGAGCAGGCGGTGCACCATCGCGTGCGGCGGTGCCTCTGGCGTGAAGGCGCGGCAGGTGATGCGGGTCTTCAGCGCTTCGGTGACGTTCATTTATCCAGCTTCTTTCCATCGAGTTCGGCGGCCTTGCGGCGCTTGTCGTCATCCTCGACCCGGCGCAACGCTTTCGGGCGGCCATGCAGCGCCGCATTGGCATCCGCCTTGCCGCGCGCATCCGCCTTGTCGCGCGCCTTGCGGGCCTGCCGCAGGTTGATGGGCTTGTCCGTCATGCCACCTTTTTCTTCTTTGGCCGCAGGATATGCGGATGCGCGCCGTCGTAAAGGGCGCTGTCGCGGAAATCGGATTCGGAAAGGGCAGGGCCGACAAAGATCAGCGCGGTGCGGGTGATCTTCGCCGCCCGCATCTTGTCACGCATATCGGACAGGGTGCCCCGGATGAACATCTGATCCGGCCAGCCGACGCGGTAAGCGACCACCACCGGACAGTCCGCGCCATAATGCGGGGTCAGGTCACGCTCGATCGCCAGCAGGTTGCGCGCCGAAAGATGGATCGCCAGCGTCGCGCCGGTGCGGCCCAGCGTATCCAGATCCTCGCCCTTGGGCATGGCGGAGGATTTCATTGCCGTCCGGGTCAGGATGACGGTCTGCGCCACCTCGGGGATGGTCAATTCCTGCCCCATCGCGGCGGCAGCAGCGGCATAGGCGGAGACACCGGGGATGATCTCATATTCGATGCCCAGCTTTTTCAGCCGCCGGATCTGTTCCGCGATCGCGCCATAAAGCGACGGATCGCCGGAATGAACGCGGGCGACATCCTCGCCCCGGCCTTGCGCCTCCACCATATCCGCGATGATCTCGTCCAGCGTCATCGGCGCGGTGTCTTTTACCAGCGCATCCGAAGGGGCGCAGGCGACGACCGCTTCGGGAACCAGCGATCCGGCATAGAGGCAAACCTTGCAGGCCTCGATGATCCGCCGCCCCTTGACGGTGATAAGGTCCGGGTCGCCGGGGCCTGCGCCGATGAAGTAGACTTTCATGTCAGTGAACCTTTCGTAGAGGCGCCATCACGCCGCCCCCTTCATCTTCTTCGCATATCCGCGCGGCGTGTAAATCCGCCAGCCATTCGCCCCCGCTGCGCCGTCGCCAGTCTGGAATGCCGCCGAATGGGACGATCCGATCAGCACCACGGTCAGCATGTCGACCTCGTCCGTCTCCAGCGTCGCCAGTGTCCGGCGGGTCAGCGTTTCGGTCGGGCGGCCAAGGTTGGATGCCAGCAGCACCGGCGTATCCGCCGGGCGATGGTCCAGCAGGATGCGCTTCGCCTCGTCCAGCAGCGTGCGCCGCCGTTTCGAGACCGGGTTGTAGAAGGCGATGACGAAATCCCCCTCTGCCGCCGCATGGAGACGCTTCAGGATATCCTCGCGCGGGGTCAGCAGGTCCGATAGGGAAATGGTACAGAAATCATGGCCGAGGATTGCCCCCGCCCGCGCCGATGCGGCCTGCAAGGCAGATATGCCGGGTGCATTCACGATCTCGACCCGTTTCGCGGCGGCTGAGACGCCGCCCGCGCTTTCATCCCGCGCCATCAATTCCATCACCAGCGCGCCCATCGCATAGATGCCCGCATCGCCGGAGCAGATCAGGGCAATGGTGCGGCCCTCACCCGCCGCCTCCAGCGCGTAGCGGCAACGATCCTCCTCGCCGCCGAGCGGGAAATCCTTGCGTGGCTTTCCTGCGGCGAGCGGGCCGAGCAGGTCGATATAGAGGCCGTATCCCACCAGCTCCTCCGCCTCCGCGATCAGGCGTGATGCTTCGGGCGTGCGCCAGTCGGCGGCACCGGGGCCGATCCCGACTACGGACAACCGCCCGCGCCGCGCGCCGGGAATGGCGGCGGAGGTGATGGTGGCGACAGCACAGGTGGCGTTCGCGGTCTTCCGCTTTTCGATCAGCAGAACAGCATCCTCGCCCGCAGCAGTCAGCGCCGCACCTTCGGCGACGCCGTGGCAACCGACCTCGGCAAAGACGATGGCGGAGGGATGGGCGAGCCGGTCGTGCGCGGCCTCCAGCGTCGCGGCGCGATAGAACCGGGCCTCGATACCCGCGTGCCGCGCGAGCGCATGGATCGCCGCCTCGTCGGATTTGAGGTCGATCGATGACAGGCGGGCGATTTCGTGCACCGACCGGCCCTCTGCGTGCAGCGCGTCGGATACCAGCCCGATCATCTCCGCCGGATCGCAGCCTCTGGCACAGCCGACGCCGACCGAAAGCGTGCGCCGCCAATAGCGGAGCGGGGCGGTGCCCTCGACCTGCAAGGTGACCGAAGTATCGGTTCTGGGCGCGGGCGCGGCGGCCAGCGGTGCTAGCCAGTCTGCGTCACCCGAAAGCGTGCAGGACGCCCCGGCCAGCAATGCCGCCATCGCGGATTTCGCATCGGCGGGGTTTTCCAGCACCCATCCTTCGGGCGGCGCATCCAGCGCCACGCCCAGCCGCACTTCGCCCGCCGTGGTCAGGGCCGGAACCCCGCCCAAAGCGGCGGCGAGGCGACGCGCCAGATCGTTCGCGCCGTGATGCCCGCCGAGCAGCGGCACGATGGATGCGCCGTCTTCCGACAGCGCCAGCACCGGCGGTTCCGCCCATTTGTCGCCCAGCATCGGCGCAAGGGCGCGGATCAGGATGCCCGCCGCGCAGACGCCGACAATCGGGCGGCGCGCGGCGAAGAAGCTGCGGAGCGTATCAGCGACGCCGTCGGAGGACGGGCTGATCGCCTCGCCGCCCACCACCTCCGCTGCGCGGCGGGCGGTGGCCTCGGCGGACGGCGTGAACCAGAAAATGACGGGTTTCTGGGCGTTCATGGCTGTCCTCCGCTCGGTCGTTCAGCGCATCGCATAAGGATCGCTCCCCGAAATCAGGATCATCGAAAAATAGGGTGCCGTATCGGGCGCATCGGCCAGCTTCGTGACGACCTCCGCCCCCAATGTCGCGCGTGCCACATAGGTCGCGCGGGCGGTCAGGCCCAGATCCTCGATCACCGCGCGCAGTTTTGGCAAATGACGCCCGACCTTCATGATCGCCGCCGCACCCGATGACATCAGCCGCGCGCGCAATTCATCCTCCGGCACCGGGCCGGGGATCACCGTCAGCACCTCGTTGCGAGCGCAAAGCGGCGTTGCGGCGGCGGCCGCACAGGCGGTCATCGAGGCGACGCCGGGCACGATCTGGCACCGATAATCGCCCGCGAGCCGGGAAAAGAGATACATGAACGAGCCATAGAAGAACGGATCGCCCTCGCACAATGTCACCACATCGCGCCCGGCATCCAGATGCAGGCGGATCGCCGCTGCGGCGATGTCATAGACATCCTGCGCGGGAAAGCGGCGCACATCCATCGGGATCGGGATGACGATTTCCGTCGCATCGGCACGGATCGCCCCGGCAGCGATGGACCGGGCAAAGCTTTCGCCGCCCGCCGGGGCCGGATAGGCAACCACATCGGCAGCGGCGATCAGGCGATGCGCCTTCAGCGTCATCAGTTCTGGGTCGCCGGGACCAAGGCCGACACCATAGAGCGTGCCGGTCATATCACGAGACTCCACTGCGTGACGGTCATCAAGGGCCGCCACCCCCGGAACGGGCCGACCGGCTCCGCCCGGCTGACCGCGATCTTGCACAGATCACCGCCCCGTTCCCTGTGCAGCGCGATCAGCAATGCCTCGGATTCCAGTGTCACCGCATTGGCGACAAGGCGGCCGTGGCGGGGCAGGGCGGCGATGCAGGCGGCGACCGTCGCCTCCGACAACCCACCGCCGATGAACACCGCCTCGGGCTGGGGCAGACCCGTCAGCCCCTCTGGTGCCACCGCATCGACCAGTTTCAGACGCGGCGCGCCCAGCCGCCGGGCATTGGCCGCCGCCATCTCGCGCCGTGCGGCATGCGGCTCCAGCCCGATCGCCTCGGCATCGCGGGCGGCGCGCATCCATTCGATCGCGACCGATCCGCAGCCCGCACCAATATCCCACAGCAGCGCGCCGCGCCGGGGCCAGAGCTTTGCCAGCGTCGCCGCCCGCACCTCCTGCTTGGTCATCTTGCCGTCATGGGTGAAGGCATCATCCGGCAGGCCCGGCCCGCGCGGGATCAGTGCCGCATCCGCATCGGCGATGCATTCGACCGCCAGGCAATGAAAGGCGGGGGAATCGGCCCGCCAATCCGCCGCCCGTCCGTCGATCCGGGTTTCATCCGCGCCGCCAAGCGCGCCAAGCACCGTCATGCGGCTGTCGCCATAGCCGGTCGCGCGCAGCAGCGAGGCGATCTCGCCCGGTGTCTCCGCGCCCTTGGTCAGCATGATGATGCAGGCACCGGGGGCGAAGAAAGGAATGGCCTGTTCGGCGGGGCGGCCATGAACGGTGATCGTCTCGGTATCCGCAAGGCTCCACCCCATCCGCGCCGCCGCCCATTGAAAGGCCGACAATTGCGGGTGAAACCGGATCTCCGCCGCCGGGATCGCGCGCAGAATGCGCGCCCCGACCGAATACCAGAGAGGATCGCCGGTCACCAGCACCACGACCCGCCGCCCGCGCTGCGCCTTCATCACGTCGATCATCGCATCGAAGGGCGACGGCCATTTCAGCCGCTCCGCCGTCACGTTCGGCGACAGCGCATGATGCCGGTCGCCGCCGATGATGACCTCTGCCCCCTCGACCAGCGCGCGCGCCTCGGCGGACAGTCCCGCAAACCCGTCCTCGCCGATGCCGATCACCTCCAGCCACGCGGTCATCGCCCCACCCCCGAAGCGCCGGCACCGCACGGCTTTCTCTTCTGAAAATATCCAGACACCGCCTTGGCCATCAGGGATGGCTCCCTCATCGAAAGCGCCTTCATCCCAAGCCCCCCGCAATCGCGTTCAGCGCCGCCGATGCCATCGCCGACCCGCCGCGTCTGCCGCGCAGGGTCAGGAAGGGGATGCCGCGAGGCCGTGCCGCCAGTTCCGCTTTCGATTCCGCCGCGCCGATGAACCCGACCGGGAAGGCGAGGATCGCGGCGGGTTTCGGCGCGCCCGCATCGATCAACTCGAGCAGGTGAAACAGCGCCGTCGGGGCGTTGCCGATCACCACCACCGCGCCCGCCAGATCGCCCGCCCATAATTCGACGGCGGCGGCGGATCGCGTGTTGCCGATGGATTTCGCCCGCGCGGGCACGCTGTCATCGTTCAGGGTCACGATGGTGCGCACGCCCGCTGGCAAGAACCGCTGGATGATCCCGGCCTTCACCATTTCGCAATCGCACAGCACGGGGCGACCTGCCGCAAGGGCCGCGCGCGCAGCGGCAACCACATCGTCGGACCATGCCAGCCGGTTCGGCACATCCACCATGCCGCAGGAATGCACCAGCCGGATCGCCACATCCTGCAAATCGTCTGGCAGATGGTTCAGAACCGCCTCCGCCCGCACCACTGCAAAGGATGCGGCATAGATCGCTGCCGGATCGCGTTCGTATCGCAATGTCATTGCAGCATCCCGCCTGTCCGCCCGCCATAGGCCGCAAGGTCAGCGCCGAGACCGAGAATCCAGGCTTCTTCCCGCGCGATCACGGCGCGGGCTGCGTCGTCCAACGCAGGGCCGTCGAACAGGCGCGCGAGCCGCCCTTCGGCGTCGATCGCGCGATAGATGTCTGCGGTCACGCGAACCTGTGCCGCATCGAGGATTTCATCGTGCTGCCGCGCGGCCTTCACCGCCGCCGCGAACAGCGAGGGATAGATTTCCACCAACACCGCCCCGCCGGTCGGGGCGTGCAGCCCGGTATCGAACGGCCAGACCTGCACTGCCCCGGCCAGCCGTGGCTCGCGGCGCAAACGATGCAGCGCGGGCAGACCCATCAGGACCTGCGATCCGACCGAACCTGCATACATCAACTGCCAGACCGTCTTGGCCCCGGTGGCGGCCCGTTCGGCATGGCGCGTTTCGGTGGGATGGTCGCTGCCGCTGCGCGCGGATTTGCGGACCGGGATCAGCGGATGATCCGCCCCCTCAGGCCTGCCCCAGAACGGGCCGACGCCATCGTAAAGCGCGTTGATGCGCGCGGCGATTTCGAACCGGTTGTTGGCATTGTCTGCATCATCGCGGATCGCATTCGCCAGCCAGTCCCACAACGCCAGCGCGTCGGCGGCACCGGTAATCCGCGCCGCGACACCGGCGGGATAGCCGAGGGGAAAATCGAACCCGGCCAGAACCCGCCGCCCGGCATCCAGTTCCGATTCGATCCGTGCCGTCAGCACGGCCATCGCCGCGTGGCGGGTGCGGTGATAGGAAACCGCCGCAGCGCCCCCTTCGGCGTGTGCGACCCCGATCCAGATCGCATCCTTGACGGGGCGATCCGGCGAGGGGGCGGCGCGGGCAGACCAGTCGACGATGATGTATGTGTCGAACGACCGGGTCACGGTTTCCTCACACTCTCCGGCCCATGCGGGTGCTTTGCGTGCGGATATTCGGGATGGGCGTGATCGTGGTGATGGTGGTGCCCGTGATCGTGTCCATGTCCATGATCGTGCGCGTGGTCATGCGGGTGATCGTGGTCATGGTGGTGATGATGCGCATCCCCGGCGACCAGTCGGCACTCGCCGGTGCAGAACGTGTCGCACAGCGTGCAATCGGCGACATTCGATCCGGGGGCTGCGGCGCCTTGCCCCTCCACATGGTGATGGTGGCTTTCCTGCACCGCGCCGACCTCATGTTCGAAACCCAGCACCTGTTCGCGATATTTGCAAAGCGCGCAATTGTCGGGAACCTGACCGTCCTTGATTTCAGTCACCCGTTCGGCGAATTGCGCCAGCACCTGATCATGGTCGGACAGATAGCCTGCCTTGACGAACTGGATATCGGGATGCGCCGCCGCAACCTTGTCGGTGAAGCCATAAATGCGGTCGATCAGGATGCCGGTGAACAGGAAATAGGGAAACACGATGACGCGCTTGTAGCCGAGCCGCGTGACATGCTGAAGGCACGGCTCCACCAGCGGAAAGGTCACGCCGGAATAGCCGACCTCGCACCAGCCGAATCCGAACCCCTCCCACAACATCCGCGCGATCTTTGATACGTTGGAATTGGCATCGGGGTCTGACGCCCCGCGCCCGATCACCACGAGCGCGGTTTCGGCAAGCGGCAGGTCGCCATGTTCGGCATTGGCGCTGTCGATCGCCTGCTGAATTCGTCCTCCGGCAGCGGCGATCATCTTGGGCGTCACACCCAGCTCGCGCCCATAGTGAACCTTGATGCCATGCTCGGCGGCGTATTTGTTCAGGACGGTCGGAATGTCGTTCTTGGTGTGCATGGCCGAAAACAACATGCCCGGCACCGCCAGAATTTCATCGCAGCCCTGCGCACGCAACTTGTCGAGCCCGGCGCGGATCACCGGATTGGCAAATTCGAGATAGCCGTATTCGATCGGCCAATCGGGTGGCAGATAGGCGGGCAGCTGTTCTGCCAGCACGGAAAATTCGTCGACTGCCGCCTGCGACCGCGATCCGTGGCCGCAGATCATGACCCCTGTCTTGGTCATGCGCCCTGTTCCTCGGCGCCAGTGGCATCGTCTTGTGCGCTGTCGGTCGCTTCCGGTGTTTCCTTGGCCTTCGATCCGGCGAGCCATGCGCCGAGCACGGCGGCCCCGACAGCGGCGGCAAGACCGATCCAGTGGGTATGGCCCGCGACCTCGGCGACATGCCCGGCATGGGCAAGGGCAGAGGCGGGCATCATCACGGGGAACAGAAACAGATATCGCATGGTGCAACCTTTCGTCAGCGTTTCACAATGACAAAAGGCCGGGATGCGCAGGGCACCCCTTGAACGACCCCGCTGCAACCTTCCCTGTCTGGGTCAAGGCGCGGCGGATTCCGGTCAGCCCTTTGGCGTCGTCTGCCTTTGGGTAACACCGGCGGGGCGGTGCCTCAAGTCCGATTGCGGTCATTTGCGACCGGCGGGCGACGCGATCAGCTTGTGGAATTGGGGAAAAACACCTGCTCGCCCTCGACCCGGAAGGCGGCGATGGCGGCCTGTCCCGGTGCGGATATCAGCCAGTTGATTAACCGCTCGGCGGCGGCGCGGTTTTCGGCGCGGATCGCAGCAGGCAGGATCACACCATACTGATTGCTCAGCGTGGCATCGCCCTCGACCAGCACCACCAGCGTGCCGCGATTGCCGAAGGCGGCCCAGGTGCCCCGGTCAACCATCGTATAGGCGTCGGCTGCCACCGCGATGTTCAGCGTCGCACCCATGCCTGTGCCGGTCTCGCGATAGCCGCTCCAATCGTCCGGTGCGCCGCCCCAGAGCGCAAGCTCGCGCCGATGCGTGCCGCTGTCGTCGGCACGCGAATAGAACGGCGCGCCCGCTTTGGCGATCCGGCGCAACGCATCGGCTGGGTTGACCATCCCCGCGATCCCGGCGGGATCGGCCCTGGGGCCAACCAGCATGAAATCGTTGAACATCACCTCATGCCGGTAAAGCCCGTGCCCGGCGGCGATGAATGCCTGCTCCCCCACCGGATCATGGGTCAGCGAAACGTCGATGTCCCCCGCCGCCGCAAGTTGCAGCACGCGCCCTGTGCCCGCCACGACGGTGCGCACTTCGATCCCGGTCTCCGCCTCGAATTTCGGCAGCAGCCATGCCAGCAAACCGGAATTTTCCGTGGTGGTGGTGGAGCCGAGCAGCAGCACCGCCCCCGCCGCACTTGTCGCCGCCGCGCTAGTCGCCGTCGTCAGGGCCAGGAGGGCGGGCAGGGCCAGACAGGCGCGACGGGTCAGCATCACAAACGGTCCTTCATCGAAAACCACAACATCGCCAGAACCAGCAGCGGCGTGCGCATCGCCGGGCCACCGGGAAAGCGCGGTGAGGGCACCTTCGCCATCAGATCGAACCCTGATCCGTCGCCCCGGATGGCATCCGCCGTCAGCTTGCCCGCCAGCGTCGCCAGCGCCACACCATGCCCGGAATAACCCGAGCAGGACAGGATGTTCGGCGCCAGCCGCGCGAAATGCGGCATCCGGTTCATGGTGATCGCCAACGTGCCGCCCCAGCCATAGTCGATCCGCGTATCGCGAAGCTGGGGATAAATCTCGATCATCGCTTCTCTGACCAATCCCTTGATATCCTTCGGAAAGCGATAGCCATAGCTTTCCTTGCCGCCGAACAGCATCCGCCGATCTGCGGACAGGCGATAATAATTGACGACGAACTTGCTGTCGGCGACCGCCATGCCGTTCGCAATCAACTCCAGCGCCAGCGCTTCGTCCAACGGTTCCGTCGCGATGATGAAATTGTTGATCGGCATGACGCGGGTCGCGACCTTGGGGGCAAGACCGCCGAGATAGCCGTTGCAGGCCAGCACCACATGCGCCGCCGTGATCGTGCCCGCAGCGGTCGTCACCTTGCCGCCGTGCAGCGCCGTCGCCTCGGTCCGCTCGAAGATGCGCACGCCCGCCGCCGCCGCCGCACGGGCGAGGCCGAGCGCATAGTTCAGCGGGTGCAGATGCGCGCCACCGGGGTCGATGACACCGGCATGATAGGCAGGCGATCCGACGACCTGCCGCAGGGCTGTTCGGTCCAGAAATTCGGTCTCATAGCCATAGCGCGCCTTCAGGAATGCGGATTCGGCCTTCAGGTCCGGCGCATAGCGCGCGCGATGGGCGGTGTGGATGATGCCGGGGCGAAGATCGCAGTCGATCGCGTGGCGCGCGATCAGGCCGCGCACCAGCGATTTCGCGTCCTCCGCCAGATGCCAGAGCCGATCCGCATCCGCCGGGCCGACCATCCGGTCGAGGTCCTGCTGGCCGACCCGCTGCCCCGATCCGACCTGCCCGCCATTCCGCCCCGACGCGCCCCAGCCGACGCGCTGTGCGTCGATCAGCACCACGTCATGGCCCTGCTCCGCAAGATGCAGCGCAGTGGACAGACCAGTATAGCCGCCACCGATGACGCAGACATCCGCCGTGATATCCCCGGCCAGCGTCGGATGATCGGCCCGTGGTGCCGCCGTGGCCGCATACCATGACGGTGCGTCGATGCCCGATCTGTCATTCGCGTAGAGAAGATTCATGCGATCCGTGCTGTCGAAGGGGGTGAAATGTTTCAATGCGTTATGATGGGCGCTGGTCCGTCGGCAATCAACCGCATTGATCGCCGCATGGCCCCTCGTTCACCGCAGGATCGGTCCCGCCGACCGAGCGCGACAATAGGCCAGTCGAAAAAATCGACAGTTTCGCCTAACGTGCGCCCATGACAAAACATGCAGATACCGAAGAAACCGAACTGGCCACTATGTCCAAGGATCACACCGAAAACCCCTATTCCGATGCCTACGCGACCTTTGGCGACCGGATGGCAGCGGCGCGCGATGCGCAGGGCCTGACCCAGCATGAAGTGGCGGAACGGCTGGGCGTGAACGCCCGCACCATAAAGGGCTGGGAAGAGGACCGGTCGGAGCCGCGATCGAACCGGATGCAGATGCTGTGCGGTATCCTCAACGTGTCGCTGGTCTGGCTGATGACCGGGCAGGGGCTTGGCGTGCGGAACGCCGATGAAGCGCCAACCGACGAATCGCGGGCGCAGGCTGCGCAGGCGGTCCTGTCCGAAATGTCGGCGATCCGCAGCGAGCAGCGCACCATGGCCGACCGGCTGGCGCGGCTTGAAAAGCGCCTGCGCGCCGTGTTGATTGAATAGGAACGGGCCAGCACCGCGATGACCGGCAGGATGCGGATCGGGGTTGATCTCGGCGGCACCAAGATCGCTGTGATCGCGATGGATTCGCAAGGCCGGACAGGTCCGATGCAGCGACGCCCGACGCCCAGAACCTATGATGACACCGTGCGCGCGATCCGCGATCTGGTCCGCGCTGTCGTTGACGACGGCGGCGGCGAATTCGTCGTCGGCATGGCCGTGCCCGGATCGCTGTCGCCGCTGACCGGCCATTTGCGCAATGCCAATTCCACATGGTTGAACGGGCGTCCGCTGGCCGATGATGTTGCGCGCGCGCTCGGTGTGCCGGTGCGGGTCGAGAATGACGCGAATTGCTTTGCGGTCTCGGAGTCGGCGGACGGCGCGGCGATGGGGGCGGCGTCGGTGTTTGGTGTCATCCTCGGCACCGGCGTCGGTGGCGGGCTGGTGCTGAACGGCAGGCCGCTGGGCGGGGCGAACGGCATCGCGGGGGAATGGGGCCATGTGCCGCTGCCATCGCCGCACGGGCCGGAGCTGCCGGGGGTGCCCTGCTGGTGCGGAAAGCGAAACTGTCTTGAGACATGGCTGAGCGGGCCTGCGCTGGCTGCGGATCATCTGCGGCTGACCGGCGCGGCGCTGACGGCTGAGGAGATCGCCCGCGAAGCAGCGGCGGGCGACGCAGCGGCGCGCGCCACGCTCGACCGGTTTCTGGACCGGCTGGCGCGGGCGCTGTGCCTCGTCATCAACATCGTGGACCCGGAGGTGATCGTCCTTGGCGGCGGGTTATCGAACCTTTTGGTGATTTATGACGAGATCGAGGCCCGGCTCCGCCCGATGATATTTTCCGATGTCATGGAAACGCGCATCGTGCAAAACCGTCATGGCGACAGTTCCGGCATCAGGGGCGCGGCATGGCTGTGGCCTACGACGGGGGAGGACATGAAGGTATGACCGAGGTAAGGGAGCACCGGCTGAAGCGCGTTCACATGCGAAGCTGGCGGCGCGGCATGAAGGAAATGGATCTGATTCTCGGCAAGTATGCCGATGCGGTTCTGGCTGATATGCAGGACGCGAAGCTCGATGCCTATGAGGTCCTGCTCGATGAGAACGACCAGGACCTTTACAAATGGGTCAGTGGATCATTGCCGACACCTGAGCTTTTTCAAGGGCTTATCGCTGAAATTGCGGCGTTTCACGGCATTGTTCGGGAATCTGCGACGCATTAACCTCGTGTTTTGTCTTCACCGCCAAGGTGCCCCCTCGGAGCAGCCAAGCGGAGGAATGACATGAGCAGGTTGGAACGGGTCGTCGCCGATGACGATGAGGACAGATTTCGGGTGTCCGATTATGTCGAGGCGCTCGCACTGATCGAGCGGCTGCACCGCCTGTTGCTCGATGTCATCAAGGACGAATTCGAACGCCTCGGCAGGCTCGATATCAACAGCGTGCAGGCGCTGCTGCTTTACAATATCGGCGAAAATGAGGTGACGGCGGGGGAGTTGAAGACCCGTGGCTACTATCAGGGCTCCAATGTCTCCTACAACCTCAAGAAACTGGTCGAAAGCGGCTATATGCACCACCAGCGATGCGAGATCGACCGCCGCGCCGTCCGCATCCGGCTGACGGAGGATGGGCGCGCCATCCGCAAGATCGTGGCGGACCTGTTCAGCCGACATGCCGACAACCTCGTGCAACAACAGGGCGCACAGGCCGGTCAGATGCGCGGCATGATCCGCGATCTGCGCGGGATGGAACGGTTCTGGGCGGATCAGATCCGCTATATCTATTGATCGACGCGCCGGGCGGCATGTCGGCGGTTTCCGACCAGCCCTGATCGCACTTTTCCGGTGCCGCGTTCGCATGGCTGAACCGGGTTCCCTCCCGCCGGTCCGGCAAAGCGGACGCCGCCGCGAACAGGCCCGGTTGCGGCGCTGCGCGCCCCGCGCCCCGGTTTCCCCCGGTAACGGCGAAGTCTTTTGCGCCATTGCCCCCGCCGCCTGAAATTTCCCCTCGCGCCGCTGAAAACCCGCTGATATAGGGACGACGGTTTTTAACGGGGCGGGTCTTCGATATGCGGGGGCCCGTTCTGCATTGCGGGCGTGGTGAAACTGGTAGACACGCGAGATTTAGGTTCTCGTGCTTCACGGCGTGGGGGTTCAAGTCCCTCCGCCCGCACCAATCATCACGGCGGCCCCATGCGCCGACCGGCGCAGCGACGACGAGGACGACATGCAGGTAACTGAGACTTTGGCCGTTGGCCTGAAACGCGAATATGCCGTGACCATCCCGGCCGCCGATCTGGCTGCGAAGATGGATACGAAACTCGACGCCGCGCGCGCCGATTTCCAGATGAAGGGCTTTCGCAAGGGCAAGGCCCCGAAGGCGCTTTTGAAAAAGATGTTTGGCCGCAACCTGCTGGGCGAAGTCATGCAGGAAAGCGTCGATGAGGCGATGCGCTCGCATTTCGAGACGACCGGCGACATGCCGTCGCAGCAGCCCGAAGTGAAGATCGCTAACGAGGATTATGACGAAGGTCATGACTTGAAGGTCGAACTGAAATACGAACGCCTGCCGGACATTCCGGAAACCGATCTCAGCACCGTGACGCTGGAGCGTCTGGTGGCCAAGGTCGACGACAAGGAAGTCGACGAGGCGATGGACAAGCTGGCGGAGCAGAGCCCGACCTACGTGGCGGGTGCTGACGATGCTGCGGCGAAGGACGGCGATCAGGTCACGTTCGATTTCGTTGGCCGTGTCGATGGCGAAGCGTTCGAGGGCGGGTCCGCCGAGGATTATGCGCTCGTGCTCGGGTCCGGCCAGTTCATCCCTGGCTTCGAGGAACAGCTTGTCGGTGCCAAGGCCGGCGATGCGGTCGAGGTCAATGTGACCTTCCCCGAAAGCTATGGCGTCGACACTCTGGCTGGAAAGCCGGCGGTGTTCAGTTGCACCGTGAAGGAGGTCGCATCCTCCGCCACGCCGGTGATCGACGACGATTTCGCCAAGAAGTTCGGCCTCGATGACCTCGCCACGCTGCGCACGCAGATGGCCGAGCGCCTTGAATCCGAATACAAGGGCGCGGCGCGTCAGATCCTGAAGCGCCAGTTGCTCGACAAGCTCGACACGCTGGTGTCCTTCGATCTGCCCGAAGGGCTGGTCGACGCCGAGGCTGGTCAGATCGCGCATCAGCTTTGGCACGAGGAAAACCCCGACGTGCACGGACACGATCACCCCGAGATCGAAACCACCGACGAACACAAGACGCTGGCACAACGCCGGGTGCGTCTTGGCCTGCTGCTCGCCCATATCGGGCGCAAGGCCGAGGTCGAGGTGACCGAGGCGGAAATGAACCAGGCGATCTTCCGCCAGGCGCAGCAGATGCCGGGGCAGGAACGTGCCTTCTTCGACTTCGTGCGCAAGAACGAGGCGATGTTGCAGCAGATCCGCGCGCCCCTGTTCGAGGACAAGGTCGTCGATTACGTGCTGGAACTGGCATCGGTGACGGAAAAGGAAGTGACCAAGGCCGACCTCGAAAAAGCCATCGAGGCGATGGACGAGGCATAATCGGGCTTCCGCTCCGGGCACGGGCCGGGGTGGCATTCCACGAGATGACCAAGGTGCGCGCGGATGAAAATTCCTCGCGCCCCTTATTGCTGTTTCCCGACAATTCGCCGCAACTCGGCCAGTGACCGCACCACCAGCGCTTGAAGCGGCATACAGGACTGCGTAAGTCTGGTGCCAAGGCTGCAGAGATGCAGCATGAACGCCGACGCCGATCCTTCGACCGACGCCCAGACAAGAAAGATGCCGCAATGCATGATCCCGCAGAAATCTACATGAACACACTCGTGCCGATGGTCGTCGAGCAGACGGCGCGCGGCGAGCGGGCCTACGACATCTTTTCGCGGCTGTTGAAAGAGCGGATCATCTTCGTCTCCGGCCCGGTCCATGACGGCATGTCGACCCTGATCGTCGCGCAGTTGCTGTTTCTGGAAGCGGACAATCCGAAGAAAGAGATCGCGATGTATATCAACAGCCCCGGCGGTGTCGTGACCTCCGGCCTGTCGATCTATGACACCATGCAGTATATCCGCCCCGCCGTGTCCACGCTCTGCGTCGGGCAGGCGGCCTCGATGGGGTCGCTGCTGCTGGCCGCCGGTCAGAAGGGCATGCGGTTCACGCTGCCGCATTCTTCGATCATGGTGCACCAGCCGTCCGGCGGGTATCAGGGGCAGGCCTCCGACATCGCGATCCACGCCAAGCATACGCTGGAGCTGAAAGAGCGGCTCAACAACATCTATGTGAAGCATTGCGGACAGAAATATGAAACCGTCGAGGCCGCCCTCGACCGGGACAATTTCATGACCTCCGAGAAGGCGAAGGATTGGGGCCTGGTTGACGAAATCGTAAGCCAGCGGCCCGATATCTCCGCCGATACCTGATCCCTGCATCCGGGTGCGCAAGGTGGCTTTCGGTGCCTTCAGGGGGCACCTTCGGCACCCGCGCGCCTGATCGTCGGGGGATGCGGAGGTGCACGCTTGGCGGCCACCTGCACTTGCGTCACCTGCCGGTCACGTGCAGACATAGGAAATAGCGAGATTCGCGGCGCGTATGTGCTGCCCTGTCTTGAAGAGTTTACTCTAATGCGACCCCGGCGCAGGGGGATTGGAGAGCCGCATGAGCAAGTCCAGCGGGACCGAGTCGAAGAACACCCTTTACTGCTCCTTCTGCGGAAAGAGCCAGCATGAGGTGCGCAAGCTGATCGCGGGCCCAACCGTTTTCATCTGCGACGAATGCGTCGAATTGTGCATGGACATCATTCGCGAGGAAACCAAGTCGGGCCTTGTGAAATCCACGGATGGCGTGCCGTCGCCGCAGGACATTTGCGAGGTTCTTGACGATTACGTGATCGGGCAGGAGCGCGCGAAGCGCGTCCTCTCGGTCGCGGTCCACAACCACTACAAGCGTCTGAACCATTCGGCGAAGTCATCCGATGTGGAATTGGCGAAATCCAACATCATGCTGATCGGCCCTACCGGGTGCGGCAAGACATTGCTGGCGCAGACTCTGGCGCGGATTCTGGACGTGCCGTTCACGATGGCCGATGCGACAACCCTGACCGAGGCCGGTTATGTTGGCGAGGATGTCGAGAACATCATCCTCAAGCTGCTGCAATCCGCCGATTACAATGTCGAACGCGCGCAGCGCGGCATCGTCTATATCGACGAGGTCGACAAGATTTCCCGCAAGTCCGACAACCCGTCCATCACCCGCGACGTAAGCGGTGAGGGCGTGCAGCAGGCCTTGCTGAAGATCATGGAAGGCACCGTCGCATCGGTGCCGCCGCAGGGCGGGCGTAAGCATCCGCAGCAGGAATTCCTTCAGGTGGACACGACCAACATCCTGTTCATCTGTGGCGGGGCCTTCGCGGGCCTCGACCGGATCATCGCGCAGCGCGGCAAAGGCTCCGCCATCGGCTTCGGCGCCGATGTGAAGGATTCCGAGGACCGCAGGACTGGCGAATTGCTGGAATCGCTGGAGCCTGAGGATCTGTTGAAATTCGGTCTGATCCCCGAATTCGTTGGCCGTCTGCCGGTGATCGCCACCCTCGGCGATCTGGATGTCGAGGCGCTGGTCACGATCCTTTCCAAACCGAAGAACGCGCTGATCAAGCAGTATCAGCGCCTGTTCGAGATGGAGAGCGCGAAGCTGACCTTCACTGACGAGGCGCTGACGGCGGTGGCCCGCAAGGCGATCACCCGCAAGACCGGGGCGCGCGGCCTGCGATCAATCCTCGAAAATGTGCTTCTCGACACGATGTTTGAGCTTCCGGCCCTTGAGGGTGTTCAGGAAGTCGTGGTCAACGAGGAAGTGATCGAGGGCAAGGCATCGCCGCTCATGATTTATGCAGACAAGCGCAAAGGGGTTGCTGCCAGCGCATCTTGAGGTGGCAGCGACTTGAAAACCCCAAATATGGGACACATGTTAGGACTTCCTTGATGAATGGGAGTCCTGATGCCGCCTTCGATGGGGCAGGGTGACTCGCCGCAAAGAGAAAGACCTTTTCATGTCAGAATCCATCGCTCAGCCGTCGACGCTTCCGGTCCTGCCGCTGCGCGACATCGTCGTCTTTCCGCACATGATCGTGCCGCTGTTCGTCGGGCGCGAGAAATCCGTTCTGGCCCTCGAAGCCGTGATGAAGGAGGACAAGTCGATCCTCCTCGCGTCGCAGCGCGACCCGTCGGATGATGAACCGGGCAGCGACGATATCTATGAAATCGGCTCCATTGCGAATGTGTTGCAGTTGCTGAAACTGCCCGATGGCACCGTGAAGGTGCTGGTCGAGGGCAAGGCCCGCGCCCGGATCGACAGCTTCACTGACCGGGAGGAATATTTCGAGGCGCACGCGACCGTGCTGCCCGAAACCATCGCCGATCAAGATGCGGTCGATGCCCTGACCCGGACGATTGCCGCTGAGTTCGAAAAATATGTGAAGCTGAACAAGAACATCCCGCAGGAAGCGGTCACAACGGTCGGGACCATCGATGATCCGGCGAAGCTGGCCGATACCATCGCCGGGCATCTGGGTGTGAAGCTGTCGGAAAAGCAGACGCTGCTGGAAATCACCGATATCGGTCAGCGGATGGAGCGGATCTATGGCCTGATGCAGGGCGAAATGTCAGTCCTGCAGGTCGAGAAGAAGATCAAGACCCGCGTCAAGACACAGATGGAGAAGACCCAGCGCGAATATTACCTGAATGAGCAGATGAAGGCCATTCAGAAGGAACTGGGCGAGGGCGAGGATGGCCGCGACGATGCGGCGGAATACGAAGACCGCATCCACGCCACCAAACTGTCCAAGGAAGCCCATGAAAAGGCGATGGCGGAGCTGAAGAAGCTGCGCCAGATGTCCCCGATGTCGGCAGAAGCGACGGTTGTGCGCAACTATCTCGACTGGATGCTGTCGATCCCGTGGGGCGTAAAAAGCCGTGTGAAGAAGGACCTGAAACGGGCCGAAGACATTCTCGACGCCGATCATTTCGGATTGGAGAAGGTCAAGGAACGCATGGTCGAATACCTCGCGGTGCAGCAGCGGTCGACCAAGCTGAAAGGCCCGATCCTGTGCCTTGTCGGCCCTCCGGGTGTCGGCAAGACTTCGCTTGGCAAATCCGTGGCCAAGGCGACGGGGCGCGAATTCATCCGCATCTCGCTCGGCGGTGTGCGCGATGAAAGCGAGATTCGCGGCCATCGGCGGACCTATATTGGGTCGATGCCGGGCAAGATCATCCAGTCGATGAAGAAGGCAAAGACTGTCAACCCGCTGATCCTGCTCGATGAAATCGACAAGATGGGGCAGGATTTCCGGGGCGATCCGGCCTCTGCGATGCTGGAGGTGCTGGACCCGGAACAGAATGCGACCTTCTCGGATCACTATCTGGAGGTTGAATACGACCTTTCGAACGTGATGTTCCTGACCACTGCCAATTCCTACAACATGCCGCGCCCGCTGCTGGACCGGATGGAGATCATTTCGCTGTCGGGTTACACCGAAGACGAAAAGGTCCAGATCGCCAAGCGTCACCTGCTTGAAAAGCAGATGACCGGACACGGCCTGAAAAAGAAGGGCGAGTTCGAGTTGAAGGTCGAGGCCCTGCGCGACATCGTCCGCTATTACACCCGCGAGGCGGGGGTGCGGAACCTGGAGCGTGAGATTGCCAAGATCTGCCGCAAGGTCGTCACCCGCATCCTCAAGGGCGGTGAGACGCCTGTCGTGGTCGGATCGAATGATCTGAAGGACATTCTCGGCGTGCGCCGGTTCAAGTTCGGTCTGGCGGAGGCGAAGGATCAGGTTGGTGTCGTCACCGGCCTCGCCTGGACCGAAGTCGGCGGCGATCTCCTGTCCATCGAATCGCTGAAACTGCCGGGCAAGGGGCGGATGAAGACCACCGGCAAGCTGGGCGATGTGATGAAGGAATCGATCGACGCGGCATCCTCCTATGTCCGCTCGCAGGCGATCACCTACGGTGTGAAGCCGCCGGAGTTCGAGAAGATCGACATTCATGTCCACGTGCCCGAAGGCGCGACACCGAAGGACGGCCCCTCGGCAGGGGTCGGGATGGTGACGTCCATCGTCTCCATGCTAACCAACATCCCCGTGCGCCGCGATGTGGCGATGACGGGCGAGGTGACGCTGCGCGGCAACGTGCTCGCCATCGGCGGCCTGAAGGAAAAGCTGCTTGCGGCGCTGCGTGGTGGAATCAAGACAGTTCTGATCCCGCTGGACAACATGAAGGACCTGCCGGATATCCCGGATAATGTGAAGAACGGGCTGGAAATCATCCCCGTGGAATCGGTCAGCGAGGTGCTGAAGGTCGCGCTGGTCCGCGCGCCCGTGCCGATCGAATGGGACGAAGCTGCGGAGGCGGCGGCACTGGCCGCCAAGCCGTCCGCAGCCGCTGAGGGCGTGTCCGCCGCGCATTGATCGGCCGCTGGTGCGTGCAGGGCTTGCACGGACCGGCAAATCCGCTAAGAGAGCGAGGGTCGGTGCGAAAGCACCGGCCCTTTTCATGTCCGTGCCGATGCGGCCGGGCAGGGGGGCGATTAGCTCAGTTGGTAGAGCGCTTCGTTTACACCGAAGATGTCGGCGGTTCGAGCCCGTCATCGCCCACCAGACCGTCCCGCAAAACGGCTTTCCGCCACATCCTGCTTGGACATAGCGCTTCCCCGGTCAGCGGAGCGGTGGCCGATGTCGGTTGCGGCCCTCGCCTGAAAATGAATGGCCTTCCGTCAAGAATCTGTCTTCTGACCGCTTGACGTGCCCCGCGCCCGTCTCTAAACACCCCTCACGCCAGCGCAGACAAGCGTTGACGTGGAGGTGAGCGGTTGTAGCTCAGTTGGTTAGAGTACCGGCCTGTCACGCCGGGGGTCGCGGGTTCGAGCCCCGTCAACCGCGCCATCACCTCCACCTAAGCCCCTGAAAAATCAGTCTTAATGGGTGTTGTCCCACGCTGTGGGACAGCCCGTTTGATGACAGCTTATTGCGCACTTTTCACATCGGTTTTGTTGACCCTTCGCTGGTGCAGGAGTAGAGACAGATGTGTTTGCGCTGCACTGCAAGATGGCGCTGGGGAAAAAGGGGTCCGTGATGGACGAATTGCTCCGGGAATATCTTCCGATCCTCGTGTTTCTGGGTCTCGCGGTGGCCCTTGGGCTGCTGCTGATCATCGCGGCGCTCGTGTTGGCAGTGCGCCGACCGGACCCGGAAAAGATTTCCGCCTATGAATGCGGCTTCAACGCTTTCGACGATGCCCGCATGAAATTCGATGTGCGGTTCTATCTGGTCGCGATCCTGTTCATCATCTTCGATCTGGAGGTCGCGTTCCTGTTTCCCTGGGCGGTCAGTTTTCAACATATCGGCGAATTCGGGTTTTGGTCGATGGTCGTGTTCCTCGGGGTGCTGACCGTCGGTTTTGCCTATGAATGGAAGAAGGGAGCTCTCGAATGGGAGTGACGACCCCCACAACGACGACTGTCTCCCAGCCGATGCAGGCCGGGGCGGACAAGGACGTGATGGTCGGCAATATCTCTGCCGAACTGGCCGACAAGGGCTATCTGCTGACTTCGGCGGAGGACCTGGTGAATTGGGCGCGCACCGGCTCGCTCTTCTGGATGACCTTCGGGTTGGCGTGCTGCGCGGTCGAGATGATGCAGACCTCCATGCCCCGCTACGATGCTGAGCGTTTCGGCTTCGCCCCGCGCGCCAGTCCGCGCCAGTCCGACGTGATGATTGTCGCGGGCACGCTGACCAACAAGATGGCCCCGGCCCTGCGCAAGGTCTATGACCAGATGCCGGAGCCGCGCTATGTCATCTCGATGGGCTCCTGTGCCAATGGCGGCGGCTATTATCACTACAGCTATTCCGTGGTGCGCGGCTGTGACCGGATCGTGCCGGTGGACATCTATGTTCCCGGCTGCCCGCCAACGGCGGAGGCGCTGCTCTATGGCATCCTGCAATTGCAGAAGAAGATCCGCCGCACAGGCACAATCGTTCGCTGATCGGCAAGGGGACAGACGATGACCGAAGCCCTTATGGACCTGACCGATGTGGTCGAAATGGCGGCACCGCATCTGGTCGCGTCATCCGGCATCGTCGGCGGCGAGCTGACATTGGTGGCAACGCCGCAGCGGGTGGTCGATCTGCTGAAATTCTTGCGCGACAATGCGGCCTGCCAGTTCACCACACTGGTTGACCTGTGCGGGGTCGATTACCCGGACCGTGAAAAGCGGTTCGAGGTGGTCTATCACCTGCTGTCGATGCGCCAGAATCAGCGCGTCCGCGTGCGGGTCGCGGTGAACGAGGATGAACTGGTTCCGTCCTGCTGCGAGATTTTCCCGGTCGCCGACTGGTTCGAGCGTGAAGTCTTCGACATGTATGGCGTGATGTTCTCCGGCCACCCGGACCTGCGCCGCATCCTCACCGACTATGGCTTTCGCGGGCATCCGCTGCGCAAGGATTTCCCGACCACCGGCTATGTCGAGGTCCGTTATGACGAGGAACAGAAGCGCGTGGTGTATGAGCCGGTGACGCTGGTTCAGGATTACCGGCAATTCGATTTCATGTCGCCGTGGGAGGGTGCCGAATACATCCTGCCGGGCGATGAAAAGAAAGCAGGGGCATGATGGACGGCAGCATGGACGCCACCGCAGAAATCCGCGCGCTCGCAGAACTTTATTGCCGCGCACTGCACCACAGCGACGCAGCGGCATTCGAGACGCTGATGCATGATCGTTTCTTCATGACGTCGGCAGGGACGGGCGATGGCCCAACCTTTTTCGACAAGGCGATCTTCATCGACCGGGTCCGCAATCGCCCGCCGTTCAGCGACGAGCCGTCCTTCGAGATCTTCGACATCGACATCGAAGGCGGGGAAATGGCGCAAGTGAAGCTGAGGGTCGATCTGCCGCCACGCCGGTTCCACGATTATCTCGGGTTCTTCCGGGTCGAGGGCGAGTGGAAGCTGGTGACCAAGCTTTTCCGCACTGTAAGCGAGACGATCTGATGGCTGACGGCGATTTCAAAACCCCTGAACAGCGTATCCGCAACTTCAACATCAATTTCGGCCCGCAACACCCTGCGGCACATGGCGTTTTGCGCCTCGTTCTGGAGCTTGACGGCGAGATCGTGGAGCGGACCGATCCGCATATCGGCCTGCTGCATCGCGGCACAGAAAAGCTGATGGAAAGCCGGACCTACCTGCAGAATTTGCCGTATTTCGACCGGCTGGATTATGTCGCGCCGATGAATCAGGAACATGCCTGGTGCCTTGCCATCGAGCGGCTGACCAAGACCGACGTGCCGCGCCGGGGGTCGCTGATCCGCATCCTTTATTGCGAGATAGGGCGCATCCTGAACCATCTGCTGAACGTCACGACGCAGGCGATGGACGTGGGCGCGCTGACGCCGCCGCTCTGGGGGTTTGAAGAGCGCGAAAAGCTGATGGTGTTTTATGAGCGGGCCTGCGGCGCGCGGCTCCACTCCGCCTATTTCCGCCCCGGCGGCGTGCATCAGGACCTGACGCCGGAACTCTGCGACGATATCTGGCAGTGGACCGAGGAATTTCCGCAGGTTCTGGACGACCTCGAAGGATTGCTGACCGAAAACCGCATCTTCAAGCAGCGGAATGTCGATATCGGCGTTGTCACGATCGAAGAAGCGCAGGCCTTCGGATTTTCCGGTGTCATGGTCCGTGGCTCCGGCTGGTCATGGGATTTGCGCCGTGCGCAACCCTATGAATTGTATAATGAATTCGACTTCAAGATTCCTGTCGGCAAGAACGGCGATTGTTATGATCGCTATCTCTGCCGGATGGAGGAAATGCGCGAAAGCCTGAAGATCATGCGTCAGGCACTGGAAAAGCTGGATCAATGCAAGGGCGCGCCGGTCATCACCCGCGATGGCAAGATCGCCCCGCCGAAGCGCGCCGAGATGAAGCGCTCGATGGAGGCGCTGATTCACCATTTCAAACTCTACACCGAAGGGTTCCACGTGCCCGAGGGTGAAATCTATGCCTGCGTCGAGGCCCCGAAGGGCGAATTCGGCGTCTATCTGGTGTCCGATGGCAGCAACAAACCCTACCGCGCCAAACTGCGTGCACCGGGGTTCGCGCATCTCGCTGCGATGGATCACATCTGCAAGGGGCACCAGTTGGCCGATGTTTCGGCGATCCTGGGATCGCTCGACGTGGTGTTCGGGGAGATTGATAGATGACTTTAGATCTAAAGCCATTTTTGTCCTCTGCGTCGAATGTGGCAACAGTTGTAGCCGCCGTATTCGTCGGATTTCAGGCTTACCACGCACGAGTTACGCTGGATGATTACGCCGCTGGCAGCGTAACAAACGAAATTGTATTGTCATGCAAGTCGACTTTTCGTGCATTTGGGGAACTTCGTCGACTTCAATTCTTTGAAGTTAGTTCTGCGGATTGGGGTATTAATACAAACTCTAGTTATTCTTCAGGACTTGCTTGGGGTGATGATTCTGTTTGGAAAGAAAGCGCCTTAAAAGCAATCAAGTCTGGTGCCTACGATGGCAAGGGTGAGCTAATCATAAAGGCGCTTTTGACCGATGACGGAAATATAATCTATGCAACGCTAAACGATGAAGGAAAATATTATGTTGGTGGCAATGAAGTAGATTCGAGTTTTGTTTCTGAATTGACCGAAATCGGTGAAAATGGTAAAGCTTGGGAGATCAAATGGGATCCTAAATTTGGAATTGCTAATACTGAGTTTCTGCTAGGTTTTGACGCGGGAAAGAAACATCTAATTTCACGCGACCAAAAGCTGCGCGATCCAATATCAAGATCAGATTTAGACAGCCTCTTCATAGCTCTTTCAGAGCTTAGAGTTTTTGCACCTGATGCGCTAGTTCCTAAGATCGAAGCTCTCGAGAAGAAGGTTGGCTTTTTTTTGGCACTCACTATATTTGCAGACAACATTCCTGAGCACAAAGGTGCAGGTATGTCTTCCGATCCTATTGATATGGATTTAATCATCTCAGAGATTGATGACTTGACTGCAGAGATTGATGGTTGGTGTAAACAAATTATTCGGCCAAATCGCAGTAAGGGATATTTTTAATGCTTCGCCGCCTTCACCACACCCAGCCCGAAGCCTTTGCTTTCACGCCTGAAAACCAGAAATGGGCCGAGGCGCAGATCGCGAAATATCCTGAGGGGCGTCAGGCCTCCGCCGTCATTCCGTTGCTCTGGCGCGCGCAGGAGCAGGAAGGCTGGGTATCCCGCCCGGTTGTGGAAACTGTGGCCAAGATGCTCGGCATGGCGGATATCCGCGTGCTGGAGGTCGCGTCGTTCTACTTCATGTTCCAGATGAAGCCGGTCGGATCGGTCGCCCATTTCCAGATTTGCGGCACGACTTCCTGCATGATCTGCGGCGCGGAAGACCTGATCGCGGTCGCGAAGGATCGCATCGCGTCGACGCCGCACACCCTGTCGGCAGATGGCAAGTTTTCGTGGGAAGAGGTTGAATGCCTCGGCGCCTGTGCCAATGCGCCGATGGCGCAGATCGGCAAGGATTATTACGAGGATCTGACGGCAGAGATTTTCGGTCGCATCATCGACGATTTCGCCGCTGGCAAGGTTCCGGTCGCCGGGCCGCAGAACGGGCGCTTCGCGTCGGAGCCGAAATCCGGCCTGACCTCGCTGAAAATCCCCGATGACAAGCGCATGGCGGAAAACGCTTCGATGGAACTGGCGCGAATCCTCGCCGATACCAATGCGCGCATCACCGATGGTCGCGGGATGAGCCGCCCTTCCTATGGTGCAGTCGAGGCGACGCAACCCGCGCCGGAGGCGGAGGCTGCCGCGCCGAAAGCACCGGCCAAGGCCAACACGGCAGCGATTGAGGCGGAGAAAAAGGCACGCCCGAAAGCGGAGGCTGAACCCGCGGCAGCCGAGGCTGACGCAGGCAAGGGCCCGGCATTGCTGAAGGCGGCCCGCGACGGTGGCGCGGATGATCTGAAGCAGATCAAGGGTGTCGGCCCGAAGCTGGAGCAGACATTGAACGAAATGGGCATCTGGCATTTCGACCAGATCGCAGCCTGGACCCCGGCGGATATCGCGTGGGTCGATGAACGACTGAAATTCAAGGGCCGGATCGAACGCGACAAGTGGATCGACCAGGCACAGGAATTCGCTGCGCGCGGCGAACAGAAGGGCTGAGAAACGCCGATGGAAAAACAGCGCGCATATAGGGAGGACGTATGATGTCCAGAGGGATTTGCCTTGTTGTCTGTTGGGCCGTGGCGGCAGTGATCGCTGCCGGCGCGTGGTATCTTGTCGGCAGTGTCGTCGGGTTTCCGGTTTTCGTTTCGGGCGTGATTGCGGTGATGGTGTTCGCCGGTCTGGCTTGGGCGCTGCCCGCGATCCTGTGCGAAGAGGCGCGGGTGAATGATTTCGAATATTCAGCCGAGGCCAAGGCGGCGCATGCCGCATCGGCTGGGACTGCCCCGGCGGTGTCTGCTTCGCCCGCTGAACCTGCTGAATCTGTGGTTGCCACACCGGAACCTGCCGTTGTGCCCGCTGTGGCGGCGGCTCCTGCGGCTGCGCATTGGTCTGACGGGGTTGCCGTCGATTCCGGCAGAACCGCGTCCGGCAAGGGGCAATCGGCGCTGAAGCCGAGCGCCGCCCTGACCGAGGAAGCCACGCTGCGCGACGGTGTCGGCGCATGGAAGTATCAGGGCGACGCGAAGCCCGAAGCCGCTTCACCAGTGGCCGCTGCTGCCGCGCCTGCTGCCGCTGCACCGGCTGCTGCGGGTGAAAAACCCGCCACCCTGACCGCCGCCCGTGACGGCACGGGCGACGATCTGAAAAGGATCAAGGGTGTCGGCCCGAAGATGGAGGCGATGCTGAACACGCTCGGCTTCTATCACTTCGATCAGATCGCAAGCTGGACGGAAGCCGAAGTGGCGTGGGTGGATGACAATCTCGAAGGCTTCAAAGGCCGGGTCAGCCGCGACGGATGGGTCGAACAGGCAAAGCTGCTCGCCAAAGGCGAAGAGACCGAGTTTTCGAAGAAGGTCGACAAGGGCGGCGTCTACTGACGCGAAACCGGGGGCGGGTCAGCCGCCCCCGACCATGATGGGAAGGCTGCGACATGCTGGACGACAAGGACCGGATCTTTACCAACCTCTACGGGATGCATGACCGATCCCTGAAGGGCGCGATGGCGCGCGGGCATTGGGACGGCACCGCCGGGATCATCCAGCGCGGGCGCGACGCCATCATCAACGAGATGAAGGCATCCGGCCTGCGCGGGCGGGGCGGCGCGGGGTTTCCGACCGGCCTGAAATGGTCGTTCATGCCGAAGGAATCCGATGGCCGCCCGTCCTATCTGGTGGTGAATGCCGACGAATCCGAACCCGGCACATGCAAGGACCGGGAAATCATGCGCCACGATCCGCACACGCTGATCGAAGGCTGCCTGATCGCCAGTTTCGCGATGAACGCCCATGCCTGTTACATCTACATTCGCGGCGAATATGTCCGCGAGCGTGAGGCGCTGCAGGCGGCAATCGACGAATGCTATGATGCCGGCTTGCTGGGGCGGAATGCTGCGAAATCCGGCTGGGATTTCGACCTCTATCTGCATCACGGGGCCGGGGCCTATATCTGCGGCGAGGAAACCGCGCTGCTGGAAAGCCTTGAGGGCAAGAAGGGGATGCCCCGGCTGAAGCCGCCCTTCCCGGCGAATACCGGCCTTTATGGCTGCCCGACCACGGTGAACAATGTCGAATCCATCGCCGTTGCGCCGACCATCCTGCGGCGCGGGGCGGACTGGTTTTCATCCTTTGGCCGCCCGAACAATGTCGGGACGAAAATCTTCGCCATCTCCGGCCATGTGAACAATCCCTGCGTCGTCGAGGAATCCATGTCGATCCCGTTCGATGAGCTGATCGACCGCCATTGCGGCGGCATTCGCGGCGGTTGGGACAACCTGAAGGCCGTGATCCCCGGCGGATCGTCGGTGCCGCTGCTGCCCGCCCACATGATGCGCCGCGATGCGATCATGGATTTCGACTGGCTGCGCGAACAACGCTCCGGCCTCGGCACGGCGGCGGTGATCGTGATGGATCAGTCGGTCGATGTCATCAAGGCGATCTGGCGGCTTTCAGCCTTCTACAAGCATGAAAGCTGCGGCCAGTGCACGCCGTGCCGCGAGGGCACCGGCTGGATGATGCGGGTGATGGAACGGCTGGTGACAGGGGATGCGGAGATCGAGGAGATCGACATGCTCCACGATGTCACCAAGCAAGTGGAGGGTCACACGATCTGCGCCCTCGGCGATGCGGCGGCCTGGCCCATTCAGGGTCTGATCCGGCATTTCCGAGACGAGATCGAGGATCGGATCAAGGCAAAGCAGAGGGGCCGCGTCAGCGCGGTCGCGGCGGAGTAGGGCATGGTGGATATCCGCACCATGCTTGGGCTTGAGAATCCTTTTGAAGGCTTTCCCTTCGATAAGGACCTTGTTGATATGCAGGGCTGGAACTCGGTCCATCCGTATTTCGAAGGATTGATCAATCTGGGATCACCAAAGCTGATTATCGAGTTGGGCGTTTGGAAGGGTGGGTCAAGCATTCACATGGCGAACGTCGTAAAAAAGCTCGGCCTTGAATGCGAGATACTTTCCATCGACACTTGGCTCGGATCTTCGAACCATCTTTCCCAAAGTGGTCGGCGAGCTGAACTTAAGCCCAAATTCGGCTATCCAAGCGTTTACACCACTTTCATGAATAACGTAATCTCGGCTGGGCACCAAGAAATAATAACTCCGCTCGCTATGGATGGTAATTCGGCTGCCTATGCTTTGAAACGGCTCGGTGTAAAGGCTGATCTTATACACATTGACGCCTCACATGAGTATGAATCCTGTCTTTCTGATTTGCGCAATTACTGGCCTCTTATTTCTGACCACGGCACTTTGATCTGTGATGACTACGTGTCTTGGCCTGGTGTCACCAAAGCCGTTTGTGAGTTTGCCGCCGAAGTGGACAGGCCTCTATTTGGCTCCCAACCTAAAGCTATCATTCCAAAAGACCCGAACACCGGGTTCCAGTTCAGGATGGTTGGCAAGAAAACCTACAGGCGGACGAGTTGATGCGGTTTTGCCGTCTGTTCCTCTATTTGCATTGCTTCTCTGATGAAGAAGTAGAAGCGATAGAAAATGCTGGGGCCGGATGGTCGGCCACAAATGAGGTTTTGCAATGAGCGATCTTCGAAAAATCAAAGTCGATGGCATCGAGGTCGAGGTCGACGGCGCGCTGACGTTGCTCCAGGCCTGTGAAGAGGCGGGCAAGGAAATTCCGCGCTTCTGCTATCACGAACGTCTGTCCATCGCGGGCAACTGCCGGATGTGTCTGGTTGAGGTGAAAGGCGGGCCGCCGAAGCCTGCTGCGTCCTGCGCCATGCAGGTGCGCGATCTGCGCCCAGGGCCGGAGGGGCAGCCGCCCGAGGTGTTCACCAATACGCCGATGGTCAAGAAGGCCCGCGAAGGGGTGATGGAGTTCCTGCTCATCAACCATCCGCTCGACTGCCCGATCTGCGATCAGGGCGGCGAATGCGATTTGCAGGATCAGGCAATGGCGTACGGCGTGGATTTCAGCCGCTATCGCGAGCCGAAGCGCGCTGCCGTTGACCCTGATCTTGGCCCGCTCGTCGGCACACAGATGACGCGCTGCATCTCCTGCACCCGCTGTGTCCGCTACACGACCGAGGTTGCCGGGATCACCCAGATGGGCCAGACCGGTCGGGGCGAGGACAGCGAGATCACCACTTACCTTGCCGCCGCTCTCGACAGCGAGATGCAGGGCAATGTGGTCGATCTCTGCCCGGTGGGCGCGCTGACCAACAAGCCCTATGCGTTCAACGCCCGCCCGTGGGAGTTGAAAAAGACCGAAAGCATCGACGTGATGGACGCGCTTGGCGCGAACATCCGGGTCGATACGCGCGGGCGCGAAGTGATGCGCATCCTGCCGCGCAACCACGATGAGGTGAACGAGGAGTGGATCGGCGACAAGACCCGCCATATCTGCGACGGGCTCCGCCGTCAGCGTCTCGATAAGCCCTATATTCGCGAAAACGGCACCCTGCGTCCGGCAAGCTGGGGCGAGGCGCTCGGCGCTGCGGCGAAGGCGATGAAGGGCGGCAAGGTTGCTGCGCTGGCCGGTGATCTTGCACCGGTGGAGGCGATCTGGTCGCTGAAACAGATGGTTGCGGGCCTTGGAGGCACGGTTGAATGCCGCACGGATGGTGCGAAATTGCCCGCGGGCAATCGGTCCGGCTATGTCGGCTCGGCATCCATCGCGGATATTGACGACGCGGCGATGATCCTGCTGATCGGCACCAATCCGCGCCTTGAAAACCCGGTTCTGAACGCCCGCATCCGCAAGGCGTGGATCAACGGTGCGGAAATCGCCCTGATCGGCGCGCCGGTGGACCTGACTTATGACTATCATCATGCCGGTGCAGGGCCGGAGAGCCTGACGGCGATGATCGAAGGCGGTGTGTCGGACGAAACCCGCGCCAAGAAGACGCTGGTGATTGTCGGGCAGGGCGCGCTGATGCGTCCGGATGGTGCGGCGGTGCTCGGCCATTCGATGAAGATGGCGGAGGTTTCAGGCTCCGGCCTTCTGGTCCTGCAAACTGCCGCCGCCCGTGTCGGGGCGATGGATGTCGGGTTCACTACCGAGGGCGGGCTGATGGCGGCGCTTGATGGTGCCGAAGTGGTCTACAACCTCGGTGCGGACGAGGGCGATATCCCGGCTGGCCCGTTCGTGATCTATCAGGGCAGCCACGGCGACAGGGGCGCGCATCGCGCCGATGTGATCCTGCCCGGAGCGGCCTATACGGAACAATCCGGGATTTTCGTGAATACCGAAGGGCGGGTGCAGATGGCATCCCGCGCCGGGTTCCCGCCGGGCGATGCAAAGGAAGACTGGGCGATCCTGCGCGCGCTGTCAGCGGAACTGGGCGCAACGCAACCCTGGAACACGCTTGATGCGCTGCGTGGCGCGATGTTCGCCGAGGTGCCGCATCTGGCGCGGATCGACCAGATCGAGGCATCGGACAGGTCGCCGGTCGAAGCCGGGGTGATGGACCCGGCGGCGTTCGGGATGGCGGTGACGGATTATTACCTCACCAACCCGATTGCGCGGGCATCGGCCTTGATGGCGCGCTTGTCGCAAGATGCGCAGGCACGGCGCAGCGCGAAGCTGGCGGCAGAATGATCCGCCCCGTGCCCCTCATGGCGGCCCTTGTCGGGGGCGTCGCCCTTGCCGGATGTGCGCCACCCCAGCAGGCTGAGGTTGCAGCACCTGCGCCCGCGCCGGTCGTCGATCCCTATGCGATCACCGTGAAGTCGGAGGGGCCGGGCATATTCCGGGTGACGGGCGGTGTGCTGGATGAGGATGCGCTCGCGCCCCTGCATTGCGCAGCGGCGAAGCAGGCACGGGCCGAGGGGGCGAAGGTTCTGGAATGGGTCGGCGGGATCGCCGCGCCACGCGGTGACGAATACACCGCCAATCTGATCTACGAGACGACAGCCACACGCGCGACGCGCAGCGGAAAAGACGTGAAACCCGCCGATGGCGGCGTGGTGGCGGTTGAAAACTGGCTGATTTACTGCGACGAGGCGGGCATTCCGCGAGAGGGCAATGCGTGATGGACTTCTTCGACACATATACCGGAATCTTTCTCATCATCGTCGGGCAGTGCCTTCTGGTCACGATCCTGCTGCTGATCAGCCTCGCATTCCTTCTGTATATGGACCGCAAGGTCTGGGCCGCCGTGCAGTTGCGGCGCGGGCCGAACGTGGTCGGGCCGTTCGGCCTGTTTCAGTCCTTCGCCGATTTCATCAAGTTCGCGGTGAAAGAGGTCGTGATTCCCGCCGGGGCTGACAAGGCCGTCTTCATGTTGGCGCCGCTTGCGACCTTTGTGCTCGCGACCATCATGTGGGTGGTGATCCCGTTTGCGGATGGCTGGGTGATTTCCGACCTGAACGTCGGCATTCTTTACATCTTCGCGATGTCGTCACTGGGCGTTTATGGCGTCATCATGGGCGGCTGGGCATCCAATTCGAAATATCCGTTCCTCGGCGGCCTGCGGTCGGCGGCGCAGATGGTATCTTACGAGGTGTCCATCGGGTTCATCATCGTGGGTGTCCTGATCTCCACCGGGTCGCTGAACCTGTCTGACATCGTGCGCGCGCAGGATGGCAATCTCGGCTTTCTCAACTGGTACTGGATCCCGCATTTCCCGATGGTGATCCTGTTCTTCGTCAGCGCGTTGGCAGAGACGAACCGCCCGCCTTTCGATCTGCCGGAGGCGGAATCGGAGCTCGTCGCCGGGTATCAGGTTGAATATTCATCCACCCCCTATCTGCTGTTCATGATCGGCGAATACATGAACATCGTGCTGATGTGCGCGATGACGACGATCCTGTTCTTCGGTGGCTGGCTGTCACCGATCCCCGGCCTGCCGGATGGTGTGCTGTGGTTCATCGGCAAGGTCGTCTTCATGTTCTTCATGTTCGCGATGGTGAAGGCCATCGTCCCGCGCTATCGCTATGACCAGTTGATGCGGCTCGGCTGGAAGGTGTTCCTGCCGATGTCGCTGGCATGGGTGCTGATCGTTGCGGGGTTCGCGCAATATGGCTTCCCGGGTTACGCCCGCTGGGTTGTGGGGGGCTGATCGCATGGGGATCGACTGCGTCCTCTTTCAGCGACTTGTGGAGCTTGCCGCGCGCGGCGACGTGCGAAAGGGCCGTGGTTTGATGCTGGGCCGTCAGGGCTTTCACCATCAGGCCCGGTTCAAGCGTGGCTATACGAATTTCGAAATCTGCAAGACCGAAGGTGCTGCCGTGCGGCGCACCGCGCTGCAAAGCGACTATCAGGCGCGCTGGTCGCGCGCCGCAACCCCACTGGAGGCATGATGGCTATCCCGATGGACAGAGCGATCCGCTATTTCCTGCTGTTCGACTTCATTGCGGGGTTCAGGCTGGGGTTCAAGTATTTTCTGAAACCCAAGGCAACGCTGAACTATCCCTTTGAAAAGGGGCCGCTTTCGCCCCGATTCCGGGGCGAACACGCACTGCGCCGCTATCCGAACGGTGAAGAACGCTGCATCGCCTGCAAACTGTGCGAAGCGATCTGCCCGGCACAGGCGATCACCATCGAGGCCGAACCACGCGAAGACGGGTCGCGCCGCACGACACGATACGATATCGACATGACGAAATGCATCTATTGCGGCTTCTGCCAAGAGGCCTGCCCGGTGGATGCCATCGTCGAAGGCCCGAATTTCGAATTCGCGACGGAGACACGCGAAGAGCTGTTCTACAACAAGGCCAAGCTTCTGGAGAATGGCGATCGCTGGGAACGCGAGATCGCCCGCAACATCGAACTCGACGCGGCCTACCGCTGAGCAAGGCCCGAGAGGGGGACACGACATGGCATTGACGGCCATCGCATTCTATATCTTCGCCACGGTGGCTGTCGCTGCCGGGTTCCTTGTCGTGACGGCGCGCAACCCGGTTCATTCCGTGCTGTGGCTGATCCTGACATTCTTCACCGCGGCCGGGATGTTCGTCCTGATGGGCGCGGAATTCGTCGCGATGCTTCTCATCATCGTCTATGTCGGCGCGGTCGCGGTGCTGTTCCTGTTCGTCGTCATGATGCTCGACGTGAATTTCGCCGAACTGAAAAAGGGCATCGCCGATTATCTGCCGATGGGGGCGCTGATCGGTGTGGTGATCCTGCTGGAGCTGTCGATGGTGATCGGCACCTGGGTGATCGCCGCCGGCGCACCCGCCAGCCGCATGGCGGAAATGCCCGCGCCGGAGGATGTGCAGAACACCGTCGCGCTCGGCAAGCTGATCTATACCGAATATGTCTACCTGTTTCAGGCAGCGGGCCTGATCCTGTTCGTCGCGATGATCGGGGCCATCGTCCTGACGCTGCGCCACCGCGAAAACATCAAGCGGCAGGACATCACCGCGCAGATCTGGCGGCGGCGCGAAGACAGCGTGGAATTGAAAGACGTGAAACCGGGGCAGGGAGTTTAAACATGAATAATCAATTGTCGCCCGAAGCTACAAAGCTCTGGAAATCTTTCGTTGTTTTGGCGAATACCTCGATGCTCCATCAACTTGACGAGGACCGTTTTGGTGACTTCTGCGCGCAAGTTCATGCAGATGGAATTCGAGTTGACGACAATATCTTAAATGGCCTTCTGGGAAACTTTAGTGAGGAATTCGTTAAGAAAATCTGTGCGATGGCGAACGGTGCAGGTGCGGCTCTTCGAGCCTATGACAGGGTGAGATAGAACATGATTGGGCTTTCGCATTACCTGACGGTCGCGGCCATCCTGTTCGTCACGGGCATTTTCGGGATCTTCCTGAACCGCAAGAACATCATCGTCATCCTGATGTCGATCGAGTTGATGCTGCTTGCGGTCAACATCAACCTCGTCGCGTTCTCCGTGCATCTCGGCGATATGGTTGGTCAGGTCTTCACGCTGTTCGTGCTGACCGTGGCGGCGGCGGAGGCGGCCATCGGCCTCGCCATCCTCGTCTGCTTCTTCCGGAACCGCGGCTCCATCGCCGTGGAAGATGTCAACATGATGAAGGGCTGATCCAGTGTTCTCAACGATCCTCTTCGCCCCATTGATCGGCGCCCTGATCGCAGGGCTGTTCGGCAGGACCATCGGCGCCAAGGCGGCAATGGTGGTCACGACCGGGCTGCTGTTCCTGTCCGCGATCCTGTCCTGGATCACCTTCTTCACCTATACCGGCACCGAGGGCGACACGGTCACGCTGATGCGCTGGATCGACAGCGGCACGCTGTCCGTCGATTGGGCGATCCGGGTCGATACGCTGACCTGTGTGATGCTGGTGGTGGTCACCTCCGTGTCTTCCCTCGTGCACCTGTATTCTGTGGGGTATATGGAGGAAGACCCGTCGCGGCAGCGGTTCTTCGCCTATCTTTCGCTGTTCACCTTCGCGATGCTGATGCTGGTGACCGCCGACAACCTGTTGCAGATGTTCTTCGGATGGGAGGGGGTTGGCGTTGCCTCCTACCTCCTGATCGGGTTCTGGCATCACAAGGCATCGGCCAATGCGGCGGCGATCAAGGCCTTCGTGGTGAACCGGGTCGGCGATTTCGGCTTCGTGCTCGGCATCTTCGGCATCTACTTCCTGTTCGACAGCATTTCATTCACCGAAATCTTTTCGATGATGGAAGAGAAATCGACCGAAACGCTGCTGTTCTTCGGCATGGAATTCGCGGCGCTGGAGCTGCTCGCGGTGCTGCTGTTCATCGGGGCAATGGGCAAATCGGCGCAGTTCCTGCTGCACACATGGCTGCCTGACGCGATGGAGGGGCCGACGCCGGTATCCGCGCTGATCCATGCGGCGACGATGGTGACGGCGGGTGTGTTCCTTGTCTGCCGCATGTCGCCGCTGATCGAATATGCACCGGGCGCGGCGAGCTTCATCGTCACCATCGGCGCGATCACGGCGTTCTTCGCCGCGACGGTCGGTCTGGTGCAGAACGACATCAAGCGGGTGATCGCCTATTCGACCTGTTCGCAGCTCGGCTACATGTTCGTGGCGGCGGGCGTCGGGGCCTATGAGGCGGCGATGTTCCACCTGTTCACCCATGCCTTTTTCAAGGCGCTGTTGTTCCTTGGCGCGGGGTCGGTGATCCACGCCATGCACCACGAACAGGATATGCGGCACTATGGCGGCCTGCGAAAGAAGATCCCGGTCACCTTCTGGATGATGATGGCAGGCACTCTGGCCATTACCGGCGTCGGCATCCCGCTGACCCATATCGGTTTTGCCGGGTTCCTGTCGAAAGACGCGATCATCGAAAGCGCCTATGCGTTCGGCGATACGGCGTCCTTCGCCTTCCTGATGCTGGTCGTCGCGGCCTGCATGACCTCGTTCTATTCGTGGCGGCTGATCTTCCTGACCTTCTTCGGCGAAACGCGGGCGGACAAGCACACCTATGACCACGCCCATGAAAGCCCGCTGGTGATGATGATCCCGCTTTATGTGCTGGCGGCGGGTGCGGTGTTCGCCGGGATGATCTGGTATGGCGATTTCTTCGGCCATCACGAGAACGAATTCTGGAGCGGTGCGATCTTCTCCGGCCCCGACAATCATGTGGTGCATGATGCCCATGAGGTGCCGAAATGGGTGAAGGTTTCGCCCTTCGTTGCCATGCTGGTCGGGTTCGCCATCGCCTATCTGATGTATATCGTGAAGCCGGGTTCAGCGGCGAAACTGGCGGCGCAGCAAAGGCCGCTTTATGAGTTCCTGCTGAACAAATGGTACATTGATGAACTCTACGATGTCATCTTCGTGCGTCCGGCCAAATGGCTTGGCCGGTTCCTCTGGAAGCGGGGCGATGGCAGCGTCATCGACGGGTTCCTGAACGGGCTGGCGATGGGTGTCATCCCGTTCTTCACCAGTCTGGCGGGCCGCGCCCAATCCGGTTTCGTGTTTCACTATGCGTTTGCGATGATCCTCGGCCTTGCGGCGCTGGTCACGTGGATGACGGTCGTCGGGGGCTGATGCGATGTTGCCTTATCTTTCCATCATCACCTTCCTGCCGCTGATCGGTGCGCTGATCATCCTTCTGGCGGTGCGCAGCGACAGCGGCGAGGGCATCCAGAATGCCCGCTGGACCGCGATGCTGACGACGCTGGCGACCTTCGGCTTTTCGCTGCCGGTCCTGTTCGGATTCGACAGCGCGGATACCGGGTTCCAGTTCGTCGAAGACAGCGCCTGGCTCGGCGTCCTGACTTACAAGGTCGGGGTCGATGGTATTTCGATCCTGTTCGTGATGCTGACCACCTTCATGATGCCCCTGGTGATCTGGTCGTCCTTCGGCGTCGAAAGCCGGGTCAAGGAATACATGATCGCGTTTCTGGTGCTGGAAACGATGATGATCGGCGTTTTCGTCGCGCTCGACATGATCCTGTTCTACCTGTTCTTTGAGGGTGGCCTGATCCCGATGTTCCTCATCATCGGCATCTGGGGCGGCAAGGAACGGGTCTATGCCGCGTTCAAGTTCTTCCTCTACACGCTGATCGGGTCTCTCCTGATGCTGGTCGCGATGATCGCGATGTACTGGAATGCAGGCACGACCTGTATCGGCGGGTGCGATATCAGCCTTCTGAACCACCAGTTCAGTCATGCCGACCTGACCTTCGCAGGCTGGATCATCCCTGGCGGCCTTCAGACGCTGCTGTGGCTGGCATTCTTTGCGTCCTTCGCGGTCAAGATGCCGATGTGGCCGGTGCACACCTGGCTGCCGGATGCGCATGTGCAGGCCCCGACGGCGGGGTCGGTGGTGCTGGCGGCGATCCTGTTGAAGATGGGCGGCTATGGCTTCCTGCGGTTCAGCCTGCCGATGTTTCCGGTGGCATCGGACCTGATGCAGGGCTTTGTCTTTTTCCTCTCGGCGGTGGCGATCATCTACACCTCGCTCGTGGCGCTGATGCAGCAGGACATCAAGAAGCTGATCGCCTATTCCTCGGTCGCCCATATGGGTTTCGTGACGATGGGGATCTTTGCCGCGAACCAGCAGGGGGTCGATGGCGCGATCTTTCAGATGATCTCTCATGGGTTCATCTCCGGCGCGCTCTTCCTTTGTGTCGGTGTCGTCTATGACCGGATGCACACGCGCGAGATTTCGGCCTATGGCGGGCTTGTGGTGCGGATGCCGATCTATGCGGCGATCTTCATGCTGTTCACGATGGGCAATGTCGGCCTGCCGGGCACGTCGGGTTTTGTGGGCGAATTTCTGACGCTGGCGGGGGTCTTTCAGGTGTCCACCATCACGGCAGTGTTCGCCACGACCGGCGTGATCCTGTCGGCGGCCTATGCGCTCTGGCTCTATCGCCGGGTGGTGTTCGGCGAGCTGATCAAGGAAAGCCTGAAGGGGATCAAGGATCTGACGTTCCGCGAAAAGGCAGTGTTTGCGCCGCTGATCGTCGCCACGATCCTTCTGGGTGTCTATCCGAGCCTGATAACCGACATTTTCGGCCCCTCCGTCAGCGCGCTTGTCGCCGAGGCGGCGGGTGCGCGCGAAGCTGTCCAGATTGTGATGAAGTGAGGCCGCTATGATTGGCGCTGACATGAATACTGTCCTGCCGGAGCTGGTGCTCGCGGTCTCCTGCATGGGGCTTCTGATGTTCGGGACCTATGGCGGCGGCGATCAGCGGGCCGGGCTCATCAACTGGCTGATGGCCGTGCTGATGATCCTGCTCGGGTTCTGGCTTTTGCTGGATGCGCGCACCGGATCGGCCTTCAACGGCGCTTTCATCGCTGACGGGTTCTCGCAGTTTGCCAAGGTTCTGATGCTGTGGTCATCGGCGATCATGCTGATCCTCGCGCGCGATTATCTGGCGCGCCGGGGGCTGATGAAATTCGAATTTCCGGTGCTGATCGGCCTCGCGGTTGTCGGCATGATGATGATGGTGTCCGCCGGTGACCTGATGAGCCTCTATATGGGGCTGGAGCTTCAGTCGCTCGCGCTCTACGTGATCGCCGCGTTCCGGCGCGACAGCCTGAAATCCACCGAGGCGGGGCTGAAATATTTCGTCCTCGGCGCCCTGTCTTCCGGTCTGCTGCTCTATGGTGCATCGCTGGTCTATGGTTATACCGGAACCACCAATTTTGAGCGGATCGCCGCTGTTGTCGCAGCGGAGGACATTTCGCTCGGCCTGCTGTTCGGCCTTGTCTTCCTTTGCTGTGGCCTTGCCTTCAAGATTTCCGCCGCGCCGTTCCATATGTGGACGCCGGATGTTTACGAAGGGTCGCCAACCCCTGTGACGGCGTTCTTTTCCTCCGCCCCGAAAGTGGCGGCGGCGGCGCTGTTCGCGCGGGTGATGTATGATGCCTTCGGCGACGCGACCCAAAGCTGGCAACAGATCATCATCTTCATCTCCATCGCGTCGATGTTCTGGGGATCGGTCGCGGCGATTGGTCAGACCGATATCAAGCGGCTGATGGCCTATTCCTCCATCGGCCACATGGGCTTTGCGCTGGTCGGGCTGGCGGCGGGGACGGAGCAGGGGGCGTCGGCCCTGCTGACCTATCTGGCGATCTATGTGGTGATGAATATCGGCATGTTCGCCTTCATCCTGTGCATGGAACGGAACGGTCGCCCGGTGACCCATATTGACGACTTGTCCGGGCTGTCCAAGCAATCGCCGGGGCAGGCGCTCGCGCTGACTGCGCTGCTGTTCAGCCTTGCGGGGATTCCGCCGCTTGGGGGGTTCTTCGCCAAGTATTTCGTCTTTGTGGCGGCGGTGCAGGCGGGGCTTGCGCCACTGGCCATCGCTGGGGCCATCGCATCGGTGATCGGGGCGTTCTATTACCTCCGCATCATCAAGATGATGTATTTCGATGAGGTGGATCAGGCGCTTGACGGGCGTCTGCTGACACCGCACCGCATCGCGCTGGCGCTGTCGGCCCTTGCGATCACCATCGGCTGGCTGCCCTTCATCAACGGCTTTGGCCTGATCGAGGCGAGCCAAGCGGCGGCTGCGTCTCTGCTACAGTAAGTGAAGGCCCTTCCCTTGCCGGGGTGGCCGCAAGGCCACGGGCTGCTGCGGCTTGAACAGGTCGACAGCACGAACGATGAAGCGCGGCGTCAGGCGGAGTCTGGCGTTGTGGCCCCGCTCTGGATCATGGCCGCGCGGCAAGCAAAGGGGCGCGGGCGGCAAGGCCGGGTCTGGGCCGAAGCGGAGGGTAATCTCTATGCCACGCTCCTGCTGCGCCCCGACATGACGGCAGTTCAGGCTTCGCTCATGTCCTTCGCGGCGGCGCTTGCGGTTGCCGATCTGTTCGAGGCGCATGGCGGGCAGGCGCGCCTGAAATGGCCGAATGATGCGCTGCTGAATGGTGGCAAGGCGGCGGGCATCCTCCTGGAGGGGAGCGGGCGCGGCAGTCGCCTCGACTGGCTTGCAGTCGGCATCGGCGTCAATCTGATCCACCATCCTGATCCGGACCCTGCTGCCATCCATCCCCCGACCAGCCTCTATGCCGCGACCGGCGCGACCGTCAGCCCGGAGGACGCGCTGACGGTGATCGCGGCGTCGCTTGCCCGCACGGCCCGCACCCTGACCGATCAGGGCTTTGCGCCGATCCGCAGCGCATGGATCAGCCGCGCCGCCCGGCTTGGCGAGGTCATCACCGCGCGCCTGCCCAGCGAACACATCACCGGGCGGTTCGAGGATGTGGACGCGGAGGGCGCACTTGTCCTAAGAACAGCCAACGGTCAGCGGCGCATTCATGCCGCCGATATCTATTTCCCGTGAGGTCCGATCATGCTTCTCGCCATTGATGCCGGAAACACCAACACCGTCTTCGCGGTGTTCGATGGTGACGAGATGCTGTGCCAGGTGCGGTGTTCCACCTACGGGCCGCGCACATCCGAGGAATATTTCGTCTGGCTGACACGGCTGATGGAATTTCACGGGGTCGCGCTGGACGATATCGACGCGTCGATCATCGCCTCCGTTGTGCCGCAGACAGTGTTCAACCTGAAACGGTTGTGCCGCGAGTATTTCAAGACCGATCCTTTCGTGATCGGGGAGCCGAATTGCGCCCTGCCGGTCAAGGTGAAGGTCAAGCGCGCGCGTGAGGTCGGTGCGGACCGTCTTGTGAACACGGTCGGCGCTTTTCGCACCTATGGGCCCAATCTGATCGTTGTCGATTTCGGAACGGCCACTACATTCGATGTAGTGGATTTCGAAGGCGCCTATGCCGGCGGCCTGATTGTTCCGGGTGTCAACCTTTCGCTCAAAGCCCTTCACGAGGCGGCGGCGAAACTACCGAATGTCGATGTGGCGAGACCACAGAAAGTCGTGGGTGATGATACCATCGCCTGCATTCAATCAGGCGTCTATTGGGGCTATGTCAGCCTCATCGAAGGCGTCTGCAAGCGTATCTCGGCTGAATTGGAGACGGAGATGAAGGTGATCGCCACAGGCGGCCTTTCCGCTCTCTTCGCCACGGGCACCGACGCGATCGACCATGTGGATGGCGACGTTACGACCCGTGGTTTGGTCGAGATCTATAAGGAAAACATAAAGTAAATGACTGACAAATCGAACCTCGTCTACGTCGCCCTGGGCGGCGCGGGCGAGATTGGGATGAATATGTATCTCTATGGTCATGGCCCGGCGAAAAAGCGTCGCTGGATCATGGTCGATTGCGGGGTGTCTTTCGGGGACATGGACAGCGCGCCGGGCATTGACCTCGTCATGCCCGACATTGATTTCGTGCGCGAAATCGGATCGCGGCTCGACGGGGTGTTCATCACTCACGGGCACGAGGACCATGTCGGCGCGATTGGCCGCCTCTGGCCGCATATCCGCGCGCCGTTCATTTCGGCACCGCTGTTCACGGCGGAGATCATTCGCCGCAAGATGACCGAGGCGGGGCAGCCCGCCAAGGTCGTGAAGACCGCCGAATGGGATACGCCGGTCGAGGCCGGGCCGTTCAAGGTGTCATTCCTGCCGGTGACCCATTCCATCCCCGACCCGGCAATGTTGCTGATCGAAACGCCCGCCGGGCGGATCGTGCATACTGGCGATTTCAAGCTCGACCCCGATCCGATCATCGGCGCGCCGACCGACATGGCGCGCCTGCGCCAGATCGGCGACGAGGGCCTGCTGGCGATCATGTCGGATTCGACGAACATCTTCGAGGAAGGCGAGGCAGGGGGCGAACAGCCGCTCCGCCCGCATCTCGAACGTCTGATCCGGGGCGCAAAGGGTGCGGTCGCGGCGACGACCTTCGCCTCCAACGTCGCGCGTCTGAAGACACTGGCGGAGGCGGCGGAGGCATGTGGCCGTTCCGTCGTCGTCGCGGGCCGGGCGATGAGCCGGATGATCGAAACCGCTGTTGCCACAGGGGCGCTGAAAAGCTTTCCGCCGGTCATTCCCGATGACCGCGCTGACGGGATCGCAGCCGAAAACCTGTTCTATCTCATCACCGGATCGCAGGGGGAGGGACGTGCCGCGCTCGCCCGCATCGCCACTGACAGCCACCCGACGGTCAGCCTGAAGGAAGGCGATCTTGTCCTGTTCTCCTCCAAGACCATTCCGGGCAACGAGAAGGAGGTCTATCGCCTCTACAACCTTCTCAGCCAGAAGGGCGTGGAGGTTGTGGATAGCGAGATGGAGCCGATCCACGTCTCCGGCCACGGTCGCCGGGATGAGATCGAGCGGGTCTATGCCGCGCTCCGCCCGCAATTCGCGGTGCCGATGCATGGCGAACACCGCCATCTGGTCGAACATGCGAAACTGGCGAAGGGCTGGGGCGCTGCCTCCATTGTCGCGCCGAACGGCACAATGGTGGCGCTGGACGGCAATGCACCGCAAATCGTCGATCACGTGGAAACCGGGCGGCTGTATCTCGATGGCGAAACGCTGGTCGGGGCGATGGATGGCGTGATCCGCGCCCGCCTGCGGCTTGCGCGGCAGGGCCATGTCGCGGTGTCACTGGTGGTCGACAATGACGGCGAATTGTTCGCTGATCCGGCGGTGCAGGTCGAAGGCGGGCCGGAATCGCCGAAGGGTGAGACGCCGCTGTTTCAGGCCATTGCTGACGGGCTGGACGCCGCCATCGGGTCAGCCAACCGCAAGGAATTGCGGTCGGATCAGAAGCTGGAGGAACTGGCACAGCGCATCACCCGCAAGGTCTGCATGGACAAATGGGGCAAGAAGCCGGTTGTATCCGTGCTCATCACCCGGCTTGACGGGGAATGACCAGACGCGTCGGCGCATAGCCGACTGAAATGAAAAGCGCCCCCGGTGATGAGCCGGGGGCGCTTTCTTGTTTCTGAACAGGCAAGACGCGTCAGGCGTCTGCCGTTTCGGTTTCCTCGGCCTTGCTGCGCGCCCGCATCGCCTTCAGATCGGGCAGGGGGATCGACAGGAACGCCGGTACATGGTCGCCCAGACCGACCACCTGCCGCCCACCATTCTGGTTGCCACTGCCGCGATTATCGGGCCGCCGGTCGTTCCGGTTGCCACGATTGTCGGACCGGGCGTTCGCGCGCGGCTCGGTCTGTTCCTCGTGGCGGGTTTCGGTGGCGGGGCTTGCCTCGGCGGGGGTCTTGTCCTCGCTGGGGGCTGCTGTCGCCTCGACCTTCGGTGCGTCACCACGACGGTTGCGAGGCGCACGTTTGCGGGCGGGTTTCGGCGCCTCCTGCGCCGCGTCCGGCGCAGCCTCGGCCAGTTCCGCCGGTGTGCTGGGCTCTGTCACTTCGGCGCTTGCCTCGTCAGCCTTGCGCGGTGCACGGCCCCGGCGCGCGCCGCTGGACCGACCGGTGCCTTCTTTCGATGCCTCGCCCTCTGCGCTTCGTGCGGGGCGCGCCGCGCGTTGTTCGCGCACCGATCCCTCCGGCGGGGCGACCTTTTCGATCTTGTTGCCGATCATCTCTTCGATCTTGTCGAGGTATTTTTCCTCGAAAGGCAGGCAGAGCGTATACGCATCGCCCTTGCGCCCGGCGCGGCCCGTGCGGCCAATCCGGTGGACGTAATCCTCGGCATGGATCGGAACGTCGAAATTGAACACATGGCTGACCGCCGGAATGTCCAGTCCGCGCGCCGCCACGTCGGAGGCGACGAGAATTCGCAAATCGCCCGCGCGGAACCCGTCGAGCGTGCGGGTGCGCACCTTCTGATCCAGATCGCCGTGAATCGCCGCGGCGTCATAGCCATGTTTGACAAGGCTCTTGGCCACGATATCGACATTCGACTTGCGATTGCAGAACACGATGGCATTGGTCAGCTTGTCGCCCTCGCCGTCGATCAGCGCCCGCAGAACATCGCGCTTCTCGCTGTCGCTGGTGTCCTTCGAGGCGGCTTTCCAGTGCACGATCTTCTGGGTGATGTTCTCGCCGGTCGATGCCTGCCGCGCCACTTCGACCCGCACCGGATTGTGCAGGAATTCCTGCGTCAGGCGGGTGATTTCGGGCGGCATGGTGGCCGAGAAGAACAGCGTCTGCCGGGTGAACGGCGTCAGTTTGAAAATCCGCTCCAGATCGGGGATGAACCCCATGTCGAGCATCCGGTCGGCCTCGTCCACCACCATGATCTCGATGCCGGTCAGCATCAGCTTGCCACGCTCGAAATGGTCGAGAAGGCGGCCTGGCGTTGCGATCAGGACATCGACGCCGCGGTCAATCAGCTTGTCCTGATCCTTGAACGACACGCCGCCGATCAGCAGCGCCATCGTCAGCTTGTGGTATTTGCCATAGGTTTCGAAATTCTCGGCGACCTGCGCCGCCAGTTCGCGCGTCGGGCAGAGCACCAGCGAACGCGGCATCCGCGCCCGTGCGCGACCCTGCGCGAGGATGGAGATCATCGGCAGCGTGAAGGCGGCGGTCTTGCCGGTTCCGGTCTGGGCGATCCCCAGCACATCCTTGGCCATCAGGGCGGGGGGGATTGCCTGCACCTGGATCGGCGTTGGCGTGTCATAGCCCGCCTCGGCAATGGCTTTCAGAACGTCTTCATCAAGATATAGATCAGCGAAGGTTGTCATAGGACCCTTTCAATTGGTTCAACGGCGTGATGGCCGCTTTCACCAGCGCGGCCCCGAAGGCCCGGAATGGCCTTCTCCTTCTTGTGCGCCGCAAAATAGGGGGAACGCCTTGAGAGTCAATCAAATGTTAGGTTCTGCACTTTGCTACCACTGGTTGCGCCGGTAATCTTCGCCAGACCAATGGAGGGAAATGACATGCGGATAATTTCGATTGCTGCGCTGCTTTTGTCGGCGGTTGCCTCCGGCGCTTCGGCGCAGGGGATTTGCACCGGCTACGGCCCGCAGACGCCGCGCGATATCTCGGCCAAGGAAGGAACCAATCCTCGCCTATGGACGCTTGCACCGGAAGCATCTGCGCTGAACCTCTGCAACATCCACACGCAAACACAAAACCCTTCGTATGGATAAATCCCCGTACCACCCCGAGTGCGTCGGGAAGCGCATTACCAAACTGAGGGAATCGGAGGGCATGACGCCTACCGAGTTTGCAAAGGCTGCGGAACTCCCGCGCTCCAGCCTGGCTAATTGGGAAGCCGGACGTCAGCGCCCCGGCTTCAAGGACGCTGGCAGTATTTGCAGGAGGTTCGGAGTCACATCTGACTGGCTGTTCTTTGGCATGACTGAGACGCTACGTCACGAAGTGTTTGTCCGATTATTCCCCCAAGGCGAGGCAGAGTAATCAGACAGTCCAAGCTCTCGCCCGTCATGTGGCACATCTCTAGTTTTTCTTCGTCACTCGTGTCCGACAGCGCGAATGCCAAGCACAAGGAACACGGGTTCACGTTCTTCCCGGGTGCGGGCGATCAATGGTGGTTACCAATGCAACGAGACTACCGACCTGACCGAGGCGGAACTGTCCGATCCGACTGGTGGAACCGGCGCGATGCACGGGGTGAGGCCGGGCGACACGGTCGAGGTACACTGGGTCTTTTCATCCTGCGATGTCGCACCCGGCGAGGGGCTGGGGGCTTGTCTGTCGGAGAGATGCGCCAACCCCGAATTGCGGGTTGAGGCGCAGGCATTTCTTCTGGTGAATGATCCGCTGGCCGCCAATTTCGCAGACTATGCTCATGTCGCTGGCGGGGCAGGGCTGAGCCAGCCGAGGTCGCTGCCTGAAACCGGCGCGCCGGTCGTTTTCGCAGGATCAACCACCGGCCCGGCCTATTCCGACGCTGTATGCTCGCCGCTTCAGGTCACCTGGTCGGTGCGCCCGACTTGTCAGAAGCTGAACATCGCCAGCCTGCATGAATGGGCAAAGGCCAATCCGTTTAACGAGGACCATGCCCACGGCGTCCGGCCCTTGGTGACCGCGCCGGAATTGCTGTCTGCGATCAGCGACTAGGAACCCGGAACATCATGCAGCCGGTCCCAGACCCGTTCCATGATGATCATCGCAATGGAATAGGGATGGGTGCGATCTGCCGCGCTCATGGATTCGGGGAAGGCGTAATCGGCGCTGCAACTTTCGGACAGTGCCGGATTGCCGTTCACCAGATCGAATTCCGCCGCGATGCCCGCGCCGAACCCGTCGCGGTGCTCGGCCAGCTCCGCCCGCTCCATTTCCAGAAAAGCCGCCTTCTCATCGGGGCCGAGATCGGCGATCAGCGCCGATACCGCCTCGGGGCAGGTCTGCGGAAAGGCGAAGGCCGGCAGGGGCAGCAGGGCAAGCGCGAAGATCAGTCGTTTCATACCATCGATTCCTTTGTCGCGGACAAGGTCACGTTCGGGAAATCCTTCATCGCCCGGTCTATATCCCACTGGATGCGGGTCATGAAGACGGGTGATCCGTCATTGTCCACCGCCATCTGGCCGCGGTTCGCCTTGACGAACGCCTCCACCTCCTCGCGCCCGCCCAGAACCCAGCGGGCGGAGGTGTATTGCGTCGGCTCGAACCGGACGGGGAGGTCGTATTCCTCCTTGATCCGGCTGCCGAGCACGTCGAACTGCAAGGCACCGACCACGCCGACCACCCAGCCGGAACCGATTTCGGGCTTGAACAGCTTCGCCGCGCCTTCCTCGGCGAACTGCGTCAGCGCCTTGTCGAGATGCTTGGCCTTCATCGGGTCGGCGGCGCGGACATTCTGCAACAGCTCCGGCGCGAAGGACGGAATGCCGGTAAAGCGCAGATCCTCCCCCTCGGTCAGCGCATCGCCGATCCGCAACTGGCCGTGGTTCGGCACCCCGATGATGTCGCCCGCCCAGGCGTCATCGGCAATTTCGCGGTCATTGGCGAGGAACATGACAGGGTTGGAGATTGCCATCTGCTTGCCGGATCGGACATGCTTCAGCTTTGCGCCCCGGATGAAATGGCCGGAGCAGAGGCGCACGAAGGCAACCCGGTCGCGGTGCTTCGGGTCCATGTTGGCCTGAACCTTGAAGACGAAGCCGGTCACCTTCGGTTCCTCGGCGGCGATCTGCCGGATGTCGGTGCCGCGCGGTTGTGGCGGCGGCGCGTATTTGCCAAGGCCGGTCAGCAATTCCTTCACCCCGAAGGAATTGATCGCAGATCCGAACCAGATCGGTGTCATCGTCCCGTCGAGGAAAGCCTGCCGATCAAAGACCGGCAACAGGCCGCGCGCCATTTCAACCTGCTCGCGCAGCACCGCGAGCTGATCGGCGGGCACATATTCGGCGAGTTTCGGATCATCCAGACCATTGATTGCGACCGACCGGCCCTTCACGTTCCGCTCCGCCCGATCCATCAATTCCAGCCGGTCATTGACCAGATCGTAGGCCCCGAGGAAATCGCGCCCCATGCCGATCGGCCAGGACACAGGCGAGACGTCGAGCGCCAGCATTTCCTGAATTTCGTCGATGATCTCGAACGGATCGCGGCTTTCGCGGTCCATCTTGTTGCAGAAGGTCAGGATCGGCATGTCGCGCATGCGGCACACCTCGAACAGCTTTTGCGTCTGGCTTTCGACGCCTTTCGCGCCGTCGATCACCATGACAGCGGCATCGACGGCGGTGAGGGTGCGATAGGTGTCCTCGGAAAAATCCGCGTGACCGGGCGTATCGACGAGGTTCAGCCAATAATCATCGAATTCGAACGACATGGCGGAGGCGGAGACGGAGATGCCGCGCTCCTGCTCCATCTTCATGAAATCCGACCGCGTGCGGCGGGCCTCGCCCTTCGCGCGCACCTGTCCTGCCATGTTGATCGCGCCGCCATGCAGCAACAGCTTTTCGGTCAGCGTCGTCTTGCCCGCATCAGGATGCGAGATGATGGCGAAGGTGCGCCGCCGGGCGATTTCGGGCGGCAGAACGGGGGCATTATGGGTGCGGTCGGTCATGCGAAGCGCGTAGCGCCGCCGCCGCCGTTTCGCAACTGTCCATGCGTGGTTTTCTGACGGATTGCGCAGGTTGTGGTGTCGCGGCCCGCGCGCCGATCAGGCCCGCCCGACGGTGATGATCGTTGCCGTCTCGATGCCAAGTGCGGCAAGACGGTCGCCGAGATCCCCGAGCAGAGCGGACGCCTCCGCGTCGATCAGCAGGAGGCCGGGTGCGTTCAGGCTGGCATTCACCAGCGACAGCCGTGCGCGTTCGGTCGGGGTCAGGTCGCGCCCGCCTTGAAGCATCGCGCGGTCAAGATCGGCCATCGCGCCGCCAAGACCCGCGAGCGACAACAGTTCCGCGAGCCGTGCATCCGAGGGCCGCCGCCGCACACCGAGCGTCAGCGTGCGCCGCAGGCTGCCGCGCAGGATCAGCGGTCGCGTCGTCAGCCGCCCGATCCGTCGACGCAGCGACAATGGCGCAATTTCAGAAATTTCAGAACCGTTGATGGTGATCCGCCCATGTGGGCATGGCTCCCGCCCCTGAAGTGTCGAGAACAGCAGGTCGGCGGTATCGGCGGCGTCGCCGGTCAGTTCATGCCGCGCGCCCGCTGCGACCGTGAAGGAAAGGGCAGGGTGGCCCTGCAATTGAATACCGTCCACATGCAGCGCAATCGGCGCACGGTCCAGCGTCCGGCGACCGGCGCGCGGGCGGGTGCGGCCCCGGTCCAGCGCGGCGGCGCATTTTTCCTCCGCCGCCAGAAACTCGCCGCGCCGGTCCAGCGCGGTGGCGACGGATCGCAGCGCCGCGCCGCCAAGACCGAGCGCCGCCAAGGCACCGGCCACGACGCCGGTATCCAGCGCATCGGCATAGGCGCGCCACAGGATCAGCGCCGCCATCGTCGCGGCGGTGATATCGGCAATGGCGACCAGAACCTCCGCCCGCTGCGCCCGCGCCAGCGATGCTTCGATCATCCGCATTGTGGATTTGCGCAGGCGTCTGATTTCGGTCTTGGTGCGGTCGAGTTGCCCAAGATCATGCGCCACCGGCATCAGGTCGGACATGTCTGCGGCGATGGTCGCGCGGCGGCTGCGGAGGGTCTGGTGCAATCCGGCCAGGCGGCGCGCCAGAACCATCATCAGCGCGAGCGCGCTGGCGAACAGGCCGAGGCCGATCAGGCCAAAGACCGGGTTCAGCAGGAACATCACAGCAATCAGCACCGGCACCTGCACCAGCCCCGCGATCAGGTTCGGCAGGCCCTTGGCGAGCCACGCCTTGAACGCCGCCATGTCGCCAACAAAGCGGAGCGAGACGAACCCGGCGCGCCGGGCGGCGACATCGCTTGCCGCCAGCCCCGTCGCGTGGCGAAACAACGCCTCGCGGATGTCGAGTGCATAATTCTGCCCCAGCCGATCGCCGATCACCGCAAAGCTGATCCGCGACGCGGCGATGACGACACCGGCCAGCGCGATGGTGGCCAATGCGGGGACCGACGCGGGCGCACCTGCGTGCAATCCTCCGAACAGCACCCGTGTCGCCAGCGCCGCCGCGCCCGCCGCCGCCCCCTGCGCAAGCGCGAGCGCCGCGATCAGGGCAAGGCCACGGCGGCGGCCCTTGTCGAATATTGCGGGCATGTCCACGCTGTCAGGCCACCCTTGCCTTGGTGGCGGCCAGCGTGTTGACCAACGCGTTCGCCTCCGCCGGGTCGGACAGTTCCGCCTTGGTCAGAACCGGCACGCCGGTTGCCGCGACCGCCTCCGCGCTCGACATGGGCGAGCAGGACAGGACGCCGGACAGGGCGACGGGGGGCAGGTGATGGCGGGTCAGTTCCGCAACCCCACCCGCCGCAGACAGCGGATCGCCACAGGCGAAGATCGAGCCCGACAGCCAGGACCGGAATTCTGCGTCCGCCAGCAGGGCTGCGGTTTCACGCTGAAACAGGCCATCGGCGATTTCCAGCACGACGATATCGGCCCCTTTCGCCTGCGCGGTGGCCAGCAGGGTGCGGATCGCGGCCTTCACCCGATCCAGCGGTTGAAGATAGGTCGATGCCATGCCCGTATCGGTGAAATCCGCCACATAATGCGCGCCCGCGTCGGTGACCGAATTGAAATCCCCGAATGCGCCGGTGCCGGTGCCCTTCAGCGCGGCGACCGACCACCCGGCCTGTCGCAGGCCACGCACCAATGCGGTCGCTGCCGTGGTCTTGCCCGCATTCATCGAAGCACCGAACACGCCGATCACGGGGATGGAGCCGGGGGCGATCATCGTCGGCAATGCGTAATCCGCCAGATTGATCGTCGCGCCGCCCTTGCGGGTCAGCAGGCCGATCGGGTCGATCTTCGTCGGCGTGCCGACCTGTGCATTGCGCTGGGTCATCCGACCGATACAGCCACCGCCCGCCAGCAAGTCCGCGCCCTTCGGCGAGATTTCAGCAACGCCCTCGAACTGATCCGGGGCATAGCGGGCACCGCAGGCCGCAACCACGAGGTCGCCGACATAGAGGACAGACCGCCGCCCGGTCGTCAGTTGCAGGCCCTTGTGCTGCCCGATGGAGGCGACGCGGCCCAGCACCAGATCGCCGCTTTTGGCGGCAGCGAGGTTCTGGGTCAGACCCCAGACATCCCCGGCATCGACGCGGCGCGTCGTGAAGGCCCATTTCGCTTCGGCACAAAGTGAGCTTGGGTCCGTGATGAGATGGATCGACATGGCAGTCTCCTTTGTTGATGGCGCGTCAGGACAGGACGAGGTTGGCGAGATCGCCGACTTCAGCACATTGTTCGAAATCATGGCCGCAGTTCGGGAGTTCATGAAACCGGACGGATGGCGATATATCGTGCACTGCGGCTGCCTTCAGCAGCGCATCGCGATAGGCGGCCGCGCGCGTGCGGCGATCCGCGCCTTGCTGTGCGTCGAGTGCAGGATTGCGGCGCAGCGAAGGTTCGTCAGTCGCGGTGTCCTGATCGCCCACATAGATGCTGATCGGCAGGTTCAGAAATGCCGACAGCCCTTGTGACATGCGGTGCGGCCACGTCGCGTCCTTCACCCCTTCGGCATCAAGGCCATAGGGATAGGAGGCACCTGTCTGCGGCATGGTATACCAGCCCGCCGCGCCGAGATGCAGCGATGATATCGCCTGCGGATAGAGCATCGCGAACCGATGCGCGAGCTGCGCACCGCCGGAAAAGCCGAACAGGTCGACCCCGCGCTTGCCGATGATGCCAAAGGACCGCAGCGATGCGATAATTTCCAGAAGGGCGACATCGGGGCGGGCGCGGCGGGTGATCCGCTGGAATACCGGCCAGGTGTCCTCATCGAAGGTCGGGGCGATGATCACCCGCTCCGCGCCCTTCGGGGACAGGCGGAACGCGTCGAACACCGCGCGCGCATCGCGCGAAATGCCATGCACAGCCAGAAGCGGGCGGGCGTTCGGATTCAGCCTCGCCGGAACCGAAACAAAGGCGTGGATATCACCCGCCGCCGTTGTCAGCGCGAGTTCGTGAACCCGCGCAGTGCACGCAGCAGAGCCGTTTTCGGAAACGGCAGAGAGCGCCGCAGCAACATGTCGGGTCGGGGCAGAGGACATTGTCAATCCGAGGGTCATCGTCTGTTCCTGTCTAAGTGACTTCTGGGATGATAACGGCGCGGCAGCGGGATTATTCCGCAAGAAGAAGGGATTTATCGGAAGCGGAGCGATTCTTTTCAGAATGACCCAAAACGACAAAAGCCGCGCCGTTGTCGGGCGCGGCATTCAGGCGATGTCGGCAGATCATTTCCGAAGTGTTTCAATCTCTGCCCGTGCCTGTTCTTCATCCGCGGCGGACAGCGCGGGGCCAGCCCCGACCTGGTCGAGGAAGGCATTCAGCGGGTCCTCATCATTGCCGGAGGCAGGGGTGAAGTCTGTCGCCGTCGTTGCCGTCTCGATCATGGCAGCGACTTCGATGCGCCATCCGCCATCCGCGCCTGTGTTCAGGCAGGCAATCGCCGCATCAAGGCGTGCGCCACCGTCACGCGCCACCTCGAATTCGCGGCATACACCACCTGTCGCGGTCCGATAGGTGGCGATCAGGCTGATCTCCACATCTTCGGCGATCTGGCGCGTCTCGCCCGCCGCGAGTTCGATCAGGGCAGCCTCTTGCGCGCTTTCGCCCGGGATCGGCCCGACAGCAACCGAGTAAGGGTCCATCACGGAAAGTGGAGAGAATACGGCAACCGCCGCGATGCTCGCCGCAATCGCAAGGCCGCCGCCCCATACCGCGAAACGGCGGACTGGTGGCACGCGGGGCCGCAGGGGGATCACGGTGGAGGTTTCCCCAGGCTTTTTGCTGGCCTCGTCACCACCACCGGCAGCATGGATCGCCGCGAGGATTGCAACCGGCACGGGTTCATGCAGCGGCGCGTCATAGGCATCGGCCAGCACTACGTTCAGCGCCATCAACTCATCGACATAGGCCTGATCGGCCGGGTGATCGGCAAGATGCATGACGACCTCTGCCGCCTCTTCCGGTGACAGTTCGCCATCAATGAACGCGGCAAGCCGCGCTTTGTCCATATCATTTGCCATCACTGCCTCCTTCCTTCGGATGCGGCCAGCGGCGCCAGTTTTTCACGGGCGCGCGATAGGCGGCTCATCACCGTGCCGATCGGCACATCGAGCATGTCCGACGCTTCCTTGTAGCTGCGCCCCTCGATGGCGATCAGCGACAGGACGATCCGCTGATCGTCCGGCAGTGCGGCCATCGCTTCGCGCACCTGGTCGAGCATGAGCCGCGCCAGAGGGGCGCTTGCCGCCTTGCCTTCATCGGTCACATGCGCGCCCATCGGGTCGATTTCCTCTTTTCGGGTTTTCAGCCGCCGCCGGTTGTCGAGCCACAGGTTCTGAATGATCCGATACATCCAGCTATCCATCCGCGTTCCAGCACGAAAGGCATCGACATTCCGCAAGGCGCGTTCACAGGCCGACTGCACAAGATCATCGGCGTCGGCCTGATTATTGGTCAGGCTCAGCGCGAACCGCCGGAGCCGAGGCACGAGCGAGACGAGGTCTCTTTGAAAAATGGCGCTCATCTCGCTCGCTTTGTCAGGTCAGAGGTTGGCGGGATTGCCGGGGATCAGGACGGACCGATCCGTGATCTTGTCGCGGCGGACCCAGTTGATCTGATCACGATACCGATACATCTGCACGCAGCGTTCCTTGCCCTTACCGACATTCTGCCATGTGCGGCAATACCGGTTGCCGTCAATCCGCCAGATGCCCCGGTCGGTTTTACCCTGATAGGTGATGCGCATGTTCGTGGCGTCGGGATAATAGATCACGTAATCGCCCCCGCTGTCGGTCCCGTCGAGCGAGTTTCCGACGAGCGCACTGCTGATTTCAGGCCCGGACATCCGCTTGAACCCTTCACCTACGACGGGTTTCTGGGGGGCAGCGCAAGCGGCAGCAAGAAGGCAGATCCCGGCCAGTGAAACTGTCTTGATATTCATCGTCTTCTCCATTTTGCAGTTATGACTTCACGTTGATAACGGGCCGGGTTTAGGTTTATTCCCAATGAGCGAAATTTTTTCCTGCGACAGGACCAGTATTCGAATGACCCAAACCCGCAAGACCCTCCTGACAGCACTGTTGGTCGCATTTTTCGTGATGGCAGCACCTGTTGCGGGGCCCGATTGGCCCGTGTCACCCGCAAGCTTGGCTTTTGCTGATGATGGCGACGGGGATGGAGACGGCGATGGTGGAGACGACGGCGGAGATGATGGTGGTGGGGC
>CAYGRU010000010.1:0-83832 GCA_964352385.1 uncultured Candidatus Planktophila sp.
GTTCTGGGCGCGACCGAAGTCACCATCTCCGCTGGCATTGGCAGCGAAGCGATCAAGGCTGCGCAGACCTTTGGCAAGATCGTCGGCCATGAAGCTGATCTGAATTTCGGGGATTGTTTCGCCTATGCCTGCGCCAAAGCCTATCGTCTGACCCTTGTCTACAAGGGTAACGATTTCAGCAAGACAGACCTGCGATAGGACCTGATGATCCGGTACCTCAGACACGCGGCCATCGCTCTCGCTCTCGTCATACCGACTTTTGTTACCTCGGAGGAAACACTGACCGGGCGCGCGACCGTCACCGATGGCGATACCATCGCCATCACGGGTGCGACGATCCGGCTTCACGGCATCGACGCCCCCGAAGCCTCGCAGCGCTGCATGAACGAGACCAGCACCGAATATCGCTGCGGCAGAGACGCCGCATTCTATCTCGCCGACATGCTCGAGCGGCGCACCGTCTCTTGCGAGGCGCGCGACCGCGACCGATATGGGCGCATCGTGGCATCCTGCTTTTTCGACGATGCCGCCCTTGGCCGGATCGACGTCAATGCCACCATGGTGAATGCGGGGCACGCGCTGGCTTACCGCCGCTACAGCCGCGATTACATCCCGGAGGAAGCCGCCGCGCGCGCCGCCGGACGGGGCATGTGGCGCGGGACCTTCACGCCGCCCTGGGACTGGCGACGCCAGTAGGCCGAAGGGCGCGCTGATCCGGAAGCAGACACGCCGGGCAAGGTCCGAGAGGCTGATGCGATCATCGGGCGGATCTGTCCTGGCAGCAGGCCGGGACGACTTGATGCCCCCCCACGTTCCTCCTTTCCCGCGAGATGCAAGGCAGTCGTCCTTCGCCGGTCTCAGAACCGGCGCCGGGGATATGTCGGGGCCACTGTCGGGATGGGGTCACCACGCGGTAGGACCACCCGCGCTTCTTGCAGTCATGGTGATGAAGGCGGACCCGCGTCGCTCCGGGGATGTCTCCTGTGGCCGCCATCCTTGTCTTCAGCCGGGGAAGGGCGGGACGATCGCTTGTGGTGCAGGTTGGGTTCCCGCCGTTTTTCTCAGAGGTGAAATCTGGACGGTCGCGACCGGGACGGCGGAGGATCGAGCGGCACGGGGCCATCGCCCCGCACGCGGCTCTTTCGATCCTCCAGGCCTCTGCAACAGGAAACAGAGGGGCCGTGTCCTCGCCTGCGGCTGCGGGCCGCTCCACCCCCTCAGTTTCCTGTTGCAGCTCCGGTCTCGTTCGACCGCCCTGTTCGTTTTCACCGAAAAACGGAAGGAACCAAACCATGACCAAACGCTTCAACATCACCGCCATCACCACCTTCGAAGACAAGGAAGGCAAGCAGCGCAAGAACTACACCCGCTGCGGGACCGCCTTCATCAACACGACCCAGGACGGCGCCGAAGTGATCAACCTTCGCTTCGACTTCATCCCGACAGCGGCCCCAGGCCAGTCCCTCGAAATCGCCTGCTTCGAGCCGAAAGCGAAGGACGACCGCGCCAACGATCTCACCGAATAGGAAGGAGGTGACGACAGGGGGGGCTTCAAGCCCTCCCGACCGTCATCCGAACAGGTTCATCGCCATGACCAAACTCAGCCTCTCGGACCTTGCCCGGCTCGCCGTCATCGCCACAGTCCTCACAATCGGCCTTCTGGCAATCGCCGCCGCCACCGACAGCATGGGCCTCAGCACCTTCGATGTCCGGACGCCGCACCTCGCAATCCTCTTCTCCTGACAACCGAGGGCGACGAAATCAGTCGCCCTCGCATCTGTTTCTGGCGATTCCGCATTTCAACCCTCAGTTGTGTTCGCTTTCCCAAAACCATTGGCACAGGTCGCGGCCATCCGGTATCATCAGGCCATGTCAGAGCCGGTCGATTACAGTATCAGGGGTGCCCGATATTTCTTCGGTGAAGCGGCTCGTGCACGGACGCTCGAGACCTGCATTGTGGAGCCGCTGCGCCGCTTCCGGGTGCCGGGCGGGGCGGTCATCGGTGCCTGCGGCCACGAGACCAGAACGCCCTATGAAATCCGGCTGACCCGCAAAAGCGACGACAAGGACCTCGGCATCTTTCTGACCGGTGCCCATTCCGGTGAAGCCCTGATCGACGGGGCGGGCCTTCGCCGTCCCGTCTTCGTCGATCCTCTTGCGCCGGCCATAGGGACCGGCACGCGATCCGGTGGTGGTGGCGGCGGGGAGCGGCGGGCGGCACCCCTGACCCGTCTCAACCGCGAGGTCTACGTCGCCATCGATCTGATCCTCGTCGCATGGAACAAACCCGAGGCGGACGGGTTGTTCGCTGCGCTCCTGAAGCAGATCAATCACTGGGGCGACCGTGACCTCTATCCGGCACGCATCCGGCCCCTGAACACCGCCCTCCAGAACCGGAAGACCAACATGAGGACGATCCTTTGGCTTGCGGCCAAACGATATACGAAGGACGGGACATTGCGCGATATCGACTTCCCGCTCATTCGCGCGCGTCTGGCAGCCGATGGTCTCGATGCACACGAGATCATGTTTTGACCCGGCGCGACATCCCCCTCGCCTGGCTGACGGCAGCGACCTTCGCCGCCGCCGCAGCGTTCGGCTCGCCTGCTGACGAGGTGGCTCTTCTCCCCGATGAACAGATATTCGACCACCTCGCGAAGGATGCGCCGGATCGCGTCCTCGCCATTGCATCGGTTCTGGATCAGTTGGGCGATCCGGATCGGGCCGGACGCATCCAGAAGGCCAGAGACGTGCTTTCGACATGGCGCGACGAGCTGACGGGGTTCTGTGCCGAGCGCGGGGTGAACCCCTATCTCGCCGCCGCCGTGATCGTCGCGGAATCGAACGGCCAGGTCTCGGCCGAAAGTCATGTCGGGGCAGGGGGCCTCATGCAGCTGATGCCCGGAACCGCTCAGGACCTCTCGGTTGCGGATCGCAAACGTGCCGCCGATAACATCTATGGCGGCTGCCGATATCTCGGAGCCATGCTCGAGGCGCATGACGGGAACGAGGTCCTGGCGCTTGCGGCCTACAACGCCGGACCCGGAGCCGTCGCGAAATATGGCGGGGTGCCCCCCTATCGGGAGACCCGCGCCTATGTCGTCCGCGTTGCCCGAGCATGGCCCGAACGCCTCGACACCACTGCGGCACCGAATGCCAATCCACCCACGCCGACGTCTGCCTCGATCGAGTTCGATCTCATCCCGGTCGAGTGATCCGGACTCCCAGGGCAACCCGGAAAATCGCCGTCTGAGGCCCGTCTTCTGATCGGGCTACCCACGCATCCGAAACCAGCGCAGTGCCATCCAGCGGCCCAGAGAGCGGGGCTGATGAGGCATCATCATCCTACGCATCCGCGTTCCGTCATGGTGGCCGCTCCCGCTCATCCGGCATAGCAGTGACGGGGGAAGTCAGGGACGGACAAGTCCGTAAGAAGGTTCACACCTGACGCATGTCCCATGCAGGCGGCGCTTCGCGCCGAAAAACCCCTCAAACGTCAAGTATACTTGACGCGAGGTGCGGACCGTGAGGGTGAAAGTGGCCCTACGTGGTGTCAGAAATCCAGTTGATTTTCGTCGTCCCCATGCGGGGCGCGAAGTGTGTACTTCTAAGGGTCGAAAGCGGCACAAAAAATATCAAACGATTACAGTTATTTAGAGCGGTGCGCGAGCGGTGCGCGGGCGGTGCGCAGGCGGTGCGCAGGCGGTGCGCGAGCGGTGCGCCCAATACAAAAGGCGATGCGCTTCCGCATCGCCTTATCGGGCGTCCCAGTTGGATTGGCAGGTTATTCCCGAGCTCTCATTTCGCCTTCGAGATCCCGGTCGACCTGGTCGAAGATCATATCCGCTTCCGCCTCAGACACAGTGGCATCGATCAACTGCATGAGCAGCAATTCGCTCCGAACCGAGCTCCGAAGCACTGCGATCAATTCGTCGATTATTGCTCTGGTCTGGATCGGCTCATTCGCTGAACTCGAACTTGCGGCCTCGTCCGCCATCGATGCTGAGATTGCCTGAGGATCCGTTTGCGCGTTGAATTGCTCATAGAGGACTTCAATCACGACCTCAGAAAAACTCTTCCCGGTTTCGTCCTGACGGGCCCGCACCCATGCGTCGAGATCATGAGGCACCCGAATGGTGATCGGCTTCAGTTTCTGCGTCATCGCTCTGCTCCTTCATCATCACCGCGTTCGATTGCCTTGCTGTGATCTCTGTCACTCTCATGTTCGTCACTGCCCCGCGTCTGCGTTCCGTGGCGCATCTCTTCGCGCAGGAAGCGATCCTCGCCCGGCTCGTCGCGGATGGGATCCGGATCTTCGGGGCGCTCTTCATCACGGGCCACGCGTTCGGTGTTGCGCACGTCATCGCGGTCGCCGTCATCGGTGGCGGCATTCCCGGTCGCGAGGTCTTTCGCATGACTTTCATCATGGGTCCGGCGCGGCGCGTCGGTGGCGCTGAAGGACATCTCATGGCTCCTGTCAGAATCGCCCTTGCCGAGATCGATCCCGGCCATCTGGGCACGCCATGTGGCTTCCTGTTCGGGGGTGAGGGTCGGGTCGCGGTCATCGGCCGGGAAGCTGGCCCAGGCGCTTTCGAAGCGCGACGCCGTGCCACTATCGAGGGCAGGGCCATCGCCCGGATCACGACCGGCAGCGGCATGTTCTTCGCGGACCTGCACATGGTCGCCAATGACGTCCCGCGCATCCAGCCGCTCGCCGGTAACCGCCGCGACAGTCGCCTCAAGCCGTCCCCGATCATCGGTGAAGAGGGTGACATCCTCCTTCATACGGGATGCGGACACATAGACACTTTTCTGGGTGGTCAGAAGGCTGCTGGCTTCCAGGGCGACGATGGCATTCTCGACCGTGGCCCCCTGTGCCCCGTGGACGGTCGAGCCCCATGCGTAGTCGATATGCCGGGTCAGATCATGGTCGCGGGGAAGGTCTCTCACCTCGTCACCGAGGCGGAGGGTCAGGGTCTCGGCCGTGATCGCGACGACCTCGCCCGTGGCCTTGTTGACGACGCCCTCATCGAGGTCGGTGCGGTCGAACCTGACGGCATCGCCCTTGGCCAGATTAATGGATGTGCGCTCATAGAGCGTCACGGCCTTTGCAAAATAGGTGGACTTGCCCGGCTCGAACTCGATCTCGCGGCCGGTGCGCTCGCTCCTCAGAGCGACCTTGTCGTCGCGGACCGGCGCGCCGTCATGGACCAGTCCAAGGTTGTCCGGCCGCGCCATCACAACGAAGCTCTCGCCCTTCGCCGCTCCGAGCGATTTGACCTCGCGCTCGAAGATCACGACTGCGCCGGGGCTGTAGTTCTCTGCAACCCCAAGTTGTGCGACGGTCAGGCGCTGGGGTTCGAGACGCTCGAAGCGATGGTCGTCGCCCTGGACGATACCTTCGGTGCGCAGGCCGCTGCGCACCTCGGCATTGATCTCGTCCCGCCATTCATTGCGCTGGGTGATCAACATGGTGTTGGCGCGGTCCCGGGGGGAGAGGCTCAGCCACCGTTCTGCCGCCGCGACCGGGGGGCTCTCGGTCTCGACCACACGATCCCCGACCTTCTCGAAGAATGCACCCACCTCGCTGCGGATGATGTGATGGACGGCAGCCAGCATCTCGGGGTTCTTCTGGCGCATGATGTCAGCCATCGACGCGGTCTGCATGCCCGCCCTTTGGAGGGAGCGGAAGGGCGAGCCCGCCTCCACCGCATCGAGCTGCTTCACGTCACCGACAAGGACCAGCTTCGCCGCCTCGACGCGGTTCACAATGGTCAGGAGATCGTGCATCTGGGCTGTGCCGATCATGGATGCCTCATCAACCACGATGATCTTGCCGGCGTAATCCTTTTGCATGGCGCGGAGCGCGCCATCACTGATGCGCCCGGCGGCAACGCCTTCATTCTTTGCAAGGAAGGATTGGAGGGTATTGGCCGCAATTCCGGCGCTGCTGAGTTCCTGCACGGCCCGATGCGACGGCGCGAGGCCGACCACTTCGTAGCCCTGCTTCTCGGCAATGCTCTGAACCCTGGCGAGCATGTAGGTCTTGCCAGTGCCGGCATAGCCCTGCACGCCAACCACACGCTCACGGGTGGTCAGGGACACCTCGACCGCCGCACGCTGTCCGTCGGTCAGCGTGGCGCCATAGAGAGCACGATCCACCTGTCTGTTGCTCGCGACCTGCACGCCCCGTCCGCGCGCGGCCTCGAAGCTGGCGATCACGGCGCGCTCGGTCAGGATCGTCCGCGCGTCGCTCATCGGGTTCTGCATCGTCTTGTCGATGGCGGAGACGAGATTGCCGGTCTCGATCCGTCTGCCGATTTCGCGCTCGACATCCTCGATGGTGCCGCGCTCCATGCGGTCAAGCGCGGTCTTCACCACATGGCCGCGCTCATAGACCGAGGCCCGCTCGGAGATATGACGGACGGCGAACTCGACGGCGGCGCGGGCTTCGATCCGCCGGTCTTCAGGCACGATCTCGCGGGCCTTCGCCGCGTTCTTCAGGGCTTCCATCTCGGATTGTCCGAAGCCCTTTTCGGCGGCTTCCTGCCGCCAGAGCGCATAGAGTGCGCCGCGATCCACATCCCTGGTCTTGGCGTTGCGGGTCAGAAGGGCGGCGCGGGAGGCGGCGGCAGAAGCGTTGGTATCGACGCTGTTCTTCAGGACTTCGCGGATCTGTTCGCGGCGCGTCGAGAACATCTCGGCCACGTCTTTCGGCACACCCTTGATCTCGACAAAGCCATGCTTGCCCTCGCGCACGACATCATAGCCGATCTTCGTCAGCTCGGCCGCCAGACTGTTGCGATAGACCGCGCCGATTTCCATCTTGTTCTCGAAAATCGCCTTGTTCTCGACTGTGCGCCATTTGCCGTCCTCGCCGATCGTCATATTGGCGACGACGGCATGGGAATGAAGCTGGGGGTCGAGCGCGCGGGAGGTATCGTGGCGGAACACACCGGCGATCATCTTCTGGCCGCCGATCCGCTCCATCTCGCCGGTCTCGGGATTGCGCATCCGGGTCTGGAGGAAATTTGCCTCGGCATGGGCGAGGGCGGTCTTCACGGCAGCATCGTGAGCAGCGATGACACGCTTGTCACCACCCATCAATGCCATGATCGAAACCGACTTCGACGCAGAGAATGTCAGATCGGTTCCGGCGCGATGGACCAGCTCACCGTTTCTCTCGATTCCAAGCCGCCTGTAATCGGGGGTGAACCCCTGCATCACTTCGTTGAATTTCTCCGGCTCGACATGCCCGCTCAGCCCGGCGGCTTCTGCGCCCTTGCCGAACCATTGCGAGGCGGCGCGGGCCTCTTCGCTGTCTTTGGCGTAATAGCTGTCAGCACTATAATAGCCGGAGGACGCGGCCCCGGCGGAAACAGCGGCAACGGACAGCATCAGGACCTCCTTGTCGATAAACGGTGCGTGAAGGAGCGCGCGGTTCTGACCACAGCGGACGCGGTTGGCCCGGGCGCTTCAGCGGGCGGACCGGGGCGATCCGCCTCCGAAACCACCTCTGCCTCAGTCTCGGGCATCTCACTGGCTGTCCCGTTTGCCCTCTGGGCCATGAACCTCTTGCGGGCGACCTCGCGTTCCCGCTGCTGGGTGGCGCGCTGCTCATCACGGGCGGTCTCACGCTTGATGAAAGCTTTCAGGAGCCGGGCATCTTCCTCGTTGCGCCGGTTGAAGGCGTCGCGCTCTTTCCTGTCGGTCGGCGTCTCATCGGGGCGAATCTCGCCAATCTCGCTGGCGGCGATGCCGCGCAGCCTTGCGATCAGGAAATGATCGCGCAACAAGGTGCGCTCGAGGCCCTTGATGCAGCGGTCGGGCTTGCCGGTCTTGAAGGAAGGCGGACCCTCGATCCCCTTCAGCCAGGTCTCCGCTTCGGCCATGAACCGCTCTTCGCCGCGCCGGGTCTGTTCGGGATCGAGCGCGGCGGGTCCGGGAACCGGCAGGAGGGCAGGGCGGGGCGCCGCAGGCGGCTCAAGTGGTGGCATGTCGATGAAACGGGCGTCTTCCATATCGTGCGCGGCGGACGGCGCTGTGCGTCTGTCATTTCCTTTTGCTGTACCGACTTCCTGATGATCGGCTGGCACGTCTGCACCCCTGCCGCCACCCCCATTTGCTTCTACGGTCTCCGCGTCCTCGGCCGCCCGGCGGATGGCTTCGGCAGCGACAGCCTCTGCGGTTGGCGGCTTGAAGGCTTCCGCCACCTTGGCGCGGTGTTTGTAGGTCAGCTCGATCTTCGCGCGCGGCGTGTCATAGGCATAGCGCAGATAGGCGGTGAGGGGGGGCAGGTCCATGATCTCGGAGGGGGTCGCGATCGCGCGCTCGATGCGCTTGTGCTGGAAGGTCACGCCATCGCGGGTCTCGTTGGCCCCGATCGACATGCCTTCAGACTTCTCGGTGATGTCCTCCATGCCGAGCGCGAGGGAGCAGCGCTTGGCGGTCGGCTCGTCGGGCGTGTCGAAGATGACGGAATTGTTCACCGTGCCGGAGATCGCTTCGGCGACCTTGATCCCGTAGACATCCTCGAGCTTGGCGAAGACCTGATAGCCGATCACGAAACAGCCGCCGAACTGGCGGATCTCTGCAAGTGAGCGGTCGAGACAGGGCAGATAGTTGAGCGAGGGCAGCTCATCGATGAAGAACCAGATGCGCGGCCGCTCGGACGGCCCGCAGGTCATGGTGGCATTGGCGGCGATCTCGATCGCGGCCGAGATCAGGTTGCGGGTGGCGGCGGCATGTTCCACCTGTCCCGACAGAAAGAGGAAGCCCGGTCCCTCCTTGCGCACCCAATCCCCGATCGAAAAGGCATTCTTGCGGTGCTTGAGATAGGTGAGGAACTCGAGCGGCTGGACCACGGAGGAGCGCACCGATTGCGCGGTCTTCGGGCTGGCAAGGTCCATCATCGCGCCGCCGGGGGTGTTCCTGAGACTGTCGGCGAGCGTGGCGAGGTCGGATTTGAGGATGATGCGCGACAGATCCTCGACATTGGCATTGCCGCCCTGCGAGAGGGCTTCGGCGAGAGAGCGGAACACCGACCGCGCGGCATCGGACCAGAACGGGTCGGAGACGTTCTTCGGCGCCGGGATCATCGCTTCGGCCATGGCGGCGAAACCGGGACCGCTGTCAGCATCGGCAAAGGGCGACCAGCCAGCGTCGCGCACATCGAACGGGTTCAGGATGAAGTCGGTCTCTTCATCGTAATAGAACCGGGTGAAGCTGCCCATCCGGTCATAGATCACCGCCTTGTCGCCCTGTGCGCGGATCTGGTCGAGCAGTTCCATCATGGCGACGGACTTCCCCGCGCCGGTCGTGCCGATCATCTGGGTGTGGACCATGGGCGCATCGGGCGGGAAATCGATCCCGCCGATGGCATAGCGATATTCGTCGCTTTTGGTCTTGCCGCGCGTCTTGCGCCAGGCTCGCCATTTGCGCTCGATGATCGCTTGCAGTTCGGGTGCTGTCACCAGCCGCGAGCCCCGGATACGGTCGGAGCGGCTGAGGCCGATTCCGACCCAGATGAAGGCGGCAGTGGTGATCGCGGCGGCGATCGCGCCGGGTATCAGCGCTTGCAAGCCCCACGCGATGGTTTGGGCCTTCATCTGGAGATAATGCGCGACAATTGCCGGATCGTAGAGGAAGGTGGCAAGCGCCATGATCTTCATGTCGCCATTCGGCATGTAGAGGATGTAGTCGCTCTCGGGTTTGCGGCTGAAGGACATCACCGTATCGGCGTGCAGGTATTTGTAGACGAGATACCACTCATAGGGCTCGGTCCAGAACCAGACCCTCACGGCCAGATAAGCGAGCGCGGTCAGAAGAGCGATGCCGAGCGCCCAGTTAATGACCTGCTTGCTCATGCGCACGTAATGGATCGACGCCTGTCCGCCGCGAATGACGCTCATTGGCCCGTCTCCCGCGCCTCGGCATGACGCGTCAGAAGCCGGTCAGCCACCGCACCGAGCACGGCGCAGCGATCCTGCCCGCTGAGTGTCTCAAGGTAACCATGGGGCTCGAGCAGTTCGGCAAGAAGCCAGACCAATGTCACCCTTGTCTGTCCGGACAGATCAAGCGCAGGCAGCGCCTCGTCTATGAAGGCTTCGAGGTCATCGACCAGATCCGTGTTCATAGACACCTCCCTTTCTCATTGCGGGGTCAGGCCGCATCGCCAAGCTGCGCCGCCGCCGCCCGCAATTGCGCCAGAAACGGCCCATAACCCTTGAACCCCTGAATGAAATGCGCAGGCGCGCCGGTTGCCGGATCGAAGATGACGGTGACAGGCACGCCGCGCACGCCGAGGGCCGCAGCCTGACCGCTGTCGGGGACGGGATCGGCGACCACACCGATCGGGCCACCGTCGAGGGATATGACCAGGAGATCGATCTGCCCGGCACGCTCGAGCGAAACGAGCAGTTGCGCCGCCTTATGGCAATAGGGACACCAGGACGCGCCGAAGAGGGTGACGCCGAGCGGAGCGCGGGCACGGGCGGCTGACGGCAGCGCGACGGCTGACGCCGCGCCCTGCAGGAAGAAACGCCGCGTCAGCTTCATGTCACCGATCCCGCGAGCAGTTCGCGGCGGTGACCCGCCAGGAGGTGATCGGGACATCGGCGCGGCCATCGCGATAGCGCCAGACGTCGCGCGCTTCGAAGATGCTGCCCGAATCCGAAACACAGGACCGCGTCCGGGTCACGGTGACGACGCGGCGGCAGGATTGCGATACCATGTACCAGCCCGAGGTATAGGTCTTGGCTTCGCCTTCGCTCTGGGACCAGTTTGCCTGCTCGCTGATGTTGCCGTCCGTCCAATAGGCCGGGCAGGAGACGGTGCGGCTGTCATAGCCGGTGCGGGTGCAGCTGTTGGAGGTGGTGGACCAGATCGAGAAATGGGAATCTCCGCCCAACTGATTGTCGCGATACGTCCGCGATTGCCGATGGGTTCCGGAATAGCCCGACTGGCAGGACACCGTCCGCGCCTCCGAACGGGTGATGTAGCAGCCATTGGCGGTCTCGGACCACGCCGCGTAGTTCTCGCGGGTGCCATCGGGCAGAAGATCATAGGACCGGCTCTCGGTGCGCGATCCGGACCAGCCCGCCGCGCAGGATGCAGGGCGCTCTTCGGTCTCGCGGCGTGCGCAGTTGTCTTCGGAGAGAACCCATGAGGAATAGTCGGAGCGGGTGCCATCCTCCCAGAGCCGGAAGGTCCGTGCCTCGGTCCGCGTGCCGCTGAAGGTCGCGGGGCAGGACATCGGCCGGGTCTCGGTCCCGGTGGTGAAACAGCCGCCGTCGGTGCGCCGCCAGTCGGACATGACTTCGACCGCCGCTGCCCGCCAGACCCTGATATCGCGTTCCTCGACATAGGACCCCTGCTTTGGCGGATCGCATTGCCTTGTGCGGGTCTCGAGATCGGGACGATAGCATCGGTCCTCGACGGTCTCCCATGGTCCGAGATTGGTCCGGGTGCCCGCAGCATCGACGGTATAGTCCTGGGCCTCACGCAGATCGCCCTGCCAATCGCCGCCGCAGGCTCCGAGACGCTCCTCGGTCTGGATCGGCAGGCAGGTATCGGCGATGACAAACCAGTCCCCAAGGGGCGAGCGTGTGCCGTAAGGATCGACGGCGACTTTCCGTTCCTCGACGATCTGGCCGCTCGATCCGGCGCTGCACTGGCGGGTGCGCCGGTCGTAATCGATCTCGGCGACCTCGCCGCCCGCGCCTTCGACATCATCGCCGTCCGGGTCGGGGCGGATGCCGCCTTCGGTGAAGGACGAGATATCGTCCTGCATCCGGTCGGTCAGGGCTTCGGTATCGGGGATGTCAGCAAAGGCGAGCATGTCGTCATAGAGCTCGGAGAGATCGATCTTCTCGAAATCGATCGCTTCGATCTCTTCGGGTGTGAGGCCACGGCACACCGGGTCCGAGGCCTCGCCCTCCGCCCGCCACTTGATGCCGAGCTGCGGGCGGCCCTGCTGGTGGACGATGCGCCCGAATTTGGAATTGAAGGTGCAGTGAACGCGCTTCTTCTCGAGGCAGACGAAGAGGGCCTTCTCGGAACAATAGGTGCCGACATAATGGGTGGTCTCGGCATGGACCGCATCGCGCAGCCTGCGCTCGGTCTCGTTGCAGATGTTCAGCACGTCGAGAATGAGACCGCTATCGGTGCAGCAGTTCAGAAGGCCAAGCGGCCATTGGCGGCAGCGCTGGTCCTCGCCGGTGAAGATCTCGAAATCCTCGAAATCCTTGGCGATAGCATCGAGCATGTTGAGATAGGCGGCGGCTTTCCCGAAATCCTTGTTCGGCTCGTCTTCATAGCTGCGGCAATCGCCGCCGACGCAGACCTCGACAGCGCCGCAATTGGCATCGCCGCCGGTCGGATCGAACACTGCGGGCGATCCGCCGCATTTGAAATTGCGCTCGCGGTGGCCGCAGGAGCCATCGGGCAGGGTATTGAGGCAGGTCTCCTCGAGCGGCACGCAGCTCTGATCGCCATCGAGTTCGCCGCAATCGGAGGTCTCGGCTTCGGCGGCGCAGGAATAGGTCCGCTCATAGGCCCAGCACTGTTTGGTGACCGGCGCGCCGTTGATGAGGCGCGTCTCCGGCCCCTCGGAGCAGACCTCGCCCTGATAGACGCAGTTCTGCTCGAGTTCGAGCGGGGCGCACTGGCTGACCTGTTCGTCGCGCGTGATGGTATAGGAGGCGTCGATCACCGTGAGATCGGTCTCATCGATATCGGCGTTCTGGCAGGAGAACCGCTTCTCGTATTTGGCGCAGGCACCTTCCCGCATATCCACGCATTGGGTCGAGAGCTCGATACAGGAATTGGCAGCTTCAAGCGGCGCACAACTATTATAGGGCGGAGTGCGCTCGCAGTTCAGAATTGCGGTGCGGTTCCAGCAGGAGGAGGGCGCATAGGGAAAGCCATCGATGATGCGCGTCTCTGTGCCGCCGGTGCAGCTATAGCCGACGACCTCGCATTGATCAGCCGCGCGGAGGTGATTGCCGCCGGGCGCAGCGATGATGACAAGGGCAGCGATCAGCGACGCAATGCGGGCACTCGGTGCAATTCCAAAACCTGCGTGAGCAGGGCTGTAGCGCGCTGCGATCCGTACCACCGTGGCTGCGATCGGCGCGAGGATCATCCAGAGGGCAAGGGCGGCGAAGATCAATAGGGACACTGGCGGCTCCATGTCTCTTCCCATTCGCCGCAGCAGGACATCAGGATCTCGAAATCGGCGGTGAACCCGGCGGCGCTGCCGCCCGCCGTCAGCACGAACTCCACGACATTGGCGCCGGTGCGCATCAGGGGCCGGATATCCTTGCCCACGGTCGTGACCACGTTGCTGTTCTGGATGCAGTGTCCGAGAAACTCGCGCGTCGGAAATCCCGATCCGTCCCAGGGGAGCGGACTGCCGAGCCCGCGCGCGACAGCGGGCTCGGTGGAATCGAACTGGAAGTTTCCGGTGCGCCAGTCGCCGAGCAGGTTCGGCACCGTGCCGCCGCCGTAAGGGCCGCCCCAGACGAAGGTGCCATTCACATAGACGCTGAGCCCATCATGAAAATCGATCCGCGAGAAGCGGGCCACGGCCAGCTTGTTGATGTCGGAGATGTTGATGACCATGCGCCGCGTGAGAGAGATGCAGCCGCCCCCGGCATCGATATTGGGCAGGCGCGCCCTGTGCCTGAAATTCGTATAGGAGAGGACGAGATCGCTGTTCGGGGTCGTCAGCAGCCCGTCTTCGAGGCGGCAATTGGAGAGGACCTGCTTGCAGGAGACCGAGAGCGTCTCATCGCAGCGTTTGCGATAGGTCGCGGTCTCGGAAAAGCAGGCATAGCTCTTCTCGGCGAGGACATCGACTTCGGTTCCGATGCTGCACTTCGATTCCCCCGGCGCGCGAAACACGTCGCAGCTCCTGATCTCGAGCGGAGCAGGGGTGACGTCCGTGGGGCGGCAGGCCGGGTTCTGGTTGGTCGAGAAGAGATCGCCCGCCAGCAGATCGGGATTGCCGAGCGCGCCGCGCGCGGTGGAGAGGAATTCGTCGGTGCGGGTGACACCGAAATCCGGCCTTGTGACATAGGTGTCGATGATGGTCGACGCGGCCTCTCCGCCCTGGCCGTCGGTATCATTGGCAAGGCCCTGAAGCGTGGCCCCCTCGAGCCGCGCGCCATCATCCTCGTAATGTCCGCTCAGGGCTTCCGGGTTCGCGGTGGTGAAGCCCGGCACGCTCTGACGCAGCTGGTTGTCCGTGCTTTTGGTGGCATCGGTCGATCCGACATAGGCTCCGGCGGCTTGCTCGGCTTGCTGGCGCGGTGACTGCGCGTGAAGGCTGGGCGCAAACAGAAAAGTGACCGCGAGCGCGCGAATGGCGAGTATGTGAAGTGGCGTTCTTCTTGCAGTTGACACGCGCCGCGATGATACCTTACGAAAAAAATTGTCTCGCAGATGGCTGATACCCACAATCGCGTCCATACGAGAAGGGTGCACATTGTTTCCAGCGGACCCACATGGAACCGGTGAAGCAGGTTCGGGTGCGTAAATCCTGCACCACGCGTATGTCTCTTGCCCGAACCTGCCGCATCCGAATTTCTGGAACCCCGCCGTCTTTTCCTCTATGATATCGCCATGACCCGGATCGAACCGCCTGTCCTCAGCCCTGACGCAACCGCTGCCTTCGCGGCGGGCGACAGGGTGCGCGCGGTGCGGTCCACCAGCGCTCCCCGGCCCGATGCCAAGCCTCTGGACATCGGCGGGCTGACAGGACGGGTCCCCGGTCGGGGCATGACCCATCCTGTCCTCCGCCTTCTGTTCCTCATCCTCGTCGTGGCCTTCGGCCTGATCGGTCTGCTGAGCCTTGCCGCCCTGTTCGCGGGCGGGCCTGCCGACCTCTTCTTCGGCGTGCTCTTCGGCGCTGCGGGGGCAACTCTCCTTGCAGTACTTGCAAGTGCAGCAGACCTCCACGTGTCCCCGAAAAAGAAAATGACGAATCACGACTGGGGAGTCGCGATAAATGGGATTGACTACGACTACGCCGGTGCACCGAGTGCTATTCAATTTGGAACAAACTCGCCTCATCGCTTCTGATCCTTGCCGGTGATCCAATCGGCAAAGTCTTCGACATTGTCCCCCATCACTTCCGCCGCATGAGACGCTGCGCCCCGCTGCGCGCGATCGCCGATCCGCGCCTGTTCCTCGGCATTGCGCCCTGACGTGACGGCCTCGCGGTAGCCCATATGGTTCCGCGTGTTCTGCGCTTGCGTCTCGATCCGGTCCGTCAGACCTGCGCGCTGCGCTTCGATCTCATCGCCCGATGGCAGGACGCCGCCTGAGCCGGTTGTCGGATCGCCGAAGGCCCGCGTCTCGATCAGGCCTGTATCGGCGCGCCAGTGATCCATCACGCCGGTCTGTCCCCGGCCCGCTTCGGCGGGCCAGCTATTCTGGATGCCGGAGGATCCGTTGCTGCTGCCTCCCGATCCACCGCTGCCTGTCCCGCCCCACCCCGGGAGCACGAGTGCGTTCGCCATCGCTCCGGCGGCGAGACCTTCCTTCTGGGCCGCGCCGGCCAAGAACGTCGTCAGCTCCTGCATGGCCTGCGGATCGTTCAACCACCCCTTGTTCATGATCGTGTCGGCAATCCGCTCGATGCGCTCCGCCTTCGGCATATGCGACCAGGACGCGTCGAGATGCCGGGCAAAGGCCGAGGTACCATTGGCCGACAATGCCAGTCCCTCGGTGCGGAATATCTCCGCGCGCTGCGCATGGGTATTGGCTTCGCGCAGGGAATTCGACGCGGTCGAGAGCGAACTGGTGACCTCATCGAGCGATGACGAGATGCCGGAGGTGCTGCTATTGCCTGTGGTCGATGTCTGCGACGTGCTTTGGGTCTGGGCATAGTCCAGCACCGTCTGCATGTCCTTGGTAATGCCGTCGCTCTGGGCCGCCTTCACGAGGTTCGAGAACCCTTCGGAGGCAGCCACGCTACCGGTTGTACTTAAGTCAAGCCTTCCACTCGCCGATACGCCAAGTCCGGCAATCGATTTTCCAAGCCCCGCAGCGACTTCGCCTCCTGCGGTCGCTGCCAGAACCGCCCGGAGTCCGGTTTGTGCATCAACGCCTTGTGTATTCGACCACTCGCGAATGTTGTTCCACGCTTGGGACACACCATCACTCGAGCGCGTGGTGTTGCCGGTGGACGCCCCAGCCGCAACGCTGTTCTGCACACCGGTGCTGTTCATCAGATCGGAGATCTGCCGCGTCGCCGTGGAGAGCCCGGTCGAATAGCTGTTGATCGCCTCGGAGGCCGTGGTGACGGAGCGCTCCATGCTTTCCGACGCCCGCGCGCCGAGGTCCTGATTGTATTTGAGATCGACACCGCCGGTGGTCAGCGCCGATCCGGCTGCGAACGACATCGATCCATCGGCGTTCTGGGTATAGGCCGCGCCCGACGCGAGATATCCCGACAGCCGCCCGTTATCGATGCTGGACGATGTGTCCATCTTGTTGTTGCGAATGGTGTCCATCGACACATTGTTGAGCCCGACCGAGCCCGTCGTCGCTTCGCGCGCCGTCTCATTGGCCGCGCCCTGGGTTGCCGAGATCGACGAGGTGGCGACCGAGGCCAGCTTGCCCGCGCCGAACAAGAGCCCGCCCGCCAGCACCGGCGCGAACACCATGAAATACCCCGCCGTCGAGGCGATGTCCTGCTCGACGGCGCGCACCCCGAGATGATTGGCATAGGAGATGATGTTCGAGCGCACCCCCTCGGGGCTGACATAGGCGGCGGCACCGGCATAGGCCTTGGCATAGGAGCCGATCGCCATGTTGTGAAGCGGCACCGAGACCGCTTCCCATGAGGCGAGCCAGACGAACCCCCCGAAATACCCCTTGATGACCGCCGGCCAGTAGGGGGTCATCATCAGGACAGCGGCGATGGGAAAGAACGTGATGTAGAGAACCTCGAACACGATCTTGGCGAGCGGCACGAATTTTGCCGCCAGCAGCCCAGCCGTGTTCTTCGACGCGAAGCTCTGCGCCTCGGCTTTCGCCGCCTGATAGTGCTGCATCGCGGCACTGTTGCCGGAAGATGCCAGAAAGCGGCTGACACTTTCATCGAGCGCGGAGATGAACATGCCCTGACGAATGCGATCACGGGCCGAGACGGCGCTGCCGATCATCACGTTCTGGAAGGATTCGAGATCGTCGGTATAGCGCGCAATCCGCTCGGCATCGGTAAACTCTGCTGCCGGATAGCGCCCGACGGCTTCACGCAGGAGAACCCGGTCGATGTCATCCTCGACGCGGTCCAGCACGTTGGAAAACCCCGCCGCGCATTCCTCGGTCTGGGTTGAGACGGTTCCGCCCGATTCCGTGATGGAGACGAAGGTCATCGCCGAAGACAGCTCGGCCGGGATCACCGCCGCCATATTGTCGGAGTTCGCCACCACCTCGAAATCCGTATGCTGCAAGAGTGTCCCATAGAGCACGCATTGGTCAAAAAAATTGGTCATGGTGGCCGCGAGCTTGTCATTCACCACGCGGAAGCGCGTCGCCTGCGACAGGAGATTGGCCCCGAACAGAAACCCGTTGCGCTGATAGGTGACGCTGTCAGGGAGGGAGGAGAACGCGGTGACCTGATCGGCGACAATGCGTCCCGCCTCGGAGACCTGGCCGCCAAAGAACCCCACCGCCCAGGGCACATTGTCGATCACCCGGTTCACGAGGAACGGGTTCGCACTGTCATTGACGATGACGGTTGTCTTGGTCTCGACGAAGCCCATCCAGACCACCATGGAGACGATGAACCATTTGAGGACATCGCGGATCTCGCCGCCGAAGGCGACCTTGCCTGCCATCCAGATGACGCCAATGACAATGGCGATCCGCGCGAGGGAGGCCATCAGTGACGAATTGGCGAAGGCGGCGAGGTAATTGAATGCGAGAACCATGTCGGTCCCGCCGCCCGTCGTGAAATAGTCGATCGCCATCGGAGAGGTCACAGGGGCTCTCCCCTGTCCGGGACCGGAAGATCCAGATCCATCGGCAGATCGGGCTGGAGCGGCGCGACCTCGATGACTTCGCCGGCCTGTGCGCGCCGGATGAACTCTTCCATGACATCGGCGAGCATCTGCAACTCGACGGTGGCGGACCAGCGCCAGGCTTCGCGCGCGCCATATGTGGCCAGCACAGCATTCCGCCGCATCGGCTCGAGCTGGCGGACCGCCGCTTCGCAGTCACGGACCTCGGCTGCGAGATGGACGATCAGTGCCGCATAAAGCCGGGTATGCAGATCGCCTGTATCGGCCGCCTGAAGCTGCGCGCGGCGGCGGGCGCAATTGTCCTCCACCGCGGTCATTCCGGTGCCCGCAACTGACTGACGAAAATCTGCCCGCCATTCGCCGCCAGCGCCGTCTCGATGATCTGAAGACGCTCAAGGCCCGCCAGTGCTGCGTTGAAACTGTCGCGGCCTTCGCGGCGCAGGAGCGAAAGACTTTCGAGATTGCGCTTGAGATTGTCCTGGAAGGTCTCGAGATCGTCGCCCGCCATGGAGAGATTGCCCGCGCCTTCGGTGACAGCCTCGGCGGTCTCTGCGACATAGCGATAAGCCACATCCACGGCGACCGCCTCGGCCATGGCATAGACCTCATCCTTGGCGAAGTGATGCTGATAGGCTTGCGCCACCACGAGCGCCTTGTGGATCGGCAAGCTGGTGAGGTTCAGCAATGCCGTGGCTTCGGGGGGCAGGGAGGCTTCGTCGCGGATGGCGTCGGACATGTCGTCGATGATCTTCACCACATAGGCAAAGAAGGCATTGCCGCGCGCGATGGTGGTCGAGCCGTTGGTGACGCTGAGACAGTTGGTCGGCTCATCGCATTTGTAGACCCGGATCGTGCCGCCCTCGACCAGCGCGCGCAGGGTCTGGGCATCATAGGCCAGCGGTGTCTTCACGATCCGCACGATCTTGTCGTCATCGCCGGTTTTCTTGACGATGACTGTGCCGGTCATCGACATAAAGAATTCCGAGAGCGACGAATTAGCCGAGAGGAAGATATTCCGGCGTGCCGCCTTCCAGCCATAGTTCACGTCATAGGGGATCTCTTCCCTGAACTCGGGATCGCCGCGCGCGATGGTGTCGGCTTCCTTGTTGCCTGTCGAGCAATCGTGCTCGCCCTTGGCCCAGTCCTGAAACAGCCCCTGGCTCGATCCGATGGTCTTGCAGATCAGCTCGGACGCGCCTTCCATCTGCGGCCAGAGCCCGCCAACGAGACCGGCGGCGCTCTCGCAGGAGCCGATATTGGTCGCGTTCACCTTGTTGGCGAGATCGCGCAACTCGGCCATGGTATTGGCGACCGTGGGTGCAAGGCTTTCGAGGGCCAACTGAAACGCGAACCCGGTGGCATTCGCAGCGATCGCCTTTGACATTGCGATCAGCTCTTCTGCCGAGAGGAACGAGAACGCGCCGGTGAAGACGTCGATCCCGCCGCAGCCAGCGTTCAGGCTCGGAAGCTGGAGGTTGACGATGGAGGTCGTTCTGGCGGTCGATCTCACATAGAGGCTGCCGAGCGTGGCATATCCCGCCCGCTGGCCGATGATCGCCTGCGGACGCGTCGCGTTGGCACCGCCGCCTGCCCGGTCCCAGAAATCGCGCATGTCGCCGATGACATCGGGCGCAGCGGGTGTGGCGGCGAGGGCAAGCGACACCGCCAGCGTGGTTGACATGATACGAGAGCGACAGGGCATCAGTAGAGGTCTCCCGGTTTGGATTGCGTGATGACGAATATCCGCTCGAGCACCTGATCCTCGGCGATGGCGGCGAAGGACACGGGGACGACGCGATCGGTCTTCGGCTCGACCAGAACGAGGGCAGGGACGGGGGTCTCATCGAGGCCAAGCGCGCGCAGCCGCTCTCCGCCGGGGATCGGTGCGGGGAACTGGGGCAGGGTGGCCCCATCCCGGCTGATGCCGAGCACGCCGATGCCGTATTGCTGGACGATGGATTCGAGCACGGCGGCTTGCGCGGCGCAGGTGGAGCAGGTCGCCGGCCCCTCGAAGATGAAGAAAAGACCATATGTCTCCGCGAGATCCTTCAGCACGCGGCGCTCCGCCTCGTTGCGCTGCTGCTGGAAGACCGGCCCCGCGACGCTGTTGGTCGGGCGGCGGAGGGTATAGTCGAGATCGGGATCACTCCAGACCACACGCCGCCATGTGTCCGAGAAGGTCGACGCCTGCTCGACCACCTGTGCCTGCGCCTGCATATAGGCGCGCAGCTTCTCCGGATCGTCGGGATGGAGGATGGCTTCGGCGCGCGCCTCCTCGACGGCAGCACGGATCGCCGCTAGACGTTCGACCGCCGTCGCCTGCTTTGACTCACCAGCCTCGGCGGACGCGGGAGCGGGAGGAGAAGAGACGACCTCCGGCTCTTTTTCCTCGTCAAGCTCTGGCATTTCATCGCAATAGAAGTGCCAGCCTTCCCGCCGTTGATCGGGCTCAGCCGCATCGCACCAATCCAGCCTGAAATACGACGACTGCGCTCCGCTTGCCGTCGTCCCTTGCGCATGCGCGACGTCGGGACTGCCGATCATCGAAGCAAAGGACAGCGCCACGATTGCCGCCGTCCGAAATATGAACGCGCGCATCCCAGTGCGCGCAGATATCAGCGCGCCCGCCATGATGCCTCGCTTTCGAGATGCCGCTCAGAATGCCCCCATTTGCGGGCGCAGGATGCGGCGGTCTCGAATTCGATTGCATGGAGCGCCAGCCGCTCTTCAATGATGAACGCACCGTGCTGTCGACGTAAAGCGATGGCGCGCTGATGCTCCTGCGGGATCTCGGTCTCGCCGAAGGCGGACACCGCCATGATGCGGCGGCGATCGGGCCCGGCCAGCCGCCGGGTCTCCGCATAACCGCCGAGCGACCAGTAGCTCGAATCCATCGTCCAGAACGGCTCATCCGCCCGGCCGATGTCGCAGAGATCGAAGCGGATGACATGCATCGCCGTCAGATCGCCGCAGCGCCATTCGAAGACCACGCCTTCATTTCGGATCGCCATCCCGGCGTGCACGGGGACAACCCAACCGTTGCGGCGCCTGGCGGTCCCGGCCACGACAATCATATCCGTCTCGCCGAAAGCACGCAGAACGGGCTCCTGAATGCAGAGCGGTTGGGTGGACGGACCCGCGTTCATCGAAAAGGACACCTCGGACGCCTCCATGCCGCGCGGCAGAGCCATGATCGGCACGATGTGCAGACGCCCCCTCATGGCGCGAGCCTCAGCTTGAACAGTGCCTCATCGGCCACCATTGTCGCCACCTCGCCGCGATCGCGCAGCGCCTCGAGCATATAGGCCAGCGTCGCATTGCCGGCGATGCGATCATGGGGTGGGATCGGATCGTCGGCGCAATGACGGGTCTTGCAGGCAGTCAACGGTTCTTGCAGCGAAATCACCGTCGGCACTGCTGCCACGCCAAAGCGATTGAAGGCCGTGGGATCGACCGCGAAGCCGACCTCGGTCTCAGCCCCGAACACGCGATTGATTGCCACCGCCGTGTCGGTCGCGGAATTGTTCACGAAGCCCTGCATCACCAGCGTCGCGCCCGCCTTCGTCGCGTCGAGAGACAATTGGCGGAGCGCCGCATCCGGCATCGAAAACGAGACAAACACGATCACGTTCGATCCGGTCTTGCGCGCCGATGCCGGAAGCCCGGCCGATCCCGGCTCGAGACCAAGAAGCTCCTCGAGAGCGGCGCGCGCTTCGGGGCTGCGCTCGACATTGGCCTCCGCGTCGCCATGGGCATCCCATGACAGATCAGGTGCTGCGAGATTGTCGGTGTTCATCTCCGCACCAAGCCGCCGCGCGCGCTCAAGTATCGCTTCGACGGACAGGTCTTCGATCCCGCCCTTGGCACCCGGTGCGAAGCGATCCACGCTCTGCCGGTCGGCATCGTGGCCTTGGGCCGCGTCTGCGAAACAGCGGCTCTGAAACGATAGCGCCGCTACAGCGACGACAAACATTCCAGCGAACCAGAGGACGGCAACGACCGCCCGCCGCACCGCTGAAGGGCGGCCCTCTGATGATATTGATATGACATTGATATCAGCCATCAGACACACCTCCGCGCACCGCAGCAGGGGGGCATATTTGCGCTTACATCTGTTGAGCGCAGAATGTTTCTTATGTTAAATAGGTAAGGAATACTGACCCATATTAACCCAAGACACGATGCTAGAAAAGTCCTTCCGTTGCGACCAAAAGCCAGCAATGATCCGCACTTCGATAGACGGGAGACTGTCAAATGGGCGTCACGATGGATCAGCTTGAAGCTGAACGAGCGCAGCTTCTTCGACGACTTGAGGAGCTTGCTCTTGTGATCGAACAGGCGGAGGAAGAAATCACCATGAATGCGACCCGCCTTGAAATGGTCGAGGACGCGATCACCGAGCGGCTGATCGACGACGCCGCTGAGTAGCCATCCGGGTTTTGCGATGTTCAAAATGCGCAACAATTTCTCTTCCTCCAGATCAGCCAGCCGAAGCTTTCACCCATCACCGGATATTCCCGCCCGCTGTCGTAGAACGCTGTGCTCTCGCCAATGCCGGGGCAGCCGTAATAGCCGCCGGTCTTGGCGTTCGGTCGGGTCAGCTGCGTGCGGTATTGCTGCTTGCGCATGATCGGCTGCGGATAGGTATGGCAGAGCGCTTTCGAGCCTGCTGTGCCGCGCGCAAGCAGAAACCGGTGCATCCGGAACGTGGTTTTCGTCGCCACATTCAACGACGCCTGAATACCCCCGGTCTGCGCCGACACATCACCCTGAATCGGATACATCGGACCCTGACAGCCATCGCACCAGAAGAGCTCATCGAAGCTCTGGCCCGTTGATGACGCTTTCACGCAATCGGCGGCACAGGCCGCTTGCGCGATGCGGTTGGCAAAGAGCAAGGCCTCTGGATTGAGGATCGTGCTGAGTTCCGGGTTGTTCCAGAGCGGATCGAGTTCCGAGACGTAGGCGATGTCGAAGGTAGTGTCCGTCAGGCAGAGCCCGTCGACCAGCGTGCCAATCCAGGAGAGCAGCGGATAATAGTAGTAATGCGCGTGCCATGTGGAGCTCGTGTCGGACCCCCGGCCGTGCCGGCGCGCGCCTTCACCGATATCGAACAGGCCGAGATCCATCTGGAACCCCAGATTGACGAAACAACCGGGTTCCGTTTCCACATCCACGAGCCGCGCTGGCTCCCAGAGCCCGATCGCAATGCCGAGGCGCGGGAACGGATTGGCGCAAAAGCAGATCGGAAAGCCGGGATTATTTGTATCGGGCCGGTCGTTGAAGAATTTCAGGCCACCGATCGAGATCGGGAAAATGCAGTCCCAACAGACCTCGGTGATCGGGTTCAGGAACCGTGCCCGGCACTTGGCGGCGGCATCGCTCGCACTCATGCCGATGAACAGAACCGCAAGGCACATGATGATGACGCGTTTCATGGCAGCGCGACCTCCGTGATCCGGAACTGCCGCCCGTCCCGCTCGATCATCGTGGGCGCCGCCATCACCCCGAACCGGTTCGAGATGATCCCGTCCTGATCGAAGTAGAAGCGGCGCCGGTGCTTCTTCGTCAGATCGATCGGGCGTCCGGAAATGAGGATGATCCGACTGTCGATCTCATCCCCCTGCCCCATTGCCCACTGGACCTGCGCGTCATCCGCGCCATCGATCATCAGCATGGTCGGAACCGGGGCCGTCACGTGATCGAGCGGATTGATCACCGTCCCGCGCCGCGCGAAGACAACACCCCGATGATCGGCAATATCCGCATCGACCGTGATCGACGGGTCAAAATACCGCACGGAGGCTTCGGTCACCTTCGTGATGCCAAGCACCGGGCGCGGCTCGAGCACATAGCTCTTCGTCCTGTCGGTCATGTCCTCGCGCAGCGCCTCGACCGCCCCTTCGGCTTCAAGCTGATCGAAGCGCTTGTAGAGCGCGACCAGAAGGTTCGGCTCGGTGACTTCGAACAGTGCGCCGACAACGCCGAGATCGGCGGCATGTGCGCCCTGCCCCGCCCCCTGCATTGCTACCCCCTGCATCGCTGTTGCCAGAATCGCGAGGCCCATAACCGTCGAGGCGCGCATCAGCGCTGGCCTTCCTTCATGAACGGGATGCAATGCTCCCGCCATGTCGGGCGGCTTCGCTGATCGAAGCGACCGATCTCCCAGACCCCGTTTCCTTCGTAATCCCTGACAACACCCAGAAACTGCGTGAGCCCTTCATAGCCGCCCCCGGGGCCCCTCGCGTTGAACTCGCCGCACATCATCCAGTCCGTCACGGGCGGCAGAAGGTTTGAGTAGGCTTTGAAGAGCGGGCCGAGGCGGAGAGATTTCACACTGTCGGGGTCCGCGAGTTCCTTGCGCGCCCATCTGGCGAAGACAGCCTCACGGTCGATCTCCGGGGCAACGTCATCGAGCAGGAAAAAGCTGTTCGAGCCGGAGCCGTTGGGATCGCGCTCCGCGCGGGGGGCCCGCTCGATCACCGACGTCGACGACCCGGCATCGTCTTCGCCCCGCTCCGCCAGGGCCGGAACCGTTGCCATACACCATGCTGCCACTACCGCAGCTGCCTTGCCTGAATAGCGCATCATCTACTCCTCTCCCTCAAAATCAGCCGCCCGCGCAGAGGGCGCGAATGGCAGTGCAAATCCTGTTCCCCGCACCCGCGCTTCGGGGATCAACCCGACCCAGGCGAAGCGGCTGTCGAAACTCTCGGGAGCATCGCCCAGCACAAAGTAAAACCCCTCTGGGATGACACCCGGCGCGATCATGTCGAGCACATCGCCGCCCTCGGTGTGCTCCCGCGCGAACGCAACGGGCGCACCATTCAGCAACACCATCCGCCCGTCATGGCCGATCATGTCACCGGGCACGCCGACGATCCGTTTGACGAAGGGCAGCTCCGGATTGAACCCGGCCGGGGCATCGAAGCCGATCACGAGACCCCGCCAGCGCGGGAACGGATCGAGCAACAGATAGACATTGGCTTCCATCGATCGCGTGAGGTTGCCGGCCAGCATTCCGAACGAATACAAGTAGAGCACGAGGCAGAGGACGAGGGCCCCTGCCCCGGCGACGGCTTTTCGCCAGAGCGGCACATCAGCGAAGCGCTTCGGCGACCACATCGGTCAGATCCTCCCCACCCGCCGCGACGCTCTTCGCATCGAGCACGACAAATCCGGCCTCGGTATAGAGACGCCAGGTGATCTCGTTGAAGGACCGGGTCCACGCCATCGTGGCATCCCGAAGGGCGTCCCCTTCGAGGCCCTTCGCGGTCTGATCCGCAATATGCCCTGCCAGCAGTCTTTGAATGTCGATGGTCGCAACGCGGGGCATGGCAGCCTCGATGCGGCTCTCCTGCCGGTGATCCAGATGGATCGCCAGAGCCGTTGCGGCGCCAAAGGAGAAGATCGCCGCGATCAGGCACATCATGCCCGCTTCAACGAAGGAGACGCCCTTCTGCCTCGATGGTTCTGGTGCGCTGCTCACGATGCGCCCTCCTCGACCATCCTCGCGATGGCGTCTTCGAGCGGCACCCCCTGCCCTTCAAGCGCCCGCAGCCGCTCGACGGTCTCACCTTTCGAAGAGTAGACGCCGATGGAATAGGGGTCCAAGACCAGCCGCACAAAAGCCCATCCCCCATCCGAATTGCGGATTGCCAGTTCGGAAAACGCCCCGTCATGTTTGCGCAGCGATCCAAGCTGGAGGCGGACCCATTCGCTGACCTGCAAACGGTTATCCGTGCGCAAGCCCTCGATCGCCTCCGCCTTCTGGCTGAGGACGATGGTCCAGTCCGAGTTCTCGACCGTCGCCTGCGCTGCGGGGTTTGCATAGAAATCGTTCAGCGACTGCGTTCCCGTTACCAGCATGCCCATGTGCTTGCGCGCCCGGCGTGCAATGCCGCCGATAAAGCGGCCCATCTCGGCCCCATCGAGCAGGTCCCAGGCCTCGTCGATGATGAGGCCAACCTTCACGGATCGCGGCGTGTTGAACATGAGTTGCTCGCCGAGGAACATGATCGTCTGCAAGACGATCGCTTTCATCAGCGGATTGGACTTGATGTCGCCAAGCTCGAACACGGTGAACTCGTTGTCGATCCGCAGATCGCTCTGTCCCTCGAACCACCGGGCAAATTCGCCGCCTTTCGAGAACCGCCGGAACATCGATGCCAGATCGCGCGCACGGGGATCCCTCTCACCGAGCCGTGCCAGATAATCGCGCACATCCGTGAAGGTGGCACGCGACTGCTTGGCTTCCCATGCGGATTCGACCGCTTGTCCGATCATCTCGCGCTCGAACCGATCGATATTGCCTGACCCGCCTGTTGCGATCGTCACGGCGATCGACGTTGCCGCGCCAAGCGCGATGGCGCGATAATCCGTCTCCTCCGAGCCTTCGCCGGCCTCATCATTCAGAGCGGCCTCCATCGCGCTCGCGCTCATCAGGGAGAAAGGATTGATCGACGCTGCCGCTTCGTCCTCGAATGTGATGAACTCACCATCGAGTGCCCGCGCGGTGTTCTCGAAGGATCGGCCGTCATCGACAACAATGCAGCGTCCGCCTGCCCCGACGAGACTGGACGCGATCTCCTGCATGAGTACAGACTTGCCCGAACCGGAACGCCCCGACACGGCAACATTGTAATTGGTCGCACTCTTGAACGGATCCCAGGTCATCATCTGACCATTGCGACCGAACAGGAGAACGCCGGAGGGGCTATGATGCCCCGCCCATTCGCCATGCACAGGCGCGATGAACGCCGCTGTCTCCGCGAGGCTCACGCGCATCCGCTGCATCCGCTTGAGATCGGCGCAGGCGGCTTTCGAAGCGCAGAGCGGCAGGGCCGTCAGGAAGAGCGGGAAATGGACATAGGTCTCGTTGCCCAACTCGAAATTCTGCGCGCGCCAGATCTTGCGCATCTCTTCGGCCGCCTCCGCGCCCGTCCCCTCATCCTGCGCCGCGTAGGCGCAAACCGTCAGCGTAAAATCCACAAGCCTCTCGCCCTGGGCGGTCGCTTCGGCGACCCGGTCCCATTCGGCCTTTTGCTCACCCGCCCCGCGCTGAAAGCGCGCCATCCCGGACGAGATTGCATGGTCGAGCATTCCGACCTTCTTCATCGCCGCCGTCTTCGCCTTTTCGCTGGCGCGCGGTCTGATGGTCATTGTCGTCAGAACCGGGCCGAGTGGGCGAAGCTCCGGGTTGTCCGGGACACCATTCAGCGCCGCCCCCTGCCCGAAATCGAATTGCGACGGCAGGCGCTGTACGGCAGCGCAGGCCACCGACATCGGTGGGTATCCGGCAAGACCGATCCCCTCATCGGATATAGAGAGCCCGCCGCCTGCGAATTGCGTATTCATCGGCTCGAAGGCGTTATAGACCCCTGCCCGCTCGCGATCCGCACCGCGCACATGCAAAAGCTCTGACGCGAAATCAATGAACGCCTGCCCCGTCATCTCCTGCGCGCCGCCAAGATCGCGAAACGCGCCCTCCACAGCCTTCCGAAACTTGTGCAGGGCCTCGACACCCTTTGGCTCCGGAGCGCCTTCGAGACGACAAGTGACGACCAGGCGCCGTCTGTGAGGGAGGACGATGGGCCGAACGACCGACGAATAGCGTCCCTCTTCGATGAATTTTACCCGCTCGCGCGCCATTCGCGCGGCGACCCCGCCCCTCTCCATCCGCCGCACCCACCACTCGGAGAGGTCGCTCGAAATGGACGGAGACGCCCAGTTCAGGATCTGTATGGTCGCGCCTGTAGGGGTATTCTGGTTGATCAGGGAATGCAGACGCCGCCCCGCATCCACGGCACCCGACACCGGCAACACTTCGATCGCGATGCCATAGCCATCGTCGAGGATGATCACGCCGCGCCGGGCATCGTAAAGCCGCCAGGGCAACACATCCGAGAGTTGCCGGACGATCGGCTCTCTGGTCGAGGGGATATCGACGCCGCTGTCCCCGAAGAATTTCGAGAGGAAGTGATCGAGCGCGCCCATCAGGAATTCGGTGCCTTTATGCCGCCCGCAACGCCGCCCGGCCCGAACCAACGGCCTTGTTCCACCACGAAATGCACGAAACCCGGCTGATAGAGATACCCATTCTCGCCGACGAAGGGCGCAATCCAGACGCTGGTCACCCGCTCCGGCTCCCGGAACAGGACGGGATTGACAGCTTCAGATCCATAGAGCTCTCCGCCCGCAATCACCGCTTGCGGAACACCTGCCACATGTGGCGGGTCTTCGAAGGGGATCGGCGTCGCGGCACGGCGCAGATTGGCGTTCCGGGATACCCCTTCCCGCCCAAGGGCGGGGGACGAACGCTCATGCTGCCCGCCCCCCGCTACGCTGCCTCCGGCTCCAGCGGCAGCGTATTCTCTCCCATCCGACTCGGCGATGGACGCGCAGGGCGTTCCAATTGGCGCATCGCACAGGAAATCGTTATCGACAGTCGATGCCGCACAGCCCGCGCATATCGCGGCGCTCGCGACCACCATGAAAACACCGCGCGCGTTACCCATCGATCTTCACTCCCTTCAAGAACACGACCTCGACCGGGGTCCCCCCATAGAGCGAGACAACCGGCTGATATTGCTCGGCCCGGTCGATGTAATATTGCGACAGCCTGTCGAAGGCGGCGCCCGCCCCCTGCCCGCCTGCATCGATCAGCCCCCGGCCTACGATCGTGCCGAGGCCCTGCAACTGGTCGTCGCTGGTCACATCGCCGGTCGCGGTGCCGCCAATATCGCTGACAACCCCGGCAAGACCGCTGAGCGCCCCTGCGATGGCCGCATTCTCGACCGCATCACCCTCGCGGCTCACGACACGACCCCGGACGCCCGCCTTGCCCTGCCCCGCGACAAAGCCTGCGATCTGCATTTCCGAGATGACCCCGGGCTCAGGCGAGCAGGTCATGGCGATCAGACGGGTAAAGACGCGCTCAGAAGACAGATCGCCGACGGCTTCCGCCGTGATCGTGCATCCCGTGATATCGACAATCTGGCCATCGCCTTCACCCGGCGCTGCCGTGATCGCCGGGCCGGTCACGCGCAGCAGAACGGGGCGCGGATCGGACGCATTCTGCACACCGACGGACGCATCGACGCCCGAGAGGACGATCGCGGGCGCATAAGACCCCGCCGGGAGATATTCCGACAGCTTGCGGCGCCTGTCCTCATTCCCATCGAGAGAGAATTCGACCGATGCCGGACGGGCTGTGAAAGGTGCGCCGACAGGCGCTGTACTCCCTGACGGACCGCCGTCGGTTGCTGCACGACGCGCCCGCTCATTGGCTGTCACGAACTCGTCGCGCCCCTGCCCTTCCGAGAAACTTGCCGGACGCGCCCGCTCCGAAGCTGCGTTGTCAGGCGCGGCGTCTCCGCGCTCTCCTGCATCCGCAATGTCGCCGCGCAAACCTTCGACCATCGAGGCCAGCCGGAGCGCCTCGGCCTCGGCCCTCTCAGCGCGCGCGTCAGACGCCTGCACCTGTTCGGCCAGCTTCACCACGACATCGTTGACGCTTTTGCCGACTTCCTCGGCAATCCGCGCCTCGTCTTTCACATTCGCTGCGACCTGTGCCTTCAGGGCTTCATTGGTATCGCGCAATGCGGTTATCTGCTGTTGCATCTCGCGCATCCGGTCCTCGGAGCGCTGCACCCAGAGAGCTTCCGGCTGCGCGCTCTGCCGCACACCCTCCAGCACAGCCTTTTGCACTTCGAGCGCCGCTTGCGCAGGCGCCTGTGCGCCGCCGTCCTCGCGCAGAAGCATGAACACGGCGCCGCACGCCAGCGCGACCATGACAATCGTTGCGGTGACGAGATTGCGCTGCGATGCGGAGCGATCTGACATCCCCCTACCCCCTCAGCTTCACGACGATGACCCGCGCGACTTCGCCCTGCGCAAGATGACGATCGCTGATCCAGATGGCGGCCACGCCGGTTTCGAGAAACTGGTTCTCGGACAATGCAACCGGCCCCTCTTCAGCAACGACCCGAAGCACCTCGGCGACGAACCGGCTGCCGGTCCACTCCGCCTCGACCTTGCGACCTGCATTGAAAGGATTGCGAAGCCCCGAAGTGACTTCGACCCCTGCGGGTTGTTCGCCGCGGATGACGTAGCCAATGAAGGTCACCAACTCGTCGACATGAGGGGCGTTGCGAACCGTCCGGCTCGCCACCGGCACGGGCTGCACACCGTCATCGATCGTGATCATCACTTGCTCTGCGGGTTTGCTCATTGGCTTCAGACGAAGCTGGACGGTGTGACCCTTCTCGGTAATCACGAACGTTGCTGCGATCTGGGCGCCATGTTCAACGGGCAGCGGGTTGAGGAACACGTCCCCTGTCTGAGCGTCGTTGATCGCCTCGAAACCCTGCGGCGGTGCCAGCATCCGCCGGATACGATCACCGACGATATGGACCCGGGTCTGTTCGGTTGTTGAGACGAACCCCGTCACAACGCCGTCAGGCTTCACCCTGGTCTCCTGATCCGCAAGCGCCATACCTGCTGACATTGCGACCAACGCAAGGGCTCCAGCGACACACACTCCTTCAATCACAAGATCAAGGGCAGTCTTGCCTTCACGAAACCGGCGGACGCCGCGCTTCACTCTCACGGCTACCCACGTCCTGAATCTATTCGCCCTCATGATGGCATCTCCAGTTCGGAGATTTTGGCGATGCGCACTGTGCTGTTCACCGATGCGAACAGGACCTCGTATCGCTTCATCTCCCGCTGAACGAGCGATGTGCCGAGATAGGTCGAAAGTTCGCCATCAATGATAACCGACAGGGACCCTGCCGACGTATTCAGGGCGCGGGGATAGAAGGCGGTCGCAATCTTGCGCCGCCGCACTTCCTCCATCACATCATCCCAAAGTTCGAGGATCTCGACGCGCGCATGAGGTGCGGCAAGCCGCGCCAGATTATCGCGCGCATAGGTCGTCGTCTCGGGCGTTACATTCAGCAGCGAATAGACCGCATCACGCGCCAGTCCCTCGAGATAGGCGGGGCTGATCTGCCCACCATGCGCCACAGTCCCTTCGGGAAATTGCGTTGGGACGAGCACGACAACGCTCTTTTGATCGCGCAGCGCTGATGCCTGATAGGCGACAATCATGAGCAACAAGACGCTGGCCACCGCCAGCCCATTGCGCAGATTGCGCGCGCCTTTCAACTCGCGGAGAGCAACCATCTCGTCCATCAGGCGCTCCACCGGACAACGGCGCTGTCGGGCAGTGACTTCAAGCCCGAAACCGAGTGCGGCAGCCACCAGTAGAGGAGCGACCAGAGGGCATAAAACCCCTGATCTCCCTTGATACGGGACCAGAAGAAATAGGACGCGCCGCCAACGAGAATTCCTGGAATGAGATGTTGGGTAAGGAACCCGAAGAACACGGGCAGCACGAGCACCATGAACTCATCATGTTCCAGCATGAGGAACCGACCCGGCTCTTCCAGCCGGGTCGGTATGTCGATTACGGAGCCGGACCGTGCCATCAGAAGCTCTGCGGCAGCGCCATGGCGACATCCGCCAGCACGGGCAGATGCGCCGGGATCGATGCGGTAACTGACCCGAACCCCTTGATCGCATCGGCACCGTAGCCGATCAGACCGCCGGTCACGAGCATTGCGCCGAATGCCTGGATGCTCGGTCGCAGCATGACCGTTGCGATCCCGATGATCACTGCGATCACTGCGAACAAAGCACCGCCCGAGCCGCTCAGAAAATCACTGAAAGCGGTCGAGATACCGTCCATAGACGTTGCCGCATCCGAGGTGCCGGTTGCGGCCATTGCCGTTGACGCTCCAGCCGTAACCGCAACGACAGCGGCGGTCCGTAGAAGGGCCTTCGTATTCATGGGTGTACTCCCTCTGGTTAAGTGAGAGCGTAGAACAGACAAAAGTCATCCGTTTGTCAATCAAAAGGCCAGATTTTATCGTCAGAAATATATCCGTTCTATCAAAACAGGGTCAAAAAACTGGACTACACACCTTTCTAGCGCTACACACAGCTATCGTAACGGAGACAAGCCATGCACAATCGAGGGGGAAACCTTCTGCGTTCGGTCTTAAAGGCCCCAAAACTCGATCTTAGCGGTGGCACTTGCGACGGTCCCACGGACGCTCCAAGCGCCAAACGGCGACCTTCAATATGGAAGCTCATGCCCGATTCCTTTGCTGCCCAACGGGCAGAATCGCGTCCTAACGCCGCGACCTTGAGCGCGATAACGAAAGTTCACTGTTTTGTCATAAACTTACGACGTATCCTTAATCTCATTTTGGTTGTGGACCCCGAATTGCCCAGGCCGCGCCGCTCAGAAAAGATTGCTCAGCGTTCTGGAAAGATAGTTGCGCCGCGGACTCTGGAAGCAGCCGTAACGACATGCGCAGACAAAGGAAAAGCCAGCGGGCCAAGTGCCTGCGAACCAACCAACATACTGTATTACATCATTTTTCTGAATCTGCTAGCTTACCATCGCGTGCTCAGCATATACCGCTCACGCGATGGTCCGAAGCGAGGAGAAACCTAGACACCCCTTAAACGAGGAACCCCCGGAAGCCGGGTGGCAACCGAGGGAGCTCAGTAGAAGCAAACGTAGCAGTTCTGTTTTTACCCGCTCCCACAAAATCTGGCAAGAGAAAAAGCGCTTTCGAGCGACGTAAAAAATATTGCCGAATGCTACCCGCTCCCCAATGCAGGAGCAGACGATGACAGGCAAAACGACAAACGGATCACACCGCACCTATTCGCGTGGCCTCCGACCAATCACAGCAGGCCTCATTGCGGCAGAAACTCTCGCCGCCAACGCCGACGATACTACGCCGTCCAGCAGCACGCGGATCGAATGGCGCGCGGGCATAACCACCCTGCTCAGAGCAGGCTATCTAAGCCGACCGGCCGCGAACCTCGCACTCCTGCTGGTTGATCTATGCGGCACATGGGAGCGCGAAAGCGTCCCCATCGTGTTCGCTACGAACGCACGACTCGCCGACGCGCTCGGGTATCGCCAAGATCGTTCAATCCGCGTCCTTCTCGGGCAACTGACCCGCAGTCCCTACCCGCTTATATGCTATGTGGACCGTCCAGGCGGCCGGCGTGGCGTTGACTACGATCCTGTATCAGGAGCGCGCAGATATTATGGTATCTCTCTGGCACCGCTCATTGCTCAATTACAGACGATTGCCGAGCTAAAGGACAGACTCGACGCTGACTATCGAACCAAAAAAACTTTGAGGTCCGCTATCACAGCCATCTCCACCCGGATGGGTCGCGTCACTGAATACTCATTGTCGATCGGTATGCCCGGCATGGCACTTCTTGCTGCTTTGGACCAACATATGCATGTCTCTTCCATGGCCGCCACCGAGCATGATATTGCATCTCTTCAGACCATACGGGACAGCCTGCAACGCGACCTGGATCAGGCAGAAGCGGCTCTCCTCAGGTTTTCGAATGACAATGCAACAGTAAACAAAGAAACAAAAACTACTGAAGATTCCGGGTACGTGGAATCGGACGTTCCTCCCATAACAATAAACAAAAAAATAACCGATAAATCGGATCCTTGTTCCTATCAGCCCCCACGAGCCACAACTCAAGACCGAACGAACCGGCTGAACCGCTTAGACGAAACAGTCCTTGAACGGGGCGATCGGTCTCCGAAGGAGCGCAGGCTCGTGATGAAGCGCCTCATTGTTACAGATCTCGAAAAGTACAAGATCTACCCGCAAACGCTGACATCTCTTTCCGAGGAGATTCATGCGTTCCTGCCATTCGACAAGGCCGAAGACCCTGACTGGGATGCCGTCACGACCGCATGTGACCGTACGCGCGTACATATCGGGCTTTCCGAAGGGGCCTGGCACCATGTCGTTGAGGAGCTCGGACCGATTGGCGCCTGCGCCGCACTATGTTTCGTTATGGCATCCGCCGACATCCATAATCCTGCGGGCTATCTTCGCAAACTGGCCGACCTAGCCATGAACGGGACCATATTGGATCTGGGGTCCAAACTACGCAGCAAACGACCTCAGTCGAACGCGAAAGGCCCGCAAGCGTATTGAAGCCCCATAGGGGACATATTTTCGCGCCAAAAGATCGTAGCCGAGAAATCCATTCACAAAACCCTCGACATCCTGCAATTTCTGAATTGCGAGTGCGACCATTGACCTGAGCCCCGACTCTCCTCCGGCCTTTGGGAGAATCCGCGGGTTGATTTCTGGGGCTACGCGGCGCGCATTTCCAGCCCCTTCCTTGCCATGAACTCGGCCGGGGTCATGTTCCCGAGGCCGGAGTGCGGGCGGTGGTTGTTGTAATCGTCTTGCCAGGCCCTGATCTTCTGCCGGGCGTCACCGAGGGTCGAAAACAGGGTCTCGTTCAACAGCTCATCCCGGAAGCGCCCGTTGAAGCTCTCGACGAAGCCGTTCTGCATCGGCTTGCCCGGCGCGATGTAGTGCCATTCGACACCGGTGCGCTGGCACCACGACAGGATCGCCATCGAGGTCAGCTCCGTGCCATTGTCGCTGACCACCATCGCCGGGCGCCCCCGCCGGGCGATCACGGCGTCGAGTTCCCGGGCGACGCGGTGGCCGGACAATGACGTGTCCGCCACCAGCGCCAGGCATTCGCGGCTGTAGTCGTCGACCACGGCCAGAACCCGGAACCGGCGCCCGTCGGTGAGCGCGTCGCTGACGAAGTCCAGGCTCCAGCGGATGTTGGGCGCGTCCGGTAGCAGCATCGGTCGGCGCGTGCCAAGGGCGCGCTTCCGGCCGCCCCTGCGGCGCACCTGGAGCTTCTCCTCGCGGTAGAGCCGCCTGAGCTTCTTGAGGTTCATCACGATCCCCTGTCGTTCGAGCATGATGTGGATACGCCTGTAGCCGAAACGGCGCCGCTCGGTCGCAACGGCCTTCATCGCTGCCCGAGCCTCGGTGTCGTCCGGGCGCACGCTGCGATAGCGCACGCTCGACCGATCCACAGCCAAGGCCTGGCACGCCCGGCGCTGGCTCACTCCGTGGATCTCCACGACATGCGCCACCGCCTCCCGCTTCACACCGGGCGCTACCATTTTTTTGCCGCGACATCCTTCAGGATGGCGTTGTCGAGCATCGCCTCGGCCAACAGCTTCTTGAGCTTGCCGTTCTCCTCCTCCAGCGCCCTCAGCCGCCGGGCGTCGGACACCTCAAGCCCGCCATACTTCGCCTTGTATTTGTAGAACGTCGCTGAGCTGACCCCGTGCTTCCGGCAGACATCAGCCGTGGGCATCCCGGCCTCCTGCTCCTTCAGCATCGCGATGATCTGCTCCTCGCTGAATCTCGATCGCTTCATCATCCGTCTCCTCGTTGGAGCGGACTCTACCTCAAACTGGAGGAGGATGCGGGGCTCAGGTCATCAGGTTCGTGGTGTCGCCAGCATGGTTGAAGCTGACCGATATTGCATGGATATTCTTGCCCAGACTGCTGCAATCCGATCTGCAATTCTGGGCGTTGAAAAACTCATTTTGGAGAACCATGCGGAACATTGTGTCGAGACAGCTATCCAGAGTGGTGATCGGGAAGAGCAAAGGGCGAAGTTTGAAGAGTTGATAGGGCTTCTGCAAAAAGCCTCGCGGTAGGAAGCGTGTTACATTAGTATTTTTATCGCCTCTGAAACACTGGGCGAAACCGCACTGATGTGGGATGAATCTGAATCAGGGCTTGACCTTCCCCCCACTGGAAGCCCTATATTCTCAGTATGAACCGCGTAACAGGTCTTCTTCTGATCGTCTTTCTGGCGATTTCCAGCGTCTCCGCTCATGCGGGGACGAAGATGGCTGTTACCGATAATTCGCAGACCGCGCACCAGCAGATGTCCGGTCATGATCATCGTAAGATGATGGAGATGGATACGGGCGGTGCGATGAAAGCTGAGCACGGCGCCCATGTTTCAGGCTGTTCTCTGGGACATTGCGCAATCGCCTGCGCTCTCATCCTTTCCCACTTCTCCTTTTCTGCATCCGAAGTCATGTCACCGTCCGATCTCTGGACCGGCGAGCAGCGGCTGATCGGCAAAGCCACAGCATTCGAGCTACCCCCTCCGAAGGTCTGAACTGCATTTCATGATTGACCGCCCGACATGATGTCGGCGCGGCCCAGAACTGCTTTTCAGATATCGGAGACTACCATGACGAAATTCGTCTTTTCAGCGGCTGCTGCCGCAATCCTTGCCCTTTCCGCACCGGCTCATGCTGCAGGAACACATGGTTCCGGCCATGGAGATGAACCGGCAAGCTATGGCACGCCGGGCAAAGCTTCTGACGTGACCCGCACTATCGAGGTTACGATGGAAGACAACTTCTATGACCCGGAAGAGATCAGCGTCTCACCCGGCGAAACGATCCGATTTATCATCAAGAACGCCGGTGAGCTTGTTCACGAATTCAATATCGGCACAGCGGAATCACATGAAGAACATGCGCCGATGATGCAGATGATGGTGGAGCACGGCGTTCTCGAAGCCGACAAGATCAACCATGATGTCGCGAAGTCGATGCAGAAAACCATGGGCCATGGCGAGCACGACGAGCCAAATTCCGCGCTGCTCGAATCCGGGGAAACGACGGAAATCATCTGGACCTTCCCTGAAAGCGGCGACATCGAGTTCGCGTGCAATGTGCCGGGACACTACGAGGGCGGCATGGTTGTCGAGACAACCATCAAAGGTACTCACTGATCTTCATTGAAACATGGGGGCGGTATGTCCGCCCCCATCCCATCCCAGATAGAAGGAACTGACGATATGATGTCAGGATTTCATTTGCGGGCTGTGATGATCAGCCTTGCCACCGGACTGGCGCTGGGAAGCGCCGCCTCCGCTGAAGAATATAATATTACCGTTGACCGGGTCACAATCGACACCGGGGAATTCACCCGATCAGGCGTTGGCTACAATGGCTCACCCCTGCCGCCGACCCTTAGGTTCAAAGAAGGCGAGGACGTGGTGATCAATGTCACCAATAACCTCAGTGAATCCACCTCGATCCACTGGCACGGTCTGATCCTTCCGTTTGATCAGGACGGCGTGCCGGGTATCTCGTATCCGGGTATCGAGCCGGGCGAGACGTTCACGTATCGCTTTCCCATTGTCCAGAACGGCACTTACTGGTTTCATTCGCATACCGGGTTTCAGGAGCCGGATGGTGCCTACGGTGCGCTCGTCATTGATGCAAAAGACCGCGAACCCTATCGTTATGATCGGGAATATGTGATCCAGCTTGCTGACACGCATCCCCATTCAGGTGATCGCATCATGCGTAATCTGAAGCTGATGCCGGACTACTATAATCGCAAGCAGCGGACCTTGCTCGACCTGTTCGATGACACCAAAGAAGACGGCCTGACGGCTGCGCTCGAAGATCGTGCAGACTGGGGCGAGATGCGGATGATGCCGACGGATATCGAGGATGTTCAAGGCTATGCACCCCTGATCAATGGACGGTCCGCAGCAACACCTTTCCTTGCCGAATTTTCACCGAAGGAGCGGATCAGGCTTCGCTTCATTAACTCCTCTGCCATGACCTATTTCGACATCCGGATTCCAGGTCTCGACATGACTGTGGTGCAGGCGGACGGGAATAATGTGGCACCCGTAAAGGTGGATGAATTCCGCATCGCGGTTGCTGAAACCTATGATGTGATCATTCGGCCCACGGATGCAGGCGCGTTCAATATCATCGCGGAAAGCATGGGACGCACGGCGATGGCCCGTGCCGGTCTTGTATCAGATACGAGCCTTGATCTTCCCGAGATGCCTGCAATGCGGAACGGGCCGCTCCTGACGATGGCAGACATGTCGCTCGATCCCGCCATGGCAGGAATGCACGGCGAGATGAAGATGGGTGCAGACGAAGGCGACCATGGCACCATGGCAATGGCCAGTGACGAAGAACTGCCGCCGGGTGCCCATCGGATGCCGGACGGCACCATCATGGGTGGCCCTTCGGATGATCCGTTCTATGCCAATGGCAGTGGCCTCAAGCCCACAGCGGCAGAGGGGGGCAAGTTCCTCTCCTATGCTGACCTAAAGGCCCAAAATCCACTCTATCAGGACCGAGAGGCAACACGGGAAATTGAACTTCGCCTTACTGGCAATATGGAGCGGTATTCGTGGTCTCTGAACGGCGTGAAGTATGAGGATGCCGATCCCATCGTCCTACAATATGGGGAGCGTGTGCGGTTCAAGTTCGTCAATGAGACGATGATGACCCATCCAATGCATCTCCACGGCATGTGGTCGATCATCGACAACGAGGCAGGGGAACGTGACCCGATCAAGCATGTGGTCAGCGTAAACCCCGGCACCGTCGTCTACATGGAGACAGAGGTTGATGCGCCGGGCCAGTGGGCGTTCCATTGTCACCTGTCCTATCACGCCGACAGCGGCATGTTCCGCAAAGTGATCGTTGAAGGTGGGCCAGAGCGCGCTTCCCTCGATCCTGCCGCGAAAGGTTGATCTGATGAAGCTTAAACACTTGCTGATCGGGGCTTGCGCCCCGGTCTTTACCATGGCCACGGCGGAGGCGGCGGAACCCACCTCTTCAATCTTCTATGGCTTTCAGGCGGAGCAGGCCGAGATCAGGGTCAATGATGGCAGCGAAGTCTTTTCGTGGGACTTCGATGCCACCATCGGCACGGACGAGTTGAAATTCGTCTGGCGATCAGAGGCGGAATACGATCTTGACGAGGATGAATTCGAGGCCCTCGAAAACCAGTTCCGGCTCGCTGTTCCAATCTCACCATTCTTCGATGCCATCGCGGGTATACGGCTGGATACGCCCGAGGGAAAAGATCGGGTTGATGGTGTGATTGGTATCCATGGCCTTGCCCAGCAATGGATTGAGGTCGATGCTGATCTCTTCCTGTCTGATGACCCATCGATAAGGTTGGAAGCTGAATACGAGGGCCTGATAACCCAGCGGATCATCTTTACGCCCTCTATCGAGATGGAGATTCCCCTGACCGATGACGCAGCTCGGGGGTTCGGCGACTTCGCTCCGATCATCGAGGTGGGTGCGCGGCTGAGCTACGACCTGATTGACCGGGCTTTCTCTCCCTATATCGGCGTTCATTACGAGATCGCATTGGGGGAAAGCGGACGCTTGGCACAAGCTGGCGGTGGTAACAAAGACGACCTCTTCTTTGTTGCCGGTGCCCGGATGATGTTCTGAGCCTTTGCCGCCCCTTATCGGGGGCGGCAGTTTCATATTCATAGGAGGTACTTCAAAATGCGCATGATGATGAGCCTTGCCATCGCCGCATTTCTGTCAATCACTAACTCTCCGCTCGCCGACACGACGTTTATAGCACTTAGTGACGTGACGGTTGAAAATGCATCGCTCGTACAAGAAGACGACGATGTGTATCGTCTCCTGTTCCGCCTGATCAACGATAGCCCTGCCGAGATCGTGTTAATCGGCGTTGGTTCGGTCGCTGCGGACAGCGGACAAATGATCTACTATTCTCACCACAGTGCGTCAGAGCCGATTGAAAGTTTAGTCCTGAAGTCAGATGAAGAAGTGGATTTTTCCACTTCCCACCAACAGGCGTTGCTGAAAGGTCTGGAAATAAGTGACGGCAAAGCTCCGTTTTATCTGCTCTTCAGTCGAGGCCGCATAGATAGCGAAGCGCACGTGCATGAAAAATAGCCTGACCATTATTCTGACGCTGATAGCAACCGCTGCTCAGGGTGACGGCAGAACTCTCTATCTGGACAACTGCGCCGTTTGCCATGGCGAAAACCTAGAAGGCGCGCTGGACTGGCGACAGCAAAATTCAGACGGAACATTCCCGGCACCGCCCCATGATTCAACTGGCCACACCTGGCATCACGCAGACGATATGTTGTTTGAATATACCAAGATTGGTGGTGCGGAGAAGCTCAGGAAAATGGGCGTCAACAGTGTCGTGAGCGGAATGCCCGCTTTCGCCGAACTTCTGACAGATGACGAGATCTGGTCCGTTCTCGAATTCATTAAATCGACTTGGCCTGAACGCATCGTCGCACACCAGAAACAAATCACGGAGGATGACCAATGAACATAGCTAATAATTCCGGTCGCGCGCTTAAGCGAAGACGGTTCCTGGCGCTTGCTGCTGCTGCCGCTTTCACGCCGTGGGGGGCGTCAGCTAAGTCGACTGAGATGATGATCTGGAAGTCGCCGACATGTGGCTGCTGCGGAAAATGGGTTGATCATCTACGCCTGTCGGGTTTTTCGCCCGTCATCAATGAAATGGACCAGCCAGGCCTAGATGCAGTGAAAGACCAACTTACGGTGCCTGTAGAACTGAGATCATGTCACACGGCGACAGTCGGAGGCTATGTGATCGAAGGCCATGTTCCTGCCGAAGACATCCGTTTGCTGTTGTCATATGCGCCTGAGGTGACGGGTCTCGCCGTCCCCGGAATGCCAATCGGATCGCCCGGAATGGAGATAGGCACAGAGGTCGAGCCGTACGCGACCTACGCTTTCAGTGGATCTGGCGACATTCAGGTTTTTGTCCGACACGGCTAGCTCACGTCTTCAAACGAAAAAGGGATCAGAATAAGAAGAGAAGGCGTTTTGAGCCCGGCTAGCAAGCACTCGTCTAGGCAGTCTGTGCACGTGAACATGAAACCTACAAGTTTTGAGACAGGTCCTTCAAATTTGCGCATGTCAAAAATGCCGACCAGTTGGCGTCATATCTGCGGTGAAGATATTATCTGACGGGTTACTGAAACAGTTCAGAATATTCGATCGCTCCGATAGTCGATCGGTATCAACCAAAGCGTCAAAAACCAGAAAGGCGGGAGCCAAGGATGGAAGCCTTTCATGCCTTCAACCATCAGATATTATTCTTCATTGGTGGTCAGATAGGAGACCAACCGCCTGCCTGGCTTCACTGGGCGTTGGATTTGGTACTTTTATGGACTCCAGTCACCCTTCTGGCAGCTGTTATCTGGAGCTTCATTAGTCGCTACCGAAATCGGATAAATAGCGAAGTCAAGGCAGACTGTACGAATGTCTTGACAGTACGCCACGTACTTCCTGAATCTGTATTCAAATATATAATTAGTTTCTCACGTGCGGATCAGATCGCATTGGTTCTAATTGGTTTAGTGTCGATGCCAGTTCTTTACGCTACTCTTGAGCTCCCTAAGGTGATTATCAATAGTGCCCTTTCCAAAGCGCATGAAGACTTCGATTTTTTCGGTGTCGCTCTCAGCCAATATGAGCATTTAGCAGTTTTATGTCTCTCATACCTTCTCGCGATTAGTATTGGCGGAATCCTGAAATATATCCTGAACGTTTACAAAGGTTCAGTTGGTGAGCGCTTGCTGCGAAGACTCAGACTGCTCATATATCGGTCATGGCGAAAGGGGGGTGGTACCGAAAAGCGAACTGAAGTCATTCCGCTGATGGCTCAGGAAGTCGAACCAATAGGCGGATTTTCAGCAGATGCCTTTTCCTTACCAGTCTTTCAAGGTGGAACTGTCGCGACGATATTGGTCTTTATGTTTGTCCAAGATCCGATCTTGGGCGCGGCAGCAATCACACTACTACCAATCCAATTGGTGCTGATCCCGCGACTACAAAAGCGAGTGAACGCCATCATGCGCCAGAGAGTGCGCCAGATCAGGACCCTTGGTGGCCGTCTCGGAGATCAAGCAGTTGATCTAGAACGTGGAGCTAAGCGTATTTCGGAAGTAACCTCGTTGCTGAGTCAATTAGAGAAAACCCGGAGGCAACTTCACAGAGCCAAGTTTTTCATGAAGGCCGTTAACAACTTTCTCACCGCCCTCACGCCCTTCTTCTTTTATAGCATCGGTGGTTATCTCGTCATCGAGGGTGGACTGACTTTAGGTGCTCTTGTTGCTGTACTCGCAGCTTACAAGGACTTTTCATCTCCGGTCCGCGAATTGTTCAAATACTATCAGAATGTCGAGGACGTTCGGATCAGATTCGAGGAACTTAGGTGGTATTTGTCGACCGATCGCACCGCCCAAAATCGAGCAGCCGACCTCAAAATTGAAGTTCATGCGTAAGCACATTTTGGATTTATGAGTGGCTCACTTCGTCGATGCTCTCGAGCATGTTTCTCAGACCCGTCTGGCATGGCGAAGACCGCGAGGATTGCTGAAAAAATGGATGCTTTCGATCCTAAATAGACTTTTAGTTATCTGGGTTTGGCCAAGATCCCTCAATGCAAAAATTGAATTCGAATGGGACGCCCGAGCAAGCACAGAATTGTTGTCTGTTCGAACAAAGGACGGGAAAGCCCAATGTCACCGGCTACAATAACTATGATCGTTCTGGCCATGCTCTTATGGGCAGGATGCTTTCCACTGATCACCGCTGGAATGCAATATTCACCACATTTGACTTTTGCGACAATGCGGGCGGTTCTGGCCGGATCCACCTTGGTGGTTCTTGCGGTGGTGCTGCGTCGACCATTCCCGCGCGGGCGGCGCACGTGGTTGACGCTGGCGATCGTCGGCCTTGGTGCAACAAGTCTGGGATTTTTTGGCATGTTTCATGCTGCCGAATTCGTGTCTCCTGGACTCGCCACGGTCATCGCGAACGCTCAGCCGCTGCTTGCGGCAATGCTAGGTGTCGCATGGCTTGGCGAGCGACTGCCAAGCATCGGCTGGATTGGCCTTTCGATCGGCTTTGCTGGCATACTTGTGGTCGCCATGCCGCAACTTTCAGAGGGAGGGCGAGACGGGTCGGCCATTGGGTTCGCCTACATCGTTGTGGCTGCTGTTGGAGTGACTGTCAGCAACGTGGCTATCAAATCGATCGCAGGCAAAGTGGATGGGCTTTTTGCAATGGGGGCACAGTTGCTGATCGGTAGCGTACCGCTCGCGGTCATAGCCTTCACGCTGGAGGATCAGAGCGCCATTCAGTGGAACGTGGCATTCACAGCATCCCTGCTGGGCTTGGCCCTGTTTGGCTCTGCACTGGTTTACTGGCTGTGGTTTTCGGTATTGGAGCAAATTGAACTAAGCAGGGCTATTGTGTTCAGCTTTCTTGTTCCATTCTTCGGTCTCACAATTGGTGCGATTTTCTTTGGGGAGCGCCTCTCCGGGATCCAGCTTTTCGGCATCTCGTTGGTCATTGTGGGCATCCTTTTCGTCAACCTTAAAGGTGGATCACAAGGCCAACATCTCTGAACTGGAACAAACTGTTATCTTAGATCAATGCGTTGCATCATCGTTGCCATCGCCGAAAGGTTACTCGCGCCAGAGCCAACCTGTGCCGTTTATTTTGCGGTTCGGTGGGACGGGCGACGGCGCAATTGATTTATGTTAACGTTGACCAGCGTTGAACATGTAAGAAGCAATAATCGAATTTGTAGCGATGCAAATAGCAATATGCTTGGAGAAGGCAGGAAAATCATGGCGTCGCAAGACACCCATAAATCGGAGGTGCCGGACAACCCTCCAGAACGTGCGTTGCTGGACGGACGTAGCGCGTTTTTGGGATTTCTGGTCAAACGGCTCGGCAATCGGGCGGACGCAGAGGATGTCCTGCAAGATTTCTGTATCCGTGTGCTGGGGCGAAAGGACCAGCTGCGCGACGTTGAGCGGATGGATGCCTGGCTATACGCAGTCTTGCGGTCCACGTTGAATGACTACTACCGTAAAGGTAAGCGGCGCACTCGACTTGCTGCGGCGGCAGCGCGCGAACCGGAGGAATGGATTGCCGATGCGCCGACTCAGATGGCGCGGCTGTGCACCTGCCATGGTGGACTGATTTCAGAATTGCGCCCGATGGACGCGGAACTGATCAGGCGCATCGATTTTGGGGAAGAAGATCGTGAGAGTGTTGCGAGCGATCTGGGACTGAACCGAAACGCCTTGGGTGTTCGGCTACACCGCGCCCGCATTGCACTACGTGACGCTCTCATAAGTCATTGCGGCGAATGCTGCGAGGATGAGCGCGACGACTGCTCTTGCCCGCCCGAGGGATGCGAGAATGGCGACCGCGAGGCCAACTGCGAGACGGAGAAACAGATTTCTTGAACCTAATGCAGTTGGTTCTGTAATCATTTTCGCTGTCCGACGTCTTCTTCTGTGACCGCGCCAAAGGGCATCACAAGAGGAGCATTCCGACCGTGCTACGGATCACTATGAATTATAGTTATGCAAGAAAAAAAGGTCGGCCTATCTCGCTGAATCCTTGCTGACTGGCGTTGCCGGTTTTCCGAAGGCAACCTCGCGTGCGGCACCCTTGTGGTACTACATCGACGCCGACGAAGTAGGCCGCGCCGCCTTTCTGTTGCCAGACACCACATCTGCAGCATCTCTGGCGACGACCTGCAACTCGTTATCGGCATCTGACAGACAGATCGGCCTAAAACTCACAAAGGAGACTATGACATGCAAGCCAAAGATATCATGACAACATCCGTGATCTCGGTCCCGCTTGGGGAAAAAATTGAGGATGCAGTGCGCTTGATGCTCGACCATCATGTCAGCGCTTTGCCTGTGGTTGACGCAAACGGTGCCCTCAAGGGCTTGGTCAGTGAAGGCGACCTGATGCGCCGGGTCCGCGATTCCGATGGCCCGCGCCGGTCATGGTGGCTCGAGGTGCTAAGCGGGGCGAGGGAAAGTGCTCAGGATTTTGTCAAGCTCAAGAGCCGCCGGGTCGACGACGTGATGACGCGCGAAGTCGTTTCAGTAGAAGAAGACACGAATGTTGCTGAGATCGCCCACATTCTGGAAAAGCACCGGATCAAGCGGGTGCCGGTGGTGCGGTCTGACCACGTGGTCGGCATTGTCAGTCGGGCAAACCTGCTTCACGCTCTGTCGGCACTTCAGGACGGGATATTGCAGGCACCTACGGAAGACGACCGGGTGCTGCGTTCTCAGATAGATGAAGCGCTAAAAGAAGTGCCGGGCGCGTCGGTCAATCTGATCAATTACACCGTTAACAATGGCAATGTGGCGATCTGGGGTGTCGTCGTCAACGATCTGGAAGAAAACGCAATTCGTGTCTCTGCGGAAAATGTGCCCGGTGTGCGCACAGTCAAAGTCCATATGAGCCGATTGCCTGCATGGGCTTTTGGTATCTGAGGGACCGTCACGACGCATGCCTGGATGGCGATAGACGATAGAGGTACTGAAGCACGAGCATTGGTACGATCAGCCATTGAATAAGCGGGGACAGCCCCGTTCCAAGGATTGGCAATCGTGGCATGCTTGGCCCGTATGTCCAGCGGCTCAGGATTTCCGTGTTCACGAACTCCAAGCCAATCGTCACGAGCAACCCGGTCGCTAGATAGATCGCCACCAGGCGACTGCTGGGCCGCACCACCCAGTTCCGGCCACGGCCTGCAACCGACGCCGCCCAGAATGCGATAAGTGCAATTCCCAGATCGCCCAGTGTCGCCTGTAGACAGATAAGGATACCGGCAAATGGCTGACGTCGGTAAGGCTCGAAAACAGGGGCGCATGTAGTAGTTCCCATGCGAAATGGCCCATGAACGATAAGATCAGTAGGTCTGCTTCAACGGGGAGAGCTGATCGGTTTGTCCCTTGGGCAGCCAATGTCATCTCCTTAGAGCCATAGTCGCTTCAGTTTGCTGCGTCGAACCTGCGAAACCGCATCCGGATCGTCATAGCCAGTATCCTGTTCCTGTAATGCTTTTCAGCGAGCGACGTCTACAGGATGAACACAAACAAAAGGAGGTCCAAATGGACAACCGTTCCAATCCCCCGACCCAGGGAACTACCGCCACGAAGTCGACAGGATGCTGCGGCGGCACGCATAAAGCCGAGCCACTTACGCCGAAAGAAATGCGCCCGGCGGAAGACAATAAGCCCGAAAAGACAACCACATCAGGCTGTTGTTGTAGTGGCGACTGATGACTTGGTGTGTCTGATTCAGATCAGAACGAGCCAATTTCAGCTGGATACGACTGATTGAAATCAAAAGGAGATACCGAAATGCAAACGCTCAAGATCGTCACGATTTCCGCCGCCTTGTTACTGGGTGCAACAGGCTTGGCGGTTGCCCAGACTAATCACGGCCATAGCGCGCAGCAGTCTGGTGCGGCCACGGGAACCAGCAATGGCCCGTCTGGACCGATGCCGGGTGAACGGGCCGAAATGATGCAGAAGATGATGCCCATGATGATGAAAATGCATGCCCAGATGCTGGATGGCAGCATGGGTATGATGGGCAATGGCGGCGGGCCGGGCATGGCTATGATGGACCGGGAAATGATGCAGATAATGAGGGGCCCGGGCATGATGGGAATGTTGTCAGCAGAGGACTCTACCGCGATAATGCAATTGCGGCTGATGGAATACGACGCTGATGAAGATGGCAGCCTGTCTTTGAGCGAATTCGAGGCCCTGCACGCCGCGATGATCCGCGAAACAACGGTCGACCGTTTTCAGCACATGGATGCCGATGGTGACGGAAAGATCAGTTCATCCGAGATGACTGCACCTGCAGGGCGCATGAAAATGGGCTCTGGAATGGACGGCATGCCGATGGGCGACACTGCAAACTAGGAAACCCGCGCCGGGCAAGCCAGCTTGCCCGGCGCCGAAGGGAATCTTTTCGATCCCGATCTGAACGCCTTTCAGAAGGAGAAAACCATGATACCCCTCATTTACTTCACAGCGGTTGCGGTGATCATTTTCCTTGTCCTGCGCATGACGTGCGGGGCCTGCGTCATGGGCGGGAACATCGGAGCAGGGCGTGCGCGCCTGCCAATCGTGCCATTGGGCTGGGCGCTGAGCCTGTTTCTGACACTGACATACGTTGTCTGCGTAGTGTTCGATCTGATCTTTCCGAACTACGCGATGTACCAAACCTGGTCTGGTCTGCTGCCCGGTTTCGTCTGGCTGACCACCGCAGGTTTCGTCATCGGTCTGGCCGAGAGCTTTTTGTATGGCTGGTACGCCGCACTGATCTTTGGCGGATTGTTCAACATCATCGCGAGCAGGGGAGAAGAGGCATGATCTTCACCGTGCGCTCGACTGGCACAATTGTTAAGATGGCGAAAGCCCAATGAACCTGACCAGCCAGCCGTATGGAGCGAAAGTTGCGCTACTCGCGCAACGGGTCGACGCAAATAATCCCGCCGATGTCCTGCTCGGTCCATACCGCGAAAGCCAGCGACTGGTGGCTGAAGCGGCACAGCTGGCCGGACGGCCCAGTGGGCACCCGCGCGCCGGTGCGCCTTGTGATCCATGCGCATTGATGCGCAACGAGGCAGTGACAGAGCCCAAATTGTTGAAAGACCAGAACATGTTCGAGGCAAACACATGAATCAGACACACCATTCTGAGACTCCCCAAGAGAGCGTCATCTATATTTGTCCGATGCACCCCGATGTCCGTGAAACCGAACCGGGAGATTGCCCGAAATGCGGTATGCACCTTGTCCCGGACGGCGAGGTCACTGCTTCGAAGCATCATCATGACGAACACGACGCCACCCATGGTCACGATATTCACGCGCATCCCGCCGCCACGACCGGCAAAAAGGGTAGGCATTATGACACCGTGCCCACCGGCCACCAAGGCACCGTCTATACCTGCCCTATGCACCTCGAAGTCCGCCAGAAGGAGCCGGGGTCCTGCCCGATTTGCGGCATGGGGCTCGAGCTGGAAAGTGCGGCGATGATCGATGACGGACCGAACCCGGAACTGGTGGATTTCACCCGGCGGTTCTGGGTTGGCGCGGTGCTGACCTTACCGCTGCTGGTCCTGACGATGGGCCCCTATCTGGGCCTTGGCGGCGTCCGTGACATATTCGGCGAACGCACAACGCTGTGGATCGAGCTTGTGCTGGGCACGCCGGTTGTTCTGTGGAGCGGCTGGCCGTTCCTCGTGCGCGGCTGGAAATCCTTCCGCACGATGAATCTGAACATGTTCTCGCTCATCAGTATGGGTGTGATGGCGGCCTGGCTGTTCAGTATTGTCGCCGTTCTGGCACCGAACATCTTCCCCGATGGTTTCCGCGATCCCGGGGGCCACGTGGGCGTCTATTTCGAGGCGGCTGCGGTGATCGTGACATTAGTTCTGCTGGGGCAGGTGATGGAATTGCGCGCCCGTGAGGGGACGGGCAAGGCGATCCGCGCGCTGCTGGACATGGCCGCAAAAACCGCACGCGTGATGCGCGACGATGGCACCGAAGAGGAAATTCCGCTGGAGGACGTACAGGTAGGCGACCGGCTGCGCGTGCGTCCCGGTGATAAGGTGCCCGTCGATGGCACGGTCGCGGACGGACGCTCGGCCGTGGATGAAAGCATGATCTCGGGTGAGCCGGTTCCTGTCGAGAAGACTAAAGGTGATATGCTGACAGGGGCCACGATCAACGGCACCGGCAGTCTGGTGATGGTGGCGACGCGGGTTGGTGCCGACACGATGCTGGCACAGATCGTAGAGATGGTGGCGAACGCACAACGCAGCCGCGCACCGATCCAGAAATACGCCGATCAGGTTGCGGGATTCTTCGTACCGGTCGTGATCGCGGTCGCCATCCTCGCGTTCATCGGCTGGGCGGTCTGGGGACCGGCACCGGCGCTCAGCTACGCCTTGATTTCGGCGGTCGCGGTGCTGATCATCGCGTGCCCCTGTGCGCTGGGTCTGGCGACGCCAATGTCGATTATGACGGCCACTGGGCGCGGCGCACAGGCGGGCGTCCTGATCAAGAACGCCGAAGCGCTGGAACGGTTCGAAAAGGTCGACACCCTGATCGTCGACAAGACGGGGACGCTGACTGAAGGCAAGCCGAGGCTGGTCGCGGTCCTACCCGAGCCGGGGCATAACGAGGCTGAGGTGCTACGGCTTGCGGCTTCGCTGGAACGGGGATCCGAACACCCGCTGGCCGAAGCCATCGTGCGCGGTGCCGAAGAACGCGGCGTGGATATGGCAAACGCCAGCGATTTCGAGGCGGTCACTGGCAAAGGTGTCAAGGGCACGGTCGATGGCCGCGCCGTGGCACTGGGAAACCTCGCATTGATCACCGACATGGGCCTTGAGGGTGGCGCGCTGACCGACAAGGCCAATGCGCGGCGTGACGGCGGTGAGACCGTGATGTTCGTCGTGCTGGAAGGCGCGATTGCGGGACTGGTCAGCGTGGCTGACCCGGTTAAGGAAACGACGCCCGCCGCGTTGAAGGCCCTGCACGAGCTTGGTTTCCGCATCATCATGGCCACCGGCGATAACGAACGTACGGCCAAGGCCATCGGCGCGCGGCTGGGGATTGATGAGATCCGCGCCGATGTGCTGCCCGAGGATAAGGCGCGGATCATCCGCGAGTTGCAGGAGGCGGGGCACAAGGTCGCTATGGCGGGCGACGGGGTCAACGATGCCCCCGCACTGGCGCAGGCCGATGTCGGCATCGCCATGGGCACCGGCGCGGATGTAGCGATCGAAAGCGCCGGCTTCACGCTGATCAAGGGCAATTTGGACGGCATCGTGCGGGCCCGGCGCCTGTCGGCGGCCACCATGCGCAACATCCGCCAGAACCTGTTCTTTGCGCTGATCTACAACGCCTCGGGCGTGCCGGTAGCTGCGGGTATTTTGTATCCCTTCCTCGGCATTTTGATTAGCCCGATGTTCGCTGCCTTCGCGATGAGCGCCTCATCCATCTCGGTGGTTTTGAATGCACTGCGCCTTCGCCGCGCAAAGATCTGACGAAAGGATATGTGATATGGAACATCCCTCCACCCATAACGATCAACTTCCGCAGGCCAACTCCTCCAGCCCGCCCTCTTTCTGGAAATCACGCAGGGGGATTTACCTGATTTTCGCACTTGTCCTCGGCGGCCTTCTGCTGGGTTACGAGCATCGCGTTCACGTTCTGAGCATTGGGTTCCTGATCTGGCTGCCCTTGATACTCTGTGTTGGCATGCATTTCTTCATGCATGGCGGACACGGAGGTCATGGCGGCCATGGGAAGGGAGATGACAGCTGATGGCCGATGCAGGTGCTTCATATGGCCTTTGGTTGCTGGTCATCATCAACTCGGCAGTATTCATCCTGTTTGCCTTCAGTTTCTTCAAACCGCAGACGAAACGTGACTGGCGCAGTTTTGGAGCATTCAGCGCGTTTCTGGTGGCGCTGTTTGCCGAAATGTATGGCTTTCCACTAACCATCTTCTTTTTATCGGGCTGGCTACAATCGACCTGGCCAAATATCGACTGGTTCGCCCATGACAGTGGGCATCTGCCCGAGATGATGTTCGGCTGGACGGCTAACCCCCATTTCGGACCGTTTCATCTGCTGAGCTTCGCCTTTATTGGCGGCGGATTCTGGCTCATATCGGTTTCATGGCACCATCTTTGGTCGGCGCAGCGCCAAGGTCAGCTGGCCGTCACCGGACCTTATGCGCGGATCAGGCATCCGCAATATGCTGGGTTCATCTTGGTGATGCTGGGGTTTCTTATTCAGTGGCCAACGTTACTGACGTTGGCGATGTTCCCGGTTTTGGTCTGGATGTATGCCCGACTGGCGGGCAGTGAGGAGGCAGACAGCCGCGCCCGTTTTGGACAGATCTACGAGCGATACGCGCATTCGGTGCCGGGATTCATCCCAAAACTGATGGGGGCGGGCAAATCAGAAGGCAATGGACAAACTTGAACCTGAGCCAAGGATAGAAGGCTGTCCGAAATCACGATCCACAACGGGTATTGCTGCGATCACGTTCACCGGCAATCCGTGTTCAGTAGTAGCGGTGCTGACGAAGCCGAAAAAGGTGGGTGTTTCTGTAGCCAGGGGCACTCTATCGCCATGAAGCTGGGCCTCTTCAACAAAAAATAGTAGCAAGCAAGGACGTACAGAATGCATCATGATCAAGATAGTACAGGATATAAAGAAGGCTCGATCGGTCTAGGCGGTGCCGTTGCCATGGGCACGGGCGTTATGATCGGAGCTGGGATTTTCGCGCTGACCGGGCAGATTGCCCAACTGGCCGGGCCGCTTTTCCCCCTGTCATTCATCGTTGGCGCAATCGTGACAAGCTTCAGTGCCTATAGTTATATAAAGATGTCGAACGCTTGGCCGTCTGCGGGGGGCATCGCGATGATCCTCCAGAAGTGCTACGGATCGGGCGCGATCGCGGCAGGCGCGGCGCTGTTGATGGCGCTCAGTATGGTGATCGCCGAAAGCTTGGTGGCGCGCACATTTGCGACTTACGTCTTGCGGCCCTTCGAAATAACCGGTGGGCCGCTGGTACCCATTCTGGCGGTTGCGGTGATCGTCTTCGCATTCCTCGTTAACGTCGCCGGGAACCGCTCCGTCGGGCTTTTTTCGCTGATTATGGCGGCGATCAAGATCGGCGGTATCGCGCTCTTTGGCATTGCGGCTCTTTGGTCGAGCGGATTTCAATTCGCTGCCGCATCAGAGGCAGCTGAATCTTTTGGAATGGTCGGGTTCATCGCGTCTGTTGCATTGGCAATCCTCGCGTTCAAGGGTTTTACGACCATCACAAATAGTGGCGGCGAAATCACCGATCCGCATCGCAATGTCGGCCGCACGATCATGATCTCCATTGCGATCTGCGTGGTGGTCTACCTCCTTGTGGCTTTCGGCGTGGGTGCGAGCCTGACAATCGACGAAATCATTGCCGCGCGCGACTATTCGCTGGCAGAAGCTGCCGAACCCGCGCTTGGACGGGTCGGGTTCTATCTGACCGTATTGCTAGCGGCGGTGGCCACTGCATCGGGCGTTCTGGCCAGCGTGTTTGCAGTATCGCGGATGCTTGCGATGCTGACCGACATGAAGATGATCCCACACAGCCATTTTGGCATGTCGGGTAATATCCAGCGCCACATGCTAGTCTATACCGTAGTGGTCGCATCAGCATTGGCAGTATTCTTCGATCTTGGAAGGATCGCCTCTCTGGGCGCGTTTTTCTATCTCGTTATGGATATGGTCGTGCACTGGGGCGTGTTCCGGTTTCGGCGGAAAGAGATCGGGGCGGCGGCGCCAGTTTTGCTCATGGCACTTTCCTTTGATGCGGTAGTGCTGGCTGCTTTCACTGCGATGAAACTGCAAAGCGATCCGTTAATCGTGCTCTATGCCGCCATCAGCATTGGAACGGTCTTTGCTCTGGAACGGGTCTATCTGTCACGCTGGCTGGCGCCGCAGACGATTCACAAACACTGATGCCAGTGAGGGTTGGCGAGCCATGGCAAAAGGGACATCCGCAGACATCACCCCCGGATGATTGCGGCCAGTTAACATCTTTTGAGCGTCTATGCCTTCATTCATCAGTATTTGCCTTGGGTGGACGTCCCGCCTGACGCGATAGACGCTCCATTGATTGGCTAGATTAATTAGGCCTTCGCGCTGCGTTGATCAGTATTTTTCCTTGATCCTTTCCCATCAGGAAGGCTTTCGCCTCTTCAACGAAAATGAAATCTTCCTCTGCCAGCTTGACCACTATTCTGCTCTCTCAATCCATTCATTGGGTAATCTGCCATCGTTAGTGGCAATAATCGCATTGAGGTATTCCGCAGCCCAATTTGGAATGTCGATGAGCCTATTTGGAAACGCCCGATGCGTCATAAAACGAGGATCAAAACTCTCGGCCGTCGAATTTGGCTCCCGTTCCACCGCTGTAAATCGTCGCCAGACCGGGACGTGATCGACTATCAGCCACGGCTCACCGCAGTCCATTTTCAGTCCTATCCAATAGCCACCTTGCATGGTGAATCCGAGCGCCCGGTTCTGCGCCAGAAAACCCTTCTCCCAAACCTCATCATCGGTCTCGGTATCGTCGTTTCGCTCGACTTTGGTGAGATACACTCTCGGAAGCTCAATCTTCATTCCGAACCTCATGCGGCAAAATGCTTACCACCGTTATTTTGCTTTTGGTTGAATTTGTCCAGAAGCATAAGCCATGCGGTTCCCGCACCGCGCCCTATCCGCCCGCAAAAGCGGTCGGACGGAGCCAATCGCGCACTGGGCTGGTTTCGTGTCGGGCGCTGGCCGTCACGTACCGTGCCATCCATCCCCGCACTCTGACCGCACCCTAGTGGATAGGCCCATTCAAAAGAGTCCGATTGGGGATTCCGCTGGAGGGCGTTGTGTGCGAGTCTGCCCGCATGCGCACAGGAATATCTTTCACCGTTTCTCCATCCGATCGCAAGCAGCTTGAGACGATCATCTCGAATGGCAACTCGCCACAGAAGCATGTCTGGCGCGCGCGTATTGTCTTGCTGAGCGCCGATGGCTCCAGAACGCAGGCGATCATGCTGGCGACAGGCAAGTCCAAGACCACTGTGTGGCGCTGGCAGGCCCGGTATGCGGACGCTGGCGTTGCAGGCCTTTTATCCGACGCCACCCGTCCGCCCGGCAAGGCTCCGACGCCGCAAGAACGGGTCGATGAAGTGATCCGTATGACGCAGGAAAAGCCGCCTCATGAGGCGACGCACTGGACGGCGCGTGCGATGGCCAAAGCCATGGGGCTGGGGGTTGTGACGGTGCAACGGATCTGGAAAGCGCATGGGCTCAGCCCGCATCGCTGGCGTCAGTTCAAGCTGTCTAACGATACCGCCTTTGCTGAGAAACTGCGGGATGTTGTCGGGCTTTATGTCAGTCCGCCTGCTCATGCCGTTGTGCTGTCAGTGGACGAGAAGAGCTAGATCCAGGCGCTCGACCGAACTCAGCCCGGCTTGCCGCTGAAAAAGGGGCGCGGCCAGACTATGACCCATGATTATAAACGAAACGGAACGACGACGCTGTTCGCAGCGCTAAACGTGCTGACTGGCGAGGTGATTGGCCGGAATATGCAGCGGCACAGGCATCAGGAATTCATAAGAGCCCGACTCAAAAGTTCATGAGGCATAGCAATACCTTGCGAGCCTGCGTGTCATGAAGCGGATGCTGGCAATGTAGGCCCATGCGGCTGAACTCTCGACTGTAGCTTCCCAATCTTTTGCCAATCTGCGGCACCGACCGAGCCAAGCGAATGTGCGCTTTAAGATCCAGCGACGAGGGATGACCTCAAAGCCATTGGCGGCATCTGAGCGCCGGATGATTTCGATTGTCCAATCGCCCCGGCCTTCAATCGCGTCGCACAGTTTCTTACCTGCATAACCGCCGTCCGCAAAGACGTGGCGTAGCCAGGGGAAGCGAAAGCGTGAAAATTTAAGGACGTCGGGGGCACCGTCACGATCCTGCACATCAGCGCCATGGACGATTAGCACCAGCATCAAACCGATTGTATCGACCAGCATATGGCCTTTGCGGCCCTTGATTTTCTTTCCCGCGTCATAGCCAGAGATACCGCCACTTTCGGTAGTTTTGACGGACTGGCTGTCGATAACTCCAGCGGTGGGGCTCGCATCCCGTCCCTCAAGATCGCGCGTCGCCATTACCAGAACATGGTTGATCGTCAGCAAAAGGCCGCTGTCGCACCACGCATAAAAAACCCTTGAACCGTTGTCATTGCCGGGAAGTCGTTTGGCAACATTCGCCAAGGGCACCCGCTCGCCGCGATATAGAGCAAGCCGTCCATCACATCCCGAAGGTTCGTTGAGCGACCACGCCCACCCCGCTTCACGGGTGGCAACAGCGGTCCGACAATAGACTTTTCCCTGTCGGTCATATCGCTTAGATATGCGGTCCGCATCCCGAATATGCTCTCGTCGAGCGATGCCATCCCAAGGCATGCAATTCTCCCATTCCTCTCGCAACGGTGGTGAATCACAAACCTATGATATCGCTCGCGTGAAATATGCGCGACGCTCTGCAAGATATGCAAGCGACCTGACTGATCAAGAATGGGAGTTGTTCGCTCCGTTCATGCCAAGTCGATGCAGCTTGGGTCGACCGCTCACAAATGACTTGCGCGAGGTCATCAACACCATCCTCTACATCGCCCCGACCGGCTGAGCTTGGCGCTATTTGCCAAAGGATTTTCCACCAGTTTCGATCGTTTTTATCGATGCTCAAAGGTTCACTATGCAAAATCTTCTTGCTCTTAGCAATCGCAGCAATATCTGGCCTGACAATGCGGTTCGATACGCTGCGATTTCGAGAGGTCCATCGCCGCTTCCCCAAAGCTGGCGCTCAACTGGCTCGGCGTCAATTCTTACAATCCAACCGTTCGACTCATTGCAGTGACCCTTGCGAGCCAATGAACTTTCTGCCGCCCATTGTTCTTGCCAGATTGCCTGGGATGTTCTTATGCGAATTTGAACGCTGGCCTCGTCATATTCTCCTTGAACCTCTAGCCCCTAGAGCACCTATCCTGCCCGCATATTGGCAAATTGCGACCGTTTGCGGAGGGGGTGCAACAGATGAGACTACTGGAACTTGCAAGGAAAATCGTGGTGCTGGGCGGAGCTTTGGCCGCTTTGGTTTTCTTGCCGGGGCTGGTTCTCATTTCAATTATCGACATTACCGGCCGAAGGTTCCTCCAATTCAGTTCAACGCCGCTACAAGAATTAGCGTGGCACTTTTTCTTCGCCTGCGTAATGTTCGCATTGGGCCACACATACATCAAAGATCGCCATGTTCGGGTCGACATCCTGCGCGAGCGCCTGCCTACTCGTTGGAAGGCAGGTCTCGAACGCGTTCTGCTGATCGTTTTCCTCCTACCATTCTGCCTGATCTTGTTCTGGTTTGGGATACGGATTGCTTGGCTATCTTACATGCAGGACGAAGGATCTCGTGCCGCTTTGGGTCTGTCTGCTCGTTGGATCATCAAGGCGGCGCTTCCTATTGGGGCGTTACTGCTCTTCATGGCCGGCTGCTATCGTTTGGCTCATCCCATTGTCCGTAATCAGGACAAGATATGATTTTGGCCGATTATTTCCCGCATCTGATGCTTCTCGCGCTTGTCTTACTGCTCTTCACTGGGTTCCCCGTCGGCGGCGTGCTGGCGGGCGTGGGCGTCGGCTTCGCGCTGTTTGGGGTCATGCTGAATGAATTTCCCGTCGCAACTCTCTTTCTGGTGCCGCAGCGAATTTATGACACGATAGGGGAGAATCTGTATTATCCGGCTGTCCCGATGCTCCTGTTTATGGGCGTCGCACTTGAAATCAGTGGGGCAGCTCGCGAATGCCTGTTGTTCCTGCAGCGCATGTTCGCACGCGTCCCAGGCAGTATGTGCATTTCGGTTATATTGATCGGACTGCTGCTCGCGCCAATGGCCGGTGTTATTGGCGCGTCGGTCGCGACCATCGCGGTCGCGGCAATGCCTACGCTTCTGGCTCAGCGATATAGCCCGGAAACGGCAAGCGGGGTAATCGCAGCTGCCGGGACGCTTGGCGTAATTGCTCCGCCCGCGATCATGCTGTTTTTCTTGGCCGATGCGTTGGATTTGACCATCGCCAACATGTTCCTCGCACCGATTGCACCTATTCTTGGTCTTGCGCTGGCTTTCATCGCCTATTTTGTGCTGACGGATATCATATGGAAGCGCCCTGCTACCGCGACAGCCCTGCCCGAAAGTACCGGCTCACTCCTCCGCTATCTGGTTCGGGGTTTTGTGCTGCCAGTGGGGTTAATCGCGATGGTTCTCGGCTCAATTATTGCAGGATTGGTCGCACCATCCGAGGCTGCTGCCGTTGGAGCGGTAGGGGCCGCACTTTTGATCTTCCTCTACCGGGGCTTCCGCCTGTCGCTACTCAGGGAAGCACTTTATCGGACGATGGTGATCACGGGGATGGTGTTTTTTGTCGTGATTGGCGCCGGTGTCTTCTCACTCGTCTTCCGCTACTACAACGGAGATGACATGGCCGTTGGCCTTTTTGAGATGCTTCAACTCGGAGATTTCGGTGTGCTGCTGGTCATTCTCGCTATCCTCTTCGTGCTGGGCTTCTTCATCGACTGGATTGAGATCGTGCTGGTGTCACTGCCAATCCTCTATCCGGCTATTCGCGAACTCGACCTTGCTTGGTACGTTGGCTCTGCGCCCCTCGTGAAAATATGGATAGGAGCACTCATCGCTTTGGTGCTGCAAACCTCTTTCCTGACCCCACCTTTCGGATTTGCGCTGTTCTTTCTAAAAGGGTCGGCTCCGCCAGAAATCCGGATGTCCGATATCTACCGGGGCGTCGTCCCGTTGGTTGCAATCCAGCTAGCGATGATCGCGGCAATACTTCTGTTCCCTGCAATCGTCACTTTTCTTCCCGTCGCGGTGCTTCGGTAAGCGACGACGAGGGCTTCGGGTCGGGTTAACAATGGCCTTCATCGAATTCATGTCAGCTTGGATTGGGTTCAGGCGTCATTTGATTTTTTAGCCTTTGGCGACTTTTCCCAACTCTCTTGAGCCAATGCGGCGCAACGCGATCATTGACGCGACGATGAACACGATCAGCAGCACAACGCTGCCGACGCCCCACCAGCTTTCGGCCGCTTGAGTTACCTGCTCGCCAAGGAAGACACCGATTCCGACGAGAAGCCCACACCAAAGCGCCGCGGACAAAGCGTTCAGGATCGTGAATACCAGCCATGGCATTCGGCTCAACCCAACGGGAAGCGCGCCGATCGTTCGCATGCCCTTGGGATACCGGTAGAGAAAAATGTAGATCGCTCCATGCCGCTCCATTGCTGCCTTCGCGCGATCCACATATTTGCGCCACTTCGGCTTTTCAGCGAATAATTCGCTGCCATAGCGCCGTGCGACGAAAAACCGGATTTCGTCCCCGAGATACCCACCAAAGAATGTTGCAAGAACGACGGGAGCCAAATCCAATGCACCCTGCTGCACCAGCACGCCAGCAAGGAGGGGCAGCGCACCACTTTTCAGCGCGCAGTATCCGAACAGCAGCGGGTAGACCAAGGATTGATTGATCTCGATCCAGTTTAGTAGCTGTTCCATTACTTCGTCTCACCTTTTGATGCCTCACCGCCGATGTAGCGCAAACAGGCTGGTGGTCGATTGAGTTTGGATGCTGCAGCTAAAGGTATCTGCGGACGATCTTAGTGTATTGCACATAGACATCGCCGTATTCGTCCCGAAGCCACGGTTCTTCTGCAAATGGGGCCGCCGCCAGCAATACGATCATCGCGAATGCGACAGCAGCAGCATTGATAGACGCTGACAGCAACAGCCATCCCAGAACGATCCCGATGTCGGCCACGTATTGGGGGTTTCGGGAAAACCGATAGAGGCCAGTCGTCTTGAGCGTCCCCTTGGCGCCGCTGGTTTGGTCCATGCCAAAGTCATTCACCTCACGCCAAACGACGAAGTTGCCGATAACAATCAAAGCCGGTCCAACCCCGTACCTGAGCCATTGGGGAAGCGCGATGCTCCCCCAACCAAGGACACCAAGTGCTATCAGAGCGCCAAAGAGCGTCAACGTCAGCACCCAGACGAAGGCTCTCGTAGCGCGGCTGTAGGATTGCGGAGGCCAGATGCGCCGCGCCGGATAGGCCGCAGAAAAGATGATCGCGGCGAGCGCAGCCGCCGCAATCAGGAGGCTGGCGAAATTCAGAGCGGCAATCATGACACCGCTTCGTGTACGTGTTCGCCGTCGGAATGGCGCTCAGCCAGCGCCTGACGGATGATCTGCACGGAAGATGACAGAAAGAGCCCCGCCATAATCGTGGCCACGACCAAGTCAGGCCATCCTGTTGCTGTGCCCCAGACGCCGAGCGCGGCGATCATGACAGCGACATTACCGATCGCGTCGTTTCGAGAGCAGAGCCAGACGGAACGTACATTCGCATCACCGTCCTTGTATCGGACAAGGATCATCACGCTTGCGAGATTCGCCAAGAGTGCGAGGAAGCCGATGACCCCCATGATACCCGCTTCTGGGACACCGACATAGAACACGCGGTAGACGGTTGATCCGAACACCCAAACACCCATCAGAAGAAGGCTGAACCCCTTCACGAGGGCCGCGTTCGTTCGCACCCTGATTGATGCACCGATCACTGCAAGGGAGATGCCGTAGGTGAGCGAATCTCCAAGGAAGTCGAGCGCGTCGGCCTGTAGCGCCTGTGAGCCAGCGAGTTGGCCCGCCACCATCTCAACGCCAAACATCACGGCATTGATGGCGATGACGATCCAAAGCCGTCGTTTGTAGTCGTCCGACACACCGTCAAACTTGGCGTCATGTCCACAGCAGCCAGCCATTATATGACCTCCGGTTTATTGTATATCTGAGTGAATGAAGGCGACAGCGTCGCACTGTCTCCGATTTTAGGCACGATGCCATTTCTTAGCTTCTCGACGCGCCTGTTCATCCAAGGCCGCACAAGATAGCGATAGAGAAGCCCTCTCAGGCCGGACAACTGTCGATGTCCCGCATAAAAGGCATCCGGCGTATCAAAAACACCAAGATCGCGGTTGATCCTGGTACGTTGGATATAGGTGCCGACACCATTCCATTCGACCGCAGGCGAATGCAGACTATCAGTACCTGCACCATAGCCGCATAACGCATCACGATTGGGGAAAGCTCTTTGCAAGGAACGCAGAACGCCCTCATCGAGGATAAAACCTTCCAGTTCGATCCAATCATCCACGAGACGGACTTCGACCCAAGAATGGAGGATGGCGCGTGGTGCGAGGGGATAAAATAACTCTGGCACAATGCCGCGTTGGAGGCTCTTGTCGATCGTAAACCCGTGAAAGCGGCAGGGAATGTCCAACCCCCTCAGCAACGCCATCAACAATGTGCTTTTCGTGTTGCACTGGCCGATGCCGTCATCAAGCACCTTCGACGCAGGAAGGATGTCATTGGTGTTGTAGCCAAAGAGAATTTCGTTTCGAACGAAATCGTAAGCAGCACCAACCCGTTCCGTTGGCGATAGATCGGCCCAACCACGCTCTTTGATCAGGCAGGCGAGGCCACCTGATCGGAAGTCGAGCATTGGCGTTTCAGTTAGATGCGCGTCAGTCATTTTTCAGTCCCTAGAATCAATCTTCAGCCTAATGTAAGATCTCTAGTGACTAGAGGTTCAAGGGGTCGAATCATGTTTTCTATCGGAGAAATTGCGCGCCGGACCGGCGTGAAAGTTCCAACCATTCGGTATTATGAAGAGATGGGCCTGTTGGCCGCGATGGAGCGCACGGAGGGTAATCAGCGTCGCTACGGCGATAAAGAGCTCGAAAAACTGGCTTTCATCAAACATGCGCGCGACTTGGGCTTCAGCATTGATGCAATCTCGTCCCTCATTGACCTTCAAGACCACCCTGACCGGAGCTGTGCAGAAGCCACGGAAATTGCACGATTGCAGCTGTCAGATGTGCAAACAAAAATCGCGCGCCTGACTGCGTTAGAGCAAGAATTGAACCGGATTTCACAGAGCTGTTCAGGTGACACCGTGTCTGGAGATTGTCACGTGCTCGCATCGCTCGCCGATCATCAGCATTGCGAAACCGAGCACTGACGCTATTTTCAGACCGTCTTTGGCAAAGCGATGATTTGATCCGACTCGCATCCGCGACAAGTTGTCGGTCCGCGCCCTTAATCGTTGAACCTCAAGGGGCTGGAGGTTTTAGAAAGGGCTTCTCAAGTTGAAAAAATAGGACCAATGTCAGGATGTTGAGGCGTATTAGACAGACTTTGTCGGCAACCACGATCATTGCTATATCGGATCCAACCGATCCGACCGCCATCAAAACCCACAGCAGAAATGCGGAGGCTATGGTTGCTGATTTGGCGAAGGCGATCGGGTCATGACATCGTCCTCTATGCTCGAATATCGAATGCTTGCTGCATGGATCATCGCCCTGACTGCGGCGCTTGGCGCGCTTTTTATAGGAGAGGTACTGGGCAAAGAGCCGTGCTCTCTCTGCTGGTACCAGCGCGCATTCATGTTTCCGATCTCCATCATCCTTGGCGTAGGTCTTTGGGTGGATGATCGCGCCGTTAGCCTTTACGCGCTCTCACTTGCGCTTCCTGGCGCTTTGCTCGCGACATGGCATCTGGGGCTATTCTGGGACATCATTCCGAAACCGGCGACGCCCTGCAGTGCGATCGGACCATCATGCTCTGGTGAAGATCAGATCATACTCGGCGTTCCTATCGCCCTGATGTCCCTGACGGCTTTCATATCTATCGCGGCGCTTTGCGCCCTGTCCTTACGGAAGGTAAGAAAATGAACAGAAGATCAGTCATATTCTCGGTTGGCGCAGTCGCCGTTGCTGGTTTCGGTGGCGGAGCTTGGTATGTTTCTCAGTCACGCTCCGGTGCAGATGTCGAACGAGTGTCGCCAGAAATCGCAAACGCACTTGTCCGTCCATACTCGCCAGTCCTTGGCCCCGCAGATGCGCCGGTCACCATCGTCGAATTTTTTGATCCGGCATGCGAGACCTGCCGCGCCTTTCATCCCATCGTGAAAGACCTGATGGCCGAGCATGGCGATGCCGTACGCGTTGTCATGCGCTACACGCCTCTTCATGGACCCGGATCTGAAGTTGCAATCCGCGTACTGGAGGCGGCCCGCATGCAGGGCAAGTTCGAACCGGTATTGGAACGCATCCTTGGCGGGCAGTCACTTTGGGCGTCGCACGGACAGATGAAGCCCGAAATCATACTAATTCTTGCCGAGGAGGCTGGCCTCAATATGGAGGAGGCCGAGGGCCAGATCATGTCCCAGCAGACGACCGGCGTGATCAATCAGGACAAGGCCGATCTGGCTATTGTGGGCGTTCAGAAAACGCCGACCTTTTTTGTCAACGGACGGCCGATGCCCAGCTTTGGCGAACAGCAGCTTCGCGACTTGGTTGCGGACGAAGTCGCTCTGACCGGATCCTGAATGCGATGAAAACAAGAAACCAAGACTTGGAGACTTCCCTTGAGATACAATCTGGTCACCTTTTCGCTGGCTATGTCGCTGATCATCTCAATCATTGGCCCGGCCCTGGCCGATCCATCCGAGATCGTTATTGAAGAACCTTGGGCGAGAGCCTCGATAGGCATGAAACGCCCCGGCGCAGCCTATTTGGAGGTTCGAAACACAAGTGACGAAGCGAAGGTAATTATTGGCGTTGAGACCGATCTTGCCGGAATGCCGCAAATGCATGAGACGATCACGAACGCGGCAGGTGTCAGCTCGATGAGGAAGATCGATCGGATTGAGATTGAAGCTGGCGAAACCTATGCGTTTGCACCAGGCGGCGCACATGTCATGTTGATGAAGCTTCAACGCCCCATGATCAAGGGCGAGCAGTTCACGCTGACACTACGTTTAGAAGATGGCGGCGCGATATCGACCGCAGTGCCAATCCTCAGCTTAGCCGCCCGTGGGCCAAGGCAATGAGGGAAACACGAAAACGAAGCATGTGTGCTTTCCTGCCTTTACCGGTTTGGTCAAACTGATCGGCACCTTGCTCGCTGAAACAGCAATTCCCTTTTCTCTTAAACCTGATGGCTAAATAATGGATGCCCCTTTTTCGCAGTTGTGACAATCGGGAAACAGCGGTCGTTAGCTGCAATGCATTGTCTGCTAGACCTCGAATGTATATGCCATCAGCAGGTCGGACAGATACTGGCGCGAAAGGACATTTTCCCTGACACTCTACATTTGCAAACCGGCAGGACGTCGCTGGGTGATTGATTGTCATCGATGCCGGCACCGCGCTTGTGGTGGGTGCTGGGACCGCAGTGCTCACGTCGAAGTTACCTAACATCTCTTGACCTCCCCTTACTGGAAGGCGGCATAATTTTTCTATGATCCGTGTCCTTCGACTAGTTTTGATTTTTGGCTTGAGCCTCGGTGCCGTGATTGCACCGGGCGATTCATCTGCGAATATGTCTGAAATGGTCATGACTCAGATGGATACCACCGAGAGCGCAGATCAACCTTGCTGTGGGTGCGACCCCACCGGATTTACTGATGGCTTACCCTGCGAGAGTGGGTGTCCTGTCCCTTGCGGCTCGAACGGAACCGCAGGCATTATAGCGTTGGCACCTTCGGCGCGGCTCGCGATACCCTTTGGTCTCGTCATTCCGAGATCAGAGCCGCTGATTCTGCTCGGCGCTAGCCCGTCGCTTGATCCATTCCCTCCGAAACGGCCTGCCTGAACCTGATACTGGTCTTGCTCTATGCGAGTCCGGATCGTTGCACTCACCTTAGCTGGCTGAGTGTATCCAATTCAGAGCAAGGCAGAGATGATGATCCTCGACAGACCTATTTCACGACGACAGATGCTTCACACTGGCGCTGCCTTCACAGCAATGTCCGTTCTGCAACCGGCGCGAACGGTTATGGCCGATCAAGTGGAGGTCCCATTCCTCCTACAAGCGGCATCCGGACGGGCCTCCCTCCTACCTGCACCCTACGGCCTGACTGATGTCTGGAGCTACAACGCTTCCGTTCCCGGCCCAGAGATCAGGGTGCGCCAAGGCGATCGGATCCGCGTTCAGGCACAGAATGGCCTGAATGAAGACACCACGATCCACTGGCATGGGATCCGCACACCCAATGCGATGGACGGCGTGCCGTTCCTGACGCAGGAGCCGATCCCGGTTGGAGGCGAATTTCTCTATGAATTCGATGCGCTAGACGCGGGCACGTTCTGGTATCACCCGCACCAACGCAGTTCGGAACAGGTCGGACGCGGGCTTTACGGGCCGCTGATCGTCGAGGAGGCGGACCCGATTCGAGTGGACCGCGACTTGACCTGGATGCTTGATGACTGGCGTATGACCCGGGACGGACAGATTGCGGGCGACTTCGGAAGCCGCCATGATGCCATGCACGGCGGTCGTATCGGCAATTCCGTGACCATCAACGGTCAGATACCCGAACGCATCACGGTGCGATCCGGGGAACGCGTCCGCCTTCGGTTAATCAATGCGGCGAACGCACGGATTTTCGGACTGGACTTCGGGGATCTTGCGCCGGTCGTGATCGCTCTGGACGGCCAACCCGTGGCGCCTCATGCTCCAGTCGGGGGCATCGTGGTGGTCGGCCCAGCCATGCGGATTGATCTGGTGATCGACATGACCGGCAAGCCCGGAGATGGCGTCACCGTTATCGATGCCTTCTACGAAGGTCTGGAATACCGTCTGGTCGATCTCGCCTACGAGCCGGAGAAGTTGCGGGACACGGTGCCGAACTGGTCGATGGACCTACCGCCCAATCCGCTGGCCGAACCTGACATGACGTCGGCTGCGCGGCATCAGATCGTCTTCAACGGCGGGATGATGGGGCAGATGATGACGGGCGGCGGCATGGGATCGATGATGGATCAGATGCGCGAAGGCAACATGTGGTTCATCAACGGCGAAGCAGCAACGGGGCACATGATGGACCCCTTGTTGGTTTTGCCGCAGGGCACGTCACACGTGTTCGAGATGGATAATCGCACTACCTGGCACCATCCGATCCATTTCCATGGCCATTCGTTCCGTGTGATTGCGCGTAACGGGCAACCGACACGACATCGCGAGTGGCAAGACACTGTCCTGATGGCACCTGAAGAACGCGTCGAAATCGCGTTCGTGGCGGACAATCCGGGGGACTGGATGTTCCACTGTCACATTCTGGAACACCAGGCGGCCGGCATGATGGGCGTCATCCGCGTCGATCCCGGTACGACCAAAACCTGAAATCTCACAGATAAATGACCACGAAAAGGAATGAACTTATGAAAAAGATACTTGGATTTGCCAGCCTCGGTTCAGCAGGTGCCGCCGCCGTCCTTACAATGAATCTGAATGCCGCGCCCGTCGCAGCCGAAGAGGTCACGCTCTACAAGAACCCGCAATGCGGCTGCTGCGAAAATTACGCCGATTATCTGCGCGAGAACGGCTTTACGGTCACGGTGAAGCCGACCCACGATCTGGCACAGATCAGCCGAGATGCCGGTATCCCGGATGACTTTCAGGGCTGCCATACCGCCTTTCTGGGCGACTACGTCGTGAGCGGCCATGTCCCGGTCGACGTCGTCAACAGGATGCTCGAAGAGCGCCCAGAAATTGCCGGCGTGACACTTCCAGGTATGCCGATGGGATCGCCCGGTATGAGCGGCGCAAAGCAGGGGCCGTTCAAGATTTTCACAGTCGAAGAAGGTGTGAAGCCGACCGTCTATGCGGTCGAATGACCAATTGCGCGGTCTGGTGCGATCCCGTGCCGGACTGGCTTCAAGGGAAAACAAAGGATGAATTGTATGATGATGGATGGTGGAATGATGGGCGGCGGAATGATGATTGTTATGGGCCTCGTTTGGTTGCTAATCGTGGGGGTGCTGGTGCTCGCGGCCATCGCCTTGGTCAAATACATCCGCTCAGACGGCGGAAAATAGAAATGCGCCGGGATGCGGAATGAGGGTGCCAGCAGCGGCGACAGCCTGTTGTCGATGGGATTGGTCTGGGCGCTGTGCGTTCTGCTTGTCCTGTCGTTGCTCGTGTCACTTATCATCCTCTGTCTGTGGCTCGCAAAAAGAAGGCAGAAGTGCCGTGAAAAACACCATTAGGCTCGCCACGGTCTTGCTCGCCACAACGGTCGTACCCGCTTCGGCGCAGAGCGACTTGCTCATGGGCGAGCGCCTCTATCAGGAGAACTGTGCCAGTTGCCATGGCGCAAACCTAGAGGGGCAGTCCGATTGGCGCTCCAGATTGCCGAACGGCAGGTTGCCTGCCCCGCCGCATGATGCGTCGGGACACACTTGGCACCATACGGACCGCGTATTGGCTGAAACCGTGAAGCTCGGAACGGCAGCGATGGTCGGGAACGGCTACGAAAGTGACATGCCCGGATTTGACGGCGTGCTTACAGATAAAGAGATTGATGCCATCATCGAATACATCAAGAGCGCATGGCCAGAGCGTATCCGCGCCTCTCAGGAAAGCCGAACACAAGCGGATGAGCAGGCGCAACCATGACTGAAGCCGACGTAGAAGAGGTCAAACCTGTGTCACGGCGTAGTTCCCCCGTTTTTTGGCTGGTTCCACTGTCGGCAGTCGCACTCATGGCTCTGTTCGGTTGGGGGTTGTTTTACAGTAGCGATGATCTGCCCTCGGCGCTTCTCGGCAAACCTGTGCCGGAATTCGCGCTTGCCCCGGTGCTCGGCCGCGAGGAAGGTCTTTCAACACAGGACCTGATTGGCCATGTCTCGCTGGTGAACGTCTTCGCCTCGTGGTGTGTACCCTGTCGTGCCGAACACCCGCTGTTCATGGAATTGAGCGCCACAAGCGAGGTGCCGCTCTACGGGATCAACTACAAGGACCCGCCGGTACAGGCGCGTGCCTGGCTCGATGAACTTGGCGACCCCTACGCTCGCATCGGGGCCGACATTTCCGGACGTGCAGGCATCGAATGGGGCGTTTACGGCGTGCCCGAAACCTACATCATCGCAGCTGATGGCACCATCGCCTACCGCCATGTCGGCCCGATCACGCGGTCGATCCTGGAAGACACCCTGTTGCCGATCGTCCGTGATCTGAGCACCCAAACTGGCAAGGAGACAACGCCATGAAACATCTGAAGCCAGCGCTGATCGCCTGGGCACTGTCCGTCGGTACGGCGTTTGCCGGGCCGCAGGGGTTTGCACTGCACGATACGCCACAGCCCGTTGCCGATGTGCGCTACGAGAATGAAGACGGCAGTCGTGGGGTTATGGAAGACTTTCGCGGCAAGGTGATCCTCGTGAACGTCTGGGCAACGTGGTGCGTCCCCTGCCGCGAAGAGATGCCAACACTGGATGCGCTTCAGGCGGAACTTGGCGGCGACCGCTTCGAGGTTGTCGCCCTGTCCATCGACCGGGCCGGATCGCCCGTCGTACGGCGCTTTTACGACGAGATCAGTGTCACCAGTCTCAAGATGTATGTCGACAAGACAGTGCTTTCGGCAACCGCGCTGCGCACCGTCGGCCTGCCGACAACGATCCTGATCGATGCGCAGGGGCAGGAACTTGGACGCTTGGTCGGCCCGGCCGAATGGGACGATCCCGAGATGGTGTCCTTCTTGCGAGGCTTTATCGAATGAGTGCCACCAAAAGACGACCGCTCACCGTTGACCTTCCAGTAACTGGAATGATTAGTATTTCTAATACTGAGAGGATCTCCGGGATGACCGACATATCGCTACCCAACGACGCAATCACCGTCGGCATCGCAAGCGCAGGCAATAGGCCCCGGCGGTTGAAGCGAAGACGACTGCTGTTCGTTGGTGCGGCAACCGTGATGGGGGGCGGTATGGCCCTCAACTGGGGATGGCTTACCGCAATCGGGCTCGCGCCGGTTCTGGTCTCGCTGGCCCCCTGTGCCGCGATGTGCGGCCTGGGTCTGTGCATGAAGGGTGGGTCGGGAAAGGGTTGCTCCAAATCGCCGGACGGGGCGGCTCCAGATTGAGTTCTTTCGATAACCACACGATCAACCCAAGGAGAAAACGATGAGAAAAACACTTACAACTTTCGTCGTTGCGACGGCCCTTACCGCAAGTGCATTTGCCGTCAGCGCCCAGGAACAGACCACGCCGGAAACGGGCGAGATGATGCAGAATGATGGTGCCATGCAAGGCGGCATGACGGACGGTGACATGATGGGCATGATGAAGATGATGGCTGAAATGAAGCCCATGATGGAAGCCTGTACCGAGATGATGGCGTCCATGACTGAGAAAATGGACGGCGGCATGATGCCGTCGGATAAATCGGACGGCTAGATTTGCCGAAATGCCTGTCGGTCCGCGGATCGGCAGGCATTTATTGTGAGGGTATAAGAATTGACAGCACTGACACGGCGCGCCGCCTTGGCGACCATTGCGGCCACGATCTCCTCTCCAGCCTTCGCCAATCATCCCGGAGAAAATCTGGATGCCCGCATGTTCGAGATGGAGCCATACTTCCAGGCCATCGATGAAGCGGAGGCCCCGGGCTTCAAGTTGCAAAATGCAGAGGGCAATCCTGTGCGTCTGTCTGACTTCAGCAACAAGGTGGTCATCCTGCATTTCATCTACGTCAACTGCCCGGATATCTGCCCGCTCCAAACGGAAAAGATCGCGGCCGTTCAGGCTTCGATCAACGATGGGCCGATGAAAGATCTGGTGCAGTTCATCTCGATCACGACCGATCCGGTGAATGACACGCCTGATGTTCTGCAGGAATACGCAGACAGTCATGAACTCGATCTGACGAACTGGGTCATTCTGACCAGACAGCCTGATCAGGGCAGCGACGCAACGCGCCTTCTGGCGCGGGACTATGGTCTCGAGTTCACGATGACCGCCAAAAGCGACATGATGATGCACGGAGCGGTTACCCATGTCGTGGATATCGGCGGGCGGTTCGCCGCAAAGTTCCATGGCATGGACTTCAAGAATGTGAATCTGATCCTCTATGTCAGCGAGTTGATCAACAACGCCCAACACCGCCGCCGAGAGCCCAGCTGGTGGGACCGGCTGACAGGGGTATTTCAATGATTGATGCCGCGATTGGCGCAATGCCATCTTCTACAGATAGAATTTCCCTGACAGCCCTGCGTCGATACTTTTCGGTGATTATCCCGGCCAATCTGATCTGGGAGTTCGCGCACATGCCGCTTTACACGATCTGGAACGATGGCACATGGGGTGAGATCGTTTTCGCCGCCGTTCATTGCACGGGTGGCGATATCCTGATTGCCATGAGCGCGCTGATGCTGGCCCTGATGCTGACGGGGCGCGGATGGCCTTATGTTGCTGCGACGCGACGATCAGCGGCAGTCTTGGCGGTGGTGTTTGGCCTAGGTTACACGATGTTCAGCGAATGGCTGAACATCGTGATCCGCGCGGCCTGGGCCTATTCGGACCTGATGCCGATCATTCCGGTCCTCGATGCGGGCCTGTCGCCCGTGCTGCAATGGATCGTGATCCCGCTGGTCGCGTTCTGGTGGGCGGTGCGGCCCTTCAACGTCGATCGTAAAGTATGATGGATATATCCGGCATCGGCATCCTCGCGGCCTTTTTGGCAGGGGCCATTTCGTTCCTGTCACCCTGCGTCCTGCCGCTAGTGCCGGGCTATGTCTCCTATATCGCGGGCCAGCCGGACCTGCGCACGACACGGTCTGTCGGCCTGCGGGCGCGCGCCGGGGCACTTGGGCTGAGCGCTTGTTTCGTTCTGGGGTTTTCGACGGTCTTCGTTGCACTCGGGGCAGGGGCCAGCATGCTAGGGTCGCTTCTGCTGACATGGCGCACCGAGTTGAATTATCTCGGTGGCGCAATCATCATCCTGTTCGGACTGGTCATGCTGGGCGTCTTCCGTCTGGAAGCGTTCTCGCGTGACACTCGCTTCACACTCGACATTCCCGGGGGCCGCCCGCTGGGAGCTTACGTGTTGGGACTGGCCTTCGCCTTCGGCTGGACGCCCTGCATCGGGCCGATCCTTGGCGCGATCCTGACGCTCAGTTCGACGTCCGGCGGTATGTCAGACGGCATCTGGCTGCTGTCAATCTATTCCGCTGGACTGGGCGTGCCGTTCCTTCTGACGGCGCTGTTCACCGACGCCATCGCCGCACGGGTCAGACAGATCGGCAAGGCTGGGCGCTGGCTCTACAAGGGTGCGGGCGTTGCTATGGTCATCATGGGCATCGCCATCATGACCGGACAGTTGTCACAATTTGCCTACTGGCTGCTAGGCACGTTTCCCTTTCTCGCGACTATCGGTTGATCAAGATTGTCACGTTCTCAACCCCTCTGTCTTAATACTCCAGCCACCGCAGTCGAAAGGCGTTTGCGATGACCGAGACTGAAGAAAGACTCATAGCGGTGCTGTCAGACTAAGAGCCCGTCCGACATGAGGTTGAGTGATTTCAGTGGTTTGTGATTCACCCGGTTTGCAACAATCGGAGGATCGCATGGCCTGGCCCGAATTCACTCGCCCGAAATATGAACGCAAATCAGCGCGCTATCAATCCGATGTTACGGATGCGGGATGGGCGTTGATTTCCCCTCATTTGCGAGGCCTGCCGCGCAAATGGCCGCTGCGTGAGATCATCAACGCGATCCTGTACATGCTCCGCACAGGCTGCCAATGGCGTCTTATGCCCCGCGAGTTTCTACCGTCGAGCACCGTGTATCACTGGTTCGCGAAATGGCGCGATGATGGAACATGGCTCAGCATCAATCACTGCTTGATGATGCAGGCCCGTGAACTGTGCGGTCGGGAAGCCAGCCCGACAGCCGGTGCGATTGATACCCAATCGGTGAAGACAACTGAGAGCGGCGGGCCGCGTGGCTACGACGCAGGCAAGAAAACCAAGGGCCGAAAGCGCGAGATCGTTGTCGACACCGAAGGTCATCTTGTCACCGCCGCCATTCACCCGGCCAATGTGCAAGACCGCGACGCCTCTGCGATCACTCTCAAAGGCTTGCGTCCCAGTTTCCCATGGTTGGTGACGATCTTCGCAGATTTTGGCTAATCTGGTGACAAATTACGCGACGCGCTTATCGGGCAGGCTGCTCCAAAACTGGAGAGAGTGAAACGACCCCGAGATGCTGAAGGCTTTGTCCGCCTGCCTCGACGTTGGGTCGTGGAGCGCACCTTCGCATGGTTCGGACGGAACCGAAGGCTATACAAAGATTGTGAACACTTCACACAGTCCGCGCTAGCATGTCTCTACATCGCCAGTATCAACATGCTCGCTAGGCGATGTGCAACATATTGACATCATTCAAAACGATGTCGGACGGACTCTAAACCACTACCGGCTGATGCCGGTAGGTTTTTGGATATGCTTTTCGAGGTACTGAAGTACGGTGTCTTGCGTGATGACGCCGTTAGTCGTCGAGAAGTATCCCCTGCCCCAAAACCGTTGCCCCCAATAGCGTTTCTTGATCGCAGGAAATTCGCGTTGGATCTTTTGCGATGAGCGGCCCTTTATCTTGCGCACAAGGTCGCTGATGGCCAGCTTGGGCGGCACGGACTCGAACATGTGGACGTGATCACTGGACAGCACGCCCCGCACGGACATAGCCAAGTTGTTGGCCGCGTGTCGCAGGGTGTTTCTGGTCTGCAAATTACGCCACCATCTCGATGGTGTATACTGCCCAGAGGCTGGACGCGTCAGCTCGGGCGTGGCGTTATGAGTTTGCGGTGAGTTGAAATCGGCGGGGACGGAAGATCAGGTTGATCTGATCGTGAGCGGACAGAAATCTCTGAGCCTGCCGATGTGACTTGAACCGGCCGATTATCTGCTCTCGCTTGCGGGCCGGCCTGTGTGATCATTCGATGGCGTTGTTCAATCCCTTGTGGGCGCGGTGGTCAGCGTCCGGCACCAATGTTTTGATGGGCTTGAAATAGCTGCGCAGCTTGTCGGTGATCACGACCCTCGGCTCGCCGAACTGAATGATCAGCCTTTGGAGAAACCGCTTGGCTGCTTTAGCGTTTCGTCGCGTTTGCACGAGAATGTCGAGGACGTCCCCTGCCGCGTCGATGGCACGCCACAGCCAATGTTTCTTCCCCCGAATCGAGATAACGACCTCATCCAGATGCCATTTGTCGTTGGGATGAGGACGATCGCGCCGGACACAATTTGCGAAATGTGGACCAAAGCGATTGACCCACAACCGGATCGCTTCCCGGCTGACAATCACACCGCGCTCGGCCAGCAGGTCTTCGACGTCGGCTGTGCTCATTGCGAAGCGATGGTAAGCCCAAACAGCGTACGCGATGATTTCCCGAGAGAACCGGAAGCCCTTCAGACGCAGCATACTGGGTGGGATTTCTATGATGTTGAAATAGCCCGATCATCCCGACTGAACAACTTGGCAATGCCGTCCAACCATTTTTTGCCGACTATGACCCGCGGTGTCCCGAACGTTTATTATCGTAAAATCCCAGAGTGATGCTTAGCCTAGCCATCCAGACGCCTACCTCCCTCACCGCCTTCTCACCATCACCCCATCCCCGTCCTGCCTGATCTCCACCTCACCGCGCCGCACCATTTCCAGCGCGGCCATCAGGCTGGCGGCGACACGGCTACGGGCTGAGACCTCCCCCTGCCCTTTCATCAACGGGGCCAGCGCGGTCCATTCGTCCAGTTTTTCAAGCCGACCCCCAAGCGTCGCGAGCGCCTCGCCCATTGTCATCGCCAGAATGCGGCGGATCTCCAGCGGCGCGTCGGCTTCGGCGGTCAGGCGCAGGCGGGCATAGGTTCGGATCAGGTCGGTAAGGTCGAGCGGCGCGCGGAGCTCAGGCATCGCCTCGACCTCCGGCATCCCGCGCGCGAACACCTCCCGCCCCAGCTGGTCGCGGGCGGTCAGCGCGTCTGCGGCCTGCCGGATCAGGATCAGATGTTCGAGGCGTCGTCGCAGCTGTGCAGCCTCGTCGCTTTCCTCGGCTTCTGGCTGAGGCAGCAACAGGCGCGACTTCAGCTCGGTCATGGTGGCGGCCAGCCCGATCTGGTCGGCCTTCGCCGTCATCGGCAACGCCGCGAAGGCGGCGAGGCAGCGGTCGATCAGCGCGGTCATCGACAGGGCAGAGAGGTCCACTCGCCCTGCCCGCACCTCCGCCAGCAGCAGGTCAAGCGGGCCGTCCCAGTCAGCCCCGCCTCCCGAGAAACCCTCAGACACGGGCGCACCAGAACCGCCAGCGCCGCCCGCCGGTGATCTCGCGCGCCAACCCGGCACCCTCCAGCTTAACCAGCGCCCGCTCGGCGCTCTCCGGCGTGCAGCCGATCAGAGCCGAGGCCATCGAGGCTGACAGCGCCACCTGCCCCGCCAGCGCATCAACCATCTCGCCCGCGACCCGGCCCCGGATTGTCGCTGCCACCGCTCCGGCCCGCTCGCGCCAGAGCGCCTGCGCGTTCAGGTCCAGCAGCGCCCGTTCCGTCGCACTGTGCGTCGCCGCGACCCATGCTGTCAGGTCAGCCTCCGCCCCCTGCCCCACAGCCGTCACGCGGGGTCCGCCGCTGCGCCCCGCGCCGATGGCCACCGGCGCGAAGGGCAAGGCCCCCTCTCCCGCGATCAGTGCCCCGATCATCATCGCGGTGCTTTCGCGCGCCCGCCCGAAGGCCGGGTCGTGGCCCCAGTGAAACGCCAGCGCCGCGCCGCGTGTCAGGCCGGTGCATCCCTCCAGCGCGCGCGCCAGAGCAAGCCAGCGCGCCAGCGCCGCCTCGACCTCCGCGCCCGAGGGCACGTCGATCACGGCGGTCAGCTCATCCGGTACGACACCCTGACGCGGACCCCAGCCGAGCCAGTCGCGCAGCCCTTCTATCGAGGTCAAGTCCGGCGCGCCCCTCAGCCGCCGCAGCGTCCAGTGGGCCAGCGCATAGCTTTCAGCCCGCGCGCCTCGCACGACTCCGCCGTCGAGATCATAAAGCGCCAGCCGCTCCACCCGCACCGGATGCCCGACCCGCCACATCAGGTCCGATACCTCGCGGCAGCGCAGACGATCAGCCGATGCTCCAAGCGCCTGCCGCTCCGCCAGCCGCCCGAGCAGCAGCGATGCGTCGGCAATCGGGCGCACAAGCTGCGCCTCTGCCGCGCGCCAGTCGGCGGCGATCGTTTCCAGATCGGGGTTCAATCCAGGGCTCAGGGCAGGCCGCGCTTCCGGCTCTTTCTCTTCCAGTGGCCGGATGAACCAAGGCGGGTCGTCGTCATCCCCGCTCACCGGGCCGCCCAGCCGGCCCGGCAATAGCCGCGCCGCTCCTTCGCCCGTTGCCAGCGCCGCAGCGCGCTGCGGGCCTCACCTGCCTGCCCGTAAAGCTCGACGATCTCGCGCCCCCCCGGTCGACCAATCGCCCCCCAGCGGCGGGTCAGCGTCACATCCCCGAACAGCGACCGCGCCAGCGACAGCTCATAATAGCGCGCCCGCGCGGTCGGTGGGTCGATCAGTTCCAGTCGCAGGGTTGCGGGTGCAGTCATATTGCTACTGATATCATCAAGATAGTTCTTTGTATCGTAATTTTGCGAGAAAAATGAGAAATGAGGGACATTTCTAAAAACGCTCAATAACCGCCGTTAATGTTCACTTAACAGCATATTATTGCACATCGCCAAATCCGCGCTAAACTCGCACCTATGGACCTTACAACCGCCGCCCCTGCCCTGCCCGCTGCGGCTGATCCGACGCTCGCTGCGCGGCTGACCGCGCTGTTCGAAGCTGGCACGCCGGCGGCGACGCAACGCGCCTATGCCCGCGACCTGCGCTATATCACAGCCTGGAAGCAGCTTGCCTTTGCCGCCCCGCTCCATTGGCCCGAAGACGAGGCGGTCGCGCTGCGCTTCATCCTCGACCATGCCGAAGACCTGACCGCAGCGCGAGAATCCAATCCCGCGCGCCGCGTGATGCAGGCGCTGGTCGATGCAGGCCTGCGCCGGTCCCTTGCCCGCCCGGCCCCGGCGACGCTGGACCGCTACATCGCCACCTGGGCCAGCCTCCATCGTTTGCGCGGCCATGACAGCCCCTTTGCCCTGCCCCGCCTCGTCGCCGCCCGCCGCAAGGGGCGTGCCGCAGTCCGCGCCAAAGCTGAGGGCAACCCCGCCCGCCATTCCGGCCACCCGATCACCCGTGATGTCCTCAACACGCTGATCGCGGCCATGCCCCGCGATCTGCCGGGCCTGCGCGATGCGGCGATGTTTTCCTTTGCCTTTGCTTCCGGTGGCAGGCGGGTGTCCGAAATCGCCGCGCTGCGTCGGGGCAACCTGACGACCGATCGTCATGCCGCCGAGGGCCTCATCGAGATTCAGCTGGATCGCACCAAGACCACCGCCCCCGCCGCCACCCCGCGCCTGATGCTCAAGGGCCGCGCCGCCACGCTGATGATGCGCTGGCTCGCCGCCGGGATTGATCGCGGCCCGGTGTTCCGGGTGCTCACCAGCAATGATCGCATCCTCACCCGCGGCCTCGCCGCCCGGTCGATCCGTGACATCCTGAAGCGCCGTCTGGTCGATGCCGGCTATCCCGCCGACTATGCCAGCCCGCACGGGTTCCGCTCCGGCTTCATGACCGAGGCCGGACGGCGGGGCGTCCCCCTGCCCCAGGCCATGCGTCTGTCGCTGCACAGCTCGGTCCAGCAGGCCATGAGGTATTATGATGAGGGCGAGGTGGAACAGAACGGAGGGCTGGATTTGTAGCGGCTCCGAATTGACGCATCGGTTCATGGTCCACGAGAACATTTAGGACAATGCTAACGAAGGCAGCCATGTTCGATGACCGTCGTGACTTGAACCCTCTCATTAATCCAACATGCGGATCAGCGATATTACGTTGGCTGAGCAATAAACCGGAAAACGAAACCAATCACTTAGGAGCTCCCCGTTTTTCAAACCAACTTTCGCAGAACTTGATGAAGTGCCGAGAAGGGTGCTTTGGCTCGATTTCTTCCTTGCCACACCAACCACGCCATTCCTGCTCGATCATACGAACATCCCATCCGGGCGCGGCCATTCTAGCATCATGATAGGCATCGGGGCTTAGCCTGCCTTCATACATCTCGACGGCCGGAGAGGGCACAGTGCCTTTGCTGCGAAAGGTAACAATGCTGCCTTCTATCGAAGGGTCATAATCGGGGAAGTGGCCGTGTTCATCGCAGTCAGCGATTATGTTGGTCACCAAACGCTTGAACTCTTTGTCAGATGACTGAGAACCGCATTTGAGTTTCAATTTTTCTAACCCGATGCGCCATTCATTCGATCGACCACAATGTTTACGGGCAATTTCATACATGCGCCGCTCCAACGGCTTCTTCAACCTGAAATAGTCACGACTGATCGTCAGGACTTCTTTCGCCTGAATCGCATTAAACACCCAATCAGACAGGGTGACTTGCACATCTTCAAGAACGCCGTCGCTGTTGCGCCTGATGGTTTTTGCACTCTCGACCAAACCGAAGACATGCCATTGCCGCTCAACACCGGTTACGATATTGGTCTTAATTGATGTTCCACGCAGACGTTCAAGTGCATCTTCAGCTCTCAGATAAGCGCTGCCTCCCACAGGCTTCCCCGTCGCTACCAAATAATCAATGATCTTAAAGCTAACTGATTTAGACACCTCCCTCCCCTCGTTTAGCGCCGCGATCAATTGAGAAATGCAGAAAATCAGAATGTCCCGGTCAAAGACTGTCGCCATACCCTTCGCCGAAGGTGTAATCTCGATGTAGTTGTCCCTGACTTCATATCGCCGCGTTTGGTGGTCAGGTTTCTTCGAGATCGAGAAAACTGGATGCTCCATCCCCGCCATATCGCTTTTGGGAGCTGCATCAAAAATATCGCAAATGAACAGATCAGGTTGCTGGAACCTATCCGGAAGGAGCGGATTCGTCGAACGTCTTATTGGCTTATCACCCACCAGGTTCATCGCATTGTCCTATCACCCACTGATTCTGAAAACTGTTGGCTTATCACCCACTATCGTCTTATCACCCACCAAGTCAACTGGTTGGCTTATCACACACGTCAATTAGTATTTCATTGGCTTATCACCCACTAGCCGAGTAGGCTCAGTAGGAGTGGACCTTCACCACGTTGCGTTGGCCTGTGACACACCCAACATTGGCTTAACGCACACCTATTCTTGGCTTATCACCCACCGTCGATCCTGTAAGATATTGCTTTGATTAGAAAATACAGAACTATTTCTTCCTTAACCCTGAATCAAAACACATATATAACCCAGCCAGAAGCAGAGTATCGTTGTCATGCTGTTGAATGCCACCAGGAATTGCCCCAGTCTTCCGAAACGTCCTCACCCCATGGTAAGCGGAGCGGGCCAAGAAGCCCGCACTATCATTCTGCCCGCCACCGCACTTGGCTACTGGTCGTTTGCACTGAGTCGTCACAGACCCATGAGCCAGATTGGCCTAGACAGCCTCTAACGGCGGTTCTGGGGCTTGTGAGGCATTTTGAGTAAACGCATCTGCCAATGCAGAGGAAAGGCCGGAATAGGGATCAAGCTCCAAGACCTTCTCGGCTCGAGCCGCAAGCGTATTGAAGCCCCGCCGCATGTCCGTCACTCCGGCGGCCAACCAGACCCGCGTGTTGCTCGGCGCCGGGATCACGGCATCAGCCCTTCCACAAGCGCCAGAACCGCCGACAGCGCTGTCGTGCCTTCCACCAATATCCGCCGTCCGTCTGACAACGTGATATCCACGCGCTGAGCAGATAACGAAACCGCCGGTGAAACCGCGGCTATCTGCTGGATCGGCGCGGACGGCATCCCTTCAATCTCAACCGGAAAGAAGCCAGATGCCTCGATCTCACCTTCATCCTCATCGGGCGCAAACCGGCGATCCCGTAGCCAGTTGTGGATCAGGTTCGCGTTCATCGCATAGCGGCGCGCAACCCGTGCCACCGAAACACCCGGAGCCTTGGTCTGCAAGCAAATCGACCGCTTCTCGTCATCCGACCAGAACCGCTTCTTATGCCCCTTCTTCGTCCCCATAATGCGCCTCACAATGTCCACTATCGACAATGGACATTATCAGCGCGCGCCAAGCACCGTCAGAGCGGGTTCAACGGACGCTCACAAAGGCCCGCTCCAATGAGACGATATTCGTTTAGCGTCCAAAGATCACGAATACGACGCAGGGATCAGCATCCAATACTTCTCGGTAGACGACGAGCCAACCCGGCCACCCCCTATCTGACAACGGATTCTATGCGCCATCTCTTCAACGCGCTGAAGGCCATTCGAACGGGGTCGAACATCGTTCGTATCTTCCGTATTCTTCATGGAAACGCCCTCGAACTGGAGCAGAACGCTGTTCCCTGCTCCCCGCGTTACTCGCAAACACGCCTTCTCGCCGCCGCCCGCTTCCATGCAATCCAGAAGCGCCATCACGACCCTACGAAGGATATGCCTGTCCGTCTCGATGCGGGCCCCAGTCTCAAGTCTTGGCGCTTCTGAATTTGTGCCCACCATAAATTCAAATGCGGCGCCGAACAGGGCAATCTCGTCTTTCATCTCGACCAGAGTGATGTTCGGTTCCTCTACCGCGCCGATACGAAGCAGCGCGCTTGCATCTGAATTCAAACGAGTAACCGTTTCGTCGATTGATTTCTCGCCGGCCCACACGGCATCTGTCTTGGCCGCCAAAAATTCGCGAAACCTGCCCCATACCTGAGTTTCGCTGAACAATGGTTCAACCACCGACCATGTCTCATCGCCTGCGCCGACTGACGCATCAACTTGGGCGGTCAACGCGCGTACCCTTGCGTTGGCTTCTCGTAAGAGAACGGCGTTGGCCGCTGCTAGCCGTATCGCTTTTATGCGAACCGCCAGCATGCTTGCGACCAACTGAAATACCTGAAGATGGGAGTCATTAAAAAAACCGACGGTCGAGGCTTCACTGTCGATAACGCCGATGACTTCTTCGTCCAGGATCACAGGGACCGCCAGCTCGGCCCGGCCACTCCCGATATCTGCGATATACCCAGCCTCGTCACGAGTATCGTTAATCAGCTTATACTCACCCGTCAGTGCCACCAACCCGGTCACGCCTTCGCCCACATCGATAACAAGCGGACCTTCGACATAGCCCTTTACCATCGATTTGGCGCCATGCGCGGCGACCTGAATAATCTGCCGTCGATCGTCAGTTACTTCATAGATCACGCAATCCTCGAACCCCAGCCGTCCGACAACCCCCTTCGCTACACGCTCGAATAACACAGCCTCGCTGTTAATCGCTATGATCTCTTCCGCAAATTTGCCAATTACGTCCAATGTTGACTGGATCTGCGCGAGCTGCTGCTGAAGCAACGCCTTTTGTGTTCGTGGTGCTGCCGCTGGCATAGAGTTTGCTCCGCCCGTTCGTCACCTCGCAGTGATATATTTTCTCAACGGGAATAGGAACCCGTCTGAGCGGCGACCGCCTTCGTAAACCGACGTTGATCCTCATTCAGACAAGCATATTCAGTTGCTAAGACCAATTCGGTCCTCATGGTCCGATAAAGCCCTCGTTTATCAACCCCCAAATCTGCTTCTGGACCCACCTCTTGTCGGCCTGATCGATCCAAAAATGCCCCTATTTTGATGCTAGACGCCTTCATTTCTGAAACCAGAAGCGTTTCGCGGCAACTCTGCCAGGCGATCTCAGGTGGCAACATCTTTGCCACAAGCCGCATCGCATTTGACACGTCCATGCTATAGGTCTCCATGCCGTCATCGCCATGCAAGACAGTCATCAGTTCGACCAGTGCGGCATATCCATCATGCCGATCTCCGAGGTATTGCTCTGCCAATGTTAGCAGTCCGTTTTCCTTATCGAGCATTCGCTGAATCGCGAACCACCTCGAAATCGTCTCGAATGAAATAACGTTAATATAGTATTTCTTTATATCTAATATAAATCGTTGTCGCTCAATATTAGTAGGGACGTATTGAGCAGTTATTAAGTAGTCTTCCGTCGCCAAATCAAACACAATTTTGCGAAACCAGAAGGGGACCTGCCGAGTGCCCTCTCCTACAGGTAGGACCGGAGACAACGACGACCAATTAGGCAAAATATACTGCTCAACCGCTGCTGCGCTTGAACTTAGCGGATTAACCTTTTGCATAACAATATAGCCCCTTCGCCTCGCCATCAATCCTCCCACCCGTTAGGCGCTCCTAACTCAGGTACCGTGCAACCTCTAGCATAAATTCAACTTGATGTTTATAAACAGCACATGGACGGCAACCTCCAAATCCTCGTTGACTATCTCCTTCGTCACATTGATCTCGATTCGAGATCACTGTCCCTCATCTGTCGTTCTGCTTCGCTGGATCGGAGCTTCGTAAGTCGTTTGAAAGCCGGCAAAACCAACCTCACGATGAAGTCGTACCTTGCGCTTTGCGAAGTCCTAGCGATCCACCCCTCTGGCGGTTTTGGCGGTGAGTACCATCGGACGTGGAAGTCAATCGAAGGGCACCTGGTTTCGGAATTTGTCACCCTGGACAGTGACTATTCCATCGAAACCTTGCTGCAGGCGTGGAACCGGTCCGCCGGACTTGTCGATCTCATCCCCGCCAGCCTTCTGGGTCGCTCTGTCATTTTTTCGGAACCCACGGATGGTATGCCCCAACCTATAGAGGTTGGCGGCGACGCTTTCGCAATGAACCTTCTCGCTTCTCCCACTGCGGCTGGGCTGAGCGATATGTTGAAACGGTCCGATCCCAAATTGGTCGAGAACCTCGCGGCAGCACATATCGAAGCGCTGAAGGGCAAACCCCTTCTCACACTCGAAAGCGGCCGGTTCGTGTGGGCTGACGGTGTTTCGACCCAAACAGACTATGCTCGTCTCTTGTTGCCGATTCACGACAATAAAGGAACCAGACTTATCCTATCCTACTCAAAGCAAATCTGACCGTATCAGTAATCGCCGCACCATCCAGCCCAATGCGTCCTTATTCAAAATACCGATATTGTCAGTGTCGCTCCGTTCGGGCGGTCCATTTTTCCATAATATTGATGCGGGATAACTAATTGGCATGTTATAATGTGAGAAATAGCCTTTCGCCGCATGAGACTGCCTGATAAACAAATAAAGCCAGTCAAATCGCCACTCCAACATCGCGAAAAGATACAAACACATTGTGAACGCTGTCTTGTCAAATGACACGCCGCGCTTGTCCGTCCGCATAAAGAAATCACCCAGATACACAACGCGTCCCCCCATCGCATAAAATTCGGGCGGAAATTCCTGTTCATCGAGCACCTGATCCTGCTGGTGAGCCGAGTACAATCTGAACATTTGATTGGAGAAATATCGCGGGAACTCTCCAGGCGGCACAAGATCCATTCGCGCTCCTGCCATCCCGAGGGTCTCTCTCGCTCCGCTTTGACGTAGATCGATCCCTTCGGTGATCTTGAGCCAAAACGCATTATCGCTGTGAAAATCATTGCTCCGCGGGTCCAATTGCTTGGTCAGATAGGTTTTTTTGACCCCATCCATATCCCGCATTATCGTATCCAGGTCATGTGTCTGGACAACGTCCATATTGGTTTTTCGCAGCCGATCCCGACATAGTTCAAGCGCATCGACCAGTTCCCCGCTCGTCAATCGCTTAAAGGTCTGTTCGCGTCTCACCGGGTTCATTGCTGGCCCCCTTTTTCGGAAGCCATCTATTTTTAGAAATGAAGCAGTGTCGAGTCCGATTGCAGTGCCGATTCCACGTTACTCTGCACTCTCGATCTCAAGTTGATGCCCTGGGACGCCGTGTGCTGCGGCAGATACCATGCGCTGGACCCGTTCATACCTCATCAACTGTACGGGATATCCGCTTTATCCATGAGATTTTCGAGTGCTTTCCAATATGATGGCGCATCGCTTGAATCCGCGTAATCCACAAATCTGTCCAGAATTCTCTTCGGTCCGGAAACAAAGATCCGCCCCTGCTCCTCCTCGGCCTTTCTGCCTCGACGCCGACCACCCTGCCCTACCGCGTCGCCCTTCTCTCGAGCCACGAATCCCATACGTTCGCCCGCTTGAACGGCCCGATCCTCGGCACCTTCACTGACCTGTGGTGTTTTGAACCGTTTCGCAACCGAAGCTGCACCAAGCGGTGGTACCGCGTCCTCCCGCTTGGTTGCCTTGTCGAACCCGAACTTAGACATTGCTCTCCTCCTCCAATGCCTGAATCACATCTCTCGCCAGCCGCAGGGCCAAATCCTTGGCCCTTTGGACACTCGACGTTTGCTCCGGGTCGAGTTCGTCCAATGTCAGCCCGAACTCGAAGATGTCCCTGAATGCCGCCATTTCTGTCAGGTATGTGTCCAGAAGGGCTATGTTCGCCTCCGACACCTCAGCGACGATGCGCTTCAAACTACGGCTCTTCACAGCGCCTGATGTCCGGCTCATGACCATCCGATACGGTATCTTCCGCTCCAGCGCCTCTTCTTCTTCTGACACCAAACCCACAGCTCTGGCCGCCATCGCTGCATCGATAGGCGAGGCATTCATGGGGATCAGCACCATGTTCGATCGTGCCAGTGCTCGCGACACCATACGCGACGCCGTACCCTCGAGATCTATGAACACGTAATCATATTCTCTAGCGAGATCAGTCACTGTCGACACCATTTGGTTCTCGGTCGGTCTCTCGACGACGCGAAAGGGCATCTCACGCCCTGCTTCAACACGCTGATCTTTCCACGAAGCGATAATTCTGTTCGGATCCGCGTCGATGACCGCGACATTCGCTTCCTTCGCGAACTGCATTGCGAGCACCATCGCGAGCGTGGTTTTTCCTGCACCGCCCTTCGGATTTGCAAAGGCAATCACTGGCATGCTGTGGCTCCTTGTCCGCCATCTTCTCGAACCATATCGATATCAATAGGATGTTAATATCAATAGCATATAAATAGCAAGTGCATATTGATATTGCCGCCATATGATATGGCATTTGATATGATATTAAAATGAATATGATATTCATATGCTATCGCATCCTCACATGCTTGGCCCGCAGTCTTTCGAGGTCTGTTTCCATGACTGCATCCCTCACATCATCTGGCGTAAACACAGACAAAAGGGGCCCTGCCCTTACGGGCACCGGGCTCTATCCACCGCGCTACACGCGGTGGACGGAGCCGGTACCGACCTGGGCTGGTTCCGCGTCGTGCTGGCCGTCTCGTGCCGAGCCACCCAGCCCGCGCTTACACAGCGCCTTGGACGCCCCGTCTCCGCCTTCGGTGACGATCCCTTGGCCGGATCCGTACCGATCGAAAGGTCCACCACGTTCCCACCCATTGAAATCTCTGAGCTAAGAGCCAGAATTGCAAAGCTGGGCCACGCTTTGACAAGATCTAATAGCCGTCGAACGTCTCACCCAGCTTTCACCTCAACCCGAAAGGGGCAGGGGAGGGGACGCAATCTGCAAGAGGACCGAAGTGAGTATCGACCTACATGTCGTGACGATAAAGCAGAATGCTGATTTGCTGTGCGTCATTGCAACCGCGATGCTGGCCCTCACCCTCGGCAATCATATCGATCTCCTCGGGATCTATTCGCAAGACGACCTTCGCCTTGGCCCAGGCTCGGTCCTCTTTTTCCTCAGCCACGACGACATCGATCACGCCTTTACAAACCTACAGGCGGCCGTTCTCTACTCGGCAATCATTTACGCGATGAGACGCTATAACGGATCAGCCGATGATAAGCTTTTCCTCGTCGCTGCACTCTTGATGTCTCACTTCACCACGATCTTCGTGTTCATCTGGTTGTTGCCACCCGCCCCCGGTGGAGCACATGGCCTATCCGTAGCAACCAGCGCGCTTCTCGGGTTTGTTTTGATGTTCAGCGGGTCCAGCGTCATTCGAAGAACTCGAAACCCTGAACCCCACCTAATGATCGTGATCCTGGCACCCGCTGCCCTGGCGGCATTCTTCGCCATTGCAGCGGATCGACACGGTTTCGAGTACCAACAGCTTCTTGGTCCCATGCGGGGCGAAATTGGGCACTCTATCGGCTATATAACCGGTATATCCGCAGGACTGGCTCACGCGCTGACACGACAGCGCATCAATCTGCCCGAACCTCCGCCTGACCCCTTCTAGATCAATCTCGCCTTGCCCTGAGGCCAACACGTCAGAGGCCGAACATCATAGGAGAAATCCTTTGTGGCGTAGATGGCGGCAGAGAAAGCGATAATTGGCTCATAATCAATCACTTGATTGAAACGCCCACTGTTACGCTGCTTGGGCAACGGACGATATCTGAGGACGGTCAGGCGCTATCAACGAGCGCCACACTTACTTTCCAGTCGCCCTTCGCGTCACTGGCTGGCCCTGTCAATGGACCGGCGCCGTCGCCCTGCGCCGTCTTGTCGATCCGGGGGCCCGTGTCCTCGCCTTCGGCTGCGGGCCGCGCCAGCCCCCGGATCGATCCATTGACAGGGCCGTCCAGCACCGCTCTGCGGCCGATGTCCGCCTCGTTTCGCAAAACGAATGTATGGGACATTCGCTTTGCTCTCGAGACGGCATCGCCCACGGGGCGAGGGGGG
>CAYGRU010000011.1:0-82186 GCA_964352385.1 uncultured Candidatus Planktophila sp.
GTCTTCCCCCGCCACAGGCCTACCCCGCCCGTTCTCGGCTTCGTTCCTTCCTCCCTTTCCGGCATCCTCGGGACACCCGAAACCCGAACCCATCGCCCCATGCCCAAGCGCCCCGCCATTCTGCCGCCCACGCTCGCGCCCCGCGGTCTCTCGCGGACCGAGGCGGCGGCCTATATCGGGGTGTCGCCCACGCTCTTCGATCACCTGGTCCGCGACCGGCGCATGCCGCCACCGAAGCGGATCAATGCCCGCACCGTCTGGGACCGGAAAAAACTTGACCGGGCGTTCGAGCTGATCCCTGATGGGGATCACTCCGACCACAATCCCTGGGACGACTGACGGCTGACGAAAGGCAGCGCGTGCAATGCCCACATTCAGGATGAGAGACGGCTCGGGCAGCATCCGCCTGAAGCACGTCATCGAGGATACCGACCGGCACGGGAACGTGCGTGTCTACCTGCGGCGGCCCGGGCACCTGAAGGTGCGGCTGCGGAGCCAGCCCGGGACGGAATACTTCCTCGCCGAGTACCGCGCCGCCATGATGGGCGCCACGCCGCGCGCGCCGACCGGACCGCTCGAGCGGCGCGGTTCGAAGGGCAGCTTCAAGTGGCTCTGCGAGCAGTACTACGTCTCCGCCGAATACCAGCGCCTGAGCGGTCGCACCAAGTATGTCCGGCGCGGCATCCTCGACCGGATCTGCGAGAAGAACGGAACAAAGCCCTACGCGCTGATTGAGCCCCGCCATGTCCGGCGCATGAGGGACGAGATGGCCGACCGGCCCGAGGCCGCCAACGGCTTCGTCAAGGCACTGAGGCAGGTCTATGCCTTCGCGGTCGAGTACGAGCTGGCGCAGCGCAACCCGGCCCGCGATGTGCCCTACCTAAAGGCCAAGGGGGACGGGTTCCATTCCTGGACGATGGAGGAGGTCCGCCAGTTCGAGGACCATCACCCAATCGGCAGCAAACCGCGGCTGGCGCTCGCGCTCATGCTCTACACCGGGCAGCGGCGGTCTGACATCGTCCGGCTCGGGCCTCAGCATATCAAGGACGGCTGGATCACCCTGACCCAGGCCAAGAACCGCGACCGCAAGCCCGTCACCCTCTCCATCCCGGTCCTGCCGGAGTTGAAGGCCGTGCTCGACGCCACGCCCACCGGCAACCTCGCCTTCCTCGTCACGGCGTTCGGCAAGCCCTTCACCTCGAACGGCTTCGGCAACTGGTTCCGCAAGCAATGCGACGAGGCCGGGTTGAACCACTGTTCCGCCCACGGGCTGCGCAAGGCGGGCGCGGCGCTTGCGGCCGAGAACGGAGCGACCGAACGGCAGCTGATGGCGATCTTCGGCTGGACGACCATGAAGGAGGCGTCGCGCTACACCCGCGCCGCGCGCCAGAAGGTGCTGGCGGCGTCCGGGATGAAGCTGTTGTCGCGGGATGGAGGCGGGCCGGGAAGAGGGGAAGTGCGGGGTGGCGAACCGTGATACGTCGTCTTCCCACGCCAAGACTGCAAAGACCAAGAAGAAATTGGAGGCAGGCATGATCAAGACCGAGAAACTAAAGCTGGACGAAGGCGCAACCTCGACGCTCCCGCCCAAGGCATTCACCAAGTTCGAAGCGATCACGAAAGCCCCCGGGAAGCGGGTTGCTGGCCTCGCGCGGGCCGTGGAAAAGGCACAGCGGCTGCTCAAAGATGCAGACTGATCCTCGCCCCGTGCCTGCGGAGGCGGCGCCACCGTCCGGCAGCCCGTTCTTGCAAAATTAGTTCTTCAAGGCTATATAGCTTCAAGGTAGTACTCGCCCGATGCCGTGGACCGTATCTTTTGCCGAAGAATTCGAGCCGGAGTTTGATGTCCTGCCACAAGAGGTGCAGGACGCGATCCTCGCCCGGGCGCTGCTGCTCGAGCGGGAAGGCCCCAAGCTCGGGCGACCCCATGCGGACACCCTGACCGGGTCGAAGCATGCCAACATGAAGGAGCTGCGCTGCAACGCCGCCGATGGCGTCTGGCGCATCGCCTTCGCATTCGACCCCGACCGGCAGGCGATCCTGCTCGTCGGCGGGGACAAATCGGGTGGTAGCGAGAAGCGGTTCTACAAGTCGCTGATCGCCCGGGCGGACGACCGCTTCGACCGCCACCTGGAGAAACGAAAAGGATGAAGCCGATGGCCCGAAGCCTGAAGGAGAAGCTGGCGACCCTCGACCCCGCCCGCCGCGCAGCGATCGAGGCCGAGGCGGATCGGTTGCATGCCGAGTACCTGACGCTACAGGAGCTGCGGAAGGCAAAAGAGCTGACCCAGGTGCAGTTGGCGGAAACACTTGGCGTTCAGCAGGCCACCGTTGCTAAGTACGAGCGCCAGAGCGACCTCCTGCTCTCGACACTGACGAGCTACGTCCGCGCCATGGGCGGGGAGCTCAAGCTGATGGTTGAATTCCCCGGCACGGCTCCAGTTGCTCTAGAAGGGTTGGGAGAGACGGACGAGCTGCGACGTTCCAGTCGGGTCAAGGCGCGTAGCTGACCCTACTTATCGTCCGCTTAAATGATTGATGCACCGGGTCCGGTCGAACCAGGAAACCGCCACCCCATGTGGGTGACCGTACTGACAACTGCGCAGGACAGCTCCGCGACATGCCTTTGCGTTTGCTGCAAAAACTTCACGTCGACAGCGCTATCGAACATCTCAAGTTGTCGATTCACAAAGAGTAGCTTTGACGCTCCGTCGTCGTCAGGCAAACGCCAAGATCCATGACATAGTACATTCCTGATGACTGCGGCTTTTTGCAGGTCACCGACCAACTCCTCCAAGTTGGTAATTGTTGCTCCCGGATTACCTCGAACCGCCTTGGAGTACCCGTCGATCTGGTTGCCAAGCGGATCGGAAAGCGCGCGCTCCAGCTTGGGTAGCCACGCAGCATAGGCTGCCTCGGTTTCTTCCTCGGGGTATGGCGTTGTCGCGCTGAACGAGAAGATGGCCTTTCCGAGCACCTCTTCGAGAAAGCCGTAGGTTGCAACGGTGCGACCGAGCCATTCCCAGAACCCCGGTTCGTGACGATGTGTGGGAAAACCCAACGGAAGCTTATCGACGTCGACAACTGACACCATTTTGCGCCGCTCCGTTCTTGTGACCTACAGCCGGATTCCACGTCCCACCTCATACCACCATCGGTCATCTCAGTGAGACCGAACCACGAACAAAAAAGTCCCACTTTTGCCCAAGCGCGAAAACGGTGGGACGATTTTGCCCCGTAACCCATTGATATCATTAACACTGTGAGGTGCTTTGGTGCCCGGGGGCGGATTTGAACCACCGACACGCGGATTTTCAATCCGCTGCTCTACCAACTGAGCTACCCGGGCATTCTCGGTGGCCTCAAGGCGCTTCCGAAAGCCCGCGTTGTTTATGTCAGGCGGCGGGACCTGTCCAGAGCGTTTGTGACGATTTCCGGGGCGGGTCAGTCGCCGCTTCGGTCGCCTGCCGATTTCGCCTCGGCTTCCAGTGCGGCGATCAGGTCTTCCGGCTCCACCGGGTCTTCGGACGGGAGCGTGTAGGCCCCGGTCATCCACTTGCCGAGGTCGACATCGGCGCAGCGGCGCGAACAGAACGGGCGGTATTTCGGTGCGGCGGGGTTGGCGCAGATCGGGCATTCAGGCATCGGGCAGCACCTCGATGATCGGGCGGCGTTCGCGTTTGCGCGTCATCTCGAAACAGCCAAGCGGGGTCCATCCGGCGAGCGTCGTCTGGATCGGATCAGCGGCGAAGGCCCGCTTCAGGGCCAGTTCGACAGCGGTGCGGTCGACCTTGCGCATCGGCGCGAAATCAATGGTGATCTGGCCGCCGAGGCCGCGCAGGCGCAACTGCCTTGGCAGATCGGTGCAGGCGGCGAGGTTGGCCTTTGCGGCGGCATTGCCCGCCATGTCGGCCCCGGTGTTGATATCGACGGCGATCAGGGCCGCCGTCGGCTCGATCGCCATCCAGCCGCCATCGCGCAGATCGGCGCGCGGGGTGCGCAGCGTGTCGATTTCGTCCCAGAGGCCCATGCGGTCAAAAAGCCCCGGCTCACGGATCACCTCGTCCGGCGTGCCCCATTCGCGCCAGGCGGTCAGCTCCGCACCCGGTCCCTCGGTCAGTTTCGCGGGCGGCCCGCCAGCGGCCAGTGCACCGCTGACAACCGCCTCCAGCGCCAGCAGATCGTCGATGTCGGTCAGGATCGCCTCTGCATCCTCGTCTGCCGCTGCGGTGCGCAGGATCAGGCCGGGGCCATCCGCGCCGATCCGTTCCGCACCGATTGCGGCAAGCCGGGCGCGTTCCTCCGGGTCCTTCAGCGACCGCGCAACATTCACGCCGGGGGCATGGGGCGTCAGGATCGCGAACTTGCCCCGGTGCAACCGGCGGGATGTCATCGGCACCGCCTTGCCCGGTTCCACCATGCCGGACACCTGGGCGATCATCAGCGCGCCTTCCTCCAGACCGGACGTATCGCGAAGGTAGCCTGACAGGCCATCCTCCAGCTTCACCATCGCGCCGCCTTGCTTGGGGATCAGGCGGCGCACCCGCACGCGATGGATCTCCTCCATCTGCGGCGCAGTGTCGGCGGCGGGCGGGTCGATCAGCAGATCCTCGAGACGACCGTCGACGACGAGGGCGACCATCGCGCCCTCTGCGCGCGGCTCAATGGCGATGATCCGGCTCATGGTATATCCTCCGGCAGGGGTGGCAGGGCATAGCCCGCGCCCTGCAACAGGCCTGATACCTCGGTCAGCGGCAGGCCGACAATGGCGGTATAACTGCCCGATATCCATGGGATCAGGGCGGCAGCACGGCCCTGCACTGCATAGCCGCCCGCCTTGCCGCGCCATTCGCCAGACCGGATATAGGCGTCGATCTCCTCCTCCGACAGGCGCTTGAACTTCACCTGCGCCTCGCCGAGCCGGGTCCAGACCCGGTCCCCAAGACGCAGGGCGACGCCGGTGCGCACGCGGTGGCGCCGCCCGGACAGAAGGCGCAGGAATTTCACCGCCTCTGCCGCATCCTCCGGCTTGCCGAGGATGCGCGCACCCAGCGACACGACCGTATCGGCACAGAGGATCAGGTCGTCCGGACCGGCCGCAATGGCCGCCGATTTTTCCACCGCCAGACGCAACGCATAGGCGCGCGGGCTTTCACCGCTGACCGGCGTCTCGTCGATTTCGGGGGGCTGCACCGCGTCGGGCACGATGCCGATCTGCGCCAACAGCTCCCGCCGTCGCGGCGAGGCGGAGCCGAGGATCAGGCGCATGGCGGATTACTTGAAGCGATAGGTGATGCGGCCCTTGGTCAGGTCATAGGGTGTCATCTCCACCGTAACCTTGTCCCCTGCCAGCACGCGGATGCGGTTCTTGCGCATCTTGCCGGCGGTATGGGCAATAATCTCATGGCCGTTCTCAAGCTCTACCCGAAACGTCGCGTTTGGCAAAAGCTCGATCACGACACCGGGGAACTCAAGTGTTTCTTCCTTGGCCATGCCGTCTCCGTTATCATGTCACGCCCGCAACGGCGGGCGCGCGTTAAATGACCCTTGCCCGGCGGAAAAGCAAGCCAAACCTATGACCATGACGTAAACCCGCCCACCGGCGCGGATTCGCGCGGGGCCGCGCGGCCGGCTCCCTATTGGTTGGGGCGGACACGCGCCGCGCTCTTGTCCGCAAAGGCGGCCAGCCGGGCGCGGGCATCGGGCTGGGTGTTCACGATCCCGGCCACCACCGCCTCGGCATAGGCGGCATCCATCGCCGACATGTTCTGCATGTGGCTGACGGCGGAGCAGATCGCGAAGTTCGACAGCGGCAGGTTCAGCGCCGCCTTGCGCGCCAGATCCATCGCGGCATCGAAGCTGGACCCATCGACGATATATTGCGCAAGGCCGAGATCCACAGCCGCCTGCCCCTGATAGACGCGGCCCGTCAGCATCATGTCGATCATCCGGGCCTTGCCGACCAGATCGGTCACCCGGATGGTCGCGCCGCCGCCGGTGAACAGGCCGCGCTGCCCCTCTGGCAAGGCGAAATAGGCGGTCTGGTCCATGACCCGAATATGGGCGGAACTGGCCAGCTCCAGCCCGCCGCCGACGACCGCGCCCTGAAGCGCGGCGATGACCGGCACGCCGCCATATTCCATCTTGTTGAATGCCTCGTGCCAGCGCAGGCAGACATGCATGAAATCGGCGGGGCTGCGATCCTCGTCATGATGTTCGATCAGATCGAGCCCGGCACAGAAATGCGTCCCCGCCCCGGCCAGCACCACCGCCCGCACGCCGGCGCGCGGCGCGGCGGAAAAGAACGTCACCAGTTCCTCGATCGTATGAATGTCGAGCGCATTGCGCTTTTCCGGGCGGTTCAAGGTTACGACCCAGACGCCATCATCATGCGCTGTCAGCGCGAGGTTGTCGAAGCTGGCGGGGTCGATCTGGATTGTCATGGCACGTCACCTCGGCGGTCGAATGGCAGGCCTGTCTCGTGAACAGGGTTTAAAGCCAGATATGGGAGGCGGGCGGGAATGACAATCTTTGTGCGCAGGATGCGGCGCGATACCGGCGCGGGTTATTCGAGCCTTTCGGCGATCCACATCTTGATCAGCGATTGCCGGGTCACGCCCAGATGCCGCGCCTGCCGGTCCAACCCCGCCACCACCCAGGCCGGAAAATCGACATTCACGCGCTTTGGCGTGTTGTTCCGGCGATGCGCCTGCGACCAGTCCACCGCCGCGCTGACATCTTCGCCTGCATCGAAGGCGGCGTCGAATTCAGATGTTTTCATAATACCGGATCTCCTCTTTCCGGGCGCGGCGAACCGAGATGATCCTGATCGCATCGCCTCGCGGCGTCCAGATCGCCGCCCAGTATCTGCCTTTGATCTTGCCAATCGACAAGAAACGGGGCTCGCCGTCGGTATTGGCTGGCACTTCGAGCAACATCGGGTCATCCCATAAGACCTGTGCCTGATCGAAGTCGATGCCATGTTTCGACAGATTCAATGCGCTCTTGGTCGGATCATATTCAAACTCCATGAGCGGATATAGTATAAAAACTATACACCTTCAACACATTGCCTTGGCGCCCACGCAAAAAAGCGCCCCGCCAGATCAATTGGCGGGGCGAGTGCGTCGTGCTCCAGGGACAGGGGGACGACGTATGCAGTCAGTCGATATGCGGGGCCGCGCGTGATGCGGCGAGGCGGACGACGCCTGCCAGCGCCTCCAGATCGCGGGCGCAGTGGCTGAGGAACGGTGCGGCCTCCGCCGCGCCGCGTGCCTGCGCCCGCGCGATGGTCATGGCATCCAGCGTCTGGCCACAACTTTCATAGGCGCGGTCGATCTGCGCCCGCAGCTCTGCCAGTTTGGCGACAGTGGATTGATCAATCATCTCACTCTCCATTTTATCCACATATGGTATACGCAACGCGCATGACGGCGATATGTTGCATAAGTGACAGTTTTTTGCAGCAAATCCCTAATTTTTCCCTCACGTTGACAGGTGCTGGTGCTATTCCGCAGAAAAAGCGGGCCGACCGTGCGGTTGCGGTGGTTCTTCGAAAGGGCTGAACGATGTCTTTGCTGCTGCTCGCGGCGCTGGTGGTCGGCGGGATTGCCGGGGTGGTGCTGCTGGTGCACGGCTTCGGCTGGACCGGCGGGCCGCCCTTCGCCGATTCGGATGACGCGGCGGCGGCCTTCGCGCGCGAACATGCGGAGCGTGCCGTGCGCGAGGTGATGCTGGCCGATGATCGCCGCGCCGGGCTGCTGGCAACCGATCATGGCACTGGCTTCGTGATGCGGTTCGGGCGCGGCACCGTTGTGCGCTGGCTCCGCCCGGAGGATATTGCCGCCATCAGGCAGGGCCCTGCCGGGCTGACCCTGAAACTGCGCGATGACGGCGCGCCGAACCTGCGGATCGCGATGGCGGACCCGGACCGACGCGCCGCCGCCGCCACATTGTTGAAACCCGAAGCGAGAGCCTGAGATGCAGTTTCCCGATGTCATACAACTCGCCGTGCCGCTGTTCATTGCCGCCCTGGTGGCGGAGGTTCTGGCGCTGCGCTTCCTCGGCGTGCGGGGCAGCTATGAAACCCGAGACACGCTGACCAGCCTCTTGATGGGGGCGGGCAATGTGGTGGTCGGCATCGCGCTCGGCTTTGTTGCCTATGGGTTCTTTCAATGGCTATGGGCCTATCGGCTGACCGATCTCGGCACCGGGGCGCTGGCGATCCTGATCTGTTTCATCCTCGATGACCTGCGGTATTACTGGGTCCACCGGATCGGCCATCGCTGCCGCTGGGTCTGGGCCAGCCACGTGAACCACCATTCATCGCAGCACTACAACCTGTCGACCGCATTGCGCCAGACCTGGACCGGCACGCTGACCTTCATGATGGTGTTGCAGGCACCGCTGATCCTCGTGGGGTTCAGCCCGGAGCTTGTCATCTTCTGCGGCGGGCTGAATCTGGTTTACCAGTTCTGGATTCATACCGAAGCCATCCACCGCCTGCCCCGCTGGTTCGAGTCGGTGATGAACACGCCGTCGCATCACCGGGTGCATCACGGGCGCAATGCCCGGTATCTGGACGCGAACTATGCGGGCACGCTGATCGTGTGGGACAAGCTGTTCGGCACTTTCGTGCCGGAACAGGATGACGAGGCGGTCGAATACGGCCTCGTGCACAATATCGGCACCTTCAACCCGATCCGCGTCGCGTTCCATGAATGGATCGGGATGCTGCGCGACGCATTGCGGCCCGGATTGGGCTGGCGCGCGCGGCTCGGCTATCTGTTCGCCCCGCCGGGGTGGAGCCATGACGGGTCACGCCAGACATCGGAGGATATCAAGCGCGCCTATGCCGAGCGCCACCCGGAGGCGAAGGGCGCGCCGGGGCTGTAGGCCGCCCGGCCCTATCGGGGCCGCGTCGCCTCTGCCAGCGCGATTCCGGCGCTGATCGCCATGTTCAGGCTCCGCCCGCCGCCCGGCATCGGGATGCAGACCAATGCGTCGGCAGCTTTGTGAACATAATCGGGCGCGCCCGCGCTTTCGCGGCCCAGCACGAGATAATCATCGCTGCGCCAGTCGATTTCCCACTGCGCGGCGCGACCTTTCGTCGTCAGCAAGATCAGGCGGCCGGGTGACCGGCCCGCTTGAAATGCCGTCCAGTCGGACCAGCTCGTCAATTCCGCATTCGCTGCATAATCCATCGCCGCCCTGCGGACGGCCTTGTCGGAATATGGAAAGCCGCAAGGCTCGATCACATGCAGCGGCGCGGCGAAGCAGACAGAAAGCCGCATAAGCGCGCCGAGGTTTTGCGGAATATCTGGTTGAAAGGTGACGACCTGCATGGCTAAACAACCTTCAGGGGGGCTATCGTGGCCCTGCAACGGATGCGTCGCACTGTCTGATAGACGGGCAACGCTGGCCATTGTATGCGGTTCTGCGATAGGGATTCCATGCCCAAATCAGGCTTAACGCCGGAACGCCGGCAATAGAGAGGATAGAAATCGTGTCCGAGGAAACGGGAACACGCCGCGACTTTCTCTACGTCGCGACAGGGGCTGCCACCGCCGTGGGCGCGGGTGCAGTCGTATGGCCGCTGGTCGATCAGATGAACCCGAGCGCCGATGTCCGCGCGCTCGCGTCGATCGAGGTTGACGTGAGCGATCTGGAAGAAGGATCGCAGATGACCGTCAAATGGCTGGGCAAGCCGGTCTTCATCCGTCGCCGCACTGACGAGGAAATCGAGGCTGCCCGTGCCGTGGCGCTGGCCGAATTGCCTGATCAGGGGGCGGAGAACGCCAACCTGCCCGCCGGGACCGACGCCGACGATGCCAACCGCACGCTGGATGAAGAGGGCCGCTGGCTGGTCATGATGGGTGTCTGCACCCATCTCGGCTGCGTCCCGCTGGGCGATGCCGGTGATTTCGGCGGCTGGTTCTGCCCCTGCCACGGATCGCACTACGACACCGCAGGCCGCATTCGCAAAGGGCCTGCGCCCCGTAACCTTCCTGTCCCGACCGCCAGTTTCGTCGGCGACGACATCATCAAGCTCGGCTGAGGAGAACAAATATGAGTGGTATTCCTCACGATCCCTACGAGCCGAAATCCGGCATCGAAAAGTGGATCGAAACGCGCCTTCCGATCCTCGGCCTGCTGCATGCAACGCTGACTGCTCCGACCCCGAAGAACCTGAACTGGATGTGGATCTGGGGCATCGTCCTCACCTTCTGTCTCGTGCTTCAGATCGGCACCGGCATCACGCTCGTCATGCATTACACGCCTGACACCGAACTCGCCTTCGCCTCGGTTGAACATATCATGCGCGACGTGAACGGCGGCTGGCTGCTGCGGTATCTGCACGCGAACGGCGCCTCGCTGTTCTTCGTCGCTGTCTATCTCCACATCTTTCGCGGTCTTTACTACGGGTCCTACAAGGCCCCGCGCGAAATCACCTGGATCATCGGCATCCTGATCTATGTCGCGATGATGGCGACGGCATTCATGGGGTACGTTCTGCCCTGGGGCCAGATGTCGTTCTGGGGTGCCACGGTCATCACCGGCCTGTTCGGCGCGTTGCCGCTGGTGGGCGAGCCGATCCAGACCTGGCTTCTGGGTGGACCGGCGGTCGATAACGCAACGCTGACGCGGTTCTTCTCGCTGCACTACCTGCTGCCCTTCGTGATTGCGGGCCTCGTGATCGTCCACATCTGGGCGTTTCATTCGACCGGCAACAACAACCCGACCGGGGTGGAGGTGCGCCGCACCGATATCGCGACCGTCAAGAAGGATACGCTGCCCTTCTGGCCCTATTTCGTCATCAAGGATCTTGTCGGGCTGATGGGCGTGCTGATCGTGTTCGCGATCTTCGTGTTCTTCATGCCGAACTATCTCGGCCATCCTGACAACTACATCGAGGCGAACCCGCTTTCGACGCCTGCACATATCGTGCCGGAATGGTATTTCCTGCCGTTCTACGCGATCCTGCGGGCGTTCACCGCCGATGTCTGGGTCGTGCAGATCGCCGAATTCTTCACCGCTGGTGTGGTCGATGCGAAACTGTTCGGCGTGCTGGCGATGTTCGGTGCAATCGCGGTCATGGCACTGGTGCCGTGGCTCGATACCAGCCGCGTGCGGTCGGGCAAGTATCGCCCGATGTTCCGCTGGGCGTTCATCGTGCTCGTCATCGACTTCGTGGTGCTGATGTGGTGCGGTGCACAACCGGCAGAGGGCATCTATGGCGTGATCTCGTTGATCGCGTCGGCCTACTGGTTCGCCTATTTCCTCGTGATCCTGCCGATCCTCGGCATCACCGAGAAACCCCTGCCGCAGCCCGCCACCATCGAGGCGGATTTCGACAGCCACTATCCGCCGAAATCCGCCCCTGCGGCGACCCCGGCTGAATAACGGACAAGAAGGAGAGACATGATGAAACGCCTTCTGACCGCTTCTGCCGCGATCGTGGCCGCCACGATCGCCTCATCCGCCCTCGCGGCGGGTGGCGGCGAACAGCATATCGAGGATGTCGCCTTCAGCTTCGAGGGGCCGTTCGGCACCTTTGACCAGGCCCAGCTTCAGCGCGGGTTTCAGGTCTATTACGAGGTCTGCGGCGCATGCCACGGTCTGAAATTCGTTCCGATCCGGTCGATGGCATCGGAAACCGGCCCGGCTTTCCCCGAATCGCAACTGAAGGCCTTCGCCGCCAATTACGAAGTGCCGGATGAAGAGGGCGATCCGGGCGATACCCGGGAAGCCAAGATCTCCGACAACTTCCCGGCCAATACCGGCGCTGGCGCACCGGACCTCAGCCTGATGGCGAAGGCCCGTGCGGGGTTCCACGGCCCTGCGGGCCTCGGCATCAACCAGTTTGTGAACGGCATCGGCGGGCCTGAATATATCTACTCGCTGCTGACCGGTTACACTGGCGAGGAAAAGGAAGAGGCGGGATCGGTTCTGTATGAGAACACCGCCTTTCCGGGTGGATATCTGTCGATGCTGCCGCCCCTTTCCGAAGATCAGGTCGAGTATCAGGACGGAACAGCGGCAACGGTCGAGCAGATGGCAGAGGATGTCGCGGCATTCCTGATGTGGACTGCCGAGCCAAAACTGACGGAGCGCAAGCAAGCCGGGTTCCGCAATTTCGGCTTCCTGATCCTGCTGTTCGTGCTGTTCTATCTGACCAACAAAAAGCTCTGGGCACCGGTGAAGCGCAAAGACTGACGCTTACATACAGCCTGAAGACCCAGCCCCCGCCGGACCCGTCCGGTGGGGGTTTTTTGTTGTCCTGACTGCGCCTTCCTCGGGTCCTTATGTGAATATTGCGTCGCAGCGCCTGACCTATTGTTAGGGCAAAACCTTTCTTTTCTCTTGCAGGCCGGGATGATCGCCTTATAGGTAGCCATATGGCTAAGTATGACTCCAACCTTGATCGCCTGTTCACCGCGCTCGGCGATCCGACCCGGCGCATGGTTCTGACCCGCCTCGCGAGAGGGCAGGCGAGCGTCAGCGAACTTGCCGAACCGCACAGGATGGCGTTGCCCTCCTTTCTGGCGCATCTGCGGAAACTCGAAGATGCGGGGCTGATTACATCCATCAAACAGGGGCGAACCCGCATCTGCGCCTTGGCACCGGATGCACTGACCCCCGCGCAAGACTGGATGACCGAACAACGCGGCGTCTGGGCTGGTCGCCTCGACCGCATGGACGACTATGTGACCACCCTGATGAAGGAGAGACAAGATGGACCTGAACCCGGAAACTGACCTGACCTTTTCCCGAAGCCTTCCCGTCCCCGCTTCACTGGTTTGGGAATGCTGGACGACGCCTGAACACATCAAGAAATTCTTCGTGCCGCGCCCCCATTCAGTGCCGGCCTGTGAAATCGACCTGCGTGTTGGCGGCAGGTTCAACACCGTCTTCAATGTTGACGGCACCGAAATGAGGAATGAGGGCGTCTATCTTGAAGTCATCGAAGGGCAAAAGCTGGTCTTCACAGACGCATTCACCGAGGGGTGGAAACCCGCCGCCGACCCTTTCCTGACCGCCATCATCGAAATCAAGGATGACGGCAACGGCGGCACGACCTACACCGCAACCGCACGTCATCGAAGCAGCGAAGCCTGCAAACAACATGAGGACATGGGGTTCTTCGGCGGTTGGGGAACGGTGGTGGATCAGCTTGTCGAATACGCAAAGACGCTGTGACAGCCGCCTCAGCGCGGCGCCCTGAACCGCGCTTTCAACCCGCCGAGCCGCTCGCTGTCATGCAATGACAGCTCGCCGCCATGGCTGCGCGCGATGTCGAGCGCGATGGACAGGCCCAGGCCGACGCCGCCGCCCTTGTCCTGATTGCGCGCGGGGTCGAGGCGCTCAAACGGGCGGAACGCGGCCTCCCGCGCCTCCTCCGGGATGCCGGGGCCGTTATCCTCCACCGTGAATTCGATGAACTTGCGCGCGACGCGGGTCGAGATGTCGATGCGGTCACCGAATTCGATGGCATTGCCGACAAGGTTGGACAGCGCTCGTTTGATCGCCACCCGGCGCAGCGGCGCGGTCGAATCCCCCGGCGTGTCGATGGTGGACAGAACCGACACCGTGACGCCCCGCTGACGGGCCGCGGCGGCGACCTCCTCCACGATCGCGACCGGATCGACAGCGGTGATCTCCTCGCCCTGTTCGCCCCGCGCGAAGGCCAGAAATTCCTGCAACATCCGCTGCATGTCATCCACGTCACGGCGCAATTCCAGCGTCTCTGCCGTCTCGTCCGACATGGCGAGCGCCAGTTTCATTCGGGTCAGCGGCGTCAACAGGTCATGGCTGACGCCTGACAGCATCTTCGTGCGCTGTTCGATCTGCTTTTCCAGACGGGTTTTCATGTCCAGAAACGCCGCACCCGCCCGGCGGACCTCATCCGCGCCTTCAGGCTGAAACTTCCGGTCGCGGCCTTTGCCGAAATCATCCGCCGCCGCCGCCAGCGCCCGGATCGGCTGAATCTGGCGACGTAGAAAGAAGATCGCCACGGCCATCAGCGCCGCCGCCGTTGCGAACATCCAGACCAGCAGCCGCTGCGGGTTCGATGCGATCATCCGGTTGCGCGGGATCAGTGCCCGAAGCACGCCGCGCGATGTCTGGATGCGGGCGTCGATCATCTTCGTATCGGATACGAGATCGAGAGACAGCGGCCGCGTCACGTCGATCTTGAACGTCTCCTCCACCGCGCCGCCCGACACGTCATAGAATTGCCGGATCGCCGAAGGCTCGACAATGGCACCCTCCACCAATCCCAGCTGCATGCCCAACGGCCCGGCAAGCTCGCTCAATTGCGATTGCGCGTCTTCGGCATCTTCATGCCGCTCCACCACCTCGACGGCATAATTCAGTTCCCGCGCGACGGCGCGGGCCATCTGGCTGGTGACACCCTCGTAATGACGCTGGATAAAGATATAGGTGACGACAGCCTGCAAAAGGATCACAGGCACAACGAAAATGACCAGCGACCGGCCGAACAGGCTTCGCGGTATGTACTTCTTCAGGAACATGGGTTTCCTCGTGACGACCCGATCTTAGTGATGCACGCGCAAACGCGCAATCAGGAGGGGCCGATGCCCGACCCGTTCAACAGGGATGTGACCGTGGAATATGGTCGCGCTGTGCCGATTGCGCCGCAGGTTCGCCGCCTGACCGCACCAAACCCGTCACCGATGACCTTCACCGGCACGCAGACCTATCTCGTGGGCAGCGGCGATGTGATGGTCATCGACCCCGGCCCGGACCTGCCCGCGCAGACCGATGCGATTTTGCAGGCGCTGGGACCGGGGGAGCATATCGGCGCGATCCTTGTCACCCATACCCATATCGACCACAGCCCCGGCGCACGATCGCTGAAGGCCGCGACAGGCGCGCCGATCCATGGCTTCGGGCGGCATGGTGCGGGCGAAAGCCCGACGATGGCCGCCCTCACCGCAAGTGGTGCCAGCTTCGGCGGCGGCGAAGGCGCGGATCATGATCTGGTGCCCGATCACCTGCTGGCCGATGGCGATGTGGTGGAATCGGGCGGCACCGCGCTGACCGCGCTGCACACCCCCGGCCACCTTTCCAATCACCTGTGCTTTGCCTTGCCGGGCGGGGCGGTCTTTTCGGGCGACCTCATCATGGGCTGGGCCACGACGATGGTGTCGCCGCCCGATGGCGACATGGCGGCCTTCATGGCATCGCTGGAGCGGATGGCCGGGCACGAGGCGCATGTGTTCTATCCCGGTCACGGACATGCAGTGACAGACCCGCGAGGCATGATCGCGCATCAGGCGGCCCATCGGCGCGGGCGGGAGGCGCAGATCGTCGCCGCGCTGGCAAAGGCTGGCGAGGCGACGCCTGCCGCGCTGACGGCGGGCATCTATCACGATGTTGATCCGGCATTGCACGGCGCGGCGGCGCGCAATGTGTTCGCCCATCTCCTAGGTCTGGTATCAGAGGGCCGGGCGGAGGCGGTGGGACCGATATCGCCCCAAGCCGCGTTCCGGCTGATCTGACCTCAGCGCTGGCAGATATTGCGCAGCGCAACCCATTCCTGATCGGTCAGGATCGGATCGAAGGGCGCATCGCCGACCGTATCCGCCGCCCGTGTCTTGTCGGCCCGGCCCTGCAGGTCGGGATGGGTCGACAGATGCGACAGGAACGAAGGCTCGTCGCCAACCATTTCCTTCAGCTTGAGAAAGAAATCCGCCATCGGTGCGCTTGGCAGCGCCTCGGCGGACAACAGCGCGGCGGCATAGGTATCGGCATTCGCTTCCGCTTCGCGTTGATAGCCTGACCGCAACAACGCCTCCGACAGGGCGACTGTGACGGTCGCGCCTGTGACATCGCCCAGCAACAGGCCCAGAAGGCCCGCCGACCCGGCAGAGCGGAGCGTCAGCCGCGTCGGATCGCGGGCGACGACATGGCCGATTTCATGGGCCAGAACGCCCGCGACTTCCTCTGGCGTGTCGGCGGTGCGGATCAGGCCGCGAAACAGCACGATCTGGCCACCGGGCAGGGCGAAGGCATTGACCATTTCATGGTCGAGCACGCGCACATTCAACGGCACGTAACTGTCCGCGTGCGGCGACAACCGCGCCACCATGCGCGCCAGTGCCCGGTCGCCATTGGGCGATGAACAGAACCGCGCGCCATCCCCCTCGGTCAGAAGGTCGGCGAACTGATCGGTCATTTCCTCACCCATCGCGATCTCCGCCTCCGGCGGGATCAGAACCGCGAGCCGATCCGACAGCGCAGGCACCAGATGAAAGATGATGAGATACAGCGAGCCGAGCGCCGCGACCGACCAGAACATCACCTTGCGCAACCGCGATGCGGATACCGGGCGCTTCTGCCTCAGGTCCGGGCAGACGGTGCGGATCGCGGTCGCCATTTCCGCATCATCCATCGCAAGCCGCTCGCTGCCGTCCGGGTCCGGCGTCAGGACCAGCCCATCGCCGGAATTGCCCGCCGCCACGTCGCGCAGACCCGCCAGCGACCAATGGGCGATGGGCACGTCGTCCAGACCCAACAGGATCAGCGTTGCATCCCCGAACTTGACGACCACATCCCGCGCCGCCGCCGTTTCCCCATCGAAAAAACGGCCCGGTGCCTCCAGCAACTGATATTTCGCAAGGGCCGTCATCAGAAACCTCCGCCGATATCCGCGCCGAGCGCATCGGCAAAACCGCCCGCCTCCGCCTGTTCGTCGTGGCCACGCTGCTGGGCAAGCGCCGCCGCGTCGAGGTTGATGATCGCTGTCGTCGCCACAACCTCCTTGATCAGCGGATGGGTGATGAACGCATGGCTGAGCGCCGCATAGGCCGCAATGGCGGGCAGATAGCTGAGCATGAACACCGCCAGCCCGATCATCGCCGAAAGGGACGGCATCTCGCCATTCTCAAGCGTCTGGAACACATCCGGCTCGATCCCCGTGACCGCAAGCACGCCAAAGCTGACCCCGGCGAGCACGGCGACAAGCAAGCCGATCAGCATCGACATCACAATCGAGCCCACGACATAGATCCCGATGACCGACCCCGATCCCAGCGAGAACGCGAACCGCGTTCCGCCCTCAAGCACCCGATTGGAATTGAGATAGCAGAAAGAGCGAACGCTGTGCCTGACCCACGCAATGATGACCCCGAGATAGAGAAAGGTCAGCACCGCCGGGCCACCGACCGCCCCGAAGACCAGTCCAAGCGGGGCGATATCATCGTCCGGCGTGTTCACCCGTTTGCCGCCATCGCCATCATTCAAGGCGTCGAGGTTGAAACTGTCAGCGAACAGAAACGCGGTAATGCCGCCAGCGACTACCATCAGCATGATTGGCACCCAGACCCACAACCATGTCATCATCAGCGGGCGCAGGCGGCCATGCTGTGTGAAGCGCAGCGAGCCATAAAAGCTCCGATCCGTGGCATAGCGCGACAGTCTGAGCTGCATCAGCGGATAAAGCAGGCCGAATGTCACGATGGTCAGCAACCACCAGCCCAGCGCCCGCCACATATAGCCCCATGCCCCCGGCGCCAGCCCGAACCGGATGCCCCGCCAGCGGGTGCGCGCAAGGATGTATCGACGCGCGCGGTATTGCGCCCAGAACCCCAGCGGGACGAGGATCAGCAACTGCACCTGAAACGCCAGCGGATTGCCGTTGAACAGCGCGAAACCGGCAAAGGTCAGCAAGAGGTTGGCGATGGCCAGATAGACCGCGAGGATGACCACCGCGACCATGAATCCAATCAGCTTTTCAAGCGCGGTGCCGGTATATTCCAGCGGATCGCCGCCGATGCGGATGGATGACCAGTAATGCTGCCGCAACCGGGTCGTCATCCAGAACCGCCCGATGCCAAGGGTCAGGATCGTCAGCATCATCCGCCCAAGTGCCAACCAGAACAGGCGCGACCGCGACCCGGTATAGGTCAGGCGGACAGGCAGTTGCGGTGTGGGGGCGGCGGGGTTCCACGGCGACGGATCGGGAAAATCAATTGAAGTCATCGACAGCGCGTCCATCAATTTGGAAATGGTTCGGCTGACACTATGACGCCGCCCGTGACAGGGCAATCGCATGAGGCAGCCCGACGGCGGATTTGCTTGCGCCTTTGGCGGCAAGCCATCGACGCCGGAAATGGGTCGATAGACCAATGCGTCAGGATCGGACAGAATGGTGCAGGCGATCCCCGCACCCTTACTGCATCAGGACCGATCAATGCCGATCCAGACCAGCCATCCAGACCTGTCCGAGGCGAACCGGGTCGATCAGGCATTCCGCCGCGAAAACCGCAATCGCCTGAAATCAATCACGATTTCACGCACCATCGCGATGCTGGTGGTCGCGGTGGTGGTGGCGATCGTCGCGCCGTGGCCAAGTTTTCTGTATTACCATTTCCTGATCCTGCTGTTCGGATTGTCGGGATTGATCCAGTTCATCGTCGGTCGGTCCCGATGGACAAGGGACTGGTTCGTTTACGCCTTCATCACGCTGGACATGGCGCTTCTGGTCTTCACGCTGATCTATCCAAACCCGTTTGAGCAGGCCAATTTCCCCCCACAGTTCAGCCTGAGGTTCGGAAATTTCCTCTATCTCTTCATCGTGCTGGGCGCGCTCGCCATCACGTTGCGGCCCTTGCTTCCGCTCTGGGGCGGGTTCACTGGCGCATTGTTCTGGGGGATCGGGATCTATTGGCTCACCTCCCTGCCCGGCACGATGACGGAGCCGGGGGATATGCTCGTGCGTGGCGACAGCGCTGCGGGGGCGGGGGCGGCGACCACGCTCCCCCTCAACCCCTATTTCATCGACCTCGGTGTGCAGTTCCAGAATATCGTGATCTTTCTGGTGGTTGCGGCGATGCTGTCGGTCGCGACCGAGGCCGCGCGGCGGCTGCTGATCCGCGAAACGGGTCAGGCGCGGCGGGTTGCCAACCTGTCGCGATACCTTCCCGCCGAGGCTATCGCGGTGCTCGAAGCACGCGACGACCCTTTCGCGCAGGAACGGGAGGCGGAGGTCGCGGTGCTGTTCACCGATGTCGTGGGCTTTTCCGCGATGGCGGAAACCCAAAGCCCGCAACAGGTCATCGCCCTGCTGCGCGAGGTTCACCAACTGGTGGAGCGGGAGGTGTTCGAACATGGCGGGATTCTGGACAAGTTCATCGGCGACGGCGCGATGGCGACCTTCGGTGTCGCCACGACACGCGTTGCCGCCAACGGGCACCAGAACAATGCACGGAACGGCATCGCCTGCCTGCACGCGATCATCACAGCCGCCAGAACATGGAATGAAAGCCGCGCCGCGAAGAGCCTGCCACCCGTCCGCCTGTCAGTCGGCCTGCATCATGGCCCCGTCATCGTCGGCGATGTCGGCAGCGCGCGGCGCACCGAACTGGCGGTGATCGGCGATACCGTCAACGTCGCCGCGCGGTTGGAGGCGCTGACGCGGGAATTGGGCGTTGCCGCAATCGTCAGCGACGAGACGGTTACCGCCGCAGGCGACAGCGCAGGCCTGAAAAAGATCGGCCCGCACCCGGTGAAGGGGCGGGCCGAGCCGGTCACGATCTGGGCAGCGGGTTAATCGCTCAGCGAAATTCCGGCAGTTTGTAATTCATGTCGGCCAGCCGCTGCCGCAGGTGCAGTTTCGATATCTTGCCGGTCGCGGTGTGCGGCAGTTCCTCGACGAACACCACGTCATCCGGGCGCTGCCATTTGGCGAGGCCCTTGGATGCCAGTTCGATGATTTCTTCCGCCTTCGGGTCCTCGCCCGGTGCCTTCACCACCACGAGGATCGGGCGTTCATCCCATTTCGGATGCACGATGCCGATGGCCGCCGCCTCCGCCACACCCGGATGCGCCACGGCGGCGTTTTCCATGTCGATGGATGAAATCCATTCACCGCCCGACTTGATGACATCTTTCGACCGGTCTGTGATCCGCACATAGGCGTTTTCGTCGATGGTCGCGACATCGCCGGTATCGAACCAGTTGTCGTTGCCCGCCGCGTCTTTCTCGCCTTTCAGATATCGCTTCACGACGCCGGGGCCGCGCACCCAGAGCTTGCCCTGCGTCTTGCCATCCCAGTCCAGTTCGCTCCCCTCGTCATCGGTGATCCGCAGATCGACGGTGAAGGGCGGATGGCCGACCATGCACTGCACGTCCATCTTCTCCTCCACGGACAGGTCCGCGACCTCCGGCTTGAAGGACGATGTGGTGCCGAGCGGCGAGGTTTCCGTCATCCCCCAGGCATGGAACACGCGCACGCCATAGACGTTCTGGAACGCCTCGATCACCGCGCGCGGGCAGGACGATCCGCCGATCACGACTTTCTTCAGCGTCGAGAAAACCTTGTTCTCCCGCTTCAGGTATTGCAGCAGGCCCAGCCAGATCGTCGGCACGGCGGCGGTCATCGTCACGCCATGCTCCAGCATCTCGTAAATGCCCGCCGGGGTCATGTCGCGACCCGGCATCACCATCGCGCCGCCATTCAGCGGCACGGAATAGGCCAGCGACCAGCCATTGGCATGGAACAGCGGCACGACCGGCATCAGCACGTCGGATGACGACATGTTCAGGCAATCAGGCACCGACGCCGCCAGTGCATGCAGCATGTTGGACCGGTGGGTATAGACCACGCCCTTCGGGTTGCCGGTGGTGCCGGAGGTATAGCAGATGCCGCAGGCGTCCCGCTCCGACCCCTGCACCCATTCGAAATCGCCGTCCTGTTCGCCGATCCAGTCTTCATAGCAGATCTCGTTCGGCAGAACGCCCGGCATGTGATCCCGGTCGGTCATGATGACATATTGTTCCACCATCGGCAGCTTGTCCGCGATGGCGGCGATCACCGGCGCGAGGTCGTAGTCGAGCATCAGCATCCGGTCTTCGGCATGGTTGATGATATAGATCAACTGTTCGCCCGACAGACGCGGGTTGAGCGTGTGCAGAACGCAGCCCGCACCCGAAACGCCATACCAGACCTGAAGATGGCGCGCGGTGTTCCAGGCCATCACGCCGATGGCCTCGCCCGGCTTGCGGCCGCTGGCGATGATCGCCTGCGCGGTCTTTTTCGCACCCTTATGCACCTCTGCCCAATTGGAGGTGACGATTGGCCCTTCGGTGGTGCGTGTGACGATGGTCCGCTTCGGGTGGTATTTCGCGGCATGGTCGATGATGTGAGAGACGCGCATCTCCCAGTCTTGCATCAGATTGTGCATTGTATTCGCTCCCTGCTTGTTCTTGTTGGTGGGACATTAGCATCGAAAATTCGGATGCAAAGGGGGCGCTTTGGGATAAGAGCGTCTGACGCGGGGTCAATTGGGCTGAACACAATGCAAACCACCGTCGCGACTGCCGAAAAACCGCTCTACGGTGCCACGATGATCATCGGCGGCATGGTGCTGATCGGGGTGATCGACAACTTTGTGCGCCTGATGGCGGAGCATATCGGGCTGTGGCAATTCCATTCGATCCGCTCCGCGATGGCGATCCCGCTGATCCTGCTGATCTGCCTGATGTTCAACCGGCGCTATCGCCCGACGCGGTGGCGCGGGCCGCTGATCCGCACGGCGCTGATCGTGGTGTCGATGCTGCTGTATTTCGCGTCCCTGCCGATGGCCCCGATCGCGCAGGTGGGCGCGGGGCTGTTCACCTCGCCGATCTGGGTGCTGGTATTCTCCGCCCTGTTCCTCGGCACCCGTGTGGGCCCGCGCCGGATTCTGGCCGTCGCGGTCGGGTTTGGCGGGGCGATGCTGATCCTGCGGCCCTGGGATTCGGCCTTCACGATCTGGTCGGTGATCCCGGTTGTCGCGGGAATGCTCTACGCGCTCGGCATGATGATCACCCGCCGGATGTGCGCGGATGAGCCGCCGCTGGCGATCAACCTGATGTTCTTTTCCGGCCTTGGGCTGGCGGGGCTGATCGGCCTTGTCGTCTTGTCGATCTTCCCGGCACCCGAACTGGCGGCGGAGGCACCGTTCTTCTTCACCGGCTGGGTCTGGCCGTTCGACAGCGTGGCGTGGACCGTGGTCATCGTTCAGGCGGTCGGGTCCGTCGTCGCCGTCCTGATGCTGACCATCGGATATCAGAGCGCGGAGACATCGTTCATGACGCTGTTCGAATACACGTTCCTGATCTCGGCCAGCATCACCGGGTTCTATGTCTGGGGCGAACAGCTCGACGCGCTGTCCTTCGCGGGCATGGCGATGATCGTCGCTGCGGGGGCGTTCATCGCACTGCGGGCAGCGCCGTCATCGTGAAGCCCGAAACGGGTGCAACAGGTCGCAAACGGTCGGCAGACCGGACCCTTCGCCTGCTAAGGGCGATATGAAGAACCGCGCAGGGTCACGTCATGTCGAGCATCGCCTACACCGCCAGTCCCGAGAACAGCCATCAGCGCGCGCTGGTCTTTGTGCTTGCGGCGGGTATCCTCTGGTCCACGGTCGGCCTTGGCATCCGCCTGATCGAGGACGCCGGTGTCTGGCAGATCCTGCTGTATCGCTCTGTCGCGCTCAGCCTGTTCCTTTATGCCGTCATCCGCATCCGCAGCGGCGAAAGCCCGCTGCGGCAGGCGTTCCGATCCGGCATGCCGGGCATCATCGCGGGGCTGGCTCTGGTCGCGGCCTATTCGGGCGCGATCTATTCGATCCAGGTGATCCCAGTTGCGAATGCGCTTTTGCTCTTTGCAACCGCGCCCTTCCTCACGGCACTTCTCGGCTGGTTCATCCTCGGTGAACGCGTCCGGCCCGCTACGTGGATCGCCATATTCGTCGCCGTCGGCGGCGTTGCCGTCATGGTGTCCGAACAAACCTCGGGCGGCGCGCTGGATGGCACGCTGGCGGCGCTTGGTTCAGCCTTGGGGTTCTCGGTGTTTACCGTGGCGCTCCGCTGGGGGAAATCGGGCGAGATGCTGCCGGCCGTTTTCCTGTCCGGTGTGTTCGCCATCGTCATTACATCCGCGATCTGCCTGTTCATGGGCCTGTCCTTCGTGCTCTCTCCGCTCGACGGCGGAATCGCACTGGGCATGGGGGTCTTTCAGGTCGGCGCGGGGCTTGTCCTCTATACACTGGGGTCGCGCACGCTTCCGGCTGCGGAACTGACATTGCTGTCCCTTGCCGAAGTGCTGCTCGGCCCGTTCTGGGTCTGGCTCTTTCTTGGCGAGAATGCCTCGCACAGCACATTGATCGGCGGCGCGCTGCTTCTGGCGGCCATCGCGGGCAATGCGCTGTCCGGCGCGCGGCGCAAACCGCTGCCGGTCAGCAGAGCGTGAGGGATCATTGCGGCGCAGGCTGACTCAGCCGATCCCCACCAGTTCGATGTCGAAGATCAGGTCCTTGCCCGCCAGCGGGTGATTGGCATCCAGCGTCACGCTGTCCGCCGTCAGTTCCGCCACCTTTACATGCATCACGCGGCCTTGCTGGTTCTGCACCTGAAGCACGGCCCCGACGCTCAGGTCGATATCGGCGGGAATGTCGGTGCGGGCAACGGCCTGCATCGCCTGCGGGTCCGGCTCGCCATAGGCTTCGGCCGCGGGCACGTGGACCTGCTTCTTGTCACCGACATTCATCCCCGGAATCGCCTTGTCGAGCCCCGGCACGATCTGGCCGGAGCCGACGACGAATTCCAGCGGATCGCGCCCGGCAGAGCTGTCGAAGGTTTCACCATCGGCAAAAGTGCCGGTGTAATGGACGCGGACGGTATCGCCCGATTTCACTTCGGTCATGACATGTCTTTCCGAATGGGGGGTGAGTTTATGAGGCTGCGCCCTGCGCAGGTGCTCTTTGACGGAGATATAGTGTCAGGCTGGGCGGCTGATGTAAACCAGCGGCCTCAGATACGGCTTTTCGACAACAATCGCGCGACCAGCGCCGCGCGGATGGTCATCTGCACCACGCGGTGCCCGATCAGCGCGATGCCCATGCCGACAAGGCCGTAATCCTGAATGAACCATGCGGTCAGGCCCGCGAACACGAACAGCGCCAGAAGATCACCATAAAGCGTCCGCCCGGCCTGCCCGAGCGACAGAAGCGTCGGCTCCAGCGTGAAGCCCCAGACGAGGATCGCTGACGAGATGCCCGCGAGGATCAGGATGTCATAGGCGGCGCCAGCCTCCGGCCCGAACAACAGCGTCAGGAGCAGTTCGCCGCCGACGATCAGAACACCGACCACAACGACCATGATCGCCCCGCTGTAGATCATCGCGCGCTTGACCAGACGCCGCATCGCGCGGCGGTCGTTCTTCGCCTCCAGCAATGCGATTTCGGGAAAGAACAGCGGGCCGAGCATGTCGCCGGGGCGCACCATCGCCTCGGTGATCTGCCGGACGATGTGGAACAGCCCGGCCTCGAGCGGGCCGAGCACGGCCCCGACGATGAGCGTCGCGGCATAGAACACCACCTTGTCGAGCGTCGATATGAAATTGGTCGCAACGATGAACCGCCAGAACCCGCTGAACCCCTCTGCCCCTTCGCGCAGGGCGGCGGCCATTCGGGGCAGGGCGGCATTGCGCGCCGCGACGATCCAGGCGGCGATATAGATGACGACACCGCCCGCCACCGCCGAAATCGTCCAGACCAGCGCCAGTTCGAACACGCCGCCACCCCAATACCAGATCGCCAGAACGCCGATCATCCTGACCGTCGCGTTGGTCGCGTGCTGCGCCGCGATCAGCGGCACCCGGTCATAAAGGCGCAGGATGCCGGTCGGGGTCATGTGGGTGAAGAATGCGACCATGATGCAGAACCACGGCGCATAGCGGATCATGTCCTCAGTCCAGCCCAGCGCCTCACCGAAAACCCGCGCGCCCATCACCGCAAGGGTCAGTGACAGGATCACCGCACAGATATCGACCCAAAGGGTCAGCCCGGTCAGCCGCCGCAGATCCGGCATCGCCGCGCTTTCCTTCAGCGGTGTGCCGAAGGTCAGCAGCGCCTGCCATGAATTGAACTTCACCACATCCGCGATCAGCCTCGCATAGGCAAGCAACAGCCCGATCGCGCCGATCGCCTCCAGCCCCGCAACACGCGTTGCGAGGCCCGCCGACAACAGGTTCACGACAGCAAAGATTGCACGCTCACCCAGAAGGATGCCGAGATTGCGCTTGATCCGCGCCCAGGCGGTCTTGGCATTGTCTTTCGATGAAGGAGGCGGCGTTATCATGACCCGCGCTCCCTATGCCGATTCAGGCCGGATGCCAAGACGCGCAGCGTTGGGTCAGAGGCTCCATCCGGCGGCAATATCGTCGATCATGCTGCGATGAAAGGCCGTTGCGCGTTCGCGCGGCTGGTGCGACCGGATGCGGGCGGCGAGCGGATCGGGCGCTGTCGCGGTGCTGCCCGACATCACCTCCAGCACCGCATGACCGCAGAACGGGACATGCACCTCGGAATAGCCGCCCTCATGCACCATGACCAGCTTGCCGCCGCACAGTGCCGCCGCATCATCCATGACAAGCCGCGTCAGCGCCGCAAAGGTGAAAGACCCCGCCAATGTGCGGCTGAGCGGGTCGATGCCAGAGGCATCGAAACCGCATGCAACAACGATCAGATCAGGGCGGAATTCGCGCAGCTTCGGCCCGATGATCCGCTCATAGGCATAGATGAACGCATCATCCCCGGCACCGGGTGCCAGTGGAATGTTGATGTTGAACCCTTCACCCGCGCCGGTGCCGCGTTCCGCCACCGTTCCCTTGTCGATGGGAAAGTTGAATTCCTGATGCATCGAAATGGTCAGGGTGTTCGGATCATCGTAATAGATCGCCTGCGTCCCGTTGCCGTGATGCACATCCCAATCGACCACCGCGACGCGCAAGTCAGGCGCAGCGACGCGTGCCGCCTGAAGCGCGATGGCGATATTGGCCAGGAGGCAGAACCCCATCGGGCTTTCCGGCTCGCAATGATGCCCCGGCGGGCGTGACAGGGCATAGGCATTGGCATGTTCACCCGCCAGCACCGAGGCGACGGCAGCCTTGGCCAGACCCGCCGAAAGGGCACAGATTTCATAGGCACCGGGGCCGAACGGCGTGCGCAGGCCCAACTCGCCCCCCTCCGCATCCGACATCGCCTTGAAACTGTCGAGATAGGTTTCCGGGTGAATGCGCAGCAAATCCTCACGCGTGGCAACCGGAGCGGAGCGGCAGTCAAGCTCCGCGCTGAGGCCAGTGACATCCATCAGGTTCTTCAGCCGCCGCTTGGTTTCGGGGTTCTCCGGCAGACCGCCGCCCACCAGCGGCTGCACCAGCCCACCGACCCGAACGACCGACGCGTAGTTGCCGCCGAAATGCCAGAAGCATTTCTCGTCGAAATAGAAAGCTGTCGTCATGGTCGATACCCCTGCTGATTCACCTGCCCCCATATGAGGGCAGGTTGCAGGAAATCACCAGAACCGACCGATCGTTGCCTTGCCGAACCGATAGGCGCTGAGCGCAAGAGATCGTTTTTGCGTTTCGAATTTGTGCGGAGCAAGATTCGCCATCGCGCCGATGGCGGCATCGACATAACGCGGGTCGATGCTGCGCGGTGCCTCCGGTCCGTCCGCGACGGCGCTGCGCCATTCATCGAACGGCACTTCGACATCATGCTCCGCCAGATAGGGCAGGGATTTGGCGGCGAATTCATCCAGCAGTTTCAATCGCGTCTCACGGCTCAGCAACTCAAAGCCCTTGGTGCGCGGCAGGCTTTCGGTCGCGGCAAGGAATTCGGCGAGCGCGGCAGGTTTCTGAATGGGGTCGATCTGCGAAGCTGCGATCATCCGGCCTACGGCGACCTGTTCGGCGGTGGGCGAGACATAGGTCGCCCCGCCCTCGACCGCTTTCGCAGGGGCATCCAGCCCGAGCGATTCATAGAACCGATGCTCCAGACCTTGACGTCTCGCGTTCTCATAACTGATGAGGTCAATCGTATCGTCACAAATGCGCCGCCAATCCTCAGTCAGAAACCGCAGGTCCGTCATCTGGCTGCCCAGTTCGGACGCAAACTGTTCGGCAGACCGCCGCGACCAGCCATTGGACAGAAAGACCTGCTCACGGAAATAGCGGTCGATATACTCATCGGGGCGACGCACCACGCAGATCGCGCGCCGGCTGCCGAAAGCCGCGAAATACGCCCCGGCCCGTTCAATCTGTTTTGCGCGTTCCTGTGCGGTCACGTTGGGATAGCTGAAATTCTCGGCGCTGATCAGAACGCGATCACAGCCTGAATGCGCGATCTCCTGCCAAAGCTGATCCAGAACCTCCGCCCGGTCATTGCGCATCGCGGCGACGATCCCGGCATGACCCGGCGTCGCCTCCCCCCGTTGGTTGTTCGTCACCGAACTGACGAAACCGGTTTTCGGGAACAGGATGCCATGTTGCTTCAACCGCTCGCGATCCTGACTGAGGATGCGCTGAAGAAAGGTCGATCCGGTCTTGTGCAGGCCGATATGGAGGATCAGCTCCTTCCCCGCGAGCGACGATGCAACGGCGACCGTCCGGCCACGCGGCAACAATTGCGCCCGCCGCCATTCGTAAAGGTCCTTCCACCTGCCATCGCGCACCATCTCGAACGCCTCAAGCAGCATGGCCCGTGTGACAGCCTGATAGCCGCCCGAAACCTTGCCCAGATGCGAGATCACCAGCGTCGGCAAATCCGCAAAGACCGACCGACGCAGCGCCAACCCTTTCAGCGACGCCGACAGTCGTTGGCAGGCATCGGCGAGTTCCGGCGTACGTTCAGGGTCGAATTCCAGCACCCGCACATCCCACAGAACCCGCGAAATGGAGTGGTGGATTTCGCGCTGCAATACGATCTGCCGGTCGGCAGCCGTGCCCGCATAGGCCTTTGCGCTTTCGATACATTTGGTCAGAAGGTCGATCTGCATCGAGATGTCTTTGAACGCACGTTCGCCGGTGGTGATCGACCCCATCCGACGCCGCCAGTTGCGCGCCGGAATATCCGAAAAGGAAATCGTGTCGGCCGCGAAAACACTGTCCAGCACGAAGAGGCGATCCTCGAACTTGCGCTGCGCCTCGTCGAACCGGATGGCCTTGTCGGTCAGGAACCCACGCCGATAGATCGAACACCAGGAGGAAACGATATACTGCGCCTCCGGGTTCTTGCGGATGTTCGTGTTGCGGATTTCGCGACCGAACAACTTGGTATCGCGGCCAAGCGGTACCTTGAACTCGCGCGCCTGAACAGCCGGCATGCTCGAAGGCACGGGCGCGACCATCGTCGGCGCATGGGTGATGTCCGACCCGCATGTGCTGGCAAAGGCCAGATTCTTTGCCAGCGCCCCGGCCACGAACGTATCGTCGGCGTCGAGAAAGGTGACGAAATCCTTCCTCGCGGCCTCGATCCCTGTGTTTCGTGCCGCCGACAGGCCCCGGTTATGGCTGTGCGTCGCTACCCGGATCGGATAGGTCGCAGCGATCCCGGCCAGAAAGGCCTCGCTTGCAGGACCGGGATTATCATTGACGACGATAATTTCCATATCGTCGATCAGCTGCCCGATGGCGGATCGGATGGCGTCCTCAAGATAGACCTCATCCTTGTAGAACGGGATGACGACGGAGAGAGAAGCCGGTTCGACCCGCTTTGCCCCTTTTGGCTTCGTCATACCGGTCATCTTCCGAACAGGCTCCTGCATTCCCAGACTGGAACGCGGTTGCCACGGCAACAAGTGGTCGTCAATAGACACCGGCACCACAAGGTGCGCCGGTGTCACTGGCATCAGTCAAGGCGCATCGCGGCCTTTGACGGGCATCAGGCCGCTTTGGCGGCCTTCCCGAACCGGCCGTAGAACGTCTCCCCCTTGTCGGCCATGTCGCGCAGCAGCGCAGGCGCGTTGAACCGGGGGCCGTGTTTCTGGGCGAGGCTGTCGCAAATCTCGACAACCCTTTTCGTCCCCAGAATGTCGATCCACGAGAACGGCCCACCGGACCACGGCGCGAAGCCCCAGCCGAGGATCGCTCCGACATCGCCTTCGCGAATGTCTTCAAGCACGCCTTCCTCAAGCGCCTTCACCGCCTCCAGCACCTGCGCCAGCATCAGGCGATGCTGCACTTCGGTGACGTCGGGCTGTTCGTCCGCCAGCGGGAACTTGTCGTGAATCCCGCGCCAGAGGCCAGTGCGCTTGCCCTTGTCGTCATAGTCGTAATAGCCCGCCTTGGTCTTGCGGCCCAAACGGCCCAGATCGAACAGGTGCTGGACCACATCGTCGCCATCGCTTTCGGGGTAATCCTTGCCCATCGCCTCTTTCGTCGCGCGCATGATCTTCTCCGCGAGGTCCACGGCGGTTTCATCGCCAAGCTGGATCGGGCCGAGCGGGAAGCCAAGCTGCTTGGCGGCATTTTCGATCAGCGCGGGTTCGATCCCCTCTGCGACCATCCGGTTGGCCTCACCGCCATAGGGGATGATGCAGCGGTTGGCATAGAAGAACCGGGCATCGTTGACGACGATCGGCGTCTTCTTGATCTGACGGACGAAATCCAGCGCCTTGGCGACCGCTTCCGGCCCGGTGTTCTGGCCCTTGATGATCTCCACCAGCGCCATCTTTTCAACGGGCGAAAAGAAATGGATGCCGATGAAGCGGGTATCGTCGCGCGACGCCTTCGCCAGATCGCTGATCGGCAGGGTGGAGGTGTTGGAAGCGAAAATCGCATCGGCGGGAATTTCCGCCTCCGCCAGTTTCGTCACCGCCGCCTTGACGCCCATATCCTCGAACACCGCCTCGACGATCAGGTCGGCACCGCTCAGCGCCTTGTAATCGGGGGTCGCGGTGACGCGGGACAGGATGTCGGCCTTCACGTCCTCGGTAATCGCCTTCTTCTTCAAACCGTCGTCGAGGATCGCAGTGATCTTGGCCAGACCCGCATCGGCGGCATCCTGATCGCGGTCCATCAACACCACCTCGATGCCCGCACGGGCGGAGACGAAGGCGATGCCCGCGCCCATCAGACCTGCGCCGAGGACACCGACCTTCTTCACGCGCATGTCCGGCACGTCCTTCGGGCGCACCGCGCCCTTTTCCAGTGCTTCCTTGTTCAGGAACAGCGACCGGATCATTGCCCCGGATGAAGGGTTCATCAGGATATTGGTGAACCAGCGCGCCTCGATCCGGATCGCGGTGTCGAAATCGACGCAAGCGCCTTCGTAGATCGCGCTCATCAGCGCCTTCGGGGCCGGATAGGCACCCTGCGTGCGCCCGTGGATCATCGCGATCCCACCCGCCATCGTCTGGAACCCGGAAGGGTGATAGGGCGCGCCGCCCGGCATCTTGTAATCCTTGGCATCCCACGGCTGCACGCAATCGGCATCAGTCGCGCTCAGCACCCATGCCTTCGCCTTCGCCAGCAATTCCTCTGCCGGGACGACTTCGTGCACCACGCCAGCGGCCTTCACCTTGGCGGGCGACATCATCTTGCCCTCGAACAGGAAGGGCGATGCGCCCATGACGCCCAGCATCCGGATCAGGCGGGTCGTGCCGCCCGCGCCGGGGAAAATCCCGACGAGGATTTCCGGCAGGCCGATCTTGGCCTTCGGATTATCCGCCACGAACCGGCGATGGCAGCAAAGGCCCAGTTCCAGCCCGATTCCCGCCGCCGTGCCGGGCGAGGCCCAGGCGACAGGCTTGCCGCCTTTCTTGGTCTTGAAGTCCATGCCTGCAAGCTCGATCTTCCGCATCAGCTTGTGCATGTCCATGACCATGCTGAACATGGCCTCGGCAGGGTTGCCGCCCGATGCCTCGGCTTCGGCGCGGGCCTTGCCGAGGATGTTCAGATCCATGCCGCCCGCGAAATCCTTCTTGGCGGAGGTCAGGACAACGCCCTTCACCGCGTCATCTGCGAAGGCCTTATCGAATGCCGCGTTCAGCTCCTCCAGCCCCTGCCCGTTCATCACGTTCATGTTCGCGCCGGGCAGGTCCCAGGTGATGGTAGCGACGCCGTCGGCGTCTACGTCGTAGTTGAAAATGGTCATGACAGCCTCCTCACACCCGCTCGATGATCGTGGCGGCACCCATGCCGCCCGCGACGCACAAGGTCGCCAGCGCAGCGCCGCCGCCGGTGCGTTCCAACTCGTCCAGCGCGGTGCCGATGATCATCGCGCCGGTCGCGCCCAGCGGATGGCCCATCGCGATGGAGCCGCCATTCGGGTTCACCTTGGCATGGTCCGCTCCGAATTCCTCAATGAACATCAGGGGGACAGCGGCGAAGGCTTCGTTGACTTCGAATGTGTCGAAGTCGGAAATCGACATGCCGCTTTCCTTCAGGATCTTCTGCGTCACCGGCACCGGGCCGGTCAGCATGATCGCCGGTTCCGAACCGATTTTCGCTGTGGCACGGATACGGGCGCGAGGGGTCAGGCCGAGGCGTTCGCCAGCTTCCTTCGATCCGATCAGAACAGCGGTCGCACCGTCAACGATACCCGACGAGTTGCCGGCGTGGTGCACGTGGTTCACCCGCTCGATTTCCGGATAACGGAGCTTCATCACAGCGTCGAAGCCCGGCATCGTCTCGCCCATCATGGCAAACGAGGCGGACAGCGCCCCGAGCGACTGCATGTCGGTGCCGGGGCGGATGAATTCGTCATGATCGAGGATCGGAATGCCGTTCTGATCGCGCACCGTCATCACGGATTTGGCGAAGCGGCCTTCCTCCCATGCCTTCGCGGCGCGCTTCTGGCTTTCGACCGCATAGGCGTCCACGTCATCGCGGCTGAAACCGTATTTCGTGGCGATCAGGTCGGCGGACACACCCTGCGGCGCAAAATAGCTGCCCATCGCAAGGTAAGGATCGACCGCCAGCGCACCGCCGTCGGAGCCCATCGGAATGCGGCTCATCATCTCCACCCCGCCAGCGACATAGAGATCACCGGCACCGGCGCGGACCTGATTGGCGGCGAGGTTCACCGCCTCCATGCCCGACGCGCAGAAACGGTTGATGTGGAGGCCCGGAACAGACGTGTCCCACCCCGCGTAAAGGACAGCGGAGCGGGCGAGGCACGCGCCCTGCTCGCCCACGCCGGTGACGCAGCCAAGGATCACATCCTCCACCTGGCTGGTGTCGAGATTGTTGCGGTCTCGCAGTTCGTTCAGGACATTCGCGGCCATCCGCACGGAGGTGACTTCATGAAGCGAGCCATCCTTCTTGCCCTTGCCGCGCGGGCTGCGCACGGCGTCGAAAATGTAAGCGTCGATCATTGTTTTGCTCCTTAGGGGAGGGGAGTTGAAAGCAGGTGTTATTGCGGCCGCGCCGGACCCAGCATCAGGTCATAGGGGGCCTTCCAGCCCGGCAGTCCGGAAATGCGGGTCAGCCAGGCGTCGATATTTGGAAAGGCCTTGCGATCAAACCCGAACGGTTCTTCATAGAAAAGATACCCGCAGCAGGAAAAATCAGCGTTGGTGACGCTGTCGCCAACCAGCCAGTCACGCCCTTCAAGCGCGGTGTTCAGGGTGGTGTAGGCGGCCTGCAACCGGCCCAGATTGAACTCGATCACCTGCGCCGGGCGTTTTTCCTCGGGCAGGAAATTCATCAGGAAACGGGTCAGGCCCGCCATAGATGAAAGCTGGTGGTTGTCGAACAGAACCCAACGAAGAATTTCGCGCCGTTCGGTGCTGTCGCGCCCGCCGAACTTGCCGGATTTTTCCGACACATAATCTTGAATGACACCGGACTGCGCCAGTTTCAGATCACCGTCGATCAGCGCCGGAGCCTGCCCGGCGGCATTGACGTTCGCCCGATAGGCGTCGGAGCGGGCTTCGCCCTTGAAGAAATCGACCTTCACAGGTTCCCAGTCGAGGCCGGAGAGCGACAACGGTAGCGCCGCCTTGTAGGAATTGCCGCTTTCGCCGAAGCAGTAGAGTTTCATGGTCATTCGTGTCTCTCCCGGTTTTCTGCTCCCACCGTCCCGGTCTTGAACCGGGACCCCGATGGTGAGCGCGCTGAACTTCGAGGCCCCGGTTCAAGACCGGGGCGACAGTAAACATGTTCACAATTTCCGCGAAATCAGGTCCTTCATGATCTCGTTCGTGCCGCCATAAATGCGCTGAACGCGGGCGTCGGTCCACATTTCCGCAATGTCATATTCCATCATGTAGCCATATCCGCCGTGAAGCTGAACACATTCGTCGATCACGCTCATCTGCAGATCGGTGGTCCAGTATTTCACCATCGCCGCCGTCTCCACCGACAGCTCGCCCCGCAGATGTGCCGCGATGCAACTGTCGAGGAAAGTGCGCGCGACCACGGTGTTGGTCTTGCATTCCGCCAGTTTGAACTTGGTGTTCTGGAAATCCATGATCCTCTGGCCGAAGGCTTGGCGTTCCTTGACGTATTCGATGGTCTTGCGCACCGCGCCTTCCATGGCGCCGACGGCACCGCAGGCGATCAGCAGGCGTTCCTGCGGAAGCTGCTGCATCATCTGGTAAAAGCCCTGGTTTTCCTCGCCGCCCAGAATGTTCTCCGGCGGAACGGGCACGTTGTCGAAGAACAGTTCGGACGTATCGGCGGCTTTCAGCCCGACCTTGTCGAGGTTGCGGCCACGGGTGAAACCCTCCGCCCCGTCCGTCTCGACCGCGATCAGGGACACGCCTTTCGACCCCTGCGACGGATCGGTCTTGCACGCGACGAGGATGATGTCGGCGTGCTGGCCACAGGTGATGAAGGTTTTCTGCCCGGACACGCGATAGACGTTGCCGTCTCGCACTGCCTTGGTCTTGATGCGCTGCACGTCGGACCCGCCCGAAGGCTCCGTCATCGCCAGTGCGCCGACCATCTCGCCCGATGCCATTTTCGGCAGCCAGCGCTTTTTCTGCTCTTCGGTGCCGCAGTTCAGGATGTAATGCGCCACGATACCGGAATGGATCGACTGGCCCCAAGAGGCGAGGTTATGGTGGTTCTGCACGAGGCTCAGCACCGCCTCATGGCCGAAATCGCCGCCCGCCCCGCCGTATTCCTCGGGGATCGACGCGCAGAGCAGGCCAATCTCGCCCGCCTCGTTCCAGACGGAACGGTCCATGATCCCTGCCTTGCGCCAGCCTTCGGCGCGCGGCTTCCATTCGGTTTCGAGGAATTTCGACGCCGCGTCCTGAAACATGACGTGGTCTTCTTTCATCCAGTCGGATTTCAGATTTTCGAACTGCATGGCTGCGCCCTCCCCGGCGATTGTGTTTTGGATGCTGAAAGGGCGGCGTTTGCCGCCGCCCCTAGGTTCATATCAGAACGCTTCCGCCGGAATGTCCATCACCACACCCGCGCCGGTCTGGATGCGCGCCAGACGCATCGCGGTTTCCGGCAGGGCGCGCGACATGTAATACCGCCCGGTGCGGATCTTGTTTTCATAGAATTCCGGGTTGTCCGTGCCCGCCGCCAGCGATGCGCGCGCGGCCTTGGCCATCCGCGCCCACGCCCAGCCGAGCAGGACATGCCCGAACAGGTGCATGAAGTCGGACGAACCGGCCAGCGCATTGTTCGGGTTCTTCATGCCTTCCGACATGAAATACATCGCCGCCGCCTGTATGTCCTTCGACGCGGATTTCAGCGGGTTCAGGAAGTCTTTCGCAAGCTCCTCGTCGCCCTCGTTGTCCTTGATGAAGGCCTTGATCATTTCCATGAAGCCCATCAGCGTCTTGCCACCCTTGTGCGCCAGCTTGCGGCCCACCAGGTCCAGCGCCTGCACGCCGTTCGCGCCTTCATAGATCATGGCGATGCGGGCATCGCGGACGAACTGTTCCATCCCCCATTCCGCGATATAGCCGTGGCCGCCAAAGACCTGTTGCGCCTGCACGGTCATGTCGAACCCCTTGTCGGTGCAAAAGCCTTTCAGCACCGGCGTCAACAGGCCCAGCATGTCGTCGGCTTCTTCCCGCTTCGCCTGGTTGGGGTGGCGGTGGGTGACATCGTTGATTTCCGCCGCGATCATCAGGGCCGCGCGCGCGCCTTCGACAAACGCCTTCTGGTCCAGCAACATGCGGCGCACATCGGGATGCACGATCAGCGGATCGGCAGCCTTGTCCGGCGCGGCGACGCCGGTGACCGCCCGGCCCTGAATCCGGTCCTTGGCATAGGCGGCAGCGGCCTGATAGGCGGCAGCCGCCTGAAACAGGCCCTGCCCCGCCACGTCGAGCCGGGCGTGGTTCATCATGGTGAACATGGCGCGCAGGCCCTTGTGCGGCTCGCCCAGCAGAAACCCGGTCGCCTCGTCATAATTCATCACGCAGGTCGGGTTGCCGTGGATGCCCATCTTTTCTTCGAGATTGCCGACCGACACACCATTGCGCACACCGGGCGCGCCGTCGGCATCGGGCAGGAATTTCGGGCAGATGAACAGGGAAATACCCTTCACCCCTTCCGGCGCATCGGGCATCCGCGCAAGAACCAGATGGACGATGTTGTCCGCCATGTCATGCTCGCCGGCGGAGATGAAGATCTTCTGGCCAGAAATCTTGTAAGACCCGTCGTCCTGCGGCACGGCCTTGGTGCGCAGCAGGCCAAGATCGGTGCCGCAATGCGGCTCCGTCAGGTTCATCGTTCCGGTCCATTCGCAGGTCGCCATCTTTTCCAGATAGACCGCCTTCTGCGCGTCGGTACCATAGGCGTGGATCGTCCGGTATGCGCCCAGCGTCAGGCCGGAAAACATCATGAACGCCATATTGGCACTGGAATGATATTCGCCCGCCGCTGCGTTCAGAATCCCCGGCAGGCCCTGCCCGCCGTAATCGGTATCGGTCGCAAGCGAGGTCCAGCCGCCGTCGCGCAGCATGTCGAACGCTTCCTTGAACCCTTTCGGCGTGCGCACGACGCCGTTTTCCAGCACGCACCCGCCATCGCCAACCCGGTTCAGCGGCGCGAGCACTTCGGACCCGAGCTTGCCTGCCTCTTCGAGCACGGCGGAGGTCAGGTCGGGCGTCAGTTCATCATAACCGGCCAGATCCTTGTTGTCCTGAACCTTCAGAACCTCGTGCAGGATGAAAAGATGGTCTTCGGTCGGCGGCGTGTATGTCGGCATAATGGCCTCATGCTTGGGTCGGGAGGGAAGGGCGGTGCGCCGTTTATTCGGCGGCGCGGGATGCGTTGCGGCGGTTCAGTTCCGTCTCCGCCAGATCGATGAGTTTCTGAAGGTCGCTCATCGCATCCTCCAACTCGTCGCGCTGGGCGGCGAGTTCATCGACCTGCGTGCGGGCATGGGAAATCCAGGTGGTCAACTGGGTCATCTGACCATCACCGAGGTCATAGAGGTTCAACCACTGGCGGATCGCCTCCAGCGAGAACCCGAACCGCTTGCCCCGCAGGATCAGCTTCAGCCGAGCCCGATCCCGCATGGTGAAGATGCGGCGCTGGCCATCACGGATCGGCGTCAGCAGCTCCCGCTGTTCATAAAAGCGCAATGTGCGCGGCGTTACATCGAATTCAGAGCAGAGCTCACCGATGGAATAGGTCTGTTCGCTCATGGGACATCTCCGGATTTTCGCGAATCTTGACATGTTATATGTATTACGTTGACGTAAACGTCAAGTCATGTCTCACTGAACGGATAGCTACAGCGCATCGACAGCCCGTCGTGGTCGCCGTAAAGCAGACCCGCAGCAGGAGGCCGCCATGACGATCCGTCCAGAAGACATAGTGCAAGAAGACGAAACCGGAATGATCGCCCTGAAAGGTTTCCCCCACCCGGAGGAAATCGGCATGAAGATGCGGCCCGAAGGACCGGGCAAGGTGCTGGTCACCATCCCCTATGACGAACGGCTGGTGGGCGATGCTGAAACCGGTGTGATTCATGGTGGGGTGGTCACCACGATCCTCGACACCGGGTGCGGCATTGCCGCCATTTCGCTGACCGGCAAGCGCGGCGGCATCGCAACACTGGACCTGCGCATCGACTACATGCGTCCGTCGAAACCCGGCATGATGCTGAAGGCGCAGTGCGAATGCTACCGTGTCACCCGCTCGGTCGCCTTCGCGCGGGGATTTGCCTATGATGACGATCCGAAGGATCCGGTCGCCACCGCCGCCGGTGCCTTCATCATCACACCGAAAGCCGGATCATGAACGCCGCCTTGAACCAGGGCGAAAAGGAACGGCGCGACGCCGCGCTTCGTGCGCTCACCAACCGCACCCCTTACAACCGCTTCATCGGCGTGGTGTTCGAGCGGATGGGGGACGAATTGACCGCACGGCTTGAATATTCCGGCAAGCTGATCGGCAACCCGATGATCCCGGCCCTGCATGGCGGCGTGACGGGCGCATTTCTTGAAATCACCGCTCTCACGCAACTGGCATGGGACGAGGTCTGGGCAGTGATGGAGGCGGGCGGCCCCGCCGCCGCCGAGATCGACGCTGGTCGCTTTCCAAAGATGCCGAAGACCATTGATTTCACCATCGACTATCTGCGGTCAGGCCGTGCCCGCGATGCCTATGCCCGTGCGACGGTGCAGAAGGCCGGCAGACGGGTGGCGAATGTCCGCGTCGAGGCGTGGCAGGATTCCCGCGACCGGCCGATTGCCGCCGCGCATGGCCATTTCCTGATGCCGGATCCGTGAGGATCGAATGACATCGGATGCGCCGATACAGGGGATCAGCCACCGACGGGTGCTGAAGATCGCGCTGCCGATCGTCCTCGCGAACGCGACGATCCCGATTCTCGGCGCGGTTGATACCGGCGTCGTCGGGCAACTGGGGCTGGCCGCTCCGATCGGCGCGGTCGGCCTTGGCGGCGTCATCATCACGTTCCTCTACTGGGCGTTCGGGTTCCTGCGGATGGGCACCGCCGGGATGACGGCGCAGGCCATCGGCGCGCGGGATGATGACGAGGTGACGGCACTTCTGGTGCGCGGCCTGCTGATCGCCGGCTGTGCCGGGTTCGGGCTGCTGATCCTCCAAACGCCGCTGTTCTGGCTCGGATTCCAGATATCACCAGGGTCGCAGGAGGTGGAGGCGCTGGCCCGCGATTACATGACCATCCGCATCCTGGGCGCACCCGCCGCGATTGCGGCCTATGCCATCACCGGCTGGCTGATCGCGGCGGAACGGACGAAGGCCGTCCTCATGCTACAACTCTGGATCAACGGCCTGAATGTCGGGCTGGACATCTGGTTCGTGCTGGGCCTCGATCTCGGGGTCGAAGGGGTGGCGGCGGCCACCGTCATCGCCGAATGGACCGGTCTCGCGCTCGGCCTCTGGATCTGCCGCGCGGCCTTTGTCGGCACGGCATGGAAAGACCGCGCGCTGATCCTGATGCCGGACCGGCTGCGCACGATGGCGGTGGTGAACACCGATATCATGATCCGGTCTGTCCTTCTGCTGATCGGCTTTTCGGCCTTCACCATGCGCGGCGCGGGGTTCGATGACGTGACACTGGCGGCCAACCAGATCCTGCTTCAGTTCCTGTTCATCGTCATCCACGCGATGGATGGTTTCGCCTTCGCGGCGGAGGCGCTGATCGGCACGGCAATGGGCGCAAAGGATCGCCAAACGCTGCGCCGCGCCGCCATCGTGACCAGCCAATGGGGGCTGGTGACCGTGACCCTGCTCGCGCTCGTGTTCTGGCTGTTCGGCAGCAGCCTCATCGACATCATGACCACAGCACCGGAGGTTCGCAGCGCCGCCTATGTCTTTCTCGTCTGGATGGTCATCGCCCCCTTGTTCGGGATGCCATCATGGATGCTGGACGGCATCTTCATCGGCGCAACCCGCACCCGCGACATGCGCAACGCGATGGTCGAATCGGTCGGCCTCTACCTCGTGGCGCTTGCGATCCTGCCAGCGATATTCGGCAATCACGGTCTCTGGGCCGCACTCGTCCTGCTGCTGGTCGTCCGGGGCATCACGCTGGCGATCCGCTATCCGGCGCTGGAGGCGGCGGCGGGGCGCTGAGCGATCGCTCCACTTCCTCAAAATATCCAGACACAGTCCTCAGTCCCGGCCCCAGCCTGTCTTCGGTTCGATATATTTCCAGATACCGGACGCGGTGGCGGTCTTGCGGCCATGCGACCACAATTCAGCGGTCAGAAAGGCGACATCCTTCGTGCGCCGCTCGATCCGCGCCGCACCGTAAAGCGGGCCGTCTCCCTTGGCGGCGGCGATGAACTTCATGCCGAATTCGATGGTCGAGGCCGGGATCATCCCCGCCGCGTGGCTGGTGGCGATGCCCATCGCATTGTCGGCTAGGGTCATCGACACGCCGCCATGCACCACACCGCCCTGATTCAGGTGCTCCGGCCGGATATGCAGATGCATCCGGTATTCATCCGGTGCAACACAGGCGATGAAGAACGGCCCGACATGCAGATTGAACCCGCGCGCGGCATAGTCGATCCATTCGTAATCATCGCGAAAGTCCATGACACCCCTCCATTTGACGGTGCACCTGCTAGCACGGTGCAAAGCGACATGCGACCCACCTCATGGCCCTGCGCATGTGGCAGGGCATTTTACTCTCGCAACATCGCGACCGACCCCATCTGCGCGATATCGTGCGCAGCCTGATCTGCGACGGCGCGGACCCTTGCACAGGCCCGCCTTTGGCTTAGGGTGCGGCCCAACCTTTTGTGCCGGAGTCGCCCCATGACAATTCCCCTCATTACCGCTTTTTACGCAGGTCTGAACGGCCTCGTGCTGATCTGGCTGGCATCGAATGTCATCCGGCACCGGATTTCGGGTATCGTTCTCGGCGACAATGGCGATCCGACGGTGATCAAGGCGATTCGTGGTCATGCGAATGCCACCGAGACGATGCCGATCATGCTCATCATGCTGGCCCTGTCCGAACTGATCGGCGCACCCGGTGTCGCCATCCATCTCGCGGGCGGCTTGTTCACCCTCGGGCGCATCATGCACGGCCTGCATTTCACCGGCCTCGCGCCGATGACGTTCCGCTCGGTCGGGATGCTCCTCAGCTTGGCGACCATGAGCCTGACCGCCGTGGCGCTGGTTGTCCATGCGCTGATGCAGATCGCCTGAATGACACCGCAGGACCTCGCCGCCGCGCTGCTCGACGCCGCACGGCGCGCCGGTGCCGATCAGGCCGATGCGCTCGCGATCCGCAGCACTGATATCGGCATCTCCGTGCGCAAGGGCACGCTGGAGGAGGCGGAGAGCGCCGAAAGCCTCGACTATGGCTTGCGGGTGATCGTGGGGCGCAAACAGGCCTCCGTATCCGCCTCCGACCCTTCGCCCGGCGTGCTCGCCGAGCTTGCGGAGCGTGCCGTGGCGATGGCCCGCGAGGCACCGGACGATCCCTGGTGCGGCCTCGCGGATATGGACCGTCTGGCGGACCCGGCGGCGCTGCCCGATCTCGACCTTGTCGACACCGGCCCGCGCCCCGACCCCGCCACCCTGCGCGCCCTTGCGGAACGGGCGGAGGCGGCGGCACTGGCCGTTGCCGGTGTCGCACAGGTCGAAAGCGCGGGCGCGGGCTGGCGGCAGTCGGATGTCGCCTTCGCCACCAGCCACGGGTTCGCCGGGCTTTATGGCCGCACCGGATCATCCTTGTCCGTCTCCGCCATCGCGGGGGAGGGCACGGGGATGGAAACGGATTATGATTTCGCATCCCGCACCCATTTCGCCGATCTGCCCGCACCGGAGGAGATCGGCACAACCGCAGGCACCCGCGCCGTCGCGGCGCTGGGCGCGCGCCGGGCGAAGACCGGTGCGTATCCGGTATTGTTCGACCAGCGCGCCGCCGGGTCGCTGATCGGCCATGTCATGGGTGCGATCAACGGCAGCGCGGTGGCGCGCGGCGCAAGCTGGCTGAAGGATGCTTTGGGCAAGCCGGTTCTGCCTGCCGGGTTCACCCTGACCGACGATCCGCACCGGCGGCGCGGTGCCGGGTCGCGCCCGTTCGACGGCGAAGGCATGGCGCTGTCCGAATCCGCGCTGATCGAGGATGGCATCCTCACCGGCTGGATCATGGACACCGCGACCGCGCGGCAGCTTGGCCTGCCCGCCCCCGGCGGCGCGCGGCGCGGTGTCGGATCGCCGCCATCCCCCGGCACATCCAACCTGACCCTGACCGAGGGCAGCCGCACCCGCGACGACCTGATCCGCGACATGGGCGAAGGGCTGATCGTCACATCGCTGATCGGATCGTCGATTTCCGCGACGACCGGGGCCTATAGCCGTGGGGCATCGGGTTTCTGGGTCGAGAATGGCGAGATCGCTTTTCCGGTGAACGAATTGACCATCGCCGGATCATTGCCGTCATTCCTGAAAAATCTGATCGCCGCGAATGATGCAGACCGGACTAAATCGCTGATCGTGCCGAGCTTGCTGGTGGAGGGGTTGACCATTGCCTCAGGTTGATCCCTATGCCGACGATCTGGCGCTGCTGAAAGACTATGCGCGGGCCTCTGGTGACATTGCGCGTAAGTTCCATCGCACCGATGTTGCGACATGGGAAAAGGACGGCGGTGCCGGTCCGGTGACCGAGGCCGATATCGCCATCGACCGGATGCTGCGATCCGAACTGCTCGCGGCGCGGCCCGATCATGGCTGGCTGAGCGAGGAAACCGAGGACAATTCTGACCGCCTGGCCCATGACCGCGTATTCATCGTCGATCCAATCGACGGCACCCGCGCCTTCATGCGCGGCGAGGACGGGTTCTGCCATGCGCTGGCGATTGCCGAACAGGGCCGGATCGTCGCCGCCGCCGCCTATTTCCCGATCAAGGATCAGATGTACTGGGCGACGCTGGGGGGCGGCGCATTCCGTGACGGGCAGGTCATCCGCCCCTCGGCCCGCACCGAAATCGAGGGCGCGGCGGCCCTGTCGGGCAAGCCGCAGATGGACCCGCGCAACTGGCCCGGCGGGCCGCCGCCGGTGAACCGGGAATTTCGCAATTCGCTCGTCTATCGCCATTGCCTGATCGCGCGCGGACGGTTCGATGTTGCGTTCACGCTGCGCGCTGCATGGGAATGGGATGTGGCGGCTGGCGAACTGATCGCGACCGAAGCGGGCGCATTGGTCACCACCACGACCGGCGCACGCTGGCAATACAATGCCGCCCACCCGAGGATGCCGGGCGTCATCGCCGGACCCGCAGTGTTGCATGCCGATATCATGACCCGCCTGCGGAAACCGGATTGATCCGTCAGGTCACATCGACAGGGCCGCGCCCTGGAAAGGAGAGAACATGCCCGTAAGGCTTCACCTCGTATTCGGCGGCGAATTGGTCGACCCGAACAAGACCGAGTTTCGCGACCCCGACAATCTGGATGTGATCGGGATTTTCCCGAACTATGCCAAGGCCTATGCCGCATGGAAGAGCGCCGCCCAGCGGACCGTGGACGATGCCCAGACCCGGTATTTCATCGCGCATCTGCACAGGTTGCGGGATGAGGAACGCGAAGCGTCCAAGACGGAGGAAGTCGGCTGACGCGCCGATGCGGGACAACGCCTTAATCCTGCCTGAAACCGCACCTAAGTTTCGCGAACTGTCCCTCGAATACCACTTCAAGCGCGCCTTCGGGCGCGCTTTTTTTCACCTTCCGAAACGCGCGCATCTCAGACCAGCACATCCTGTTCAGCTTGCGTGCCGATATCGAACACCCGCTTGTAGCGTTCGATCTGATCCTTCGGCCCCATCGCCTTGTTCGGATTGTCCGACAGTTTCACGGTAGGGCGGCCATTCGCGTTGATCGCCTTGCAGACCAGGGAAAACGGCGCCAGCCGGTCATTCGCGACCAGACCGCGAAAATCATTGGTCAGCAAGGTGCCCCACCCAAAGCTGAGCGATACGCGGTCGGCGAAGGCAGCGTGCAGTTCCTCGATGGCCGGGACAGACAGGCCGTCGGAAAAGATGATCCTTTTCTTGCGCGGGTCCTGCCCATGACGCCGCCACCAGCCGATCACCAGTTCCGCCGCCGTCGCCGGATCGCCGCTGTCCACGCGCACGCCGGTCCAATCGGCCAGCCAGGCCGGTGCACGGTCGAAGAAGGTCTTGGATGAATAGGTATCGGGCAGGATGATCAGCAGATTGCTGTCATAATCCTTTCGCCAGTCATCCAGCACCTGATAGGGCGCGGCAGCCAGCGCCTCATCCCCCTCCGCCAGCGCGGCATAGACCATCGGCAGTTCATGGGCATTGGTGCCGATCGCCTCCACCTCGCGGTTTTTCGCGATGAGACAGTTGGAGGTGCCGGTGAAGCCTTTGCCAAGCCCCTCCATCATCGCCTGCACGCACCAATCCTGCCAGAGGAAGGAATGCCGCCGCCGGGTGCCGAAATCGGCGATGGACAGGTTCGGCAAATCGCGCAGACGCTCGATCTTTTCCCAGACCCGCGCCATCGCGCGGGCATAAAGCACCTGAAGCTCGAACTTACCCATGCCGCGCAGCACCGCGCGGGACCGCAGTTCCATCAGAACCGACAGCGCAGGCACTTCCCACATCATGACCTCGGGCCACGATCCCTCAAAGGTCAGTTCATACTGATCGCCGCGCCGTTCCAGATGATAGGGTGGCAGGCGCAGCGCCTCGAACCATTCCATGAAATCGGGCGAGAACATCGCGCGCTTGCCATAAAAGGTGTTGCCCCGCAGCCATGTGCTTTCACCGCGCGACAGCGACAGCGACCGGATATGGTCAAGCTGTTCGCGCAGCGCACCCTCGTCGATCAGATCGGCCATCGGCACGTTCAGCGACCGGTTGATGAGGCTGAATTCGACATTTACATCGCGGTGACGGCGAAACACCGTTTGCGCCATCAAGAGCTTGTAGAAATCGGTGTCGATCAGCGACCGGACGATCGGGTCGATCTTCCAGTTGTGGTCATGAACCCGTTTCGCGATATCGACCATCAGTTCAGCCCCGCCATCGGCACGCGTCTCACGCCGCATTGATCGAGTTCCGCCAGTGCCGCCGCCAACGATCCGTCAAGGTCAATGGCGCGGCAGGCGTCCTCGGCCAGCACCACGTCAAAGCCCAGCTTCACCGCATCGACGGCGGAAAAGCGGACGCAGAAATCGGTTGCCAGCCCGCACATCACCAGCGCGGTGACTCCCCGTTCGCGCAGGTATCCGGCAAGCCCTGTCTGGGTCTTGTGGTCGTTCTCGAAAAACACGGAATAGCTGTCGATGGCGCTGCGAAACCCCTTGCGCAGGATCAGGTCGGCATCGGTGCGCAGATCAGGGTGAAAATCCGCGCCTCCGGTCCCCTGAACACAATGCCGAGGCCACAGCACTTGCGGGCCGTAAGATGCCTCGATCAGCGAGAACGGCGCAGCGCCCGGATGGTTGTCGCAGAACGACGAATGATCCGCCGGATGCCAGTCCTGCGTCAGAATTCGCGTCGTGAATTTTTCCTGCAAGGCATTCGCGATGGGCACCACGGCGTCGCCATCCGCCACTGCCAGCGCCCCGCCGGGGCAAAAATCGTTCTGGACATCGATGATGATGAGCGCTGTCTCCGGCATCGGACGGTCCCTCTCTGTCACGGAGCCTTGCCTCCGGTCGGCGAAGGTTTGCGCGGGAAAGCAGGGGATGGCAAGCGAAGTGGCACCGGATGATGCATTCACGGTCGCTGAAATGAAAAACCCTCTCCGGCGAGGGGGGATGCCGGAGAGGGTCAGAAAAGGTGTGGGTGGGGCATACACACCTTTTGCTGCGGGCGAATCTTTCGCCCTATTGTCAGCACCGGCGTTGAAATGCCCGGCACTTGTCGGGATGCGACTGTGGATATCGCGTCCTTGAAACCAATTTAGGAACACCGGACGAGAATGCCATGAACAATATGTTTCGTAGTTTCACAGAAACGGCCAAAGCCACATTCGCGCCATAGTTGCACAAGGGACAAAAGGACTTTTCGCGATTGCGGCACAAATGGGGTTCACATCGAAGTTTCGGGCGGCAAGATTTAGCCGATACCAGCGCGGTTACCGAATCGATGCCAGCGCCATTGGCCCGATGCATTTCGGCCCGCCTCCGCAGAACGATAAGGGGCAATTCCGTCAAGCCTACTTGATGTCGATGACGAGGATCTGTTCGAAACTGCCGGGGGCGAACCACACAAGAATGTGCTGTAAATAAGACTTGACACTTTTTAAAATTTGATAACCATGCATCTGAATCGCCTTGACGTAGCACTCTTCCGCGCCCTACAACCTTATGGCGAAGTGAGATTGCGAATCAGGAAGAATATCCCCTGATCTCGGGCCTCCTTCACAGTGCATTCATGTGTAGCGAAGTGTAGTCCGACATTCATTGTTGCGGCGCACTTTCTGTAATAGGTGTGCACCATTAAAATGAAAATAAATCTTCAATCATCCGTCTATTCCGCCGGTGGAGAGCTGATCTCCGATCAGGTTTTTGGTGGAAACTTCCTTTTTGACCGGGACAAGGTCGATCAAGTCGGCACTCTTGCTGCAAAAGCCGCCGCTCTCAACATCGGTTTCCTCAGATATCCTGGGGGCACGATCAGCGAACAGTTCTTCCGGCTCACCGATCCGAATCGATCCACCGAAACGGGTGGCTATAGTGGCGACATTGTTCCGCTGAACCAGTTTTCGGCGTTCGTGACAGCCAATCAACTCGAATACTCGCTGGTGATGCCCACTTTGCAATACATGCAGGGCTTGCACGATCAGACCCTGACAATCGCGGACATCCGGGCCGAGGTTCGCACATTCCTGAACGGCCTGAAATCGGGCGCGTTCGGCGCCGAGGCGCCGAAGATTTTCGAGATCGGGAACGAATATTATACGATCGAGAATATGTCCTACACGCTCGAGGCCGACCTCTATGGCAAGGTCGCCAAAGCCCTTGCGCTTGAAATTCGTGGTGTCCTCGGATCAGGGCCTGAAATTTCGATTCAGGCCGGGTTCAATGAAGAAGCGAACAACGTCATCCTGAACCATTTCGCGGGCAGAGACTCCCTCGTCAACAGCGTGGTCGCGCACAGCTATCCCTGGACACTGGCGGAAGTCAGAGACCAGATCGCCAGCAAGATGGCCCTTGCCGACAAATGGATCAGCACGGGAATCGCCGAGGAGGTGTTCCTGTCCGAATGGAACATCAGCGACCAGATCTGGAAAAGCGACGGCACGAAGATCGAAAAGGGGTTGCAGGAACGCGGCATGGCGAACGCAGTCGCCATTGTGGAAATGCTGGGCGGATACATCGATGCCGGTGTCGATCTCGCGGCAGTATGGCCCCTGCAACAACGGACAGCGACCGATCTGGCTGGCAACGAGGGGGAAACATCAGAAGATCATGACGGGCTGAGCCACCGGAACCTGTCACTGGTTGGCGAAGCCTTTCGCCTGATGTCGGAAAGCGTGCCCGGAACGCGGGCGCTGCGGAGCAGGGATATCGACCTCGACGGAATAGCCGAATCTGCCCGATACAGGGATGAAATCCTCGTGCAGGCGTTCGAAAGCGCCAATAAGGCAACGGTATTCGTTTCCGCATGGGACCTGAACGCGAGCCAGTTGGGCACCAGTTACCGGATAGACCTTCCGGGCGCGTTCACGAACGCCGAGGTCACTCGCCTGCATGTCGGAACTGCCAATGTCACCGATCCGAATGCACAACCGATCATAGAGCGGCAAAGTGATATCGCCATAACCCGTACCAGCGATATCGAACTGTCGCTAGATCGAGCCTACGAGATTTATCGTATCGAATTCACCAAGGCGGACCACTTCGCCTTCAACGCTCCGAGCCAGACAAGCAGCCTGACGCCAAATATGGACGGAATTCTCTTTTCGGCGTTCAGCAAGACCGATCCGCTCGGCTACGTGAGACGGGGCAGCCCCATGACGGGCGATGAGGGGCATGACGCATTCAGCGGCGGAGCCACGCATGACAGAATGAAAGGCTATGCCGGAAGGGACGTTATCAAGGGTGGCTCCGGGCACGATGTCATCAATGGCGGCATCGGGGATGACATCCTCCACGGCAACAATCATCGCGACAAGGTGATGGGCAAAAGCGGCGATGACCGGATCCTTGGCCACAAGGGCGCGGATACGCTCGCCGGTGGCGGTGGCGACGACCTTGTCAAAGGCGGAATGGGCAGTGACCTGCTAAGGGGCGGTCGTGGTGATGATCGCGTGAAAAGCGGACATGGCGACGATCTGATCAAGGGCGGCAAGGGTGACGACGTCATCAACGGCGGCAAGGGCAATGACCTCCTCTTTGGTGGCGATGGGGATGACAAGATGATCTCCGTGCACGGAAACGATCAGCTTACCGGAGGACAGGGAGCCGACCTGTTTGTCTTCAAGCCAAGCAATTCCACCCAGTTCAAGATCATCAAAGATTTTCAGGTCGGAATCGACCATATCCAATTCCGTGGCACATCCTTCATCGAGGACGACGCAATCAGAGGCAGCGCAGACGGTGCGGTGATCTCGGTCGGCAATCTGACTGTGATGCTGCTGGACATTCAGGCTTCATCGCTCAGCAATGATATCTTCGCCTTCTGAAACTGTGTGGCGACAGACGCCACAGGCAGCGAAAGCAATCCCGCCGGACCTGCATCGGGCCAAGCCCGGCGGGGCCCGTCACGTTTGATCGGCATCCGCAGCCCGCCTCAGCCTAAGCCTCCGCTACCGCCGCTTCGTTCGCCGCGCGCGCCTCTTCATCGGCCTTCCAGCCCTCGGCCAGCGTGGTCAGCATGCCGCGCAGGGCCTTGTCGGCGAAAGGTTCCGGCACCAGTTCTTCCCGCTCCAGCACCTTTTGCAGGCGGAACCATTTACGGCTTTCGCAAATCCGCTCCAGCACCGCCGGGAAGATGCCTGCGGCGGCGCCGGCCCGAACGAATCCGGTCAGCATGTCGGTATCGCTCAGGTCGCTGTCGACGCACCAGTTCCGCTCGAACAGCATCATGATATAGTCGAGCACCAGATCCTTCACATGCCGCCGGTCATGCTTGTAGGGCTGTTGAAACGCGTCCACGACCAGTTCGTAGGATGGCCAGTAATGCAGCACGCCTTCATGGCGCAGATCGCGGTAGGTCTCGTCGATGGCGATCCGCAGCACGCTTTTCGATACGGCGTTGGAGGTGATGCAGGAATTGTCGCGAAACGTCGCCTGTAGCGGGATCGGTGACAGCGTGAAGATGATCTTGGCATCCGGGCGGTGCTTGCGGATCAATGCGTAGATCCGTTTCATGTTCGCCTTGTTTTCATCGACCGTGGAGACGCGGAACTTGTGCCGCTTCGGATCATAAGCGTCCTTCGGGATGGTCCGCCAGAAAACGTTGCCGGTCGGTTCATCATACCAGATTTCGCTGAGGCCGAAGGTCAGGATGAAGACATCGGTTTCATCGAACATCTTCTTGGTCTGGGCCTGCACCTCCGGGTCATAACCGTAGGATTCGGTGTCGTAACCGTGCCAGAGATCCTGCTCGAACACCTTACCTTCCCATGCCCATTCGAACTGCTGGAGGATCACGAAGGAATTCACCATCCCCTCGCCGCAGGCGACGACATAGGATTTTCCGGCATCCTCCGACTTATTCAGCACGTTGTAGCTGCGCTTTGTGAGCCAGTTGGAGATATTGGCGGCGAAACAACTGCCGAAGGCGGTCACCTGTGTATGCGCGCTGATCGAGGGTGTTTCCGGCAACCAGCCCTGAAGCACGTATTTCTCGACACCGCCGGTTTTGAAGAAATGCCGGTTATGGGGCAGCACATTGGTATGCTCGCCCCGGAACCAGGTGCGATATTCCTTGCCGGACCGCGAAGTGGTCTGAAACTGAAGCTTTTCAGCCTTCTGCGATTTTCCCTTGGCCATCGTCTGCGTCCTTTTCAAAAATCAGCGCCCGCCGCGACAACGGCTGTCGCAATGGTCAGCATGGACCCGGCTTCAAGCTGCGCTCGCTCAGGAAACGCGCGGCGAGGCCAGCCCGATGACCAGACTGTGAAACGATATCGGCCCCCCGTCGGCGGCGCAACGTGTGTTCATTTCGAAACGATCCGGATTTCCACCAGTGTGAGGGTCGCCTGCGCCATGCCGACACCGACAAGCTGCGCCGCACGGGTCGGCCAGCCGATTGCCTGCGCGGCGGCGTCACCTTCGGGCGAAAGATAGTCGATCTGCTGCGGCCCGCCCGCGCGTTCCCAATCCTGAATGATTCGGGCGGCCTCCATCTCCTGTTCATGATGCAGGTCATAGAGTTTCCGAAAGACACCCGGCGGGACAGGTTCGTCGCCCTGCACCCACGCGATCGCCGTGCGGCGCGGCACATCGTTCATGTTCGCGATATCTCTGGGCGACAACGCGCAAAGCCTCATCAATACCGCTAGCATCCCAACCCCGTCTTCGTTCTGTCTGCGTCCACCACGCAAAGAGTATCTCTATGCCACAATCCCTATGGTCAAGGCGACGACACGGCGCAAGCATGGCGAAAACTGGGAAAGTCGCCATGAAGTCGGGCTTTCATGGCAGCGTGAAATGACGATAAGCTTAATCAAAACCAAAGAACCGGAGGGGATCATGCAAAAGCACTGGGAAGTCTACGCCCTGAAATACGGCGACCGGCGCAACCGGACGCGCGCTGACAGTTTTCTGTTCGATGACCATCCGGCGGATGAACATGCCATCGACTATTTCGTCTGGGTGGTGACCAACGGCAGCAAAACCATTCTGGTCGACACCGGCTATGACCGCGCCGAGGCGCAGAAACGCGGTCGCCCGATCCTGCGCGACCCGGTGGAGGCTTTGGCCGGGCACGGGATCGACGCGGACAAGATCGACACGGTGATCGTCACCCACATGCATTACGATCACGCCGGGGGATTGGACCGCTATCCAGCGGCGCAGTTCCACATTCAGGAAACCGAAATGGCCTATGCCACCGGCCCCTGCATGTGTAACGCGACGCTTCAGATGCCCTTTTCCGTCGAGCATGTGATCGAGATGGTGCGCCACATCTATTCAGGCCGCGTCGTGTTCCATAAAGGCGATGCGGAAATCGCACCGGGGGTCACGGTTCACCGCATTGGCGGACATTCCAAGGGATTACAGGTCGTCAGGGTGGAAACCCGGATCGGGCCGGTCTGCCTCGCGTCAGATGCGACGCATTTCTATGAAAACTTCCAGACCGGGAAAATCTTCCCCATCGTGGCGAATATCGACGACATGATCGAAGGGTTCCGCACCATTCGCCGGTTGGCAGGCGGCGATGACATACGGGTCATTCCCGGACATGATCCGCTGGTCAAGGATCGCTTTCCCGCCATCGGCGACAGCGGCTTCGTCTGGCGGCTGGATGTCGCGCCCACCGGGTAGGGCGGGTCAGCGGCCCGCGAGTGATTCCTCGGCGAGCACCGCCTCCAGCCCCTGATGATAGCTTGGATAGGCGAGAGCGACGCCAAGCTCCTCCTTGATCCGCCGGTTCGAGACGCGCTTCGATTCGGCATAGAAACTGGCGGCCATCGGGGAAAGGTCGGCATCCTCGAAGGCAATTTCCGGCGGCGGGGTAACGTTCAGCAGCCGCGCCGCGTATTCGATCACCTGTTGCGGCGGTGCCGCATTGTCGTCGCAGACATTATAGATGCGCCCCGGCGATGGTTGCGCGATCGAGGTTTCCAGAACCGTCGCAATGTCGTCGCGGTGAATGCGGCTGAACACCTGCCCCAGCTTGACGATCCGGCGCGCGGACCCGTCGCGCACCTTGGCGAACGGCCCGCGCCCCGGCCCGTATATCCCGGCGAGCCGAAAGATATGGATCGCCGGAAGCGCCGCCTGCCATTCCGCCTCCGCCGCGACCCGCATGCTGCCGCGCAGCGTGGTCGGGGTCAGCGCGCTGTCCTCCGACACCCACTCGCCCTTGCGGTCGCCGTAAACGCCTGTGGTCGACAGGTATCCGGCCCATGCGAAGGGCGTCGCGCGCGCCCGGATCATGCCGCCGAAATCGCGCAGCACCGGATCGCCCGCCTCGTCAGGTGCGGCGGAGATCAGGAGATGGGTTGCCGTCGTGAGCGCCGATGGGTCGGACAGGGTGTTCGACGACCAGAGGACCGGCTCGACCCCGATCCGCCGGATCGCGTCCATCTTGCCGGGGGTCCGCGTCGTGCCGATGACCCGCCAGCCGCGTGCCACCAGTCGTTTCGCCAGCGCCTCCGCCGAGTAGCCGAAACCGGCGCAGAAAACCGTCGGATGATCCGCCATTTTGCCTTTGCCTCCGCATCGCTAAGATGAAAGACGTTACATCATGAGACAGACCCTGATGCGAGCGCTATCCGCCCCGGCGGCGACCTTGGTCCTGTGTGCCGGGATTGCCAACCTCGCGGCTTCGGCTGCGGCGCAGCAGCGTGACTATGCGACCTGCGTCGACATGGCGACCATTGACCCGGAACGCACCGCGCTGGATGCGCGCGCGTGGTGGGAGGCAACCGGCGATCTGGCCGCGCGGCATTGTCAGGTGGTCGCCCTGTCGGAATTGGGCGCGACGAAGACCGCCGCCCTGATGCTGGACGAGATCATCTTCTCGCCTGAAATCGACGACGCAGCGCGTCAGCCGCTGTTGATGCAGTCGGCGTCGCTCTGGCGGCAGATCGGCGATTTCGATGCCGCCCTGTCGGCGATGGACAACGCCCTCAAGATCAACGCCAGCGCCGACATCCACATCGAACGCGCGGCCTTGCTGGCCGAGACGCGCGATTGGGCCGGGGCGCGCAGCGATCTTGATCGCGCATTGGCGCTGGACCCGCGCAATGACGATGCGCTGACATTGCGGGCCTCCGCCCGGCGGCGGCTGGACGATATGGAAGGGGCGCGGCGCGACGCGCTGCTGGCCATCGAATACCGCCCCGTCAGTTCGACCGCATGGTTCGAGCTGGGCATGGCGCAATTCGGCCTCGGCCAGAAGGATGGCGCACGCCGGTCCTGGCTGAAGGCCATCGACCTCGCCCCCGGCGGCCCCGCGGCCGCATTGGCCCGTGGTGCCTTGCAGGACATGGACGGCGGCTAGTTCGACGCCTGAGTCGCACGAATCGGGCTGTCGATTCTTGCTGGCGAACCACATCAGCCTGAGCGCCGCAGCACCGATTATTTAACGGATTGTTAATCAACAGGATTCCAACAGCGGCCTCACAGTTTCAGGGGAACCCAAAACTGCGGATGGAAAATGAAGCCGCATTTCGGAACGATGGAGAGCAGGTAACGATCTGTTAACTTTCATTAAGGAAGAATGGCGATGCAGGACCGGATTTTCGATACGCTTATGCTCGTCAGACGCTACGCAGCCGATCATGGGCTGGAAAATCTGACCGAGGAAATCGACATCGCGCTTCTGGTGGCTGCGGAAGAACTGGATCGGCGAAAATCCGCCGTTACGGAGCCATCGCATGTCGGCACACATAAATCAGATCGTGGAAAGACTATCCTCTATCCGCAACTTGTCCGAAATCGGCGCTATCATTGATGCGACGAGGCAAACCTATGATGTCGATCATGTCTATTATTACGCCGTATCGCTGGGCCTGAACGTCCCCTCGTTTCGCGACACGCTCGGCGGGGCGCTGACGCAGGACGCGGGGATCTGGCGACGCGAGGGTCGGTCGATCGGTGCGCTGTCCTATTCGCCGGAATGGATCACCCACTATTTCGAATCGCGATTCGACGCGATCGACCCGGTGATGCTGAGCGCCGGGAACCGGTTCACCCCGATCAATTGGGCCGATCTGGATTGGTCGGAGCGCGGGCCGCGCCAGTTCTTCGCCGAAGCCTTTGAAAACGGCATCGGCAATCAGGGTTACACCGTCCCGGTCCACGGCCCGCACGGCCAGTTTGCTGTGTTCACGGTCAACAAGACCTGCAAGGCGGATACCTGGTCGCGCCTGTTGTCGGAACACAGCCGCGATTTCATCCTCTTGGCCCATTTCATCCACCAGCAGGCGCTGCGGCTGGTGGGCGAGGGCACCGGCGGCCATCCCAGAACCCTGTCCGCCCGCGAACGCGACGCGATGCGGCTGCTTGCAGACGGGTTCAGCCGGGCGCAGGCGGCGGAGGCGCTGGGCATTTCCGAGAATACCTTCCGCGTCTACATCGACAGCGCGCGTCACAAGCTGGGCGCGCTGAACATCCCCCATGCCATCGCGCTGGCCGCCTATCGCGGGGTCATCACGCCGCAATAGGATTACGTTCAGCTTAACGCGAATTTTAGAGAGTTTCGCTAACAGCCGCTCCGACCCCCAAAACCGGAGCGCTGCCATGAGAATCGACCTCGTCTATCGCGAGCATCTTCACCATTTTCCCCAACTGGCCGACGACATGCTGCGTGACCGTGGCATCCAGTTCAAGGAACGGCTCGGCTGGGACCTTCAGACCGATGCAAAGGGGCGGGAGCAGGATCGCTATGACCACCTCAACCCGCTTTACCTGATCGTCAGCGATGAAGCGGGGCGGCATCTCGGCTCCACCCGGTTGATGCCGACCACCGGGCCGACGATGATCGGCGACAGTTTCCGCCATCTGACCGGCGAGACCGAGATCACATCACCGCTGATCTGGGAGGTGACGCGATTCTTCGTCTCCGACCACGCCCACCGCCGGGTCGCACCGGCGCTGATGTGGGCCGGATGCGCCTTTGCCACGTCGCATGGGATCACGGCCTTTCTGGGGGTGACCGGCGCCCACATGGTGCGGGTGTTCCGCGCCTGCGGCTGGCCGTCGGACATCATCGGAACGGCCGACAGCCCGGAGGGGGACATCTGCGCCTGCCTCTGGCAGGTCACCACGGAACAGGCTGCGATCCTGCGCCGCAAGGCAGGCCTGCCGGAGGCGCAGCCATTGCCGAAAGTATTCGCCCCGCCGGCGGCGAAGGCCGGGCGGCGCGCGGCCTAGAAACGGCTGAGAGCGGCGAAATGACCGAAGGGCCGAAACCGACATTTTCGGCGCAAGAAAGTCTTTTTCCCGCATGCTGGCATCGCGCGCGCCGGTCGAATATCGTTGCGGCAGAGGAGCCGCAGCATGACCTATTCCGTCTTCAAGATCCTGAAGGAAGGCCTGACCGGCAACAAGGGTTGGGCCCCGGTGTGGCGCGAGCCGCAGCCGAAATCCCATTACGATGTGGTCATCATCGGCGGCGGCGGGCATGGCCTCGCGACCGCATGGTATCTCGCGCGCAATCACGGCATCACCAATGTCGCGGTGCTGGAGCGGGGTTATCTCGGGTCAGGCAATATCGGGCGGAACACGACGATCATCCGCTCCAACTACCTCCTCCCCGGCAACGAGCCGTTTTATGAACACTCGCTGAAGCTGTGGGAAGGGCTGGAGCAGGACATCAATTATAACGCGATGGTCAGCCAGCGCGGTGTGCTGAACCTCTGCCATTCAGACGCGCAGCGCGACGCCTATGCACGGCGTGGCAATGCCATCCTGATGGCCGGTGCCGATGCGGAATTGCTGGACCGCGACGGCGTCCGCAAGATGGCCCCGTTCCTGAATTTCGATGATGAACGGTTTCCGATCACCGGCGGGCTGTTGCAGAAACGCGGCGGGTCGGTGCGCCATGATGCGGTCGCCTGGGGCTATGCCCGCGCCGCCGATGCGCGCGGCGTCGATCTGATCCAGAACTGCGAAGTGACCGGCATGATCCGCGAGGGCGACCGGATTGTGGGCGTCGAGACGACGCGCGGCACGATCCGCGCCAAGAAGGTTGCGATGGCGGCGGCGGGCCGGTCGGGCCAGGTTGCCGCGATGGCCGGGCTGCGCCTGCCGATCGAATCCCATGTCTTGCAGGCCTTCGTATCAGAAGGGTTGAAGCCGATCGTGCCCGGCGTCATCACCTTTGGCGCGGGGCATTTCTATGTCAGCCAGTCGGACAAGGGCGGCCTCGTCTTCGGCGGCGATATCGACATGTACAATTCCTATGCCCAGCGCGGAAACCTGCCTGTGGTGCAGGACGTGTGCGAGGGTGCGATGGCCCTTTTCCCCGCCATCGGCAAAGCGAAACTGCTGCGAAGCTGGGGCGGGATCATGGACATGTCGATGGACGGCTCGCCGATCATCGACCGCGCACCGCTCGACGGACTCTACCTCAATTGCGGCTGGTGCTATGGCGGGTTCAAGGCGACGCCTGCCTCCGGCTGGTGCTTTGCGCATCTGATCGCCACCGACCAACCCCATGAAACAGCAGTGGAAATGCGGCTCGACCGGTTCGCGCGCGGCTACATGATCGACGAAAAAGGGGTGGGCGCGCAGCCCAACCTGCATTGAGGAACACGGCGCGATGAGGATCACCTGCCCCTGCTGCGGCCCGCGCATGGTCGAGGAATACACGATCATGGGCGACGCCAGTCTTCTGAACCGCCCGGAAGGCGGCGCTGATTACGAATACACCTATCTGCGCGACAACCCCGCCGGGCGGCATCGCGAATTGTGGTATCATGAACAAGGCTGCCGAAGCTGGCTGGTGGTGGAGCGGGATACGACCACCCACGAAGTGTTCGGCACGGAACTCGTCAACAAGGTGGCATCATGACCAGCAGCCGCCTGACCGCCGGGGGCCTGGTCGACCGGGCGAAGCCCCTGAATTTCACCTTCGATGGCAAGGCCTTTCAGGGCTTTCAGGGCGATACCGTCGCCTCCGCCCTGCTGGCGAACGGCGTGCGGCTGATGGGTCGGTCGTTCAAGTATCACCGCCCGCGCGGTGTCCTGTCAGCGGGGCCGGAGGAACCGAATGCCCTGATGACCATCGGCACCGGTGCGGATGCGGATCCCAACACCCGCGCGACCGTGCAGGAGGTGTATGCAGGGCTGACCGCCGCCAGCCAGAACCATGTCGGATCGCTGCGCCATGACCTGATGGCGGTGAACGATCTGCTGAACGGGTTTCTGGGCGCGGGGTTCTATTACAAGACCTTCATGTGGCCCGCGAAGTTCTGGGAATCGGTCTACGAGCCGATCATCCGCCGGGCGGCGGGCCTTGGCGCATTATCGGGCGAGGCCGATCCGGCGCAATACGAACACGCCACGCGGCATTGCGACCTTCTGGTGATCGGCGCTGGCCCGGCGGGGTTGATGGCGGCACTGACGGCGGGGCGGGCAGGCGCGCGCGTCGTGCTGGCGGATGAGGATTTTGCGCCCGGTGGCCGCCTCAACGGCGAAAGCCACGCGGTTGGCGGCATGTCGGGCGCTGCCTACGCGCAGCAGGTGATCGCTGAACTGAAAACCATGCCGAATGTCACGGTGATGACGCGGACGACGGTGTTCGGCGTGTTCGACGGTGGCATCTACGGCGCGCTTGAACGGGTCGGCGAGCATATCGCGAAACCGAAACCCGATCTGCCCCGAGAGTGCCTGTGGAAGATCGTCGCCCGCCGCGCGATCCTCGCCGCCGGGGCCATTGAGCGGTCCATCGCGTTCGAAAACAACGACCGCCCCGGCGTGATGCTGGCCGGGTCTGTGCGCACATACCTCAACCGCTATGCCGTCGCCCCCGGCCACCGCGCCGTGGTGTTCACCAACAACGACGATGGCTGGCGCACAGCGCGCGATCTGCGCGCGGCGGGGGCGGATGTGGTCGCGCTGGTCGATACCCGACCCGGCGCGTTGCAGGATCATGGGTTTCGCGTCATCCGGGGCGGGGCGGTCGCCGATACGGCGGGGCGGCACGGCGTCACCCATGCCACCCTGCGCCACCATTCCGGCACCGAGGACAGCGTGGTTGCCGACCTGATCGCTGTATCCGGCGGCTGGTCCCCCGCCGTGCACCTGACCTGTCATCTGGGCGGCAAGCCGGTCTGGCGGGACGACATCGCCGCCTTTGTCCCCGGCCCGAACCTGCCGCCGGGCATGACGGTCGCCGGGGCCGCCAAAGGCGAATATTCGACCGCCGCGTGCCTGCGCGCAGGGGCGGCGGCGGCCATTGCGGCGCTTGACCTTTCGGCCACTGCCGACCTGCCCGATGCGGAGGACGGCGCGACCGCCGTCACCCCGTTCTGGCAGGTCGCGGGCTGCAAGCGTGCCTGGGTCGATCTTCAGAACGATGTGACGGTAAAGGATATCTCGCTGGCACATCAGGAGGGGTTCCGGTCAGTCGAGCATATGAAGCGTTACACCACGCTGGGCATGGCCACCGATCAGGGCAAGACGGCGAATGTGCCCGCGATTGCGCTGATGGCGTCGCTGACCGGCAAGACGATCGAGGAAACCGGCACCACCGTCTTTCGCCCGCCCTACACACCAGTGCCCATCGGGGCCTTCGGCGGGCGGCACCGGGGCAAGCATTTCCATCCGACGCGGCTCACCCCCTCCCACGATTGGGCGGCGGCGCATGGCGGCGATTTCATTGAGACCGGCCTTTGGCTGCGCACGCAGTGGTTCCGCAAATCCGGCGAAAAGGGCTGGCGCGACAGCGTCGACCGCGAGGTTGTCACCGTGCGGTCGAAGGTCGGCATCTGCGATGTCACGACGCTGGGCAAGATCGACGTGCAAGGCGCGGATGCGGGCGCTTTCCTCGACCGGGTCTATCAGAATGCATTCTCCACCCTGCCGGTCGGGCGCTGCCGTTATGGCCTGATGCTGCGCGAGGACGGGATCGTCATGGATGACGGCACCTGTGCGCGGTTTGCCGACGATCATTTTGTGATGACCACGACCACCGCGCAGGCCGGGCCGGTGATGCGGCATCTGGAATTCTGCCGCCAATGCCTCTGGCCCGATCTGGATGTGCAACTGATCTCCGCCACCGAACAATGGGCGCAATATGCGGTCGCCGGTCCGCGCGCACGCGATCTTCTGCGCAAGCTGGTGGACAAGGATCACGACATTTCGAATGGCGCGTTCCCCTATATGGCCTGCGGGCAGATCACGGTTTGCGGCGGTGTCCCCGCCCGCCTTTTCCGCCTCTCGTTCTCTGGCGAACTGGCTTATGAGATCGCGGTGCCCTGCCGCTTTGGCCATGATCTGTTTGATGTGCTGATGAAGGCCGGTGCGGAGTATGGTGTGGAACCCTATGGGTTGGAGGCGCTCAGCGTTCTTCGGGTCGAGAAGGGTCACGCGGCGGGGAACGAACTGGACGGGCGCACGACAGCGGGCGACCTCGGCATGGGGGGCCTCGGTGCGAAAAAGCCGGGCGATTACATCGGCAAGGTCATGGCCCGGCGCGAAGGGCTGCAAGCCGTGGACCGGCCCGTCATGATGGGGTTCCGCCCGAAGGACCCGCAGGCGAAGCTGACCGCCGGGGCGCATTTTCTCGACATGAAGGCAGAGCCACGGATGACCAACGACCTCGGCTGGATGTCATCGGTCGCGTGGTCGCCGGAATTGCAAAGCTATATCGGCCTCGGTTTCATCAAGAATGGCAAGGTCCGGCTGGGCGAGACCGTGCGGGCATGGGACGGCGTGCGCGGCTCCGATATCGAGGTGGAGATTGTCAGCCCGCATTTCGTCGATCCAGAGGGAGGGCGCCTTCGTGGCTGAATTCAGACTTGCGGCGCGTTCGGTTTTCGCAGCGGTCGGCGGGTGCCGGGTCGATGCGAAGGGCGTGATCTTCGACGAGGCCCCGGCCCGGTCGTTCCTCTCGCTCGCTGCCCGCACCGGGCAGGCGGATGCGCTCGCCGCTGCCATGAAGGCCGCTTTCGACATCGACCTGCCCGCGCCGGGACAGTTTGCGACCGCGAAGGGCGCGATGGCGCTGTTTTCCGGCCCCGGTCAGTGGTTCCTGTCCGCCGCAGAAGAAACCCTGTTGGGAAGGGTGCAGGACGCGGCGCAGGGCACGGGTTCAGTCACCGATCAATCCGACAGCTTTACCGCCCTCACCCTCAGCGGCCCCCGCGCGCGGGACGTGCTGATGCGACTCTCATCGCTCGATTTCGATGATCCCGCCTTCCCCACCGGCAGCACCGCCCGCACCCCGATGCAACAGATCGGCGTCATCGTGGCCCGCACCGGCGACGGCCCGGATTACCTGCTGAACACCCCCAGATCGACGGCGCGCGGCTTCGCCCATGATGTGAAGGTCGCCATCGCTGCGGTGCTGGCGCGATAAGCGGCACCGACACCCCCACCCCGCACAACCCAAGGTAGACGACGCCACGTTCACCCCGATTTCCCCCGGAAACCGCAACGCAATTCTTGCGCTGCACAACGATATGACGCTTATTTGACACTGGAACCCGTTCAAGGATGCTGGATGACCACTGCCCCGACGCTCATCGCTGAAAACATCGTCAAGAGTTTCGGTGACAACGACGTGCTGAAGGGCGTGTCGGTCGAGGCGCGCAAGGGCGATGTGATTTCCATCCTCGGATCGTCGGGTTCCGGCAAGTCCACCCTCCTGCGCTGCATCAACTTTCTGGAAACCCCGGATCGCGGACGGATCGTGCTGGAGGGGGAGGAAGTCCGCGTGTCCGAGGGCGGGCGGGCCGATGCGAAACAGATCACCCGGCTGCGCTGTCAGCTTGGATTCGTCTTTCAGCAGTTCAACCTCTGGTCCCATCTGACGGTTCTGGAGAACGTCACCGAGGGCCCGATTCAGGTGCTGAACCGCGACCGGGCAGAGGCGCGGGATGAGGCGATGGCCGTGCTGGAAAAGGTCGGGATCGCCGAAAAGCACGCGATGTATCCCAGCCAGTTGTCCGGCGGCCAGCAGCAGCGCGTCGCCATCGCGCGCGCGCTCGCGATGCGCCCCAAGGCGCTGCTGTTCGATGAGCCGACCTCCGCGCTCGACCCCGAATTGGTGGGCGAGGTGCTGCGCGTCATGCGCGGGCTGGCGGAGGAGGGGCGCACAATGCTGGTCGTCACTCACGAAATGGGATTCGCGCGCGAAGTCTCGAACAAGGTCGTCTTTTTGCATCAGGGCCGCGTGGAGGAGGAGGGCACCCCTTCCGAGGTGTTTGAACATGCAAAATCCGAAAGGTGCCGGGCATTCCTCGCCAGCACCTTATGAAACCGTCATCAACAGGGAGATATCTGATGACCAAATTCGCAGTCTTTGCCGGGGCGCTCGCCCTTGGCGTCGTCGCAGCCGGGTCCGCCTTCGCGGCGGGCCATTCGGTCCGCATGGGGACGGAGGGCGCATACCCCCCCTACAACTTCATCAACGACCAGGGTGAGGTTGACGGGTTCGAGCGTGAATTCGGGGATGAGGTCTGCAAGCGTGCCGGTCTGGAATGCACCTGGGTCACCAACGACTGGGACAGCATCATTCCGAACCTCGTATCCGGCAACTATGACACGATCATCGCCGGCATGTCGGTGACTGACGAGCGGGATCAGGTGATCGACTTCACTCAGGCCTATATCCCGGCCTCGCCCTCCGCCTATGTCGCGGCCAGCGCGGATGTGGACCTTGAAGGCGGTGTCATCACCGCACAGGCCGCCACCATTCAGGCGAGCCATGTGGCCGCCTCCGGTGCGACGCTCGTGGAATTCGGCACGCCGGATGAAACCATCGCTGCCGTAACCAATGGTGAGGCCGATGCGGTTCTGGCCGACAAGGACTTCCTGTCCCCCATCGTGGCTGAAAGCGGCGGCGCACTGGTGTTCGTCGGCGAAGATGTCCCGCTTGGCGGCGGCATCGGCATGGGCGTTCGCGAAAGCGACGGCGCGTTGAAGGAAAAGCTGAACGCCGCCATCGATTCGATGAAGGCCGATGGCAGCCTGAACACCATGCTGGCGAAGTGGTTCACCGAGAACACGCCGCAGTGGTAATCTGACGACAGCCGGCGCGCCTCCGGGTGCGCCGGCGCTGACGCTTTGGAAAGGCCGGGGGGCACCGTGTTCAGTTACTGCACCGATCCCAAAGCGTTGGAGGGGCTGGCATGGTTTGCCTGCTACCTGACCACGCCCAAGCATATGGGCTTTTTCTACAGCTTCTTCACGGTCATCGCGCTGCTGCTGATCGCCGTGCCGCCGATCATGGCGCTGGGCCTCGGCGGTGCACTGGCGAAACGGTCGGGCTTCGCCCCGCTGCGCTGGCTCGGCTCGCTCTACACCACGATGGTGCGCGGCGTGCCCGATATCGTCTTTTTCCTGTTCGTGCCCATCGCGCTGGATCAGGGCATCGAATATGCCCGCCACAAGGTGCTGTGCCCCGATGTCACCGCGCCGGTCTGGCAGGGTAATGATTTCGTTGTTTGCTCGGCCGCCAAGGCCCCACTGAACACGGCAGATGCCTGGGTGCATGATACCTATGGCTTCGCGCTTGCGGTCATCGCCTATTCCATCGTCTTCGGCGCCTTTGCCGCGAACATCATCGACGGTGCGCTGAAGGCGGTTCCACGCGGCCAGCTTGAGGCCGGGCAGGCCATCGGCATGTCGGCGCGGCAGGTGCGCTGGCGCATCCACATGCCGCAAATGTGGGTCTATGCCCTGCCGGGGCTGTCTAACCTCTGGATGATCCTCATCAAGGCGACGCCGCTCCTGTTCTTGCTCGGGGTGGAGGATATCGTCTACTGGGCCAAGGAACTGGGCGGGATGAAGACCCAGGCCTATGACTATCCGCACCCGGATTGGCGGCTCTGGTATTTCGGGGCGCTGCTGGTGTTCTATCTTTTCCTGACTTGGATCAGCCAGATCGGGTTCGACCGGCTGACCGCCCGCGTCTCACGCGGCCTCGCGGTGGCGAGATGAGCTGCTTCGAGACGCTGCAAGCCTACGGTCTGCGCGCCATCGGCATCGGCGAGCGGTTGCTGCCGAAAACCGACATCACCTTCTGCGAACAGGTCGTCCTGATCGGCTCCGGCATGATCTGGAATGTCTATTTCGCCGTTGTCGCCCTGCTGACCGGCTTTGCCTTCGCCACCATCCTTGCGCTCGGCAAGGGCAGCCGCAATCCGCTTTTCGGGGTTCCGTCGCGTGGCTTCATCTATCTCTTTCGCGGCACGCCGCTGTTTATCCAGTTCTTCTTCGTCTACGAGATGTTCGTGCTGCTGCCCAAGGTCGGGTTCGAGCTTGACCTCGGCTTTGCCGTCATTTCGGCGGAAACCCGCTGGCTGACCCGCGCGTGGCTAGGCGCGACCTTCGTGCTGTTCCTGAATACATCGGCCTACACGGCGGAGATTTTTCACGGCGCGCTGCGGACCGTGCCGCGCGGCGATATCGAGGCTGCCGATTCCATCGGCATGTCGCCGCGCCGCAAGTTCCGGCGCATCGTCTGGCCGACCATGCTGCGGCTCGCGTGGCCCAGCTACACGAACGAGGCGATCTTCCTGTTCCACGCTTCGGCGCTGGTGTTCTTTTCGTCCTTCCCTGCGTGGCGACAGGAAGGGGACGCGCTCTATTACGGCTCATATTTCGCCGAAAACACCTTCAACCCGTTCATCGCCTATCCGATCGTCGGGGCCTATTTCGTGCTCGGAACGCTGGTCATCATCCTGCTGTTCGGCGCGGTCGGCACGCGCCTCAACCGCCATGTCGCCCCGGAACAGCGCAGCACCTTCCGCTTTCGCCCGCAATTCATCCGCTAAGGCGGTCAGTTGAACCGATCCGGCCGGAAATCCGACAGAATCGGCGCATCGCCGCCCGTCACCTCCGCCGCGATCAGCGATCCGATCAGCGGGCCGAGCGTGATGCCGCTGTGCATCGCCGCCAGATAGACCCCCTCGATCCCGCGCGCCCTGCCGACCACCGGCAATCCATCTACCGGCGTCGGCCGCAGCCCCAGCATCAGACTGCCGAGCGTGATGCCATCAACCGCAGGCAACCGCGCCCGCAACCGGTCGAGGATCAGCGCCGCGAGCCCGCGCGGATCGCGCCCGATCATCCCCTCATGCGGGCCGCCGCCGCTGAAGATCTCGCCCGCGATCAGGCGGCCATCCGCCTCCTGCCGGAAATGGATCTCCGGCGTCAGCACGATATGGCGGATCACGGGGCGCACCGGGCGGGTGTGGACGATCAGGCCGATCTTGTTGGCCATCGGCAGGCGCACGCCAATCTCCGCCAGCAACGCCTCGCCGCCGACCCCCGCCGCGACCACGACCATGTCCGCCGCCAGCGGCCCGAAGCTGGTCTCGACCCCGGTGACCCGGTCGCCCGCATGGATGAACCCGCGCACCTCGCAGCCCTGAAGCCGTTCCGCCCCCAGCGCGACGGCAGCGGACAACAGCGCCTCGGTCGCGGCGTGCGGATCGACGGCCCCGTCTGCCTCCCACAGCATCGCGCGGTCGGGCGCATCGGCGACCTCCGGCTCCAGCGCAGCAAAGGCCGCCCGGTCCAGCATCCGCGCCGCATATCCGCGCGCCTGCAATTGCGCATGCTGCGCGGTCAACGCGTCGCCCTCCACCTCCCAGCCCAGCGCGCCGTGCCAGCGCACCGGCGACGGCAACGGAATATCCAGATCGCGCCAGGCCTGCATCGCTGCCCGCCGAAGCCGGTAATAGGCATCGGTTTCGGCAAAGGCCGCATTGATCCAGCCGAAGGATTTTGCCGTCGCCCCGCTGGCGGCGGCAGCGCGTTCAACCACGACGACCTCTGCCCCCGCCTTCATCAGGTGATAGGTGGCAGAGGCACCGATGATCCCGGCGCCGATGACGATGACACGCTGTTTCATGGCCCCCTTGTGCCGCGCCGCACCGGGTCACGCAATCGGGGCATTGCACATTTTCCGGTGCCCCTTTACCTCACGCAGACCAAGCGAAGAGGCCCCGATGACCACCGTGATCACAGTCTGCGACACATGCCGCCACGCCGCGCGCAAGAACCTGAAGGATCAACCGTCCTGCGGCGAGACGCTGCTGGCCGAGGTGCGCGCGGCGGCGGCATCAACGGCTGTGGAGGTGCGGCAGGTGTCCTGCCTGATGGGCTGTGAGCGGGCCTGCAATGTCGCCATCTCCGCCCCCGGCAAGCTGACCTATGTGCTCGGCACCTTCGATCCGACCGCCGAGGCCGCCAGCGGCATCGTCGAATATGCCCAAGGCCACCAGATCAGCGACACCGGCGCGGTGCCGTTCCGGCAATGGCCGCTGGCCGTGAAGGGCCATTTCGTCGCCCGCATCCCGCCGCTGGACTGACACGCGCACCGCGCAGCGTTCCGCTTCCCTTAAATATCCACGCCGCCGACGATCACCGGCGCTTACGCCCGCTCATCCGCACCCATCCGCCGTTCCAACCACCGAACGGCGGTGGAGATGATCAGCACCAGCACCAGATATTCGAGGATCAGGAAGGTATAGAGCTCCAGCGGGCGGTATTCCGTCACCGCAAGTTCGTTCGCCCGCCGCGTCAGCTCCTGCACCCCGATGACCGAGGCGAAGGCGCTCATCTTCACGATATAGATGAACTGGTTCGCCAGCGGCGGCAGGATGCGTCGGATCGCCTGCGGCAGGACCACATAGCGCATGGTCTGAATGGCGTTCAGCCCCACCGTCTTTGCCGCCTCGGTCTGACCGCGCGCGATCGATTGGATACCCGCGCGATAGATCTCGGCGGTAAAGGCGCTGTCCGACACTGCCAGCGTGATGATCGCCCCCCAGAAGGGATCAATCGGCATGTTGATGCCCATCGCCTTCATCATCAGCGGCAGCCCGTAGAACACCCAGAACAGCATCGGCAGCAACGGGATGGAGCGGACGAATTCCACATAGACCCGGTTCACCAGCCGCACCCAGCGATTGGGGCTGAAGGCGGGCAGGGCGATCAGCAGGCCAAGCGAGATGGAGATGACCGCCGTGATGACGGATATCTTGATCGTCATCCAGAACCCGCCAACAAGGAAATTGATGTTGGTCTGCCCCTGCTGCGTGGTCGGGTCGATCACATACCAGCCCCAGGCATTCGACGACGCACAACCGGACAGCAGCGCAAGGCACAGGATCAGGATCGGGGCGTTACGCATCATCCCGCGCCTCAGTGCCGCAGGATGCGCGCGAGGAAATCGCGGCAGCGTTGCGATTCCGGGGCGGCGAAGAATGTGGCGGGTGGGCCGGATTCGACGATCTCTCCCGCATCCATGAACACCATCTGATCGGCGACCCTGCGGGCAAAGCCCATCTCGTGGGTGACGACGATCATCGTCATGCCGTCCTCCGCCAGACCAACCATCACGTCGAGCACTTCGGAAATCATTTCAGGGTCGAGCGCCGAAGTCGGTTCATCGAACAGCATGATCTTCGGCTCCATGCACAGGCTGCGGGCAATCGCCACGCGCTGCTGCTGCCCCCCGGAAAGCTGTCCGGGCCGCTTGCCCGCCTGTTCGGGAATGCGCACCCGCTCCAGATAGGCCATCGCGCGGTCGCGCGCCTCCGCCCGGCCAAGGCCGCGCGCCTTCATCGGGCCGAGCGTCAGATTCTCCAGAACCGTCAGATGCGGGAACAGGTTGAACTGCTGAAACACCATGCCGACCTCGGACCGGATCGCGGCGACGCTTTCCTTCGATCCGGTCAATTCGACCCCATCGACGCTGATCTGCCCGCTTTGATGTTCTTCCAGCCGGTTGATGCAGCGCACCACGGTGGACTTGCCCGAACCAGACGGGCCGCAGATCACCACACGCTCGCCCTTGCCGACCGTCAGCGACACGTCCTTCAGGACATGGAAATCGCCGAACCACTTGTTGACAGCCACCATCGAAATGGCGGGCTGTGGTGCCGTCTCTGCCATGTCGGCCTGTCCCCTCAACTTCACAGCCCTGTGCATGCACAATTTAGCGGTAGAACCCAAGGCGGCAAAAAGTTTTAATCGCTTTATTGCGACCACGGCCTAGGTCGCCCAATGAAGCGGTGCATCAGGCACCGCACGACAGGAGCCTGCCCATGAAATTCCCCCTCGCCGCAGCACTCGCCGCTGCCCTTGCCTTCATCTCCGCCCCGCCGGCGGCGCATGCACAATCCGCCCTGAACGACATTCTCGACAGCGGCACGCTGAAAGTCGGCACGACCGGGGACTGGAACCCGATGTCGGTGCGCGACCCTGCCACCAATTCCTACAAGGGCTATGACATCGACGTGATGACCGCCCTTGCCGAAGACCTCGGCGTCACGCTCGAATTCGTTCCGACCGACTGGAAAACGCTGGTGAACGGCGTGACCGCGGGCGCGTATCACATGACCGGCTCCGCCTCGATCAGCCCGGCGCGGATGAAGGTTGCCGGATTCTCCGAAAGCTATGTGCAGGTCGAGATTCTGCCTTTCACCACATCGGACAAGGCCGACAAGTTTTCCGGCTGGGACAGCATCAACCAGCCCGACGTGACGGTCGCCACCGAACTCGGCACGACCTTCGAAAAACAGGCGAAGGAATGGTTCCCGAACGCCAAGATCACCGTGGTCGAGGCCCCGGCACGCGGATATCAGGAGGTCGTCACAGGCCGCGCCGATGTGTTCATCACCTCGAATATCGAGGGCGCAACCCTGGCATCGCAGTTCCCCGTGGTCCGCGTCGCGGATGCAGCCGCCCGCGCCCCTGCACCGATCGCCATGATCCTGCCGCAGGACGATCAGGTCTGGATCAACTACGTCAACAACTGGGTGAAGCTGAAAAAGCTGAGCGGGTTCTTTGACGCGACCGCTGTGAAGTGGGGCTTGTCGGAGTAATCCGCACCCCAAGGGCGAACGAAAGGGCGCGGCATCTGCTGCGCCCTTTTTCGTTCAGTAAAGCCCCGCCGACTTGGCCCTCAGCCGCACCAGCGCCAGCACCGTGTCGATGGTCGGGGTCGGTGTCTCCGTCAGGCGGCCCAGTTCCGCCACGGCGGCGACCAGGGCGTCGATTTCCATCGGGCGGCCCGCGTCGAGGTCTTGCAACATCGACGTGCGATGTGCGCCGACCGCTGCGCCGCCGTCGATCCGGCGATCCACGTTGATGGGGAACTTGACGCCCAATTTCTCGGCCACTTCCTGCGCCTCCACCATCATCGCGCGGGCGACGGCGCGGGTGCCCTCGTCGGTGCAGAGGACATCCAGCGTCGCGTGGGTCAGGGCGGAGATCGGGTTGAACGAAAGGTTGCCCCAGAGCTTGACCCAGATTTCATCGCGGATGCGCGGGCGCACCGGGGCCTTCAGCCCCGCCGCCGACAACGCCTGCGACAGGGCCGTCGCCCGTTCGGTCTTCTCGCCGGAAGGTTCCCCCAACGAGAACCGATTGCCCTCGATATGGTGGATCACGCCCGGCTCCGACACCTCCGCCGCCGGATAGACGACACAGCCGAGCACGCGGTCGGGGCCGAAGCCGTTCCATTGCGCATCACCGGGATCGACCGAGGCGAGGCGCGTCCCCTCCAGCGGGCCGCCGAGTTTGTGGAAATACCACCACGGCACGCCGTTCACGCCCGACACGATGGTGGTGTTCGGCCCGATCAGCGGCTGCATCTTCGCCACAACAGGCGGCACCGAATGGGCCTTCAGGGTGACAATGACGTAATCCTGCACGCCCAGCGTCGCCGGATCGTCGGACGCGGTGACGGGCACCACCACCTCCGCCCCCTCCTCGATCAGCTTCAATCCGTTGGCCTGCATCGCCGCCAGATGCGGCCCGCGCGCCACGAGGCTGACATCCGCACCGGCCTCAGCCAGTTTTACACCCATATAACCGCCGATGGCCCCGGCGCCGAATACACAGATCTTCATCGCTTACGCCTCCGTCAGGCCGAGCTTTTCGGCAAGGCCGATCCGCTGCATCTTGCCGGTCGCGCCCTTCGGGATTTCATCCAGAATGACAATCTTTCGCGGGGCCTTGAAATCCGCCAGTTTGGTGAGGGCGAAATCGCGAATTTCCCGCTCCGTCGCCTGCATCCCTTCGCGGATCACCACGGCGGCGGCAACTTCCTCGCCCAGTTTCGGGTGCGGCAGGGCGAAGGTGACGACCTGCGCGACGGCAGGGTGATCCATCAGCGCGGCATCCACCTCCAGCGGCGATACCTTCTCGCCGCCCCGGTTGATGATTTCCTTCAGACGACCGGTCAGGCTTAGATATCCTTCTGCATCGAACGATCCTTGATCGCCGGTGCGGAACCAGCGCGCGCCGTCAGCCATGAAGAAATTCTTTTCATTGGCTTCTGGATTGCCCTCATATCCCGGCGTGACATTGGGGCCGGAGATGACGATCTCACCCGTGTCGTGCAGACCGATCAGGCGGTTCTCCGCCTCATGGGCGATGCGCACGACCGGCCCTGCCTCCTGCCCCACCGATCCCGGTTTCTGCCTGCCCTTGCCGAGCGGGTTGGAACACATCTGGTGCGTCGCCTCGGTCATGCCATAGCCCTCGATCACCGGCGCGCCGAAGGTTTCCTCTAGCGCCACCATCACCTGCGGCGGTAGGGAAGCGGAGGATGAACGCAGGAACCGCAACTTCGCCTCTGCGATGATGTCGGCATTCCGCGCGGCACGGGTCAGGATCGCCTGATGCATGGTCGGGACAGCAGTATACCATGTCGGCGCCGCATCCTTCAGCCAGCCGAAGAATTTCAGCGCATCAAAGCCCGGCGCGCACCAGATCGACCCGCCCACCGCCAGCGACGATGCGACGGCGGCGATCAGGCCGTGAATGTGGAACAATGGCATGACGTTCATGCAGCGATCTGCCGCCGTCAGATCGAGCGAGCGCCCGATATTGCCCGCCGAGGCCGCGACATTCGACTGCATCAGCGGCACGATCTTGGGCCGCGACGTGGTGCCGGAGGTATGGAGGATCAGCGCGATGTCATCCGCCACGGGTGCGCCAGTGTCCGCCGCCACCGCCGATTCTTCGGCGATCAGCGTGAAGGCCCCAGCCGGGGCACCATCGGCAACGGTCACGCGGATGATGGTCAGGCCGAATTTCGCCGCCGCCGCCAGCGCGGGGCCGTCATATCCGGCCTCGACCACCAGCGCCTTCGCCTTCAGGTCTTCGAGATAGAAGGCATATTCATCCTCGCGATACGCCGGGTTCAACGGCGCGGTCACGGCGGCCTGCGCAATGGTGACGAAAGCGGTCGCCATTTCCGGCCCGTTCGGCAGCACGATCGCCACCCGGTCGCCGCGCCCGATGCCCGCCCGATGCAGGGCCGCCGCGACATCCGCCGCCAGCGCGCGCAGCCCGCCATAGGTCAGCCAGTCGCGCCCTGGCGCACCGATTGCCAAAGCGGTGTCAGGATGCGGCGCAATCAGGTCGCGGATTGTGGTCATGGCGTTGTCCCCTCTGTTGGTTTTGTGACCGGAAACATGCCCCGATCCGGGCAGAAAACAAGCACAGACCGCACAGCCCCCTTGCCGCAGCCCCGACGCTCCGCTTCACTCCGTCAAAAATCGAGGAACAGAGATGAAGAACCCGTTTGAGACCGAAGAACGCGCCGCGTGGCGCGAGACCATCGCCGATTTCGTTGCCGCAGAGGTCACGCCACATGTGAACGACTGGGACGAGGCCGGGGACACGCCCTGGAGCCTGCACGAAAAGCTGGGTGCGCTTGGCGTCTGGGGGTTCGGCGTCGAGGAACGCTGGGGCGGCCTAGGCTTCGACGACATGTTCATGCGCTGCGCCTATAACGAGGAACTGGCGAAATGCGGCTCCGGCGGGGTCGGGGCGGCGGTGAACGGGCGCATGATCTCCATCGCGCCCTTGGCCAATCTCGCCTCGGATGACATCCGTGCGAAGGCCCTGCCGGAGGTGCTGTCGGGCCGAAAGGGATCGTCGCTCGGCATCACCGAACCCGGCGGCGGGTCTGACGTGGCGGCGATGAAGACGACAGCACGGCGCGACGGCAATCATTTCGTGCTGAACGGATCGAAAACCTTCATCACCGGCGGCATGAAATCCGACTATTTCGTCATCGGCGCGCGCACCGGCGGCACCGGCCTCGACGGGATATCGCTGTTCTTTGTCGAGGCGGATACGCCGGGCTTTTCGCGCAGTTCCATCGACCGGAAACAGGGCTGGTGGGCGTCGGACACCGCGACGCTCTATTTCGACGACTGCCGCGTTCCGGCGGAGAACCTGATGGGGGAGGAAGATCGCGGCTTCCTCGCCATCATGAACAATTTCAACACAGAACGGACCTGCATGATCGCCGGCTGCCTCGGTGCGATGAAGGCCTGCTTGGAGGATGCGATCGCCTGGGCACAGGAGCGGCAGACATTCGGCAAGCCGCTGATCCGTCATCAGGTCATCCGTCACAAGATCGCCGATATCTCCATGCGGATCGATGCGACCGAGGCCTACCTCAACCAGATCTGCTGGGCGATGAACGAGGGGCTGCACCCGGTGGCCGAGATTTCCAAAGGCAAGGTGTTCGCGTCAAAAGCGCTCGAATTCGTCGCCTCGGAAGCGATGCAGATCATGGGCGGTGCGGGGTATCTGCGCGGCAACCGGATCGAGCGGTGCTGGCGTGAGGTGAAGGTGATGGCCATCGGCGGCGGGTCGGAGGAAATCATGCGCGATCTGGCCGTGCGCCAGATGGGGCTGTAACGATGCCTGTGACACCGGGCTGATGCCTCCGGCGGGGATATTTGGGGAAGTGGAAACGGGATGGGTTTGCCCCTGATCGACAATCGGACGGCGCGGCGGATCTTCATCGACCGGCATGCGCTGGCCGATGCGCCGACGCCGAAACAGTCGCGCGCCGATCTGCTGACGCTGATCGAGCGGTTGGGATTTGTGCAGCTCGACAGCATTCAGGTGGTGGAGCGGGCGCACCACATGATCCTGTTCGCGCGCAATCAGACCTATCGCAAGCAGGACCTCGCGCATCTGCTGGAAAAGGATCGGGCGCTGTTCGAAAACTGGACCCATGATGCGTCCATCATCCCGACGCGGTTCTTTCCGCAATGGAAGGCGGTGTTTCGCGACAAGGGCCCGCATCTGGCGGCGCGCTGGCGCGGCTATGGGCGCGAGGGGTTTCTGGAGCAGGCGGAGGTGGTGCTTGCGGAAATCGCAAGACGCGGCCCGTGCCGGACGGCGGAACTGGGGCAGGATGAGGAGCGATCCTCCGGCGGGTGGTGGGAATGGAACCCCTCCAAGACCGCGCTCGAATATCTCTGGCACACCGGCGATCTGTGCGTCTGCCACCGGCAGAATTTTCACAAGGTCTATGACCTGACTGAAAACGTCATCCCCGCCGAGCACCGCGCCCATGCGCCTGCGCGCGAAGCGCTGATCGACTGGTGCTGCCGCGAGGCGATGGCGCGGCTGGGATTCGCCACGCCGGGCGATCTGGCGAAATTCTGGGGGCTGATCACCCCGGCGGAGGCGAAGGACTGGGCCGCGCGTCAGAATTCACTGATCGAGGTGGATATCGACGCGGCGGATGGGTCGAGGCCGCGCACCCATCTCGCCCATCCCGACATTCTGGCAGAAACGCCGCCCGAACCGCCGGGGCGCATCCGCACCCTGTCCCCGTTCGATCCGATGCTGCGGGACCGCAAGCGGGCGTTCCGGCTGTTCAATTTCGACTATACGATCGAGGTGTTCGTGCCGGAGGCGAAGCGCAAATATGGCTATTACGTCTTTCCGATCATGGAGGGCGATGCCATCATCGGACGGATCGACATGAAGGCGGATCGCGCCGAGGATGCCCTGATCGTGAAGGCACTGTGGCTGGAGCCAAAGGTGAAGCTGTCACAGGCCCGGCTGAGGCGGCTTGAGGCGGAACTTGAACGCCAGCGCCGGTTTTCGGGTGTCGCACAAACCCGGTTTGCCGAGGGATGGATGCGGACATGAGCAAGACGGATGTGGTGATCGTCGGCGCCGGGCTTGCGGGCCTTGTCGCCGCGACCGAACTGGCGAAGCGCGGGCGCAGGGCGCTGATCGTCGATCAGGAAACCGAGGCCAATCTCGGCGGGCAGGCGTTCTGGTCGCTGGGCGGGTTGTGCATGATCGACACGCCCGAACAGCGGCGCATGGGGATACGGGACAGTCTTGACCTCGCGCGCAGCGACTGGATGGGATCGGCGCAGTTCGACCGACCGGAGGACCACTGGCCGCGCCAATGGGCGGAGGCGTTCCTCCACTTCTCCGCCGGGGAGATGCGGGCGGAGTTGCATCGGATCGGCGCGCGCTGGTTCCCGGTCGTCGGCTGGGCGGAACGGGGCGGCGGGTTCGCCGACGGGCATGGCAATTCGGTGCCCCGATTCCACGTCACATGGGGGACCGGCACCGGCATTGTCGCGATCTATGAACGGCTGGTGCGCGCAGCGGTGGCGGAAGGCAAGGTCAGCCTGCTGTTTCGCCGCCGGGTCACCGGCCTGATCCGCACCAACGGCAAGATCACCGGCGTGACCGGCGAGGTTCTGGCGAGCGATACCGCGCCGCGCGGTGCGCAATCGAACCGGCAGGTGGTCGGACATTTCGAGATCGAGGCGGAAAGCGTCATCCTCGCCAGCGGCGGGATCGGCGGCAATCATGACCTTGTCCGCAAGGCATGGCCGGTGGCGCGGCTGGGGCCGGCACCGAAAAAGATGATCTCCGGCGTGCCGCATCATGTCGATGGATTGATGCAGGGCGTCGCGGCAGAGGCCGGGGCCAATGCGATCAATGGGGATCGCATGTGGCACTATTGCGAAGGCGTCACCAACTGGGACCCGATCTGGCCGAAACACGCGATCCGCATCCTGCCAGGCCCATCGTCGCTGTGGTTCGATGCGACGGGGCAGCGGATGGAGGCACCCTTCATGCCCGGCTTCGATACCACCGGCACGCTGAAGCGTATCTTGTCCACCGGATATGATTATTCGTGGTTCGTGCTGACACAGAAGATCATCGAAAAGGAATTCGCCCTGTCGGGGTCGGAGCAGAACCACGACCTGACCTCCGGCAAATGGTCCGCCGTCCTGAAGGCCCGTCTGCTGGGCAAGGGCGCGACGAGGGAAGTCGAGGCGTTCAAGGAACATGGCGAAGATTTCATCGTCACCCGTGATTTCGGCGACATGGTCCGGCAGATGAACGCGCTGACCGGCGACAACCTGATAGACGAGGACCGCCTGCGCGCGCAGATCGAGGCGCGCGACCGCCAGATCGACAATCCGTTCACCAAGGATGCGCAGGTGATGGCGTTGCTGGCGGCGCGGAATTATCGGGGTGATCGGCTGATCCGCACCGCGAAGCCGCACAAGATTCTGGACCGCGCCAATGGGCCGCTGATCGCGGTGCGCCTCAACATCCTGACGCGCAAATCGCTCGGCGGGTTGGAGACGGACCTGTCATCGCGCTGTCTTGCCGCCGATGGACAGCCGCTGCCCGGACTATTTGCAGCGGGGGAGGTCGCGGGCTTTGGCGGCGGCGGATATCATGGGTATAACGCGCTTGAGGGCACCTTCCTTGGCGGGTGCATTTTTTCTGGTCGCGCCGCGGGGCGCGTTGCGTAAAGGATCACGGACATGCCCATCAAGGCCGCATTCGACATGGTGAAGGAAGCCACGGCGGAAATCGAAACCATTGCCCCCGCCGATGCCATCGCGCGGATGAACGACGATGATTTCCTGCTGGTGGACATTCGCGACCCGCGCGAGCTGGAACGCGAAGGGCGCATTCCTGGTGCCTTTCACGCGCCGCGCGGGATGCTGGAATTCTGGGTCGATCCGGCCAGCCCCTATTACAAGCCGATCTTTGGCGAGGGAAAGAAATACGTGTTCTTCTGCGCCGCCGCCGGACGATCCGCGATATCCGTGAAGACCCTGCAGGATATGGGGATGGAGAATATCGCCCAGCTTGGCGAGGGCTTTGGCGGCTGGGTCAGGGCGGGTGGCCCGGTCGAAGGTCGCGGCGAATAGGGCTTCAGCCGCCCGTGACGCAGCGGTGAAACGGCTCGCCCCCGTTCACCATCACCTCGACCTGATATTTCAGGTCGATATGGCCGAAATTGTCGGCAAGGTTGGTGCCCCGATGGATCGGGTGTTCCGGCTCCGTCAAGGCATCGACGATGTCACGAAACCTTTGTGCATCGGCCTCGGTCAGTTCCGGTGCCGCATAGGCGCGATACGGCATGGTCAGGTCGCGGCGCAGTTCCGGCAGGCGGCGCACATCCGGCGGGATGACCGGCGAGAGGGAATTTGCCCCCGCACCCAGCAACACCAGACCAATACGTTGAAAGGCGGCCTCCGCCCCGGCGGGCAGGCGCTTGCCGATGACCGAGGCGGCGCAGCGCGATTGTGTCTCCGCCACGCTGTCGAGCGGAATTGCGGCGATCGGCGTCGGCTCCTCTCCGAGGGCGGCAAACGCATCGGAAAGCGCCGCTTCGTCCGACGGCACCTGATAGGTGGCGTGCCCCACCAGATACATGAAGAACCCGTTGCGAAGCTGATAGAGTGCCGTCGCGCCGATGGCGATCAGGATCAGGCCGACCATTATCGTTGCACGCATCCGCCCGCCCTTTACCCGACACCAATTCAGATCATACGCGCCGTCACATTATGCTCAACGTCCGAAACCCGCAGCGCGAATCCGTCAGCTTCCTGCCGTTTCATCGCACTGTAGATGCGGGTGAATTCCTCGCCCAGCGCATCGTTGACGAAATCGGAATTTTCGAACCGCTGGATGGCATCCAACCAGCCGGAGGGCAGGGCATAGGCCGTGTCGGGCGGCGTCTCGCCTTCGATCTGCGGACCTGGATCGCGGCCATCCTGAACGCCCTCCAGCACACCCGCGAGAATGAGCGCGAGCGCGATATAGGGGTTGGCGTCAGCCCCGGCGAGGCGATGTTCCAGCCGCGCGGATTGCCCGGTCGTGGTCGGGACGCGCACCGCCACATTGCGGTTGTCGATCCCCCATGCCGCGACAGAGGGCGCGAAGGATCCGGGCCGGATCCGGCGATATGAATTCAGATGCGGCGCGAAACCGAGCGTCGATTCCGCCATCCGGTGCAACACGCCGCCGATGGCGCCTGACAGGGCCGCATTCGGCACATCGTCATCATCGCCGGTAAAGATGTTGCGGCCATCGGTATCCAGCAGCGAGACGTGGAAATGCTGACCCGACCCGACCTCCTCGCCATAAGGTTTCGCCATGAAACAGGCGTCGAGGTCGTTGGCCCGCGCCACACCGCGAACGGCACGGCGAAGCGCGATGGCACGGTCGGCGGCGATCAGCGGGTCATCGACGTGATTGAGATTGGCCTCGAACTGACCCGGCCCGAATTCGGCCAGAAGGCCGGTCGTGGTCGCATCAAGCGCATCCGCCGCTGCCTCGATATCCGAAAGGATCGGCTCGAAATGGCGCTGCACATCCAGAAGGAAGGCCTGCCCGGATTCGAGCCGCCGCCCACCGGCACCCAGCGGCGGCTGCACATGGCCGCTCGGCTCCGCCTCAGCGTCGATCAGATAGAATTCCAGCTCCGGCGCCACGACGGCGCGCAGCCCGGCCGCCTCATACCGCTTCAGCACGCGCGCGAGCGCGGCGCGCGGGTCGTAGGGATTGGGCGATTCCCAGTCGAAACCGGTCAGGGTCATCAGGCACTGCGCCGCCGGGCGGTGCGACCAGAGCATCGGTCGCAACGTGTGGATCAGCGGCGAGGCAAGCCCGTCCGGGTCGCCGACCTTCAGCGCCAGCCCCTCCGCGTCGGTGTCCTGACTGAAGATGTCCAGCGCATAGGTCGACAACGGCAGGCGTTGCGCGCCGGGGCGCAGCTTGTCGATTTCGGCAATCGGCAGCCATTTGCCGCGCATCACACCGTTCATGTCGGGCCAGACGATCTCGATGAATTCGATGTCGGGATTGTCGATGCAGAATTGGTCCAGAGCGGTGTTGATGTCTGACGTCATGATCGGCTCGCATAAAGGCACAACATTTCCAGCGCGACAGTCGCACCGGCGAGGGCGGTAATTTCCGCATGGTCATAGGCAGGCGAAACCTCGACGACATCCATGCCGACAAGGTTGATGCCCTGAAGCGCCCGCATGACCGCAAGCGCCTGCCAGGTAAAGAGGCCACCGACCACGGGCGTGCCGGTTCCGGGGGCGCAGGACGGGTCGAGCGCGTCGATATCGAAGGTCATGTAGACCGGCCTGTCCCCGACGATCCGCCGAATCTCCGCTGCGATATCAGACGGTTTGCGGGTGTGGCACCAGATCGCGTCGAGGATGTTGAACCCCATCGGATCGTCATTGGTAGTGCGGATGCCGACCTGAACCGAAGTTGCCGGGTCGATCAGGCCTTCCTTGACCGCATGATAGAACATCGTGCCGTGGTCGATGCAGCCGTCATCATCCTGCCATGTGTCGGTATGGGCATCGAACTGGATCAGCGATAGCGGCGCGCCGTGCTTTTTCGCGTGCGCCTTCAGGCTGGGATAGGTGGTGAAATGATCGCCGCCAAGCAGCAGGACAGCCTTGGTCTGATCCAGCACCGACGAAATCGCCGCCTCAATGGTCGCGGGGGTTTTGGCGGGCGTGCTGTGCTGGAAAGAAATATCACCCCAGTCGGCGACCGCGAGACGTTCGAACGGGTCGAATGACGATGGCCATGCCCGCGCCCATGCGAGATTGGTCGACGCTGCGCGGATCGCGCGCGGGCCAAGGCGGGTGCCGGGGCGGTTGGTGACCGAAGTATCGAACGGGACACCCATGACCGCAACATCCACTCCGGTCAGGTCATGGGCATATTTCCGGCGGCAAAAGCTGAGCGCGCCGGAATACATGTATTCGCCGTGGGTTTCCTGATGGTATCCATCGGCCGTGAATGCGAAATCGTTGCGGTACTTGTCCGCCATGTCTGTCCCCTGAACCTGCGGGAACCAGTGTTCACATCCTGCGGATTACGGCAAGCGCTGGCATTGATTTTACGGGCTTTTCAGTGACGCAAAGCTGCGACTGCCGCCTCCACATCCTCTGTTTCGATGGCATCGGCACCGCGCGCGAGCCGCAGATGATAGGCTTTTGCCAGAACCTCGGCCTCGGTCCGGCCTTCGGGCGCGGTGAACTTGTAGGCGGCAAGCTCGATCAAATGGCCCAGCGGCTCGCGGAAATACATCGACCACATGAATCCCCGGTCGCGCACTGCCACGCTGAACCCCGCCGCGCGGAGCCGTTGAATCGTCGGCTGATAGGCATCCGCCACGATGGCGAAGGCGAGGTGATGCGCCGCGCCCGGCTCACCGCCGCTCTTGTGGTCGGTCGGCACGCGGTCTTCGGATGTGAAGATGGTGATGAGGCGACCGTCGCCCGGATCGAAATACAGGTGATTGACGCTATGGTCATCCAGATTGGGCTGCTCGAACACGAAGGGCATCCCCAGCACACCCTCCCAGAAGTCGATGGAGGTTTTCCGGTCCGCGCCGTTCAGCGTGATGTGATGGACGCCGGTTGTCCGGGCAGGTGTTTGGGGGGCTGGCGTTTGGGTGTCTTCACTGGTCATCTGGCTTTCCTCCTCTGGTATCCGAAAACATAAGGGGCGGGTCAGCTTTCAGCCACCCCGCCCCCGGATACAGATTGTTGCGCCCTTCGGGCAGGTCCACCGATTACCGCTCGCCCCAGAAGGTGCCGGTGCCATTGATGGTCTGCGACGAGTTCTGGATCCGGATCGACCCTGCCGTCGCGCGGGCATCATTCGCCTGCGGCCCGTCGAAGAACGATCCATCAACGCGCGCGTTGAAGATATCGCCAGCCGCGCTAATTGTGGTCTGCCCGCCATAATCGTTCACACCCAGCCTGCCGGAGATGTCATCAACCGGCACGATGAAGTTCGGAAGGTTGCCGACATTCTGGAAACCGGCATTGCCGTTACCGCTCGCGAAGTTCCAGTTCAACTGGAACCGCCCGCCATCGACGAAGTCGACCACATTCGACCCGGTATCATTGACGAAATTCACCGTCACAGGCCCGTTATAGGTCGCCGTGCCAGTCATCGGCAGAACATCCGTGCGGTTGCCGGCAACCCAGGTGCCGAGCGCATACTGAAGGCGCGCGTTCTGGAACGTGTTCGGATCATTGTTGGCAAAGCGGAACTGACCGGTCCACCAACCCCATGTCAGGAACTGCGGCGTGATGTCGGTGCCAGCCGGATAGATCGATGCCGCATCCGCAAGCCCGTGGCTGAGCAATGCGCCGCGCAAGGCCCGGTGACCGAACTGATCATCGGGGCGTCCCGTCAATTCACCCTGGCTTGTCTGGATTGCGGTTGCCCTCTCACCACTATCGACCAGCACGTTAGTCAAGCTCTGGGGGTTGTTATGGTCCCGGAGCCCGAACCGGGCCGTATCGATCACCGCACCCCGGTTGCCGCCAAATGCGAGGTTCGCGCCATTGATGTTCTGGCCACCGGCAACATTGCCGCCCAGCACTTCATCCATCCGAAGGACAACAGACCCGGAAAGGCCATTGGTCTGGAATGATGCCGCGCCGCCATTATCGATTGCTGCTGTGCGGAACAGCATCTTTTCGGTGCCGCCGGTCGAACCGCGGAACGATGCCGCATTGGCGGCATAGCCGAAGGACAGGAACCGGTCAGAGTTCGACCCCGTGCGCCCGGTTTCTGCTGCATAGGCCGCAGCATTGCTGCCAATCGCAATACGCGCATTCGGACCCAGATTCTGCGAATTGGCACGCTGCGCCAGATGCAGGTTGCCATATGCTTCGAATTCGCCCGTTTCGATGTTCGAGAAGAAGCTTGCGGTAACCTCTTCGTCAGGATTGTCGTCGTTCTGATAGGCGCTGGAATTCCCCAGGACGAGGTAGCGATCATCACTGCCGAACACCGTCGGGCCGCCCGCCCCGTCGCCCACTGCCGTGGTGCCAACTACAGGCTGAAGCCTGAAGGCCGTGCCCTCACCACCGATCCGAAATGAACCACGCGCGAAACTGGTGAGGTCAGGTGCATTGGTGCCATTATTCGCCACGCCCACGGCACCCACCGACAACAGGAAATTCTGGTTCGCGCCATTGCCGCTGATACTGAACATCGGCAGCAACCAGCGGTTGCCATTGCTGGTCCCGAAACCGGACCCTTGACCAAACAATGCCTGATTGGGCTGCGACAGCAGGAAAAGCTGCGCCTGCCTGCCATTGTCGAACACCTCGCCCAGCCCTTCGGGCAGGAAGGGCATCGTGGTCTGGCTGCTGGTGATGTGCAGATCGGGCAAGATGTTGAAGGCCGTCGCACGGAAATTCGCGTTATTCGAATTGATCGTGCGCAACTGGGTCGGCCCCGGATTTGCGCCGAAGATGAAACCGCGATTGCCGTTGCTTACTTCAAAGTAATAGGCCAACAAACCCGACGTCGAATCCGCGAAACCTGCACCTGAAAGTTGCCCTGCTGTGCTGCTTGTTTGGCTTGGGTCAATTTCGAAGAACCCGTTCTGAACTGGGGTTGGCAATTTTGCCCGATCCCCGTTTTCAAGGTTCACAATGAGCGAACCCTGCTCGAATGAAGTTGCCAGCGTGCCTTCATCCGCTGTCAGCAGGTTTTGCGCAGACGGGTTTTGGATAGTTGTGCCATCCGCGTCGATGAAGGGCTCGTTATCGACCAGTAACGCCCCGCCGATGAAGTTCGCGAACGGGTTCGAAGACTGTTCAAACTGCTCTTCTACCGGCACAATGACATCGGTGTTCGACGCGAGGTTAAGCTGCAATACCTCTGCCGACCCGTCCTCTGCGGGCTTTTCGCCCGAGGTGGAGATCGGCGCATCGGTCACCGCATTCGGTTCTTCCGAGTTCGCCTCGGCAATGCCTGATCCTTCGGCGTCCTCGCTGGTCACTTCCTCGTCGGAGCCGCCCCCGCCGCCCTGCATCTGGTTGTAAAGCGCCGCGATCTGTTCAGCCGAGGCAACGCCAAGATATTCGATCCCGTCCCCGCCGGTCTGCGCCAGCGCGTTTGACCGCGACATGGTCAGTTCCTGATCGCCGACCTTGACCTTGGTATATTCACCGGCGACGTGCATCACCGTCGTCTGGTTGTTCTCATCGGTCACGACCAGCGAAATTCCGCCCCGGATACCGATCGTGGCCGTCGGCGTCTGCACGATGGCGTCGGTGGTCTTGGTGATCCGCCCACCGACAAGGCGCATGACGCCTTTTGTCACGGTGATCCCGATCGCACCGACCTCGGTGTCCGGGTCATAGACATATTGATCCAGCACGATATCGGAATTCGGCGAAACGGTCAGCGATGTCTGGTCAAGGAACAGAACCTGCCCCGACCCGAGCGGCGAAGATATCAGCCGTTCATTCGCGATCAGCCGGTCCCCCAGCAGCAAGGATCGTGACGCGCCACCGGGGGGCGTTCCGTCGATATCCCGGTTCACGGCGGCAACGGAGCCGATTTCATTGGCGAACGACATTCCGGGGAAACCACCCAGCGTAAGGGCAAGGGCCAGAACCGAAAGCGATGCGGTCTTGAAAGGCGTTTTCATCGTCATCTCCCGCTTAAAAATCGAAGCCGACGGAAACTCCGCCGCCGATGTTCTTCAGGTCGAAATTGTCGATATTCGAGGCACGGTAGAGCCCGTCGATATCCGCCGCGACCCACAGGCCATCCTGAAGATAGAATGTGTGACGCAGACCGGCGCGCAGATCGACATCGCTCCGGCTTCTGGTTCCGGCGACGCCGACCAGCACCGGATTCGGGTCATCGAATTCCCGCGCTGTCGCCTGAACGAACCCGGTCAGGTTCCACAGCCGATCCGCAAATTCGACCCCGCTGTCATAGCTGTAGGTCGCGCTGGCGCGCAGGGTACCTTCAATCGTGGAATTGAAGTTCTGATCCGCATCCACCCGCTCAAGGAACACGGCACCGCGCAGAACGAGGTTCGGCTGCGGCGCATAGGCACCCCCGGCGGTGGCCCTGATAACCAGTCCGTCGAAATCATCGCGGCCGTTGAAGTAATCGCGATACCCGCCGCGCACCGATCCGAACACCGACAGCGTGTCGGACAACGTATCGGTGAACTCCGCCCCGACCGAGCCGGAAGCATAGAGCGCGTCATTGGCCGAACGGACATAGTCCAGTTCGACAAAGGGCCGGATCTTCGGGCCAAACTGCTGATCGTCGAGCGAGATTTGCGGCCCGGTCGTCACAAGAAAGCTGTCCACATCGGAGGCGGTGGCATCGAAGTAATGCAGGCTGAACACCGACGCATCGGTGCGCCAGAAATCGCTGTCCGGCTGATCGAGGTCATAGAAATGCGATACCGACGCGGTGGTCTTCACGCCGATATCATCATCCTCCAGAAACTCCGGCGCCAGAACCGCAGGAAGACCGAACAATAATACCGTCGCATCATCCGGCCCCAGCGTCGCGTTGGACGCATAGGTCAGGCCGGTGCTGACCGATCCGAAAAAGGCGCTTTTCTGCGTGCGCTGGTCGATGGCCCGCAAGAATTCGTTTGCCTTCGACACCACGAGCGGCGGCACGTCGGTAAAGGCCAGAACGTTGTTGAAATAGTATTTCGCGGTCTCGTAGGAGCCGAGCCGGAAATAGGACGCGCCAAGCTCCATATGAACCCGCGGCAGATCCTTGTTGTAGATCAGCATCCGCTCCAGCGTCGAAATCGCCGCCTCGAAGTCTTCGAGCTGGATAGAGACCAGCGCATAGCTGAACATCAGGTCGAGATTGTCCGGGGCTTCGAACATCTGTGCGAAGATGACCTTCTGTTCCTCGCGCAATGCCGATTTGTTGTCCCCAAGCGCAGCGAAGGTCTGTGCGCTTGCCGAAGTCGCGAGAACCGTCATCAACGCGGCAACGGCACCCCGTTTCAGGATATCTCTCATATTGATTGCCCCCTACACATATTCAGTCGCGCCCGCCCGACGCAACAAAGTCTGGTCACGATCTAGTCACATTTCGTGATATTTGTATGACAGATCGGCTGAGTCAACGTTCTTCAACCAGAACTTCGCGCTTTCCGACATGGTTTGCCGGGCTGACAACCCCTTGATCTTCCATCTGTTCAACCAGACGGGCAGCCTTGTTATACCCGATTGCAAGCTTGCGTTGTATGTAACTGGTGGAGCATTTCCGATCCCGCGCCACGATCATGACTGCCTGATCGTAAAGCTGGTCGTCGGACCCATCGCCGCCAAGACCCAGAATTTCGTCAATCGCCGCGCTCTGCTCATCATCATCGCCGCCATCGGTAACGGCGGAGACATATTCGGGCTGCCCCTGCGTCTTCAGATGCGCGACGACTTCCTCGACTTCCTCGTCCGATACGAACGGCCCGTGAACGCGCGTCACACGCCCGCCGCCGGCCATGTAGAGCATATCGCCCATGCCCAAAAGCTGTTCCGCGCCCATCTCGTTCAGGATGGTGCGGCTGTCGACCTTGGACGTAACCTGAAACGAAATGCGGGTCGGAAAGTTCGCCTTGATCGTGCCGGTGATGACATCGACCGACGGGCGCTGCGTCGCCATGATGATGTGGATTCCCGATGCCCGCGCCATCTGCGCGAGGCGCTGGATGCAGGCCTCGATTTCCTTGCCCGCGACCATCATCAGGTCGGCCA
>CAYGRU010000012.1:0-81237 GCA_964352385.1 uncultured Candidatus Planktophila sp.
TGCGCGCGGTGGGTGGGTTTTCGCCCAGTGTTCGGCAATCTCGATCCGCCGTGCGAACCAGACATCCGCATGGCCGCGCGCATAGTCGAGGAACCGGCGCAGCGCCTGCACCCGTCCGGGCCGCCCGATCAGGCGGCAATGCAGGCCAATGGATAGCATCTTCGGCGCACCAGCGGTGCCTTCGTCATAGAGCGCATCGAAACTGTCGCGCAAATAGGCCTCGAACTGATCGCCGGAATTGAATCCCTGCGGCGTCGCGAACCGCATGTCATTGCAGTCGAGCGTATAGGGGATCAGCAGTTGATCGCGGCCATCTTGGCGAATCCAATATGGCAGATCATCGTCATAACAATCAGAAATATAATCAAAAATGCCGGTTTCTGCTGCCAGCGCGATAGTGTTCTCGGAACACCGTCCGGTATACCAGCCACGGGGCGGGGTGCCGACGACCTCCGTGTGGAGCCGGATCGCCTCCGCCATGTCGGCGCGCTCCGCCTCTGGTGTGTGGTCACGATAGTCGATCCATTTCAGGCCGTGGGATGCGATTTCCCATCCGGCGGCCTTCATCGCCGCGACCTGCTCCGGTGACCGGGCGAGGGCGGTCGCGACACCATAGACCGTCAGTGGAATGTTCATATCCGTGAACAGACGATGCAGCCGCCAGAACCCTGCCCGCGCACCGTATTCATAAATCGATTCCATGTTCCAGTGGCGCTTGCCGGGCCAGGGGGCCGCGCCCACGATCTCCGACAAAAACGCCTCGGATGCCGCATCGCCGTGCAGGATGCAGTTTTCGCCGCCTTCTTCATAATTCAGGACGATCTGTACGGCGATTTTTGCGCCGTCGGGCCAACGGGGATCGGGGGCATCTGCACCGTAGCCGATCATGTTGCGGGGGTATCGTGGTGTCATCTGATCCTCTTGAAACGCCCCCTTTTGTAACCGGGCCGCGCGCCAAGTGCGATCAGAAATCCTTCTTCCATTTCAACCCGATGGAGGAGCCTGAGGTTTGCCCGATCTCGCTGTCGATGCTGAAATTGTCGAACACCTCGATTTCCACCTGCACCGACGCATTGCCGCCGCCAATCGGTTGTTTTGCCCCGACAAAAACCCCATCGGCGATGTTCGTGCCGACCGTGACCGATGTCTGTTCGCCATCGTCGTCGATCCGTAGCACGTCCAGCCCGACCGCCCCGCGCACGCTGTCGACCGCGCCGCCGGACCCGTCGAGCAGGGTGGCGACCCCGACGCCAAGCTGAATCGCCTCGGTCGGAGACAGCGACTGCTTGGATCGACCAAACAGCACGCGCGGCAGAACCTCCTCCTCCGGCAGGCCGGGGCGCGAGACGAAGCTGATATCCGGGGCCAGCGCGGTGCCGCTGACGGCAATACCGCCGCGCACGCCGTCATTGTCGCGCAGAAGCTGAACATCCAGCACAGGGTCGATGGTCTGACCGCCGGTAAAGCGGATCGTGCCCCGTTCCAGATCGAACAGACGCCCGAGGAAATCGAGGTTACCGCGCCGCTTGGCGATCAGGCCGGTGATCCGGGGCACGGCGGCAGTGCCACGCACCTGAAGGTCGATCGACCATTCACTGTCCAACCCGCGCCCGCGAACGAATATCTGTTGCGGGCCGGTGATGTCGATGTTCAGCGGGATGTCCCCGCCGGCGGGCGGGGCAGGCGGCTTGATCGCCTCACCCTTGATGCGGACCTCGCCGATATCGGCGATCCCGGGCGGGTTTGCAGCCACGAGGCGGATTTCCGCCCTGTCGATATTCACTGTGCCGCTGATCGCCGGGGCGGTCAGCGGGCCTATGGCGGTGATGTCCAGCGTGATCGCAGCCGTCGCATCGTCGCGGCGCACCAGCGTTGCGCCCTCGGCGGCAAGGCGGGCATCCACTCTGCCATCCGATACCGCCAAATCTGCCGACACGGGCTTGCCCGCACCATCATCCGCACGCAATGCCACAAGGAATGCGCCCCGGCTGTCAACGGTGGAGGTGACGCCCAGGTTGACGAGGATCGTGCCGGTATCGAGGTTTTCATATCGCCCGTCGCTGACGGCGATATCACCGCCGACGGACGGGTCGGCGACAGTGCCGCCCAGCGTCAGCGCCACCCGCGTCGCCCCCGCCAACACATGACCGGGGGCAGGGACCAGCGCCCAAAGCTGTTCGATCTCCCCCGCCCAGTTGATGGATCCGGTCAACGCGCCATCTGGTGGCGGCGCAGGCAGCAGCCCGCCGGTCGGGCGCAGCGGAATGCCCGCACGGACCTGGAACGGGTCGCCGAACGGGCCGGACAGGGCCGCCGTGACATCGGCGATCCGCCCGTCCCATGTCACATCCGCGTCGAGGTCGAGCGCGCCGATATCGGCGACCACATCGGCAAAGCGCAGGTTGGTTGCGTCCACCGCAACCGTTGCCCGTGCGCGGCCCGGCCTCGTGTCGAAAGCAGCACTCAACGCCAGTCCGCCGCGATCCACCGGAACGCTGGCCAGCAGCGCGAGCGGGCGCAGATCGTCAATCGCCAGTGACAGATCGCCCTCCAATCCGTTGGCATGGAGCGCGGCGCTGCCGGTCAGCCCGCCACCCGGCAAGCCCAGATCAATGCCGGTGATGAGGGTGGAGCCGCCATTGACCCGCACCGTCAGCGGTGCGCGTAGTGCAATTTCCGCCTGATCCTCGCCTTCGTCGACGGTCAGGCGGAAGGTGGCTATGGTGGCGGAGGGGGCGCTGGCGGCCAGGTTGGCGCGTGCCTCGGCATTCAGGGCCAGCGGCGCGCCTTCACTCAGCGCCCCATCCGTATCCAGTTTCACATTCAGCGCCGAAAGCCGCCCGGCCAGCGTCACCACAGCCTCACGCAGTGTTGCTGCGCCCAGATCGCCCTCTGTCGCGGTCAGGCGTGCCTCGATCCGGGGATCGCCGCCTGTCGCTTCGCGCACCCGCGCGCTGAGGTCGGCACCGGCAGCGGTGATATCGCCCGCCGAAATCGACGCGATATTCGCGCGGATCGTCAGGTCATCAGGGCCGCCCTTGACGGTGGCGGTGCCGGAGGCGATCTGCGCCGCGCCGAGGTCAGCGCCTGAAAACCGCACGGCCATATCGGCCAGCGGCGCGCGCAGGGCATCATCGACCCGGCCTTTCAGCGAAAGGCCCCCCAGCCGCAGCCTATTTGCCGCCAGCCGGGCGGCGTTCAGGTCCAGCACCACATCTTGGGCTTCGGCCCCTCTGGCGGATAGGGTGACTGCACCTGCGACGCTGCCCGCAACCGGGCTGCCGGTGACAGTGGACAGTTGGGAAAGATCAGGCGCATCCACCACGATCCTCCCCTCTGCCTGCGTGGTGTCGAGGTTGACGGTCACATCGCCATCGACCGCCACGCCCAGTGCCGCCGCCTGCATGTCAGTCAGCGCCAGCAGCGCACCATCGAGCGTGAACCCGCCTTTGAGCGACGCGCGGCCAAAGCGCGACCCGTCCGCGACCAGCGATGCCGTCCCCGAAGGGGTTTCATCGAACACCGCATCATGGGTCAGCGCGACGGTGCCATAGCTTTCACCCTGAAAGGCGAGGGCGGTCAGATCGACCCGCCCGACCAGCCGAGCCGCCGAGAATGGCCCGTTCACCGTGCCTGTGGCATTGATCGCGCCTGCCGCATCGGTGTCATAGGCCAAGGCAATCGGCGCGAGGTCGGGGGCCGACAGCGCATAGGAAAGCGCCGCCGTCTCCGCCGTCAGATCGGCGTTGCCGGATGCGCTGACGGTCAGGGGCGCTGCCGCGAGGCGCAGTTCATCCAGCGTGACCCGATTGTCTGCAAAGGTGCCGCGCAGGGTCAGGTTCGCATCTCCCAGAATGTCCGGCGTCAGCTTGTCGATCCTGAGGGCCGCCACCGCGCCCTGAACATCGGCGGCAATGTCCTGTCCCTTGACGGTGACCACAGCGGCCAGATCGGCGCTGCCGACATCAGCCGCCGCTGTCAGCAGGCCATCAAGCGAAAGCTGCCCCTTGGCGGTCAGATCATCGAGCGGGCCGATCAGCGTCCCATCGAACCCGAACCGGTCAAACGCGACCCCCTCCGCCAGCGCCGACAGGCCGGATCGCGCGTCGAGCACGATGGCCAGATCGGCAATCGACTGTGCGCGGTCGAAACTGCCGCTCGCGGTCAGCGTCAGGTCGCGCGCGGTCAGGTCGCCCTGCGCGATGCGCACGATCCCTGCCTCATCCTCGGCGATATCCACCACCAGCCGCGCGGTGGGGGACAGCGCGGTTGCGACGGCGGGCGACAGGGCAGGGCCGGGCGTCACGACGAAATCCGCCTGCGCCGCCAGCCGCCCCGTCGCGTTCAGCCGCGCAGTGCCCGCCGCCGCGATCACCTGATCGACATCCATGTCAAAATCCAGCGCCCAGTCATCCAGCGGCCCGGTGCCGTTCAGCCGCACCCGGCTTTTGCTGTCTGGCGGCAGGCCGCCCAGAACGGCGACAATGCCGCCCGGTGCCTCGTCCGCCTCCAGTACCAGATCGAGCCGGTTTTCGGCGAACTGGCGCAGGAAATCGATGACGATGCGCCCCTCGATATCGTCGCTGCGGGTGACCGTCAGCGACAGCGACTGCTCGTCGCCCTCATCGCGCAGCGCCCCCGTCGCATCGAAGGCCAGCGATTGCGGCGCGATCACATCGGGCGCGATGGCCACCCGGTCCAGCCGCAATTCCTCCACCCGCACTGTGATGGGCGAGCGGGGCCAGTCGAACAGATCATCGTCGGTTTGCGCAATCGGCGCGTCCTCGTTCACCTCGACCGCGACTGCTGATGATGCGGGCGCGCGCAACACATCGACGCCGATGGCGGCGAGGCGGTTGATCTCAAGCTCTCCGCGCAGGATGCGGCTGGCGTTCCAGCGCACCGACAGGCGTTCGATCCGCAGCCAGACGCCCGCGCCATCCGCGACCGCGAGGCCGACAATCTCCGTCGCGCCTTCCTCGTTCTCCTCGACCCCTTCGGCGGTGATTTCCAGCTCTCCGGGGACGGAAATCTGTTCAAGCGCGAATTGCACAAGGGAATTCTTGATCCCGAGGAACGAGAATTGCGCCGTCGCCGGGCCTGCCAACAAAAGCGCCAGCGCGAAGAGGAAGGGAAGGGTGAAACGCTGCATCAGAAAGCCTGCCCGATGGAGATGTAGACCTGAAACGCATCATCCGCAGCGCGCGGGTTCACCGGGATGCCGACATCGAGCCGCAAGGGCCCGATGGGGGAGAAATAGCGCACACCGGCACCGACGGCGACCTGAACCCCCTCATCAAAAACTGGCGCGACCTCGTTCGACACCGATCCCGCCTCGATGAAGCCCGCGACGCCGATATCGCGCGCGACCCGCGCCCGTAATTCCAACCCCAGTTCCAATGCCGACAGGCCGCCTGTCGGGTCGCCATCAGCATCGAGCGGGCCGATGAAGCGCTCGCCATAGCCCCGGACGGAGCCGCCCCCACCAGAAAACAGCCGCCGGTTGGCCGCAACCACATCCTCGCTGCCCGACAGGGCGGAGGCGAGGCGGCCTCGCGCGGCCAGAATATATCGTTTGCGCCCGGTCAGATCGAAATAGGTGGACAAGGTGCCATCGACGATGGCGAAGGCGGCCGGGGTATCGCCGACATAGCCGCTGAACGGCGTCGCCGACAGCCGCGCCCGGATCCCCCTGGACGGGTCGAGCCGGTCATCGGTGCTGTCGAAGGCGGCGAAAACCGGCACACCGACCAGCTTGGACGTGCGACGCCCGTTCACATCGTCAAGGCGGCTGAGTTCGATCAGCCCACCCGCGCCGATGGTCAGTTGCGGCGTGATTTCACGCTCCAACCCTGCGGCGAAGGTGCCGCCAATTTCTTCAAAGGCTTCGTCGTCGATGCGCCGCAGGTCCAGCCCGAACACGAGGTCCTGACCGGATTGGCCGAATTGCGGCACGCGATAGCGGCTGTCGAGCGATTGTTCCTCCAGCCCGATCAACGCCTCCAGCGTGACCGTCTCGTTCGATCCGAACAGATTGCGATGTTCGTATTCGCCGGTCACGGCAGGACCGGCATCGGTGTCATAGCGCACGCCGCCGCCGATGGTCTGGGGCGGCGCTTCCTCCAGCGTCACCAGCACCGGCGCGGCCTCGCCGGAGGGCGGTTCTTCGGGCAGGGCGACATTGCCGACATTGAAGAGGCCGGTCGCGATCAGGGCCCGCTGGAACAGGGTCAGCGCCTCCGGGTCCACCCGCTCACCGGGGGTGAAGGTGCGATAGGTGTCGAGATAGGCGCGGTCGACGCCCTCCGCGCCTTCATAGGTCACGTCGCCAAACACATAGGATCGTCCGGTGTCTACCGTCGTTTCCACGGCAATGGTGGCATCCTCCGGGTCCGCCACCGCATCGCGGCCCGTGCGTTTGGCATAGGGGCGGCCTTTCTCGCGCAATCGCTCGACCACGCGGTCCTCGACATTAAGGATCCGCGCCGCATTGGCGGGGTTGCCGACATGATTGGGCCGGTCTGCCGCATCGGGAACCTTCGGCGGCGCGCCGGGGCCGGTATTGGTCAGGGTGAAGCGATGTTCGGAAAGCGAATAGCGCCGGTTCTGCTCCACCTTGATCCGGGCGATGGCCAGCCCGCCGGGCGCGTCCTCGGGCGGTGCCGCGCCATCTTCAAGCGGCACCTCGTCCACATCGACCTCGACGGTCGCTTCGTGATATCCGAATGATTTCAATATCTTCTGTGCCGTTGCGACATCGCCTTGGGCGCGGCGGCGCAGAAAGGCAAGGCTCTGCGCGCCATCCTCCTGCTTGCGGTAAACCTCAAGCGCCTGTTCTATGAGGGATCGCGCCACGCCCAGTTCCACGCCGGTCAGCTCGACCTCGTAAGCGACAGCGGTTGCCGGACGCTCGAACGCGATATCGGGGGCGATGCCTTCATCGGCGCAGGCCGCGAGGGCGAACAGTATGACCGCGAACAGACCGGATCGATTCTTCATCAGGGGCAGCCATCTCGATTTCATGGATCTGTCTTATCCCGTCATGCCCATCACTTCGACCCGAAGCCGATCAAGTTTTCGTCCGCCATTGGTCGCAGGCTGAAACGTGACGCGAGCGGCAAAGGCGTCAGACGGGGCTTCTTTCCAGCGGCGGCAGCTTTTCAACCTGTATCTGCGTCAGCCTTGTGCCGAAATTGTGGCTGAGGCCGGTGGATGATGCGGCGGGGCAGAGATGCGCGAACATGCTGATCGGCGGGGGCGTTTGGACAGTCAGCATTAGCGCATGTGGATTTATCGCATAATCAATATTATGTTAAATAATGAGAATGTTGTGGATGCTTTTCATCTACCTACTAGGCAACCGAGATGACTTCCAGTAGCATCCTGCACCATGAGACATATGAAACCATTATCAATTCAGCCTCTCCCGTATCAAGGTAGCAAGCGGTCACTCGCACCGAGGATATGCCAGCTTATCCCAAAAGGCGTTGAGACGCTCTATGAACCCTTTGCGGGTTCGGCTGCTATCACCCTCTACGCGGCCACACATGGCAAAGCAGAGAAGTTTGTAATTGGTGATAGCTTCGGTGTCCTTATTGACCTCTGGGAAATGATAATCGAACGCCCAACAGAACTTTCTGACCGTTATAGTGAGATCTGGCAGGCGCAGCATAATAACCCGCTCCACTTCAACGAAGTCCGCACCGCTTACAATGAAAAAGCCGACCCTGTTCAGCTTCTCTATTTGGTTGCCCGGTGCGTGAAGAACGCCGTTCGCTTTAACAAGCACGGCTCTTTCACACAGTCCGCAGACAAGCGTCGAACAGGAATGAAGCCTGATAAGGTGACGCGCACCGTTCATGCTGTCAGTAGGTTATTGAAAGGCCGCGTTGAACTCTACAAGGGTGATTTTGAGGCTTGCATACACGCTGCCCGCCCTTCTGATTTTGTTTACATGGACCCACCCTATCAGGGCACATCATACGGCCCAGACAAGCGATATGCTGCGCAGCTAGAGCGTGACACGTTGATTGACGCACTGCACAGGCTGGACAAAAGAAACGTGCCTTATGTCCTGTCCTACGATGGCCGCACAGGGGACAAAACCTATGGCGACCCTCTGCCCGAGTCCATCAAGGCACACATGCTGGAAATCGCTGCGGGTCGATCATCACAGGCGACCTTGAACGGCAGCGCAGCGGAGACGGTCGAAAGTCTCTATGTCTCCCACGGCCTTGATATTTTTGACATGGGCATACCGCAGCGGCCAAAGCAGGAGCGTCTATTCGCGTAACTTCCTCTTGATGAGCGCTCCGACCTCGATTGACAAGGCGTCCGCTTCTCTTTTGAGGCTGTCGAACTGTCGAGTTTCCTTGCCAGTCCAAACCACCTCGGCGCGGCGAGATTGTGTTTCCGCTATGTGATCATAGTCTTCTGGAGAAGCCCAGAAGCAGCGGCGACATATGTTGGGGTCATGTTTGCTGACCAAATTTTCGCAGTGTTCGCAAGACCAGCTTTTTGCCCGATTTGATGATGCATCGAGCAGCATAAATTCCTTTGGGTTTAGTGCGCTGTTTCCGTTCTCATCGCCGATCACTTCATAAGGGATACGATGGTCAATCTGGAGGTATCGCTCATCCAGAATTTCCCCCGTGAAAGCGTCTTTCGCTCCATACATCCCGATCAGGTCTTGTTTGAATTGCTTGGAAAATGCTTTGCGGCCACCTATGCGACCGCGCTTGATCTTCGACACGTCATCGAAGGTATAGGCACCTATCCTGCGCCCTGTTTTTGGGCTGGTGACGTTGTGGGTGATTAAAGGAATCCCATTTTCCCGCACGTCCCGGATAGCACGAGGCGGGTGGTCATATCCATAGAGGTCGCTCAATTCTTCATTCGTGATTATGCCATGCTCAAGGATATGGTCGATCACGGTACGAGCGCGTTTTGCGTCGATGCTCAGGCAGAGAGCGAGAAGCGCGGCGTCGAGCGAAGTTTGCGGCGTCCGCTTGATCTTGTTGAGGTCAGCCATCTTCCCTCAACAAATCTGACGGGCTAACGTCTAGCGCCGCCGCGAGGGCTTCCAGCGTCGAAACCGTGATATTGCGCTCCGACCGTTCGATAGAGCCGATGTAGGTTCTATGGTAGCCGCAGCGGTCTGCAAATTCCTCTTGAGACAACCCAAGCCGCAAGCGTTTACCACGGACATTTGCCGCGATAACCTCTTGTAAATGCGAGATGTCTTTTGAAGATTCTGTCATCAGGCCATGTGACAAACTTGATGACTTTAGGTCTACAGACTATTGCTAGCGCACCGCACCTATCTACATCGGAATCGGCTACTGGCGCATAGCCTCTTGTTTCTTACAGTAGCCAACGAACGCCGCGCCAGCAGTTTATCGCCCAGCTCCGTCTTATGCGAAGGCCACCCGTTCACGCAGCAGCATCTGATATTCCCAACCCTTCGAAACGGCTATTCTGTTGGCCTTTTCTTCCGTCTATTCAGGTAAGATGATCTTGGCTGAAACCTTCCGTTTCGGATTGCGCGACCTATCAATCACAAAATCGTTCTCGGCCAGTTCAAAGCAGACATCGGGTGAAAGGTCAGCTTCGATTATTTTCCGTAGGTTCATGCTAATTAACCCACAACAACCCCAGCCTACGCGAACGTCGCCTCGTTAAGCCCTACATGATAAAGCAGAACCGACGGGAACTGGCGGCTGATGCGGTCGAAGGTTTCCATCGTTGCGGACACCTGCAAGTCGATGCCGTCCTCGTGGTCGCGCCGGTCCAGCACCTCGCAATGGCGGAACAGCCACGCCAGTGTCGCGCCGCTGTCATGGCTCAGCACCACGCGCCGGACGGCTTCGTCGGTTGCGAAATGGCTGGAGATTTCCTTCAGTGCGTCATCGACCCCGGTGCCGTTCAAAGCCGAAATCACCATTTCCCCCGGACGGCGCGCGCATTGTTCGGTCAGTTGCGCAGCTACCTCCGGCTCCAGCAGATCGGCCTTGTTGTGCAGCACGATCATCGCCGCAAGGCGTTCCTCGGTGATGCCGAGCGCCTCCAGCGTATCGCGCACGTCCTTGTCTTGCGCGGCGGCGTCGGGATGGCTGGCATCGCGGACATGCACGATCACGTCCGCCTCCAGCACTTCTTCCAGCGTCGCGCGGAACGCGGCGATCAACTGGGTCGGCAAGGCAGCGATGAAGCCCACCGTATCGGACAGGATCATCCGGCGGCTGTCCGGCCCCTCGACCCCGCGCATGGTCGGGTCGAGCGTTGCGAACAGCATGTCCTTCGACAGCACATCCGCGCCGGTCAGCCGGTTGAACAGCGTGGATTTGCCCGCATTGGTATAGCCGACCAGCGCCACCACCGGGAACGGCGCGCGCTTGCGGGCGCTGCGCTGCAATCCGCGCGTGCGCACGGTCTTTTCAAGCTGACGGCGGATCTTCACCATCCGCTCGTCCAGCGCGCGGCGGTCAGCCTCGATCTGCGTTTCACCAGGACCGCCGACAAAGCCGAGCCCGCCGCGCTGGCGTTCAAGATGGGTCCAGCTTCGCACAAGGCGGCTGCGTTGATATTCGAGATGCGCCAGTTCGACCTGCAACGACCCTTCGCGGGTTTGCGCCCGCTCGCCGAAAATCTCAAGGATCAGACCGGTGCGGTCGATCAGTTTGACCTTCCACGCCTTTTCAAGGTTCTGCTGCTGTTTCGGGGTGATCGAACCGTTGATGACGACAAGTTCCGCCTCGGATTCAGCGATCGACGCGCCCAGCATGTCGACCTTGCCGGACCCGAACAACCACCCTGCCCTCGGTGCCTGCAAGCGCGCGATTTCAGACCCGACCACATCGAGGTCGAGCGCGAGCGCAAGTTTCTGCGCCTCCTGCAACTGGCTTTGGGGATCACGTGGGTTGGCGTCACCCCGCGCGATGTCGGGGTGGATCACATAAGCGCGGGTCCGCGGACGGTCATTCGTGAGCAGTATCTTCGCCTTCATAAAGCGTGATGGGCTGCGAAGGCATTACCGTGGAAATGGCGTGCTTGTAAACAAGCTGGGACTGGCCATCGCGGCGCAGAAGCACGCAGAAATTGTCAAACCAGGTGATAACACCCTGAAGTTTTACGCCGTTCACCAGAAACGTCGTGACCGGAACCTTGTTCTTGCGCACATGATTGAGGAATGCGTCTTGCAGGCTTTGCTTGTCTGCGCCCATCTTTCGGGTCCTTTTTTGTCTTTTTACGGTGATCTCGTGGCGGATTCACTCCCCGACAATGTGTACGCTGCGGCGCAGCATTTCCACCCCTATTCGCGAAAATAAATGAAACTCACGTCCAGTTGTCGGTATTCAGCAGGGCGATCAGGGCCAAAAGCTCCACCCGGCCCAGCACCATCACCACGACCAGAATGGCGCGCGCTTCGGCGGATATCGAGGTCAGCCAGCTCGATCCGGATTCGACCGCGCCGAAAACCGGCCCGGTATTTGAAATCGCGGCGACGGACACCGCAACCGCCCGCTCAAACTCAACGCCCGTCAGGCTGACCGCAAGGACCGACACTGCCAGCGCCACCAGAAACAGCATGACGAACACCCATGCGATCTGCGCGCCCTCGCGGCGCAGCCCGCGCTTGCTGGCCCCTGTGCCGGCGATGGATGACGGGCGGATCAGCCGCTCCATCTCGCGCGTGCCGTGCTTGAACAGGGCATAGGCGCGCAGCAGCTTGATCCCCCCGGCGGTGGTCGCCACCCCTCCCCCGGTCAGCGCGAGGCCGAACAGAACCAGCGCCGGGCTGTCGAGGCCGGTCCATGCGCGCGCGGCACCCCAATAGGCGCTTTCATATCCGGCGGTGGTCGCGAAGGACAGGATCGTGAACAAGGTGCCCCAGAACGCCGCCACAGGCGGGATCGGATCACCCTCCACCAACACCAGAACGCCGAGCCAATGGCGCAGGAACAGCCAGACCGACACACCGACGACGACCACCGCCAGCAATTGCACCTCCGGGTCGGCGATCATTCGGGGCAGACGCGCGCCGAAATGCTGCGACCCACTATAGGAATGCCGCGTTGCCGCCAGAAACAGGAAACAGGCGGCAATCAGCTCGGCCAGGAAACCGCCACCGGAAAAGGGCGATTGATCGCCCGTCGATATCCCGCTGGTGGAGATGACGCCCATTGCCGTGACGGCGGCTGTCAGCGGCTCCAGCCCCGTCATCAGGAACAATGCGAACAGAACGCCCGTCAACGCGACATAAACCGGCGCGATATCCGTGACAGCGGCGGCGACACGGTCCCCGGCGGCTTCCTGATCGCCGCCCCCGGCCCAGAGCGGTAATCCGCGCAGACGTCCGATGGCGGCGGTGCGCCCGATGTCGCCCCGCACCTCGAACCCGCCAAGGCTGCGCGGCGCAAGCAGCGCGAACGCCATCACCAGAACGATCAGCCCCCCCAGCCAGCCCGTCATCCCCCGCCAGAGGTGGATCATCGGATGGACATCGCTGATGACATCGAACACCGTCGCGCCCGTGGTGGTGAAGCTTGACACCATTTCGAAATAGCTGGCCTCGATGGTCAGGAACGGATGCGCAAGGACGATCGGAATGGCCGCCAGCATCGGCGCCACCAGCAGCGCCGCCAGCAACGTGCTGAATTCGCCGACAATCTCGGACCGCCCGACCCGGCTGTAGGTTGCGACCAGCATGATCCCGCCGCAAACCGCCGTGATGACGGCGCTGGCCAGAAAGATCGACGCCATCGCCCTGTCGCCATTGGCAAACGCGACCAGCGCCGGGATCAGCATCATGGCCGCCAGCAGCGCCAGCAAGATGCCGAAGACGGAATATCCCCGCCAGCTCATCAGAAGAAATCGACGGACACGCGGAACAGTTGTTCAACATCATGCACCCGGTTGGACAATGCGAACACAACCACGCGGTCATCGGGATTGATGACCAGATCGCCATGCGGCAGATGCACGTCCTTGCCGCTCAGCACCGCGCCGACAACCGTGCCTTCGGGAAACCCGGCTTCCCGGATCTTCTTGCCTGCGACCGGCGAGGTGGACAGGATCTGTGCTTCGATCACCTCCGCCTCGCCATTGCCGACGACATGCACGGCGCGCACCCTGCCCCGGCGCACATGGCGCAGGATGGTGGAAACGGTCGTTGCGCGCGGGTTCAGGGTGACATCGACCCCCATCTGCGCCGCGAGGCTGGCCAGCGCCTTGTCCTTGGTGAGGCTGATCGTCTGCCTGCATCCGGCCTGTTTGCACAAGGCCGCAGAAAGAAGGTTCACATGGTCGCTGTCGGTCAGCGTGATGACCGCTTCGGCGCTGCCGACGCGGGCCTCTTCCAGAATATCGGGCTGCATCGCATCGCCGCACAGCACAACTGCGCGCGACAGCCGGTCAGCGGCATATTCGGCACGGGCACGTGATCGTTCGATGATCCGGATGCGGACATCGGGTGCCGTCGCCTCCAGCATCTGCGCCACCTCGAGGCCGACATTCCCGGCCCCGATCAACACCACATTGCGCACCGGCGGCTTGTCGCCCACGAAAATGGAAATCGTGCGGTCAAGGTCCTGGCGGGTCGACAGCACGTGGATATGGTCACCGACCATCAACTGATCGTCCGGTGTCGCGGTGCGCAGCACGCCATCGCGCGATATGGCGAGGACCTGCGCCGAAAGTGTGCTGAACAGTTCCGTCAACTGCCGCAACGGCGTGTTCACGACGGCGCAATCGGTGCCGAGATGGATCGCCGCCACCGAAACCGCACCATCCAGAAACGACGACAGGTCAAAGGCCGAAGGCCGCTCCAACCGGCTGATGGCGACCTTTGCCAGTTCCGTTTCGGGGGAAATCACCACGTCGATGGGCATGTGATCGCGGCGAAAGAGGTCCGACCAACGGGTTTGAAGATAGCCCTTGGCACGGATGCGGGCGATTTTCTGCGGCACGTTGAATTCGGAATGGGCGACCTGACAGGCGACCATATTCACCTCGTCCAGATGCGTCGCCGCGATCAGCATGTCGGCATCCGCCGCACCGGCGCGTTCCTGCACATCGGGATGGGCGGCGTGGCCGACGATCCCTGCGACGTCGAGCCGGTCAGTCGCCTGCCGCACAAGTTCGGGGTCGAGGTCGATCACCGTCACCGAATGACCCTCTTCCGACAGCCGCAGGGCGATCTGCCCGCCGACCTGCCCCGCGCCGCAGATGATGATCTTCATCGCCCCGGAACCCCATGCGACAGCGACCGGGCGATCATTCTATTCGTCATCGGATAAATCCTCGACCTTCGCGACACGGGCACCGCCCAGTGATGCGGTTGTGATGTTCAGCGATTTCAGTTTCCGGTGCAGTGCAGAGCGTTCCATACCGACAAAATTGGCGGTGCGCGAGATGTTGCCGCCGAAACGGTTGATCTGGGCGACCATGTAATCCCGCTCGAACAATTCGCGCGCCTCGCGCAGGGGTAGGCTGGCCTGGGTGGCGCTGATGCCGCCTTCTGCCCCCAATGACTGCCCCCTGCCCCGGTCGGATGTCAGTTCCGCCGCCGAAATATCCTCGCCCTCGCTGCCGAGGATCATCAGCCGTTCCACCAGATTGCGAAGCTGCCGGACATTTCCGGGCCAGCGAAAAGTTTGCAACGCTGCAATGGCCTCTTCGGTGAAGCGGCGTTTGGCGAGACCCTGTTGCGCGGAAATCAGGTCGATGAAATGCGCCGCAAGCTCCGGGATATCCTCGCGCCGCGCATCCAGCGGTGGCACCTCGATCGGCACGACATTCAGGCGATGATAAAGGTCTTCGCGGAACCGTCCCTCGGCGATTTCCTGTTTCAGATCGCGGGTGGTGGCGGATATTAGTCGCACATCAACGCGGACGATCTCGCCGCCGCCGGGGCGCGAAAAGGATTGATCGACGAGGATTCGCAGGATCTTGGCCTGCGTGCCGAGCGGCATCTCCGCGACTTCATCGAAGAACAGCGTGCCGCCGTGGGCGCGGTCGAACAGCCCCTTTTCCAGTCGGCCATCGTCGCGGGATCGACCGAACAGAACCTCCTCCATCAGATGCGGTTCGATCGTGGCGGCGTTGGAGACGACGAAGGCTTCGGGCGCGCGGGCCGACCGGGCGTGGATGTACCGCGCGGCAACCTCCTTGCCCGACCCGGACGGGCCGGTCAGCACCACACGGCTCGCGGCGCGCGACACCCGGTCGAGATGGCCGCGCAGCACCGATATGGCATGACCCTTGCCGATCATGGTCATGTCCTTGCTTTCAAGCGCCTTCAGGCGGGCGTTTTCCCGCCGCAGACGCCCAGCCTCCAGCGCCCGGCGCACGACGACCAGAAGCTGATCGGTATTGAACGGCTTCTCGATGAAATCATAGGCACCCTGCTTGATGGCAGCGACGGCGATCTCGATATTGCCGTGGCCGGAGATGATGACCACAGGCACATCAGGATTGTCGCGTTTGACCGATTTCAGGATCTCGATCCCATCCATCCGGCTGCCCTGAAGCCAGATATCGAGGATGATGAGGTCGGGCGGCATTTCATCGACCGCGCCGAGGGCACCATCGGCATCGCTCGCGGTGCGGGTGCCATACCCTTCATCCTTCAGAATGTCGCCGATCAGGTCGCGGATATCCGCCTCGTCGTCTACAATCAGAATATCGCTCATGATCCGGTTTCCTGCTGTGCCACGGATATCGGCAGGGTCATGACGATCCGGGCACCGGGCGCGCCTTCGGTATCGGGTGACCGGTCAGCATTTTCAAGCCGGAGCGCCCCGCCATGTTGTTCGATGATCTTCTTGACGATCGCAAGGCCAAGGCCGGTGCCCTTTTCCCGCGTCGTCACATAGGGTTCGGTCAGTTCCGCGCGCGATGCCAGCGGCAGACCGATGCCGTTGTCGCAAATCGCGATGATCGCGGATCGGCCATCGACCGACAGGCGCACGTCGATCTTCCCCTTGAACGGATTATTGGGCAGCTTTTCCATCTTGTCATCAATAGCTTCTGCGGCATTCTTTAGAATGTTGGTCAATGCCTGAGAGATCAGGCCCCGGTCACAGTTCAGGGTGATGGGGCCATCCGCGCCTGTAAGTGAATATTCGATATCGGACCGACCGGATCGTTGCAGATGCACCGCATCGCGCAGAATCTGCGCCAGATCCTCCGGCCGCGCCTCCGGCTCCGGCATCCGGGCGAATTTCGAGAATTCATCGACCATGCGGCGGATATCGCCTGCCTGCCGGATGATGACATCCGTATACTGGTTGAAACTCGCCTCATCCGGCCCCGCCAGCGCGCCGAACTTGCGGCGCAGCCGTTCCGCCGAAAGCTGGATCGGGGTCAGGGGGTTCTTGATCTCGTGTGCGATCCGGCGGGCGACATCGCCCCATGCGGCCTCGCGCTGCGCCGAGACCAGCGCTGTCAGATCGTCCAGCGTCATCACATAGCCTTGCGACAGGTCATCGGGGGATCGCGCCGCAACCCGTACCAGAAATTCCCGGCTGCCATCATTCTGCGTGACCGTGACCTGTTGCTGTGCCGCGCCGGTCACCGATGTCTGCGCGGTTTTGAACGCGCTTTCCAGTTCAGCCGGCAGCACCTTGCCGGCACCGATCATCCGCTGGGCCGAGCCGTTCATCATCTCGATGCCCCCTGTCTTGTCGAGACCGATGATACCCGACGACACACCGGACAGGACTGCCTCGATGAACCCTCTGCGTTCTTCGCTTTCGGTATTGGCGGCCATCAACTCGTCGCGCTGGCCCTTCACCTGCGCCGTCATGCGGTTGAAGACGCGGGACAGCAGCGCCACCTCGTCGCCGGTATTCTCCTCCGGCACCTTGATGTCGAAATCCCCCTCCCCGACCCGCTCCGCCGCCGCCGCGAGCGCACCGATGGGGCGCGACAGCCGCTCCGCCATCCAGAGGCCGAGCCAGACCGCCGTGGTGATGACAAGCAACGCAAAGCCGAGATAGATCAACGCGAATACCGACAGGATGCGCCCGCGCGCCGCCTCCGTCTGATTGTAGAGCGCGACCGTCGCGGCGGTCTTGTCGAGCAGAAGCAGAACGTCGCCATCGACCTGGCGCGACACATAGATGAAACTGTCGATGTAGTTGGTCAGATAGACCAGCGCGCGCAGTTCATTGTTTTCCTGATCTTCGACCACGACAACATTGCCGACCCGCGCTGCCGCGATCTGCACATCGGTCGGCCGGTCATAGGTGAAGGTATAGCTGAAATCCCCGCGCGCCAGAATCTCGCCATTGCCGTCGATCAGATACGCTTCGGGGAAACGCCGCAGCGCCTGCTGACGGCGCAGGATATCGGCAAGCGCAAGGTCTGAAATGCCGAGCGACGCCGCCCGGTTCATGTCATTCGCCATGTTTAGAACCTCGCCTTCGATCGACCGGCGATGTTCCTCGGCATAGGATTGCGCGGTGATGAGCGAGTTGCGCACAACCGATCCGACCTGACCGGAAAACCATGTCTCGATCCCGACATTCACCGACAGGGTGGCGAAGGCGGCCACGATGATGGTCGGGGCCAGCGCAACGATGGCGAAGATGCCGACCAGCCGCAGATGCAGCTTCGCGCCGAGCGCGTGTTCGCGCCGCGCCCGAAGCAGCAGCCAGACCCGGCGACCGATCATCGCCAGCAAAAGCGAGATATAGGCGAGGTCGGCGAGAAGAATGTAATTGACGGCGGTCGGCGTCACGCCCGCGCGGTTCATGATGACCGCCGTGGTCCCCGCCAATGCGAGGCCAAACAGAACCAGAACCACCAGCGCGCCGCTGTTGATGCGGGCACCGGGCGCAAAGGCGAGAACGCGCTCCGCCAACGAAGGAAGGGGGGCGGACGCGGATGATGAATTTGATGATGCCATAGGGCCCGAACTGTTGCGTTCTTACATCAGTTTCTTGCCGCGTGTGACCGGAATGTCAAGGTCTTTGATCTTCTTGCGCAGGGTATTGCGGTTGATCCCCAGCACATCAGCCGCCTTCAACTGATTGCCGCGTGTCGCCATCAGCGTCAGCGCGATCAGCGGCATCTCGATTTCCTTCAACACCCGGTCGTAAAGGCCGGGCGGGGGCGGTTGGTCGCCGTGCAGGCTGAAATACCGGGTCAGATGATGCTCTACCGCCGCGCCGAGGCTTTCACCCATGACCGGCTGCGGCTCCACCGCCGATGACGGGCGGGCTGCGAGTTCTTCCTCAACCACGGCGGCGTCGATCATGTCATCGGCGCACAGCGCCGCGAGCCGCTTCATCAGGTTTTCAAGTTCGCGGACATTGCCCGACCAGGGCTGGCCTGACAACACCTCCAGCGCCTGATGCGAGATGGTCTTGTGCGGCAGGCCGACAGCCTCTGCCCGGCGCAGGAACGCGCGGGCGAGGTCGGGAATATCCTCGATCCGTTCGCGCAGCGGCGGCAGGCGCAACGGCACGACATTCAGGCGATAGAACAGATCCTCACGAAACCGGCCCTCGTGGATCAGGCCGCGCAGGTCCTGATGGGTGGCGGCGATGATCCGCACGTCGGACTTGATCGGTTTGCGCCCGCCAACGGTCGAAAACTCGCCTTCCTGAAGCACCCGCAAAAGGCGGGTCTGCGCATCATAAGGCATGTCGCCGATTTCATCGAGGAACAGCGTCCCGCCCTGCGCCTGCTCGAACTTGCCTGATGCCCGCTCCGTCGCGCCGGTGAAGGCACCGCGTTCATGCCCGAACAGTTCACTTTCGATCAATTCGCGCGGGATCGCCGCCATGTTCACGGCGACAAAGGGGCGGGCCTTGCGGCGGCCAAAATCGTGCAGCGCGCGCGCGACCAGTTCCTTGCCGGTGCCGCTTTCGCCGGTAATCATCACCGAAAGATCGGTGTTCATCAGCCGCGCCATGATGCGATAGACATCCTGCATCGCGGGCGATCTGCCGATCAGCGGCAGGCCTTCCTCGCGGCTTTGCGGCGCTGCCGTCTCGCCGCTGGCGCCATTCGGTGTCCGGCCCTCCAGCGCCTTGCGGACATGCGAGATGACTTCCTTCAGGTCGAACGGCTTTGGCAGATATTCATAGGCCCCGGCCTCCGCCGCGCGGATGGCGGTCAGCACGGTGTTCTGTGCGCTCATCACGATCACCGGCAGATCGGGCCGTTTGCGCCGGATCGCGGGCAACAGGTCCAGCGTATCGCCATCGGGCATCATCACATCGGTGACGATCAGATCGCCCTCGCCATCCTCCACCCACCGCCAAAGGGTCGATGTCGACCCGGTGGTGCGCACCCGGCAGCCGATCCGCGTCAGCGCCTGATTCAGCACGGTTCGGATCGACCGGTCGTCATCGGCAAGAAGGACGGTTCCAAGCGACATGTCAGGCCTCTGCATCTGAAAGTGCGGGCAGCGCGCCGCGCCAGATTGGCAGGCGCATGCGGAACGATGTCCATCCGGGGCGGGACACGCAGTCGATCGCACCGCCGTGGTCGGCGATGATCTTCGACACCAACGACAGGCCGAGGCCGCTGCCCTTGGCCTTCGATGTCACGAACGGCTCGAAGATATCGGCGCGCATGTCGTCGGAAATGCCGCTGCCATTGTCGGAAATCTGGATAAGTAGCGGCAGGCTGACCCGCCTGCCCCCTGGCCCCGCCATCGCGACCCCGGCCCGAAACGAAGTGCGCAGCGTGATGACGCCGCCAACGGCTGGGGTCGCCTCGGCCGCGTTCTTCAAGAGGTTCATCACCACCTGAATCAATTGATCGGCGTCGCCCGGGACCTCCGGCAAGGACGGGTCGTATTCCTCGTGAAACCGCACATGGCGGGCGAACCCGGCAGCGGCGGATCGTTTCGCGCGGTCGAGGATGTCATGAACATTCACCGGCGACAGTTTCAGCGGGGCACCGTCGCCGAATGCCTCTACCCGGTTGATGAGCGTCTCGATCCGCTTCGTCTCTTCGCGGATCAGTTGCGTCAGGGCGATGTCGTCATCGACCGCGTTCATTTCCAGCAACTGCGCCGCGCCGGAGATACCGGCGAGCGGGTTCTTGATCTCATGCGCCAGCATCGCCGCCATCCCGCTCATCGACCGTGCGGCATGGCGATGGGTCAGGCTGCGGTCGATATGTTCGGCCAGCGACCGGGGCTGGATGATCAGCAGAACCTCTGTGCCGTCTTCGCCCGATGCTGCAAGCAGATCGACAATCTCGTTCGCCTTGCCAGGCCACGGGAATTCGACATTGTGGTCGGATGCGGTGGCAGAGGGGCGTCGCGTGCGGTCGATCAGCGCCATGACCCGCGTGCCCTCGCCAAACACGGTCGCTGCCTGCTTGCTCCGGATCGAGCCCTCGCCGGTGCGCAGAAACACTTCGGCGGCCCCGTTCACGGCAGAAATCTCGTTCGATCCGCTGATGATGAATGCAGGCAGCGGCAACAGACCCCAGATATTGGCAAGAAGGCTCACGCGGCTTTCCTTTCCGCGTCGGCTTCTGCTGTGGCCAGATCGGCGCGGAGCGCTGCGATCACCTCATCGGGTGCCGTCATGCGCATCAAGCGCGCGCGCAGGGCCGCACCATCAGGCAAGCGGCCCAGATACCAGGACAGGTGCTTGCGCGCGACACGAAGGCCGAGCGTCGTGCCATAGAAGGACAACATCGCCTCGTAATGCGCGACAATGAGATCGCAGAGCGCCGCGCCGGTCGGCGTGGCGGCGGGCGTTCGTCCTGCCAGTGCCGCACCGATCTGCCCCGGAACCCAAGGCGCGCCCTGCGCGCCGCGCCCGATCATCACGCCATCGGCACCAGACCGGGCGAGTGCATCGCGGGCGCTCGCAAGATCGACAATGTCGCCATTCACGATCACCGGGATCGCGACGGCGGCCTTTACGGCGGCGACCGCCGTCCAGTCGGCCGTGCCGGTATAGAATTGCTGGCGGGTGCGGCCATGAATCGCGACCATCGCGACCCCCGCCGCCTCCGCCCGTTTCGCGAGGTCAGGCGCGTTCAGGCAGCCGGTATCCCAGCCGAGGCGCATTTTCAGCGTCACCGGAACGGTCACGGCCCCCCGCACCGCCTCGATCAGGCGCAGCGCGTGATCCGGCTCCCGCATCAGGGCGGAGCCTGACCAGCCATTTGTCACCTTCTTGGCGGGGCAGCCCATGTTGATGTCGATCAGCGCCGCGCCTGCGTCCTCGGCCATACGGGCGGCCAGCGCCATCGGCGCTGCCTCCCGCCCCGCGATCTGGACGGAGGGGAATGCCGCATCCGGGTCGATTTCAGCCTTGGCAAGGGTCGCAGCGCGCCCGGTCATCAACTCGCCCGCCGCGACCATCTCGGACGTTGCCAACCCGGAGCCATGCCGCAATGCGAGCTTGCGGAAGGGCAAATCCGTAATTCCTGCCATCGGCGCAAGCAGCGCCTTATTATTATGCAGAATCTGGTCGATGATCGCTGACATGGTGCCCAAGGATTAAGCAGTTCGGGGGGAACGTAGCGTCAGACGCCGGGTTGTTCAAGCGGCCCTCTTGCTGCAACGCAATGCGACCCATAGGGTTCGGCAAAATCACGCAGGGGAGTGACTGGAAGATGATTGTCGCAGGCCTGATCGTCGCAGCCGGTAAGGGCACAAGGGCCGGGGCCGGTCTGCCGAAGCAATACCGCCCCATTGGCGGCATGCCCATCATCGCACGGAGCATCCGCGCCCTGCTCGCGGCGCCCGCGATCCACCATGTCTGCGTCGTGATCCACCCAGATCACATGCCTGACTATGAACAGGCGACCGCCGCGATCACCGATGATCGTCTGCTGCCGCCGGTGTTCGGCGCGCAAGAACGGGCCCTAAGCGTGCGCGCGGGGTTGGAGGCGCTGTCGGTGACCGCCCCGGACAGAGTGTTGATCCACGACGCGGCTCGCCCTTTCGTCACACCCGCAACCATTGCCGCCGTCATCGCAGCGCTTGACGATCATCCCGGTGCGCTTGCGGCGGTGCCGATTGTCGATGCGCTTCGTCGCGCCGATGGCACGATCTGCGGCGAGGCTGTATCGCGCGACCACCTCTGGCGGGCACAGACACCGCAGGGGTTCCGGTTTCAGGACATTCTGGCCGCGCATCGCGCCAACACGAACGCTCTGGTCGCAGATGATGCCGAAGTGGCACGTCAGCACGGCCTTTCGGTAAAACTTGTGGAAAGTCCGGCTGAAAACTTCAAAATTACGACTCCCGGCGATTTTGCGCGGGCGGAAAGGCAGCTTGGCATGACGATGACCGGAATTCGGGTCGGACAGGGATATGACGTGCATGCCTTTGTCGAGGGCGATGCGGTGATCCTGTGCGGCGTCGAGATTCCGCACACGAAACGCCTGTCCGGCCATTCCGACGCCGATGTCGCGATGCATGCGCTGACCGATGCGCTGTTCGGCGCGCTGGCGGAGGGGGATATCGGGCGCTGGTTCCCGCCTTCCGATCCGCAATGGAAAGGGGCTGTTTCTGCCATCTTCCTTGAAAAGGCGATGGAGCGGTTGCGGCTGCGTGGCGGCACGTTGCTGAACTGCGACCTGACGATCATCTGCGAATTACCGAAGATCACCCCCCATGCCGACCGGATGATCGCGCGTCTGGCGGAGATCATGGCGGTGGAGCGGGACCGGATCAGCGTGAAGGCGACAACGTCGGAAAGGCTCGGTTTCACCGGGCGCGAGGAAGGGATCGCGGCGATGGCCTCGGTCGCGGTGGCGCTGTGATCGCCGCTGCCAACATGATCGCGGGTGGCTTCGGCCTGCACCGCCTTGGCGGTGTTTCGGGGATCGCCGCATCGCTGATCGCGCTGGCGATGGTCTGGCTGTTGCACAGGCTGGGCGGGTTTCCGCTGGTGGCGGTCGCGACCACCGGCGTCATTTCGGCTGTCTGGTGGGCTGTGCCGCTGGCCAAGGTGCCGCCTGTGTCGGACATTTTCGCCGGGCAGATGCTGGCGCTCTGGTCCCTGTCCGGCGGGCTGTGGTTCGCGGGTGTCGCGCCGCATGTCTTTCCCTGGCCGGGGGTTGTGGGCGGGTTCGTCATGTTCACGCTGATGCGCTTTCTGCCGCCAGTCCGCCGCCTTGGCACGAGATTCGCGTTGGGCGATGACCTTGCTGCCGCAGGCCTCGCCGCGCTCATCACTCTGCTGTCCGCTGCGATATCCCACGGGTGGTTCGGATGAGGGCGGATATCGAATCCCGCGCCGCCGCTGTCGTGACCGCGCTTGGTGGGCAGGGCCTGATGCTGGCAACGGTGGAAAGCTGCACCGGCGGGTTGGTGGCGGGGGCGGTCACGGATATTGCCGGATCGTCGAAGGTGCTCGACCGGGGATTTGTGACCTATTCGAACGCCGCCAAGACCGAAATGGTCGGCGTGCTGCCCGCCCTGATCGAGGCACATGGCGCAGTGTCGCCGCAGGTGGCCGAGGCGATGGCGCGGGGCGCGCTTGCGCATTCCGGCGCGGACATCGCTGTTGCGATCACCGGCATTGCCGGGCCGGGCGGATCGGAGTTCAAGCCGGAAGGGCTGGTCTGTTTTCACGTCGCCGCCCGCAGCGGGGCGTCGGTAGGCATCGTGCGGGAATTCGGCGCACCGGGGCGGGCAACGGTCAGGGCGCTCAGCATCATTCAGGCGCTCGAGCTCGTTCTTTTGGTCGCACAAAGGGATTGATCGGCATGGATCAGCAGCTCCCCGATATTTCCCCCGTCTGGGCCGCGCTTCACGAGGGTGTCGCCCCTGGCCGGTCGCCTTTCAGCATGATCTATCTCGCGACGCTGGGCATGGACGGCGCGCCGAAGATTCGCACAGTGGTGATCCGCAGGCTGGATGCGAAGGCGGGCAGCGTCGGGTTCAACACCGACACCCGCGCACCGAAATTCGCGGAAATGCAGGCGGATGATCGCGTGTCGGTGCTCGCCTATGACATGGGCGCAGGCATTCAGATCCGGCTCGAAGGCGAAGCGGTTCTGCACAGCAGCGGCGCGGTGCAGGAGGCGGCATGGGCAGCCAGCGCGGCCCAATCGCGGATCTGCTATCGCCATGCCTACGCGCCCGGCACGCCGCTGCGCCTGCCCGAGCTTGGCGACCCAGACATCAGCATGAAAGCGCCCGACGACCCCGATGCCGGGCGCGAACATTTCTGCGCTGTCGACATGCGGATCAGCCGCATCGACCATCTCGACCTCAGGCAGGGCGGCCATCGGCGGGCGATCTTTGATCGATCCCAGAACGGCTGGTCCGGGCGATGGGTCGCACCGTAGCCGCCGCGACGATAAACCGGCCCCCTGCCCCTTGGCATGGCCACCCAAAACCGCCAAAACCGCCCGATGCAGATCGCCCGAACCCTTTTGAAATCGACCTTCGGCTACGACCGGTTCCGCCCCGGCCAGTCGGAGGTGATCGAGGCGATTCTCGCGGGTGACGATGCGCTGGCGATCATGCCGACCGGGGGCGGCAAATCGCTATGCTTTCAGCTTCCTGCGATCCGCCGTGACGGGCTGACGCTGGTCATCTCACCGCTGATCGCCCTGATGCGCGATCAGGTGCAATCATTGCGGCAAGTCGGCGTCGAGGCGGGGGCGCTGACATCCGCCAATGACGAACAGGAAAACGAATATGTCTTCGACGCCATCGACCGGGGGGCGCTGAAACTTCTCTACCTCGCGCCGGAGCGGCTGAATTCCGCCGCGCCGCTGCTGCGCCGTGCCAATGTCACCTTTCTGGCGGTGGACGAGGCCCATTGCGTCAGCCAGTGGGGGCATGATTTTCGCCCTGACTATCTGCGGATCGGCGATTTGCGGGCCAGCATCGGCAATCCGCAGATTGCGGCCTTCACCGCCACGGCGGACGAGGAAACGAGGGCGGAGATCATCCGCAAGCTGTTCACAGCGCCGCCGCGCACATTCCTTTATGGCTTCGACCGGCCCAACATCCATCTGGCATTCGCCGCCAAGAACAGCCCGCGCCAGCAATTGCTGAACTTTGCCGCCGCCCGCAAGGGCCGGTCCGGCATCGTCTATGCCGCGTCGCGCAACAAGACGGAGGTGCTGGCCAAGGCGCTGAGCGATGCCGGAATCCCCGCCCTGCCCTATCACGCCGGGCTCGACCCTGAATTGCGCCAGATCACGCAGGACAGGTTTCAGCGGCAGGACGATCTGGTGATCTGCGCCACCATCGCCTTCGGCATGGGGGTCGACAAGCCGGATATTCGCTGGGTCGCCCATGCCGACCTGCCGAAATCAATGGAAAGCTATTATCAGGAAATCGGCCGCGCCGGGCGCGACGGTGCCCCGGCGGAAACGCTGACGCTCTATGGTCTCGACGACATCAAGCTTCAGCGGATGCGGATCGACGAAAGCCCGGCCCCCGCCGACCGCAAGCGCGCCGATCACGCCCGCCTGAACGCCCTTCTGGCATTGGCGGAGGCACCGCGCTGCCGCCGCCAGATCCTGCTGTCCTATTTCGGCGAGGACTCGCCGCCTTGCGGGAATTGCGACCTTTGCGACACGCCGCCGGAATTGTTCGACGGAACCGAGGCTGCGCAGATGGCGCTGTCCGCCATTTACCGCACCGAAGAACGATATGGCCAGGATCACATCATATCGGTGCTGCGCGGCGAGGTGACGGAAAAGGTCACCCGCGCGGGCCATGACAAACTGAACGTCTTTGGTATGGGCAAGGCCTATTCAAAGGAATGGTGGCGCGGCGCGATGCGGCAGGTCTATGCGCTGGGCCTGACATGGATCGACCCGGAACGGTTCGGGGCATGGCGGCTGACCGAAACCGCACGGATCGTTCTGCGCGGCGAGACGAAGATCGAGATGCGTAAGGATGCCGTCGCCGCCCGCACCACCGCCCGCAGCGCAGGCACCGCCCCGGCGGCATTGGTCGAGGCTGCGGATGAGGAGCTGTTCATCGCGCTCCGCGCGCTGCGCACCCGGCTGGCGAGCGAGCAGAACGTGCCTGCCTATGTGGTGTTCGCGGATCGCACGCTGATCGACATGGCAACGAAGAAACCGCAAAACCTTGATGACCTCGCCACCTGCTACGGCGTCGGCGGCAAGAAACTAGGCAGCTATGGCGAGGCGTTCCTCGAGGTGCTGCGCGGTGCGGCGATGCCGGAACATCCGACCCGGCTGAAGGCCGCCGCGCGCGGCACCGGCGGCCTGTTCGATGCCTTGCAGGCGGCACAGGTCGATCTGATGCGCGGTGCGGACGGGCAGGACAAGCCCCTGTCCCTCACCCGCACCACCCTGGCCAAGATCGCCGATGAACGCCCGGCCACGCTGGATGCGCTGGCGCGGGTTTCGGGAATGGGGCCGCAAAAGGCGGAACGGTTCGGCCCGGTCTTCCTCACGATCATCGCGGATCATCAATGAGCGGGGCTGCGCGATGGCTGCGCCTGTCCGTCGGCGCGCTCAGCCGCATCGCGCCGGGGATGGTGGCGGGCCTCGCCCATTCGCTCTATCGCCGCCCGGACATCGCGCGGCGCTTCGATACCGGCACCCGTGTTCTGCTGGCAGCGGCGGCGGAGATTCTGCACGAGGGCGAGGCGTTCGATGTGCCGGTCACCGGCGGCACGTTGCGGTGCTATCGTTTTGCCAGTGGCGTGAAATCCGCGCCGCTCGCACTCCTCCTCCATGCGTGGACGGCGGATGCGCGGGCGATGGCGGCCTTCATCCGGCCCCTGCGTGACGCGGGCTTTGACATTCTGGTGCCCGATCTGCCCGCGCATGGCGCATCATCGGGACGCGAGACCGATGCACCGACCGCCGCGCACGCGATAGCGGACCTGTTGGCGGCGGAGGGGCGAACACCCGACATCTTCATCGGTCATTCCTATGGCGGCGGTGTTGCCGGATTACTGGCCGACAGCGGGATCGTGCCGCGCCGTTTCGTCTGCATCGCTTCCCCATCCCGCCTGTCTGCCGTGACCGACGATTTCTGCGCCGCCTTCGGCCTTTCCGCCCGGTGCCGCCACGCGTTCATCGCGCGCATCGAGGCCTCGTCAGGGAACCCCATCGACCATTTGGACGGGTTGCGGATCTGGCCCGATCTGCCGACGCAGATCCTGCTGTTGCACGCACCGGATGATGCCGAGATCGACTATGCCGAGGCGCAGCGCCTCGCCGCCATGCCGAATGTCCGGCTGATCGACATGCCCGGCCTTGGCCACCGCGAAATCGTCTATCATCAGCGCAGCGTTGATGCGGCGCTCGCCTTCCTGACCGAACCCGACACCGCCTCGCCGGATGATCTTGCCGCCCGTCACAGCAGCCCCTAAGGTTTTCGCCATGCGCATCGCCAGCTTCAACATCAACGGCATCAAGGCCCGCCTTCCGGCGCTGCTCGACTGGCTGGCCGAGGCGAAGCCCGATGTCGTGGTATTGCAGGAAATCAAGTCAATGGACGACGGTTTCCCGCGCGAGCCGATCGAGGATCTTGGCTACAATATCGAAACCCACGGCCAGAAAGGGTTCAACGGCGTCGCGATCCTGTCGCGTCACCCGATCGAGGATGTGACGCGCGGCCTTCCCGGCGATGACAGCGACGAACAGGCGCGCTGGATCGAGGCGACGATTTCGGGCACCACGCGCGCGGTCCGCATCTGCGGCCTTTACCTGCCGAACGGCAATCCCGCACCGGGGCCGAAATACGATTACAAGCTTGCGTGGATGGACCGCCTGCACCGCCGCGCGGTCGATCTTCTGGCGAGCGAGGACATCGCGCTGATGGCGGGGGATTACAACGTGATCCCGCAGGCAGAGGATGCGTGGAACCCGAAAGTCTGGACCGAAGATGCGCTCTATCTGCCGCAAACCCGTGCCGCATGGCAGCGGATCGTCAATCTCGGCTTTACCGATGCGTTCAGGGCGCTGAATCACAACGCCGGATGCTATACGTTCTGGGATTATCAGGCGGGTGCGTGGCGGCAGGATCACGGCATTCGCATCGACCATTTCCTGCTGACCCCGCAGGCGGCGGATCGTTTAACGGCCTGCGAGATCGACCGCGCGCCGCGCGATGGCGAAAAGCCGTCGGACCATACGCCGATCTGGATTGATCTGGACATATGATGAACCCGGCTTGCGCGGCGGTCATTGGCGATATTCTGGGCTGGGCCGCCACCGGGCCGGTGCCTGATCCGGCTGGACTGGAAATCATCGACGGCCCCTCTGCCATCGCCTCCGCCCTGCCGGTGTCTGACATTGCGGCTGCCTCTTATGGCGCTTTGGCTCTGGCGGCGGCCGATTTGGCACGGCTGCGTAACGGGCGGCATCTGACGCCGTTCGCCGACCGCCGCCTTGCAGGTCTGGCGCTGGCGGGCAACGAATATCTGACGGTCGATGGCACCGCCCCCGCCACCTGGGACCCGCTGACCGGTTATTACCTGTGCGGCGATGGCGGATATGTCTATCTGCACGCAAATTTCCCGCATCACCGTGATGGGCTGCTGGCGGTGTTCGAAACCGCGAATGATCGCGAAAGCATGACAAAGGCGCTGTCCGGTTGGCGCGCGGCGGAGGCGGAGGAAGCGGCGCAGCACCGGGGCCTGTGTTGCATCATGCTGCGGGACCGTGCGACGTGGCTGCAGCATGGCCAGTTCGCGGCGCTGTCGGCGGTGCCGCCGGTTGCGATCACCGCCAGCGGCCTTGCGCAGATTGCGCCGTTGCGCCCTGCCCCCGGCCTGCGCCCGCTGTCCGGGCTGCGTGTTCTCGACCTCTCCCGCGTCATCGCAGGGCCGATGGCCGGGCGGGCGCTGGGCGAGCTGGGCGCGGATGTGCTGCGGATTTCCGCGCCGGACCTGCCGCATATCGCGCCGCTGGTGATTGATACCGGCTTCAACAAGCGCGCCGCCCATGCCGATCTGCGCACCGATGAAGGATGCGCTGCGCTGCGGGCGCTGATCCGCGATGCCGATGTGCTGATCGACGGGTTCCGCCCCGGCGCGCTCGATGCCAAGGGGTTCGGCACGGCGGCTCTGACGGCACTCAACCCCGATCTGGTCGTTGTCACCCTGTCCGCCTTTGGCGATGCCGGGCCCTGGGGCGGACGGCGGGGTTATGACAGCTATGTCCAGGCCGGAATCGGGCTGACCGCGCCGGATCGTCCGGGTGACAGGCCGGTCCGGCTCGCCTGTCAGCCGCTCGATTATCTGACCGGGTGCCTGTCGGCCTATGGGGCCGTGCGCGCCCTCTGCGCGCGGGCGTTGGGCGGGGGTGGCGCGGTGGTCGAAACCTCGCTGGCGCGCACCGGCATGTGGCTCTGGGATATGGCCGACCGGATCGGGCCGGAGCCATCGCCGCCGGATCGCAACCCGACGCGGGCGGAGGCGGAGGCGGCGGGATATCTTCGCTTCATGGACACTGCGTTCGGGCATGTCGGATCGCTCGCGCCGCCTTACGGGTTCAGGGAACAGGCGGCGGATTGGCGCAGCCCGCCGCATCCGCTGGGATCGGACCCGGCTGAATGGTGGAACCTGACCTGACAGCCCACCCCTCAGGCGTTCTCGCGCGCCAGCCCGGCCATGATGGTGCGAATCGTTTCCTGCAATTCCGCCTCTGACCTTGGGGCAGTGCGTGGTGTGAGGATGGTCAGCACCGCCATTCTGCCATTCAGTTCCATGAAGGCGCGGCAGATGGTTTCATCTGCGAAAGCAGGCCCAAATTCGCTCCGATCCTGCACGAGCGCGATCAGCGCCCCCTCATCGCGGCTGATGCCCAAGAGGAACAGATCCTCCAGATCGCCGCCATAGCCAAGCCCCCTCAACCCTGTCTCGCTGTTCAGAAACCGCTCCAACTCGTCCAGCCCGCCCGGCATCGGGCCGGAGGTTATGGAAAGGCTGACAACCCCGGCATCAGGCCCGCCGTTGCCGCCGCAGGCCCCCATCACCAGAAAGACGGCGGCCTTGCTGGTCTGGATGGAATCGACCGGGATGCAGAATCCGTCAGGCGCAGCGGCGCGCACCGTGCGCCCGGCGGCGTCCACCTCCACCAGGTCCGGCTTTACCGATACGATCTGAAGATACTGGTCCGACAGGGGTTGCCCGATCTCTGCCCGGCGCATCTTGCCCGGCGGCGCGCAAGCGGTCAGGATGCTGAGGCACAGCACCGCAACCCCGATCCTGAACAGTTTATTCATGCCCCTGCACCCATCGCTTTTGCAGACACTAGCCGCGCACCAACGCGGCCTCAATCGCTTATGCGCTGTGGCGGTCACGGGGCGCGCCATTCGGCACAGGGCACGGGTGTGAGCGGCCTGCGCTCCGCCGCGCTGGAGCGGTATTGCGCCAAGGCGCTGCCACGCGTTGCAATATGGCGGACAGTGATGACATTGGTGATCGTGGCCTCATTGTTGCCTGCGGTCGGTGTCGGGATCGGGGCGGCGATGCTTGCGCTCGGTGTCGATCTCGTCACGGCGGACGGGATGGCGCGCCTGAACACCCGCAGCGGCGCGCTGGCCGCCCTGTCCACCTTCATCCTCTGGTGGGTGGCGCTTGCTGTGGCGATGCCGCTTTTGCACCGGCGCAGCATCGCATCGCTGTTCGGCGGCAGCATCGCGCAGGGTTTGCGTCCCTTCGCCGCCGGGTTCGCGCTGGCGCTGGGGGTTGCAATCATATCCGGCGTGATCGGGGCCGCGATCATCGGCACTCCGGTGCGGGGCATCGCGTCACTGTCGTCATGGCTGACCGGCGTCGCGCTCGCCATCCCGCTGCTGCTGATCCAGACGGGGGCGGAGGAGGTTTTGTTTCGCGGCTATCTATTGCAGCAACTTGCAGCGCGGTTCCGCTCTCCCCTGATCTGGGCGGTGTTGCCGTCTGCCCTGTTCGGGGCCCTGCACTGGAACCCGGCCGCCCCCGGCGACACGCTGACGGTGATGATCATCACCGGAATGGCCGGGCTGATTTTTGCGCTGATGACGGCAAAGACCGGCGGGCTCGGCCTCGCGTGGGGGCTGCATTTCGGGATGAATCTGTCGGCGATCCTGTTCGTCTCGCCCGGCGATTACTTCTCCGGTCTCGCGCTCTGGCATTGGCCACAGGATGCGGCGGCGATGTTGCTGCTGGTGTGGATCGACCTTGTTTTCATCGCCCTCCTGCTGGCGCTGGTCACGCTCTGGGCGCTGCGCCCTACCCCAGTTCCGCCAACACGCTGAGCGCGGTTTCCAGCTTCGCCGCCTCCGCCTCCGCCGCCGCGAGCCGGTCGCGCTGTTCGGCGACCACCTCATCCGGCGCGCTGGCGAGGAACTTTTCGTTGGACAGCTTTGCCTTCAGCCCGCCCGATTCCTTGCCGATCTTCGCCAGTGCCTTTTCCAGCCGCGCCTTTTCGACAGCCACGTCAATGATCCCCGCCAGCGGCAACGCCATCACGGCGCCTTCCAGCGTCAGCGTGACCGCGCCTTTCGCAGCCGGGCCATCGGTCATCGTCTCGATCCGTGCAAGACACTGAATCAACGGTGCATTCCGGTCCAGCCGCCCGCGCGCCGTGGCGTCGAGGTCGACCAGCGTCAGCGGCAGTTTCGCGCCCGCGTTCACGTTCATTTCCATCCGCACCGACCGGATCTGTTCGATCAGCCCGATCACCCAGGCCATTTCGGCGGAGGCTTCCTCGTCAATCGCCTCCGCGCCATATTCCGGCCAATCGGTATGGATCAACGGCTTGGCGCGCGTCCCGGTCTGGGCCCAAAGGTCCTCCGTGATGAAGGGCATGACCGGGTGCAGCAGGATCAGCACCTGATCCAGCGCCCATGCCATCGTCGCGCGGGTCTCCGCCTTTGCGGCCTCGTCCTCGCCCTGCAACAGGGGTTTGGCAAACTCGACATACCAGTCGCAGAACACCCGCCATGTGTGGGCGTAAAGCGCGCTCGCCGCCGCATCGAAACGATATTCGTCCAGCGCCTTGTCAACCGCGATCCGCGCCTTGGCGGATTCGCCGACGATCCATTTGTTGACCGTCTGCGTGACCGAGGCGGGGTCGAAATCCGGACCATAGGCGCATTCGTTCATCTCGGCGAACCGCGCCGCGTTCCAGATCTTGGTGCCGAAATTGCGCCCACCCTCGACGCTGTTCACCGACAGGCGAAGCTGGCGGCGGGCCTGACTTTCCTGACTGACCAGCGTGAACCGGACGGCATCCGCGCCGTATTGGTCGATCAGTTCCAGCGGGTCGATCACGTTGCCCACCGATTTCGACATCTTCTTGCCCTTGGCGTCGGTGACGATGGAATTGATGTAGACGGAATGAAACGGCACCTCGTCCAGAAACGCGATCCCCGTCATCATCATCCGGGCGACCCAGAAGAAGATGATGTCATTGCCGGTGATGAGGACATCGGTCTTGTAGTATTTTTCAAGTTCCGGCGTGGCACTTGGCCAGCCGAGGGTCGAGAAGGGCCAGAGGGCGGAGGAGAACCAGGTGTCGAGCACGTCGGGGTCGCGCCAGATAGGCATCTTCTTTGCGATGAAAAGTTCTGGAAAGCGCTCATACGCCTCGCGCTCATCCGCAACGATCTCCACATCCTGATCGTAGTATTTACGAGCAGAAGATAAGGCGTAGGCTTCAGTTGGGGCGCAAAAGAATTCGTTTTCACCAGGCCTGACGCTTGCTACGCCCGAACCCTCCGAACTCGGTCTGAAACCATACCAAACCGGAATCTGGTGCCCCCACCACAACTGGCGCGAAATGCACCACGGCTCGATATTCTCCAGCCAGTGGAAATAGGTCTTGTCCCAGTTGTCCGGAAAGAACTTTGTCTCGCCGGACTTCACAGCGTCCAGCGCCGGTTTCGCCAGCGTTTCCGCGTCAACAAACCACTGGTCGGTCAGCATCGGTTCGATCACGACCTTTGACCGATCGCCGAAGGGCTGCATGATCTTCTTGGATTCGACGTAAGGAATTTCTTTCGTGGGGGTGATCTGAAAACCGACCAATCCATCAGGCAGGCTAGCGCCTCCAATTCTTTCTAGGTCGGTGATAGTTTCTGTTACTGCTAGCCCCTCCTCCGTGATCGCGGCGATCACCTTCTTTCGCGCCTCGAACCGGTCCAGCCCGCGATATTCCTCCGGCACCAGATTGATCGCGTCGATCTCTGCCTCGGAAAATGTCGCGCCTTCGATGATCCGCTGCGCCTTCGCAGCCTCAACTTCATAGGGAGCGCCATCGCTGCGCATTGCCGCCTTCGTGTCCATCAGGCGATAGCAGGGAATGCCGTTGCGCTTCGCGACGCCGTAGTCGTTGAAATCATGCGCGCCGGTGATCTTCACCGCGCCCGATCCGAAAGTCGGGTCCGGGTATTCGTCGGTGATGATCGGGATCAGGCGGCGATGCGCCTTTGGCCCAACCGGAATTTCGCAAAGTTTTCCGACAATTGGCGCGTAACGCTCATCTTCCGGATGCACCGCAACTGCGCCGTCGCCCAGCATGGTTTCGGGCCGTGTCGTCGCGATGGAGATGTAATCGCGCGTCTCGCGCAGCGTGACGTTTCCGTCCTCGTCCTTCTCGACATATTCATAGGTTTCGCCGCCCGCCAGCGGGTATTTGAAATGCCACATGTGGCCGTCGACTTCGGTGCTTTCGACCTCCAGATCGGAAATCGCCGTCTCGAATTTCGGGTCCCAGTTCACCAGCCGCTTGCCGCGATAGATCAGGCCCTTGTCATAAAGATCGACAAAGACCTTCAGCACCGCCTCCGACAGCCCCTCGTCCATCGTGAAGCGGTTGCGCGACCAGTCGCAGGAGGCACCGAGGCGTTTGAGCTGGCCGATGATCGTGCCGCCCGATTGTTCCTTCCACGCCCAGACCTTTTCGATGAACTGGTCGCGGGTGAAATCCGTGCGCTTCTTGCCCTCGGCATTCAATTGCCGCTCCACCACCATTTGCGTGGCGATCCCCGCATGGTCCTGCCCCGGCTGCCAGAGCGTGTCGAACCCCTGCATCCGCTTCCAGCGGATCAGGATGTCCTGCAAGGTATTGTTCAGCGCATGACCGATATGCAGCGATCCGGTGACATTCGGCGGCGGGATGACGATGCAGAAACTGTCCTTGCTGTCGCGTGCATTGGCACCGGCGGCAAAGGCTCCGCTGGCCTCCCATGCCGCGTAAATCCGCGCTTCGGCGTCGGCGGGTTCGAAATTCTTGTTCATTGTCATGGTATTCGCTTCCGGCTGTGCAGCTTTGGATGCTGCATACCGTGTGGCGCGATCAGGGGGAAGTGCGGCGGGTGGACCGCAGGGCGATCCAGCGCCGAATCAGAGCAGCGATTCTTCCTCAAGCAGAGCTTTCACCACCTCGTCGCGGATCAATGCCTTGACCTTGCGGCTGATCTGCTGGCCGATCGGGCCTTGAAGCTCCTCTCGCACGACCCGCCGGACGATGGCTTCGATCTCATCCTCGGTCAGGCCCGGCGCGGGCAGAAAATCGACGGTCTCGGCGGCAATGGCTTCCGGGGCAGATGCGGCGGGGGCGGATGCGGCAGGATGAACAAGGTCGGCGGCGGAAAGTTCAAGCGGTGCATCGGATCGCATGGTGCCGGTCAGAACGAACACTTCGCCGCCGGTCTCCGCCTCGCGGCGACGGCGTTCTTCAGCTGCCGATTGCCGGGATTGTTCCTCGTCCGTCACGATCTTGCGAATCGACGCGAGGATTTCGCTCATCGAGCGGTCGTCCTTCTCGTTGTTCTCGGCCATCACCAAACACCCCCGGTGCCTATCACGCGTTACAATGTGCTGACCTCAGGGGGTCAGCGTGGATTTCCATGTCGTCAGATCGTCGCGTTCAAAACCGAACTTCCGGTCATTCACGGCCTCATAGTTCACGCCGGGATCATAAGGATCGACATTGATTCCAAGCCCTGCAACCGTCAGCCGCCCCAGTGCGGCGAGCAGCGAAAAGCTGGCGACATATTCATCCCTCAGCGATGATACGACATCGGAGCGGGCATTCAACAATTCCTGTTCCGCATCCAGCACGTCGAGTGTCGTGCGGGCGCCCAGCTTCGCCTCTTCGCGCACGCCGTCAAAGGCGACCTGCGCCGCCGCAACCTGCTGGCGACCGGCACGAATGGCGATGCGAGACGTTTCCACGTCGGTCCAGGCATTTTCGACCTGTTCGCGGATCTGGCGGGTCACCTCGTGGATCTGCGACATGCGCTGGCTTTGCACGGCTTGCGCGCGGCGGATGCCCGAATAGGCCGCCCCGCCCTGATAGAGCGGTATGCGGGCCTGCACCTGCACCTGTGCCGACGTGATGCCGCTGGACAATCCGGCGCTCTGATCTTCGGAATAGCTGACGGAGCCGCTCAGCGACACGGTCGGAAGCAGGACACCTTGCGCCACCGCGATATCGCTGCGCGATTGTTCCTCGTCATAACGCGCGGCGGCGATGGCGGGGTGACTGTCCATCGCCTCCTGCACCGCATCGGCCAGGGTGGGCGGGAAAGGCGGCAGCGGCGGCAGCGCCGCCAGATCGCCCGGAGGCGCCCCGACGATGCGCCCGTAAAGCTGATAGGACCGCGCAAGCGCGCCTTCCTGCGCCGCGAGCGCCGATTCGGACTGCGCAAGCCGTGCCTGCGCCTGACTGACATCGGTGCGAGTCACTTCGCCGACCTCGAACCGGTCTTGTGCGGCGCGAAGCTGTTCGCTGATGAGACGGAGGTTATTCTCGGCCAGTGTCACGAACTGCCTGTCACGAATGACGTTGGCATAGGCATTGACCACCTGAAGGATGATCGTTTGTTCCGTGTCCGTCAGCCGGGCGCGGGCGGCATCGACGCCGGCAACAGCGCCGTCGATGGCGTTGAAGGTCCGCCCGCCATCGTAAAGCACCTGAGACGCGTTCAGCGCGACCGATCGCGGTTCCGTCTCAGACCCCGTGGCCGGGCCGTTCACGGTGGATCGGTTCACCCCGACGCTCGCCGTCGCATCGACATTGGGCAGCATCCCGGCGCGCGCCTGCGGCACGCCCTCATCAACCGCCTTCAGACCGGCGCGTGCGGAAATCAGCGTCGGATTACTGGCATAGGCCGTGGCGATCGCTTGTTCCAGCGTGTCGGCATGGGCAAAGGCGGCGATGCCCATTGTCGCGCACGCGACACTGCTTAGCAGAAGCCGTCTTACAGCCCCACATGAGGAAAGAGCCATAACTCTTGCGCCTTTCACAGTTAATGTCGCGTCAAACTACGCGAATCAGACATTTAGGCAAGCGCTTTGCCATTACAATGCAAACTCTTCTTCCCGCTCGAACCCCGGCAAAATGGCCGCCGTCGCATCGAACAGCGGGCGGGCCTGCATCCGGTCGCCCGTGCGCACATAGACCATCGCACATCCGAGCGCGCCGCGCGTCTCGATGGCAACCAGCCTGCCACCATCCTTCAGTTGTTCGCACAGCACCGCAGGCATCGCACCGACAGCGCCGTTCACGAAGATCGCATCATAAGGGCCGTGGGCCGGGTCGCCCGCCGCCGCCGCGCCCGATTTCACCAGCGCGTTGTCGATCTCAAGCTGGGTCAGCGCCTCGGACGCCGCAGCGGCCAGTGCCTCGTCCGGCTCGATGGCGATGACCGCCGCTGCCATGTGGGACATGACGGCGGTTGAATATCCATAGCCCGGCGCGATATCGAGCACGAGGTCATCCGGCCCGATCCGCAGCCCGTCCAGCATCTTGGCGAAAGTGCGCGGCGCCAGAATTTCCCGCCCGCCCGCCATCGCGACAGGACCATCGCAATAAGCGACCGCCTGCCGCTGCACCGGCACGAACCGTTCGCGCGGGATGCGCAGCATGGCGTCGATGATCGGAAAACTCGTCACATCTGAGGGGCGCACCTGACGGTCGACCATTGCCGTTCTGGCAGCGGAAAAGCTGGACATGATCTGCACCTTTCGGAACTCTTCGCAAACACAGTTTCCTCTTGCCACAGCAAAGCCGGGGCCGCAACGGCCCCGCTGTCGCGGCAGCAGACCTTCCCGATCTGCATGGCCGTCATTGGCGTGGTTAATCCTCTGTTCTTGTTTGAGATTTAAGGCGTCGTTTCGCACAAGCAATAGCAATGCCGGACAGAATGACATCTCTGCCTATCCGCCGCCGCGTTCTGTTCATGCACCGCACCGCGCAGGGCGGGCTCGGATCGAAACTGATGCGCTGCGATCAGCTTTGCGCAATGGCCAGGCGACATCTGGGCGCTGAGTATGACTTTGCCGTTGAACGCATTCCACCATCCGACCGGGTGCGCCTGCGCCGTGAAGCGATGGCACGGACGAAAGGCGCGATCCTCATCTTCCTGAAACAGTCAGTCGAAACACTGGATGACGACGAGGTGGAAACGCTGAGGCAGACCGCGCGCGGCATCTGCATCGACCATGTCGATGCCGCAATGACCGGGCGCGCGATGCGGGTCGCGGACCTGCATATCGCTGCATCCCATTCGGGATATCGCGCCTTGCAGGGGATGATCGCAGCGGGTGGCACCGGGCTGTCCGGTGCTGTGCGCCTTCTGGCCCATCACGCCGACCCACGGCTTCATCCCCTGCCCCGCTATGCCGATGCGCGGTTGCGGGTCGGATATTTCGGCGCGCGGGCCAACACCACGATTCCCGCTATGCTCCGCGATATGGTTGATGCGCCAGCGGTCGAGGCGGGGCGGAGTTTCCCCGATATCCTCGGCGCGATGCGACGCTCCAACCTGCATTATGCGGTGCGGCCACGCCCGAGCGACGAGGTGCAGAAGGTGTTCAAACCCTTCACCAAGGGGTTCAACGCCGCGATGGCCAATGCCAACATCATCGTGAACGCCGATGCCGATGACGCGGCGGAGGTTCTGGGCGGCGATTATCCCTTCCTGATCCGGTCTTCAGCGGAACCGGATATCATCGACGGTATTCGCCACGCGCAGGACGCGTTCGGAAGCGCCGAATGGCGCGCCGGGCTGGATGTGATGGCGGACGTGCGCCGCCACTGCGCGCCCGACCGGATCATGGCGCAGTTGCGCAGCATTCTGGGGCATTTCGGCTGACGCGCGCCGCCAGAATTGTCTTTCACCGGGCTTGCACAAGAACCGGCAAGACGCTAGGTCCTGCCCACCCCCGGCGGCGAGTTGGCGGAGTGGTTACGCACCGGATTGCAAATCCGTGAACAGGAGTTCGATTCTCCTACTCGCCTCCAAATCCCTTCCTTTATTTCCATCTGGGCAGAGCGACAGGCGTCAAAATGACCGGCCCCATCCCGACGCAACCTCCCAACCCATTAAAACTGAAACGATAATCTCCACAGATTGTTGTCCATCAAATGATAGCTCCTCGGCCCGCAACGCAAGAACTGCGTGAAAGCGGATCAAGAGGCAATCAATGATGCAGGTCCCGTTCCATCACCGAGACGCCACCTGTTCAGGTCAGATGACCCGATCATCCCGCATCACATGCGGTGGCACCAATCCCCTGACCACCACTGCAACGGGCGTTGGCATGGGGGTCGCCACATGGTGGAGGTAACGTTCTTTCAACATGGCTCGGTGTCTGGCACCGGCGCGTCGGAATTGGTAAACAGCACCGGCGACAGTTCCACCCTCGTCGATGCGGGCGATACGCTGGCGTTCAACGGCGCAACCACGACGCTGGACTTCAATCCGAATATAGTTCTGAGCGATGGACCATCGCTTCCGATCTTGTCCAATGGAACCGTCAACGGCGTTGCGGTCGGTTTCCTCACGAATGTCGAATATAACTACACCCTTGTGCTGGAAGATCAGGAAACCGGCCTGTTCTACCGGGCCGATGTGTTCGCATTCGGCCTGCTCGATTCCAACAAGGCCTTTCTGGTTTCACGTGCCTGGGACCCGGTCACACAGACCTTTCTGACGACGACATATGCCGGTCAGACGCTCAAGGTTCTCGACGCGGGCGATCTGACGAGTGGAAACACCGTCAGCGGCGTTGCCTTTGCCATGAACGATCCCGAACTGAACGATTTTGCGCGCGGTGACGGATCGTTGACGCTGGAGCCGGAGAATGACGATGCCGAAGGCGGCACGATCGGAGAGTTGGGCGGCATTCCCTGTTTCGACGGGGCCACGATGATCGAAACCCGCCGCGGGCCGGTTGCAATCCGGGATATTAGGCCGGGCGATTTCGTCGTGACTCTCGACAGGGAATACCAACAGGTGCTCTGGGCCGGGAAGCGCCGCTTTGGCCCCGCCGATCTCAAAGCCAACCGAAAGCTCAGGCCCGTCAGGATCACCGCAATGGCGTTGGGCAACGGTCTGCCGAGGCGTGATCTACTGGTGTCACGTCAGCACAGGATGATGGTGTCTTCGGTGATCGCCGAAAAGATGTTCGGGAAGCGCGAAGTCATCGTTCCCGCAATCAACCTGACCGGCCTTCCCGGCGTCTTTGTCGATGAAGAGGTGAGCGAGGTGGAATATTGTCACCTTCTGCTGGATCAGCATGAAATGATTCTTGCCGAAGGCACACCGTCCGAGACGCTGTTCACAGGGCCGGAGGCGCTCAGGATGCTGTCACTGGAAGCCCGCGAGGAAATCATCACGATCTTCCCGGACCTTGAAACCCATGACGCCCACCCGAAGATGAGCCGGTTCTGCCCGAAGGGCAAACTTCAGAAAAAGCTGGTGGCCCGCCACATGAAGAATGCCAAGCCGATCATTGGCAGCCTTGGCTATGAGCCTCCGGTGGCGCACGGATGCAATCAACGCCCGGTCCTCATCACATAATGTGAACCCGAACCGCACAGATGAGCGACAATTGGACCATTGAGGCTGGCTTTACTTTATCCGCAACGGTGTGGACGATCCGCCACCCTTAACGGAGATTCCCATGCCCCTCGCCAATGGCCGCGCCTTCCTGTCGATCCCCGGCCCGTCGGTCTTTCCCGATGAAGTTCTGCGGGCCATGCACCGCCCCGGTGTGAACATCTATGAGGGGCCGCTGATCGACATGACGGCGACGATCATCCGCGATCTGAAAAAGGTCGCGCGCACAGACCATTACGCGATGATCTACATCTGCAATGGCCACGGGTCGTGGGAGGCTGCGGTCAGCAACACGCTCGATCCCGGTGACAAGGCGCTGGTGCTGGAAACGGGGCGTTTCGCCATCGGCTGGGCCGAAATCGCCGAAACGCTCGGCGCAAAGCCGGAACTGCTGAGCGCCGCGCCGCGCTGCCCGATCGACCCGAACGTGGTGGAGGCGCGGCTTCGGGCCGATACGGCGCATGAAATCAAATCGGTCATGGTCTGCCAGATCGACACCGCGACCGGCATCCTGAACGATATTCCCGCGATCCGCGCCGCGATGGATGCGGCGGGGCACCCTGCCCTGTTGCAGGTCGATTGCATGGCCTCGCTCGGTTGTGTGCCGTTCGAAATGGATGCCTGGGGCGTCGATGTGACCATCGCCGGATCGCAGAAGGGCCTGATGACGCCGCCAGGCCTCGGCCTCGTCTGGGCATCGGAGAAAGCCTGGGCGCACAGCAAGACCCTGACACGCGGCCGCGCCCATTGGGATTGGCTGCCGCGCGGCGAGCCTGAGATGTTCTATCAGCATTTCCACGGCACCGCGCCGGTGCAGCACCTGTTCGGCCTGCGTCAGGCGCTCGACATGATGCTCGAAGAAACGATGGAGGCGATCTGGGCCCGTCATGCTTCGCTTGCGCAAGGTGTCCGCGCCGCCGTGGCGCAGTGGGGCAAGGCGGGGCCGATGGAATTCAACGTGCTGGTGCCCGAAGCCCGTTCAAACGCCGTGACGACGATTCTGACCGGCGATCTGGACGCCTCTGTCCTGCGCAAGATCGCAGAGGACAAACTGAATGTGACGCTGGGCATCGGGCTGGGCATTTCCCCGACCGGCGCTTTCCGCATCGGGCATATGGGGCATGTGAATGCGCCGATGGTGCTCGGCACCCTCGGGTCCATCGAATTGGCGCTGGCGCATATGGGCGCGGCCTATGCGCCGGGCGGGGTTGAGGCTGCCATTGCTGCGATGTTGGGCGGCGTCGCCTGAACCGAAAACAGAAAGGGCCGCGCGCGGCGCAGCCCTTTCAAGACGTCTGGCCGGGAGATCAGCCGACCAGTTCGAGACCTGAGAAGAAATAGGCGATCTCTTCCGCCGCGGTTTCGGCGGCGTCAGATCCGTGAACCGAGTTTTCACCAACGGAAAGCGCGAATTCCTTGCGGATCGTGCCCGCATCGGCGGCTTCGGGATTGGTTGCGCCCATCACTTCGCGGTTCTTCGCGATGGCATTTTCGCCTTCCAGCACCTGCGCCACAATGGGGGCGGAGGACATGAAGGTGCAGAGTTCGTCATAGAACGGACGCGCCGCGTGCACTTCATAGAATTTCTCTGCCTGTGCCTTGGTCAGGTGAATGCGCTTCTGTGCCACGATGCGCAGGCCCGCAGCCTCGAACTTCGCGTTGATGGCACCGGTCAGGTTGCGATTGGTCGCGTCCGGTTTGATGATGGAGAATGTGCGCTGGATCGCCATGAGATTGGTCCTTCGGGTTCTGGGCCGTCTGGCCCCGGTTGTCTTGCGCGGGTCGCTATCATGGCCGCGCAGGGCAGGAAAGGTCATTTCGCAGCCTAGTGGTGGGATGCAGAAGGGCAAATGGACGCCCCCAGGACGAGCGCATCGTGCGAAAGACTTTACATTGTGCGCCCGCCAAGGTGAGGTTCCTGCGCGTGGTTGCAAACCACACCGGACAAAAGGATCGAGAGCATGGCAAAGGGATACATCATCGCGCGCGTGCGCATCGACGATCTGGAGCAATACAAGAAATACATGGCCGTCAGCCCCGACGCCATCGGCGCCTTCGATGGCAAGTTCATCGTTCGCGGCGGCAAGACCCATACCGCCGAGGGCGAGGAGGAAACCCGCCGGATCGTGGTGGTTGAATTCCCGACCTACGCAGCGGCGAAGGAATGCTATTATTCCGATGTCTATCAGGCGGCGAAAGGGCTGCGCGATGGTGCAGCGGAGGCTCAATTCGTGCTGGTGGAGGGCGCCTGACCCATGACCGACAAGGCCATCGTCGTGATCGGCGCCGGCGATGCCACAGGCGGCGCAGTGGCACGGCGGTTCGCGCGGGAGGGGTTCATCGCCTGCCCCGTCCGCCGCAATCTGGCTGATCTGGCTGATCTGACAGCCGCGATCAGCGCGGCAGGCGGTCGCTGCGTGCCCTTCGGCGTCGATGCCCGGATCGAGGCCGATGTCATGTCCCTGTTCGAGACGATCGAGCGCGACATCGCGCCGGTGGAGGCCTTCGTGTTCAACATCGGCGCGAATGTCCGCTTTCCGTTTCTGGAATTGGAGGAACGCAAGTTTCGCAAGATATGGGAGCTTTGCACCTATGCCGGGTATCTGACCGCACGGCAGGCCGCGATTCGGATGGCGGCGCGCGGCCACGGAACGATCATCTTTACCGGTGCCTCCGCCTCGGTGAAGGGGTTCGCGGGGGGCGGTGCCTTCGCCGCCGCCAAGTTCGCGCTGCGCGGCATGGCGCAGGCGATGGCGCGGGAACTTGGGCCGAAGGGCATCCATGTCGCCCACAGCATCATCGACGGCGCGATTGACACCGCCTTCATCCGGGACAATTTTCCGGACCGCTATGCGATGAAGGCGGAGGACGGTATCATAAGCCCGGACAGCATCGCCGAAGCCTATTGGATGCTGCACAACCAGTCCCGCGATGCGTGGACCCACGAGATCGACCTGCGCCCCTGGACGGAGAGTTTCTAAGTGCCGACAGATATTGAATTCTTTTTCGATTTTGGCAGCCCGTCTGCCTATCTCGCGTGGACCCAGATCGACCGTGTGGCGGCAGAGGCGGGCGTAAAGGTCATCCATCGCCCGTTCCTTCTGGGCGGCGTGTTCAAGGATACCGGCAACCGATCACCGATCATGGTGCCCGCCAAGGGCAAGTACATGACCACCGACCTGCGCCGCTGGGCCGCGCGCTGGGGTGTCGTGCTGGAAATGAACCCGTTCTTCCCGATCAACACGCTTTACCTGATGCGCGGCGCCGCCGCGTTGGAGGGGACAGCGGATTTCCCGATCTATGTCGATCTGGTCATGCGGGCGATGTGGAACCACCGCAAGAACGTGGGTGATGTGGCAGTGATTACCGAGGTTCTGACCGCAGGCGGTCTCGATGGCGCGGCGATCATCGAGGCGGCGCAGGGCGACGACGCCAAGCAGCGCCTGAAGGCTACGACGGACGAGGCGGTGAAGCGCGGCGCGTTCGGTGCCCCGACATTCTTTGTCGGCAAGGACATGTTCTTTGGCCAGGATCGTCTTGATTTCGTCGCGGCGGCGGCACAGGCCTGATTCTGGCCGACGAATATATCCTCACCAACCTGATCCGGCGGCACGCGCAGGCCGGACGGCTCGACTGGATTGGCCTGCGGACGGCGCGCAAGGCGGAAATCGTCACGCCGCAACGTGCCGAGATCACATTTGCCGGGCTGGAGGGCGACCATCACCCCGCCCCCGGCAAACGCGCCATCACGCTGATGCAGGCGGAACATCTGCCGGTCATCGCGGCGCTGGCCGGTCTGGCGGAGGTGACGCCGGAGGTGCTGCGCCGCAATCTTGTCGTCTCCGGCATCAACCTTTCCGCCCTGCGTCGCGCGGATATCCGCATCGGTGGCGCGACCTTGCGGCTGACCGGCCCGTGCGCGCCCTGCAGCCGGATGGAAAAGGTGATGGGTTTCGGGGCCTATAATGCCATGCGCGGTCACGGCGGGTGGACGGCGGAGGTGATCGTTCCCGGCCCGATTGCGCTTGGTGATGCGGTCATTGTGGCGGATTGACTTTGGCCGCGCCCTCCCCCAATCCCCTGCCCCATGCTTACGATCACAGACCTGACCTTTACGCTTGCCGGACGCCGCCTGATCGAGGGCGCGACGATGCGCGCGCCCGACCGATCCCGTATCGGGCTTGTCGGGCGGAACGGCACCGGCAAGACCACGCTCTTCAAGCTGATCGAGGGCGAATACCAGCCCGATACCGGGTCGGTCGAGGTGCGGAAGGGTGCCCGCATCGGCGGCGTGAAGCAGGAGGTTCCCGCAGGCCCTGATCCGCTGATCGACATCGTGCTTGCCGCTGATCGTGAGCGATCCTCGCTGCTGGCCGAGGCGGAAATTGCCACCGACCCCAATCGCATCGCCGAAATCCAGCTGCGCCTGACGGATATCGAGGCCCATTCGGCGGAGGCGCGGGCAGCCTCTATCCTGTCCGGCCTCGGCTTCGACAGTGCGGCGCAGGCGCGTGCCGCGTCGGAATTTTCCGGCGGCTGGCGGATGCGCGTCGCGCTGGCATCGGTGCTCTTTTCCAGCCCCGACCTTTTGCTGCTGGACGAGCCGACCAACTATCTCGACCTTGAGGGCGCGGTCTGGCTGGAAAACTTCCTGTCGCGCTATCCGGCGACGGCGATCATCATCAGCCATGACCGGGGGCTGCTGAACCGGGCGGTTGACCGGATCCTGCACCTCCAGTCGAAAAAGTTGACGCTATATACTGGCGGCTATGACGATTTCGACGCGAAGCGCCGGGCCGATGCCGCACAGAATGCCGCCTTCGCCGCGAAGCAGACGCGCGAGCGGGCTCATATCCAAAGCTTCGTTGACCGCTTCCGCTATTCCGCCGCCAAGGCGAAGCAGGCGCAAAGCCGCCTGAAGATGCTGGCGCGGATGGAGCCGATTTCGGGCGTGTCAGAAGGTGCGGTCGCACCGTTCTCGTTCAAGGCGGGCGAGGAACTTTCACCGCCGATCATCGCCTTCGACAAGGTCACGGTCGGTTACGATGGCAAGCCGATCCTCAGCGACATCTCGCTGCGCATCGACCCGGATGACCGGATCGCGCTGCTGGGGGCGAACGGTCAGGGCAAATCGACCTTCGCCAAGCTGATTTCGCAGCGGCTGAGGCCGATGGTGGGGGATGAAACCCGCGCGGCAAAGCTGCGCATCGGTTATTTCGCCCAGCATCAGACGGACGAGTTGATGGAGGATGAAAATCCGATCCAGCACCTGCGCCGCCTGAAACCCGACATGCCGGAGGCAAAGCTGCGCGCCCGCCTCGGCGCGGTGGGGATCGGCGCGGACATCGCGACCAACGCGGTGAAAAGCCTGTCCGGCGGCCAGAAGGCCCGCCTGTTGCTGGCGTTGATGACGGTGCATGAGCCGCAGCTCATCATCCTCGACGAGCCGACAAACCACCTCGACATTGAAAGCCGCGAGGCGTTGGCGCAGGCGCTGGCGGCCTATGAGGGCGCGGTGATCCTGATCGCCCATGATGCCGAACTGGTCAGCGCCTGCGCCGACCGGCTGTGGCTGGTGAATGACGGCAAGGTGCAGACCTTTGAAGGCGACATGGACGATTATCGCACGCTGCTGCTTTCCGACCGGGGCAGCATTCGCCGCGAGAAGGCCAGAGACGCGGCACCGAAGCCGACCAAGCAGCAGAAAGCTGTCCAGAAGGCGACCGTCGCGGACCTGCAAAAGCAGGTGAAGGTGGCTGAGGCGCGCCTTGCGAAGATCGAGGAAATGAAATCGAAGATCGACGAGATGCTCGCCGATCCCGATCTTTATATCTCCAAACCCAAGCACTTGTTCGAAGAACTTCAGAAAAAGCGCAAGGAAATCGTCAAGGGCCTCGCCAAGGCGGAGGCGATGTGGCTGGACGCACAGGAAAAGCTGGAAAGCGCCGACTGACCGGCAGATCGTGCGTGTTTGGTCGGATCGTGCAACGATCGCAGCAATGGCATGGCTGCGCATGACCCCGTCGAGACAAGGCAGTGGAAGGACAACGGATGATTGATACCTTTCTGACCGCCTTCGCCACGCTTTTCGTGATGATCGACCCGATCGGCCTTGCGCCGATGTTCGCGGCCCTGACCGCCGGTGCCAGCCTTCGCCGCCGTGCGATCATCGGCGCGCGCGGCCTTGCTGTGGCAGCGCTGCTGCTGGCGTTCTTCGGGCTTGCGGGGGACAAGGCGCTTGCCACCATCGGCGTGTCGATCCCTGCCTTTCGCATTGCGGGTGGCCTGATGCTGTTCCTCTTGGCAATCGACATGCTGTTCGAAAAACGGACCGAGCGGCGCGAGAAACGTCCGGGCGAAGAACAGCGGGACGATCCGTCGGTGTTCCCGCTGGCGACGCCGCTGATCGCCGGGCCGGGCGCGCTGGCGGCCATGATCCTGCTGACATCCGAACATCCGGGCGATGCCGCCGGGCAAGGCGCGGTCTATCTGGCGGGCGCTGCCGTGCTCGCGATCACCTTCATGGTGTTTCTGGCAACCGAGTTGATCGAACGCCTGCTCGGCCCGACCGGGATCAAGGTGCTGACACGGCTGTTCGGCATGCTGCTGGGCGCGCTGGCGGTGCAGTTTGTGCTGGATGGCATTGCCGCGTATGGTTTTGGGGGCGCCTGACACAGTCTCGCCCGTCAGCCGCCGCTTTCCGCCTTCTTCGCCCATCCCCCCGCATCGGTCTGCGCCCAATAGACGGCCTTCAATCCTGCCCCGGTCACAGCTTTCCAAGCCGTGCGCGCGTCACCGACCGATGCCTCGTCATGGCCATCGAACATCAGAAGGGTGCGGATGAAGCGTGACATTTCTGACGGTGCCGCACTTGCGCCATCGGCGAGAAACAGGATATCGGCACCATTCGGCACCTCATCCCCCGCTGTCAGATAAATCGGCTGGCGGGCCGGGTCACCGTCCCGTGCCATGCCGTGCGGCAGGAAACTGTCCTCGCGATACGTCCAGAGGGATCGGTTCAGCGCCTCCGCCCGCTCCGCCGAACCACAGCGGAGGGTGACTTTCCAGCCCCGCTCAAGGCATTTTTCCAGAATACCCGGCACCGCCTGTTCCAGCGGTGTCTGGGTCAGGTGATAGAACAGGACTTCGGTCATCGCCCGCTGTCATCCCTGCCCTGAACCGGGACCTCATGATGAATGAGCCGGTTTCCGGTCAACATGGTCGCCGCTTTCGCAGCGTTGACTGGAATGGGTTCACTTCGCTTCATATTTGTCCGCGATGAACTGGTTGATCGCGCGCACGCCCCATCCCGTCGCACCTGCCGGGGCAAGGTCGGTTTCGGATTTCACAGATGCCGTGCCCGCAATGTCGAGATGGATCCACGGTGTGCCGTCCTTGATGAACCGCAGCAGAAATTGCGCCGCCGTGATCGACCCGGCAGGCCGCCCGCCGGTGTTCTTCATGTCGGCGAGCCGCGATTTGATCAGCTTGTCATAGCCCGCGCCCAGCGGCAGCCGCCATGCCCCCTCGCCCGCCGTCTTCGCCGCCTTCAGGAAATCGTCGCAGAATGCGTCGTCATTGGAAAACACGCCGGTGTTTTCATGGCCAAGCGCGATGATGATCGCACCCGTCAGGGTCGCCAGGTCGATGATGCCCGAAGGATTGAAAGTCTCCTGCGCATACCAGAGCGCATCGCAAAGGACGAGGCGGCCCTCGGCATCGGTATTGATCACCTCGATCGTGTCACCCTTCATGGATTTCACGATATCGCCGGGGCGCTGCGCGTTCCCGGCCGGCATGTTTTCGACCAGCCCGACGATGCCGATCACATTGGCCTTCGCCTTGCGCAGGGCCAATGTCCGCATCAGGCCCGCGACGACCCCGGCACCGCCCATGTCCATCGTCATGTCTTCCATGCCCGCCGCCGGTTTCAGCGATATGCCGCCAGTGTCGAACACCACGCCCTTGCCGACTACGGTCAGCGGCGGTTCATCCCCGCCGCCCATCCATTTCATCACCACCAGCTTTGATTCGTCGTCCGATGCCATCCCGACCGCGACCAGCGCGTTCATGCCGAGCTTGCGCATCTCGTCCTCGCCAAGGATATCAACCTCCAGCCCCAGTTCCGCCATCGCCGCGAGCCGTGCTGCGAAATCGCCGGTGGTCAGGATATTGGCAGGCTCGTTCACCAGATCGCGGGTGAAGAACACCCCCTCCGCCAGCGCCGCGAGCGGGGCAGACAGGCGCGCGACAGCATCGGCGGCATCGCTGACGAAACGAACGGCACCCGGTTTTGCAGGTTCCTTCGTCTCGCTCTTGTAGATGTCGAAATCATAGCGGCGGAGCGCATAGCCGAAGGCGACTTCGGCTTGCGTTGCGCTGTCGCCCGCCCAGAACAGGGTGACCGCCTTGACCCCCAGCGCCTTGGCGATGGCCGCGCCGACCTTGCGCGCGTCATGCGCCGACGGTGCAGCGCCCAGCGAGACGACATGCAGGCTGTCCGCCGAAAGGCCCTGCGGCACCGCAACCGAATTCACCGATCCGGGCTTTTTCTTGAAATCGTCGCCCGCAATCAGCCGCGCCACCGCGCCGCCGGTCAGGCTGTCCGCCGCCGCTGCACCGGGGCTGAGCGCGCCTTCATCGAGCGTGAATACAACCACAGCCCCTTTCACGTCCTTCATCGGAATGTCATCAGTGGACATGAAAGCGATTTCTACGGGCTGGGGCATGGATGACTCCGCTGGAATGCGTTGAATGTTCGGTTGCGACAGGCCTAACGCGAAATCCGGCGGGTGCCTAGCCCGCTGAGGCCGCAGCGAGGCTTGCCGCCGCTTCCCCTCCCCGGTTAAGTCAGATGCTGAAACACGAGGGAGCGAGTCGCGCATGAAGGCGGCCTATGAACAGGCGGCGCGGTCAGCGGCGCGGCGGCAGCGAGGGTGGGCGACGATGGCGGCGGCCATCTGCCTTGTGCTTGCCACGACAGCGCCCTTCGACGCTGATGCCGAAGCGAGGGTCACGGGATCCGGTCCGGTGATCCCGCCTGACAGCGCCGTCGCCGAAGCTGAGTCCCCAGCCGCGCTGATCGCCGATGAAATTACCTATGACACGACGACAGGCATCGTGCGCGCACGCGGCAAGGTGCAGGTGTTTCATCAGGGTCGGACGCTGACTGCGGATGAGATCACCTATGACAGCCGCAATGATACCATTTCGGCAATGGGGGCGATCACGCTGCGCACGGAACAGGGTGAGACGGTTTACGCGGATGCCACCGAACTCGACACATCGCTGCGCAACGGGATCGTGACCGGCGCGCGCGGGGTGATCGAGGGCAACGGCAAGATAGCGGCGCTGGAAGCGAGGCGCGTCGATGGCCGCTACAACATACTCGACAAGGCCGTGTTCAGCCCCTGCGAGGTCTGCACCGATCGCCCGGTCCCGCTGTGGCGCATCCGGGCGGAGTGGATCATTCACGACCAACAGGAACGTCAGATCCATTACGAGGACGCCTATCTTGACGTGTTTGGCGTGCCGATCGCGTTCCTGCCCTATTTCCGTCATCCCTCGCCGGAAGTGGAGCGCGCATCGGGGTTTCTGCCGCCGGAGATTGGCCGCAGCCGCAGCTATGGCCCCTATTTCAAGGCCCCGTATTATCAGGTGATCGACGAATTTTCGGATGTCACCCTGACCCCGTTCGTCAGTGTCGAAGACGGGTTTGTGCTGGAGACGGAATATCGCCGCCGCTATGAAAACGGCACGGTCGATCTGACACTTTATTCCGGTTTCACCGATTATGGCGACGATGGACGCGACGCGCGGGTGCGGATCGGTGGGTTCGGATCGGCATTGTTCACGGTGGATGAAGGTGTCACCGCCGGGTTCGACGTGGCATTTGCAGCCGACGATCCGTTTCTACGCCGTTATGATTACACCGATCAGGACCGGCTCTATTCCGATGCGTTCATCCGGGCCTATGATGGCGCGAGCTATGCCACCGGCGGCGTCGGCGCGATCCAGAGCTTGCGGAACGGCGAGGCGCAGGGCCGCATCCCGTTCGTGCTGCCGGAATTCTCGCTTCGCCATGTGACGGCGACGCCGCAGATCGGCGGCGAGCTTGGCCTGTCGATGGATGGCACCGCGCTGGTGCGCGAGGATGGGCGCGACATTGCCCGTCTGTCGCTGGGCGCGGACTGGTCGCGGCAGGAGATTCTGACATCGGGTCTGATCCTGCGCGGCTTTGCCGAGGCCCGCGCCGATCTCTATCAGATCAATGACGACGCGGCCTTTGACGATGAAGCTTACCGCCTTGCGCCCCGCGCCGGGATCGAGGCGCGGATGCCTTTTGTCCGCGCTGACGCCGGGGGCATGACGCATGTGATCGAACCCATCGCACAATTCGTGGTCGCCCCCGACCTGCGCGATGGCGATATCCCGAACGAAGACAGTGTCCTGGTCGAATTCGACGAAATGAACCTGTTTGAGACCGACCGCTTCACCGGCTTCGACCGTTTCGAAACCGGGGCCTATGCCACGCTCGGCGCGCGATACGAGTTGATCAACCCTGGTGGGCTGGGGCTGCGGGCGTCGGGCGGTCGCGTTTTCCGGTTCGCGGACAACACGGATTTTTCGCCGCAGTCCGGGCTTTCCGACGATGTGTCCGATTATGTGACGGCGGTGACGCTGTCCTATGACGACTGGTTCGAGTTCGGCACACGGTTCCGGTTGTCGGACGAATTTTCCGCGAACCGGGCCGAAATCGGCGGGCGGCTGGATTACGATCCGGTGTCGCTGTTCGGATACTATCTGTTCGTCGCAGCCGACCCGGCGGAAGGCGCGCTTATCAACCGGTCAGAGATCAGCCTTGGGGCCGCGTTGGCGCTGGACCGTAACTGGACCGTCAGCGGCGATGTCAGCAATGACCTGATTGCGGAAAGATTCGTGACCGCAGGCGGGGTATTGAGCTATGAGGATGAATGCGCGGGCCTCGACCTTTATGTTCGCCGTCAGTTCACCGAATCCTTCAGTGCCCCAGAGGGAACAACTTTCGGATTTAGGGTGCGACTGTTCGGGGCTGGCACTGGCAGCGCAGACAAGGCATCAGGTGCCTGCGCCTATGGTGCGCAATAGGTCAAGACGGCAACAAGTCGGGACGGAGGATGTGATGATGTTCAAGACAGGTGCACTGCGGAAAATGCAGGTCATCGGCGCGGCGGCCATCGCGGCCATGACGCTGGTGGCGACGCCGGGCGCAGAGGCGCAGACAGCCTTCGCGCCGGTCGTCGTGGTGAACGACGATGTCATCACTTATTATGATGTCGAACAGCGCGCCCGCCTCTTGCAGATCAATGGTGGCGCAACACCGGGGCCACAGTTGAACAGCGCCGCGCTGGAGGCATTGATCGACGACCGTCTGCGCAAACAGGCCGGTGAGCGGTTCGGCCTCACCGCGGATGAAGAGGAAGTCGCGGCAGCGGTGGACGAATTCTCGCAACGGGTCGGCATGGACAGAACTGCCGCCCTTGCCCAGCTTGCAAGCCTTGGCGTCAGCGAAACGTCGCTCGAAGATTTCCTCGCCGCACAGATCGTCTGGCGCGAGTTGATCAACGCACGCTATGGCAGCCGCGCCACGCCATCGGAACTGGAACTGAATCAGGAAATCGAACTGGCAGCGTCCGGTCGCACGCAGTCTTTCCGCCTTTCGGAAATCGCCTTGCCGACCGGACAGGGGCAGGAAGGTCAGGCGCGCGACCTGATGCAGCGGATCATCACGGAACTTCGCGGTGGTGCGGATTTCGCGGCGTTGGCACGCCGGTACAGCCAGACCCCCTCGGCACAGAATGGCGGCGATGTGGGGTGGGTTCCGCTGACGACGCTGCCGCCCGCGCTGGGTGAAATGATCGCCGCGACACCTGCCGGTCAGATCACGGAGCCCTTTGAGGTTCCGGGCGGTATCTCGATCTATCAGGTTGCCGACAGCCGCGAAGAGACCGCGCCCTGGGCGCGCGAAGCAGAGCTGAGCTTTCGCAAGATCACCGTGTCAGGCGGCGACAGCGATGCGATGGCACAGGCAGAGGCCTTGCGCGGCGAGGTCGATGGCTGCGAATCCATTCCCGATCTGAGCGACCGCGCGACGATGGAATCGCTGGACCGCAAACTGGTCAGCGCCCTGCCCGGCCCGGTGCGTGGCGCGGTGCAGTTCCTTCAGGCGGGTCAGGCATCCCGCCCGGTGCAGACCGGCGACACGACGGAAATTTTCGTGGTCTGCGACCGAACCGGCGGTGTCGATGACGAAGCCCGCAATCAGCTTCGTGAACAGATCCGGGCGGCGCGGCTCGGGCGGTTCGCGGAAGGGTTCCTTCAGGACCTGCGCCGCGAAGCCCTGATCGAGCGACGCTGATCCTGTTACAAGGATTTGCGCACCAGTGGACAGGCCCGCATGATGAAGATTGCCCCGCTCGCCGTGACGATGGGCGATCCTGCCGGGATCGGTGCGGAAATTCTTGCCAAGGCTTGGACTTCAGGCGCGGTGGACGCACCTTTCTTCGCAATCGACGATCCGGCGCGGTTGGCCGCGTGCGGCATCCCCATCGCAGAAATTGCATCGCCCGCCGAAGCGCATTCCCGGTTTGGCGATGCGCTGCCGGTCCTGCCGGAATATCTGGCGGCACCACCCAGACCGGGCCAGCCCGATCCGCAGAATGCGGCAATGGTGATCCGGTCCATCGAGCGCGCCGTCAGCCTGACCCGCGCGGGCGAGGCGGCGGCGGTCGTGACCATCCCGATCAACAAGAAGGCGCTTTATGACGGGGCGGCCTTCACCTATCCCGGTCATACCGAGTTTCTGTCCGCGCTAGCGGGCGGTGCGCCTGCGGTGATGATGCTGGCGGCGCCCGGCCTGCGGGTCGTGCCCGTCACGATCCACATTCCGCTGGCGGCGGTGCCGGAACGCCTGACCACCGCGCTGATCGTGGAAACGGGGATGATTCTCGCGGCCGCCCTGCGCGATCATTTCGCGATTCCCGCCCCTCGGATCGCCGTTGCAGGCCTCAACCCCCATGCGGGCGAAGGCGGCGCGATGGGGCATGAGGATATCGAGGTGATCATTCCCGCCGTGAAAGCCCTGATCGAAAACGGTGTCGCGGCGACCGGGCCGTTGCCCGCCGATACGATGTTTCATGCTGCTGCGCGGCTGAAATACGATGCTGCGTTGTGCATGTATCACGATCAGGCGCTGATCCCGGTAAAGATGCTGGATTTCGCGCGCGGCGTGAACGTGACGCTGGGCCTGCCGTTCATCCGCACCTCGCCGGATCATGGCACCGCTTATGACATCGCCGGAAAGGGCATCGCCGACCCTGCCAGCCTGATCGAGGCGTTGAACCTCGCCGCCGAAATGGCCCGGCGTGCGGCGGCCCCGGTATGACCATCGGCAACAGGGACCTCAGCGAAGATGGTCTGCCGCCGCTGCGCGATGTCATCGCCCGGCACGGCCTCGCGGCACGCAAATCGCTGGGGCAGAATTTCCTGCTGGACCTCAACCTGACGGGCCGGATAGCCCGGTCGGGTGCCCCGTTGCCGGAAACCGAGGTGGTGGAGATCGGCCCCGGCCCCGGCGGCCTGACCCGCGCCTTGCTGTCCAATGGCGCGAAACATGTGATCGCCATTGAGCGGGACGAACGATGCCTGCCCGCGCTTGAGGAGATTGCCGCGCGTTGGCCGGGCCGCCTCACCGTGATTTCGGGCGACGCGCTGGCGGTCGATGTCCGGCCCCATCTGACTGGCGGCCCGGCGCAGATCATCGCCAATCTGCCCTATAATGTGGGAACCGAATTGTTCACCCGCTGGATGACCGAAACGCCGTGGCCATCCTGGTGGTCGCGTCTGACGCTGATGTTCCAGAAAGAGGTTGCGCAGCGCATCGTCGCGGCCCCCGGCGACAAGGCTTTCGGGCGGCTTTCGGTGCTGGCGCAGTGGCGCGCCGATGCCCGCATGGTGTTCGAGGTCGGTCCGCGCGCCTTCACCCCGCCGCCGAAAGTCACCTCCGCCATCGTGTCGATCACCCCCCGCGCGCCGGTCGCGGAGGCGGACCTTGCGGCGTTGGAGGCGGTGACTGCCGCCGCGTTCGGCCAGCGCCGCAAGATGCTGCGGCAAAGCCTGAAGGCACTGGGCGATCCGGCCCGATTGCTCGACCAGGCGGGGATCGACGGCACGAGGCGCGCCGAAACGCTGTCACTGACAGAGTTCTGCGCATTGGCGCGGGCATTCAGGGGCTGATCGCCCCTGTTGCCATTTCGATGTCTATTCGACGGGTTCTGACGGCGTCAGGGGAAGGCTCGGCTCAGCCGATCCACCCGCCGATCCACCCTCAGGGGCTGCTGCGGGCCGTGGTGCCTTGGGGCGCGGGCGGCGCGGGCGGGGGGCGCTGGGCTTCGCTGCGCTTTCCGGTGTCTCTACAATATCGGATACGCCATCAGGCCCGACATCAAGTGCCGCCAACCCGTCGGAGGACGGCTGATCGTCACTCTGGTCGCGCCGGTCATTGCGGTTGCGGCCCCGATTCTGATCCCGGTTGCCGTCGCGATTGCCATCCCGGTTTCCATCATTGCCGTGGTCGCGCCGTTCGCCATATCGACCATTGCCATTGCCGTGACGATCCGCCAGCGCGGCATTGCCCTCGTCTTCATCGTCGTTGTCAGAGCCATTGCCGTTATTGTCGTTCGAACCGGATTCATCGCCATCGCCATTATCCTGGCCCGGCTGCTGCTGGTTTGACTGGTGCTGGTTCTGACGTTCGGCGGCGGCTTCGGCAGCGGCAACAAGGATGCGGGCATAATGTTCCGCATGTTGCAGGAAGTTTTCCGCCATCACCCTGTCGCCCGAAAGCTGCGCGTCATGGGCCAGCGTCAGATACTTATCGATGATCTGCTGCGGGGTGCCGCGCACCTTGCCTTCCGGCCCTGCGCTTTCATAGACGCGGTTCGGCGAATGCCCAACGTTCTTGTTGTTATTGTTATTGCTGCTGTTGCGATTGCTTTTGCCGCGTGAGCGACCGGATTTCTGCGAAGGTCTCATTACATCATGTCTCAGTCGGTGATCTGGTGATTGCGCTCGCCGCAAGTGGCGCGCTTGTCATCCGGCGGCACGTGGCACACCGGACATCCCTATACATTCTTGGGTCTCTTCCCTCGGCCCTGGCAGGCAATTCCAAACACCGAATTACCGAGGGCATGTAAAGACTATCTGTCGTCACGCAACATCACAACCCCAAATGATCGCAAAAGAGACCGCCACTGCGGGGCATTTCAGCCGCGTCTGTATTCAAGGCATCTGTCACGTCCGTCGAAATCGTGATGGATGATCGGATCGGCCCAACCAAAGGCCGAAAAGATCGCAGAAACCTCTTGCGCTTGTGTTGGCCCGATCTCGAACAGCGCCCGCCCGCCCCGGCGCAGAAAGGCGGCAAGTTCGGGCGCGATCCGCCGATAGGGGTCCAGGCCGTCGCCACCCGGCGTCAGCGCCAGAAGGGGTTCATGGTCGCGGACTTCGGGCGACAGATCGGCCAGCTCCGTCTCGGCAATATAAGGCGGATTGCAGAGGATCAGATCGAAGCTTTGTTCCAACCCGTCGAGCCAGTCGCCGATGCGCAGATGCGCGCGCGAAGCAACGTCAAGGGCCTGAAGGTTTCCCCGCGCTACCGCAAGCGCAGCGCGCGAGGCGTCGATCCCGGTGCCGGTCGCGTCCGGCAGTTCGGCAAGCACCGTCCCGAGCAGACAGCCGGAGCCGACGCCGAGGTCCAGCACCTTGCGAACCGGCGGTCGCCCCGCAACGGCGTTCAGCGCGGCGGCAATCATGATCTCGCTTTCCGGGCGCGGGTCCAGCACATCGCGGGTAACCCGAAACCAGCGCCCCCAGAACATCCGACCGCCGACCACATGCGAAAGCGGGGTCCGGCCAGCGCGGGCAGCGACGCCGGACCGAAAGCGTTCATGTGCCTCGACAGAGGCATCATCGGTCATCCGTGCCATCAGCGCAGCGCCATCGAACCCGCTCGCCCAGCGAAGCAACCGGTCGGCATCCCCGGCGGCATCCTCGATCCCGGCAGCACGCAACGCCGCCGATCCCTCTGCCAGCAGCGCGGCATGGGTCGGCATCACGGCTCCATCGCGGCCAGTTTCGCGGCCTGATCGGCGGCGGCCAGCGCCTCCACGATCTCTGTCAGATCGCCCTGCATCACCTGATCGAGACGATAGAGCGTCAGCCCGATCCGGTGATCGGTCAGCCTGCCCTGCGGAAAGTTGTAGGTGCGTATCCGCTCCGACCGGTCGCCCGATCCGACCTGCCCCTTGCGGTCGGCGGCACGGCTGGCATCCGCCGTCTGCCGCGCCTGATCGTAGAGCCGCGCCCGCAGCACCTCCATCGCCCGTGCCCGGTTCTGGTGCTGCGACTTCTCGGACGAGGTGACAACAATGCCGGTCGGGATATGGGTGATCCGCACCGCCGAATCCGTGGTGTTCACATGCTGCCCGCCGGCACCGGAGGCCCGCATCGTGTCGATGCGGATATCAGTGTCGGGAATGTCGATGTCGATCTCCGCCGCCTCCGGCAGAACCGCCACCGTCGCGGCAGAGGTATGGATGCGCCCGCCGCTTTCGGTATCTGGCACCCGCTGCACGCGGTGAACGCCGCTTTCATATTTCAGCGCCGCAAACACGGCATCCCCCCGGATGATCGCGGTCAGTTCCTTCACCCCGCCAAGTTCCGTCAGGTTCTGGTCCAGCACCTCGACACCCCATCCCCGCGCCTCGGCAAAGCGCAGATACATCCGCCAGAGGTCGGCAGCGAACAGCGCCGCCTCGTCGCCGCCGGTGCCGGGGCGAATTTCGAGAATGGCCGGGCGGCCATCCGCCGCGTCCTTCGGGATCAGCGCGACGCGCATCGCTTCCTCGAGCGCCGGGCGGCGGGCCTCCAATGCATGAATCTCGTCGCGGGCGAGGGATTTCATTTCGGGGTCAGACAGCATGTCCTCCGCCGCTGAAAGGTCATCCAGCAGCGCAAGATACGCGGACGCTTCCGCCGCCACCGGTTTCAGGTCGGAATATTCCTTGGACAGCGCCGCAATCTGGTCCGGCGCTGCGCCGCCCGAAAGCTTCGCCTCGAGAAAGTCGAAATGGCGGACGATCTGTTCTATCTTGTCTCTGGCGATCATGCTGTGTCTTCGCGCCCGGCGGGCAAAGGGTCAAGGGGGATCGACGGCCATCAGACGCGTCGATAGGTCAGCGCCCGGCGGATGAACCCGCGGGCATCCTCGATCCGGTCAGGATCGACGATCAGCGCCCTGTTCCCCTCGGTCCTGACCGGCGTTTCGGTCAGCGCACATGCCTCGCGCCAATCTGAAATGACCGTCGTGCCGCAATGGACGAACAGCGCCACCTCGCCCTGGCCATTCAGCCCCATCCTGACCGCCGTTCCGGCCTTGGGTGTCAGCGCGAAACTCGGCTGACCCCATTTGACGGTTTCGGTCAGGCGATGGCTCGCCTGCCATTCCTGCGCCACATCTTCGATCAATGCGCGCAGGCGGGCAAAGGCTGCCTGATTCAATTCTTCGCCCGGCATTCCGTCCCCCGTCTTGAATATTTTCGCTACCGGATTGCACCGGTCATGTGCATGATATGTCAGACAAGACCACAACAAGGGGTAAGATTGCCATGATCCTGCACCTGAAGCGAGCATCGGTTCACGCTGCGCTCCTGTCCTTGATGGCCGCAACGTCTGCCCTTGCCGACCCGGTTTTCGTGCCGCCACCGCCGGCGAAGGGCCACAGCTATCCTGAATGTTTCTGCACCAATCGCGGCGTGAAGGTGCCGATCGGGGCGACAAGCTGCCTGCGGATCGGATCGCAGGAGTTTACCGCCCGTTGCGGTATGTCGCTGAACAACCCGGCATGGCGCGACAAGGTCGCGGGCTGCACCCCGAAGCCGGTTTCAGATGCAGCGCCGGTGTCATATCTGACCCAGCCAGGCTAGGACCCGGTTCTTGTTCACATCGAAATCCCGCTGCCCATAACGGGCGCGGGAATAGATGTGCAGTGCCGCGCCACCCTCGACCGCCACCGCGCGAACCGACATATAGTCGGGAAAAGCCATCAGTTTGGAGCGTTGCACATAGGTAACGTATCCATCGACGTCGGACAGTTTCGTCACGCCGGGGGCCGCAATCGCCACTGCATCGAAGCGCTGCATCAACGCCTCCGGCGTCATTGCGAAGACCGGCGAGGCCATGTCGACCCCTGCCCCGGTCGGCGACACGATGTAGTCGTTCTGCTTGCCGCGCTCGGTCGCTGTCACGGGGTCCACATGCCAACGCGCCACGTCGTCGGGGGCCACGCGGACATAGAGCGCGAATCCCACGAATGCGACGACCAGCGCCACGATCACCCAGATGAACACTTTTCCGATCCGCCTCATTCTGCGGCCGCCAGCGAGGGCGTCGCCGCCTCGATCTCGGCTGCGCGTTTCTCGACCAGTTCGACGATGTGATCGACCATGCGATCATTGTCAATCTTGTGGTCCTGCTTGCCCGCCCAATAGACCATGCCGGACCCGGCACCGCCGCCGGTAAAGCCGACATCGGTCATCAGCGCCTCGCCCGGCCCGTTCACGACACAGCCGATGATCGACAGCGACATGGGCGTCTTGATGTGTTCCAGCCGTTTTTCCAGCACTGCGACGGTTTCGATGACATTGAACCCCTGCCGCGCGCAGGACGGGCAAGAGATGATGTTGACGCCGCGATGGCGCAGCCCCAGCGCCTTGAGGATTTCGAACCCGACCTTCACCTCCTGCACCGGGTCGGCGGACAGTGACACGCGGATCGTATCGCCGATCCCCATCCACAGCAGATTGCCAAGGCCGATGGCAGACTTGATGGACCCGGACACGAAGCCGCCCGCCTCGGTGATCCCCAGATGGATCGGCGCGTCGGTCGCCTCCGCCAGCCCCTGATAGGCGGCGGCGGACATGAAGACATCGGATGCCTTCACGCTGATCTTGAATTCGTGAAAATCATTGTCCTGAAGGATGCGGATATGTTCGAGTCCGCTTTCGACCATCGCATCCGGGCATGGCTCGCCGTATTTTTCCAGCAGATGCTTTTCGAGACTGCCGGCATTCACTCCGATGCGGATCGAACAACCATGATCCTTTGCCGCCTTCACGACCTCGCGCACACGCTCCGCAGATCCGATATTGCCGGGATTGATGCGCAGGCAGGCCGCGCCCGCCTCTGCCGCCTCGATGGCGCGTTTGTAGTGGAAATGGATATCGGCAACGATCGGCACCGGGCTTTCGCGGCAAATCTCGTGCATTGCGGCGGTCGATGCCTCGTCCGGGCAGGACACGCGCACGATATCTGCGCCCGCCTCGGCACAGGCCGCGATCTGCGCAATGGTCGCTTTCCCATCCGATGTCAGCGTGTTGGTCATGGTCTGGACGCTGATCGGCGCGTCGCCGCCAACCTCGACCGACCCGACACGGATCTTGCGGGATTTTCGGCGCTCAACGTCGCGCCAAGGACGGATGCTCATGGCAACCTCTGTGATCTGGTCAGTCTCGAACAAACCTAGGATGTGCCGCGCGTGATGTCCATCGGCATACGCGGATACGCCCGCGATCCGTGCGTTCAGGAAGCAGATTATTGATTGACGGCAACCGCCGGATCAGCCGCATCCATCGCGACCGATGTTTCGACCGAAGCTGCCCGCTGAGGCGGCGCAGCGAGTTCGATCCCGACAGCGGCAGGATAGGTTGCACGGATCATTTCGGGAGTCAGGATCACCCTTTGGGCAACCTCAGGCCCGGTCCCGAGCGGCCCGTAAGCAGCGCCACCGACCACGACATAGACAGCACCGGCATTCCCGGCACGAAGTTCCGGCTGCAAGGCGGTGTCGGGCAATGTAAACCGCTCCCCCGGCCCGAGGATGCCGGTGAACAGCACCGCGCGTTCCCCGTCCCGCACCCGGACCCATGCATCGGCGGTCGCGTAGATGTCCATCGTGCCTTCGGCGACCTTCAACGCCTCAGCCTCCGCCTGCGCGGCGGCCGCCGCAAGGGCGGGGTCGATCACACCCTCAGTATTCGGCACGATATCGGCAACAAATGCCGGATCGTCCGTTTCGGGTTTTGCATAGATCCCGGCCTGCGACGGATTGATCGACAGGATCGGGCCGTCACGCGGTTCAAATCGAGGCGTCTCGATTTCCTGCGCTGCATAGAGCGTCGCCAAGGCGGCGCGGCCATCGTCGATCGGGTTGTCTATTTCTGTCTGCGCGCCCCGGATTTCGCCGGGGCTGAAAATATCGGGCGCGGTCATGTGGACTTCCGGCGCGCTCGGCAGCGGCGCAAAGCCAACACGTTGCAGGTTCTGCAGAACGTTCCAGCCGCCATATCCAAGGCCGACGACCAGAGTGCACAGCACGGCGATGGACGCGACACCGCGAAGGCTGGCGCCGAAGTCATTGCGCGCCGCTTTCTGGTTGGTGCGAATGAATCGGGTCGAAATCACATTCTGATCGACACCAGACCGGGCCGTTGCCTTATCCAAGGACGATTTCGCGGTTTCGGACGCCCGGCGTTGCGGATCCGCATCAACGGTCTTCTTGACGCCCTCGAAGCCGGATTCCTCGCAGAACCGCCGGTAGACATCATCGCCGTCCAGCCCGAGATACCGGGCGTAGCTGCGCACATATCCGGCAGCGAAACCAGAGAATGGGAACGCGGAAGCATCAGCGTTTTCAATGGCATCAATATAGTCGGCACGAATGCGAAGGTCGCGCTGCACGTCGAGCAACGACTTGCCCTTCGATGCACGCTCGCCCCGCAATTCATCGCCCAGCTTCAATTCATATGAATCGAAGCCGCGCAAATCGGGATGATACTCGCGTCCCATAGATCGAATCCAAAACCTCTCTTCCGCCTGCGGGGCTTTTATGCCCATTAATAAGGCCCCGCAAGTTCCTCCGATGTAACGATAGCATGAAAACTTACTGAAACAGAAGGAAAAAATTGGATCGGTGACCATTTTAGGTGCAGGTGCACATAAGGCAACGCAATCGCACCCGGATGATCCCCGAAACGGCCCTGTCCCATCATCGAATGAAAGCATATCTGATCCAAACGCGCCTTGAACCCGTATCCTGTAGGAACTGCACAAAAGAAGGTCGCCGATGGACCCCACTTTCCTCATGTCGACTGCTTTCGCCCTCAGCGTCGGCGTATTCATCGCCCTCTGGCCGATCAGTGTGGTGCTGCGCGACGTCAGTATCGTGGACGGATGGTGGGGACCCGGCTTTGTCGGGGCGGCTGTGCTGATCTTCTTCCTTCATCCAGATTCCGAACATGCGCGGCCCCTTTTGATCCTCGGTCTGGTCGGGGTCTGGGGATTGCGCCTCGGCTTCGTTCTGATCCGTCGGCGCCTGCGCCACGGTGCCGAGGACAGCCGTTACGTCGCGATCCGGCAAAGCTGGGGGAACAGTTTCTGGTGGAAAAGCCTTTTCATCGTGTTCCTGCTGCAAGGTATTCTGCAATGGGTTGTCGGCCTGACTGCCTTCGCCGCGATCTATGCGCCGCCGGTGCCCATCGGCCCAGTCGGCGGTATCGGTATCCTGCTGGCGGTCTTGGGCCTGGCGGTCGAGGCCATTTCGGACCAGCAACTCGACACCTTCAAGCGGTCATCGCGTCAGAATGACCTGTTCACCGGCGGCCTGCGGAAATATGTCAGGTTTCCGTCCTACTCGGGTGAAATGCTGTTCTGGTGGGGCATCTGGGTGATCGCGGCTGAGGCGGGCATGTGGTGGACGATCATCTCGCCGCTCACGCTGACCATCCTTCTGACCAAGGTGTCGGGGGCCGGGATCACCGGCGCGGGGTTGAAGAAATCGAAACCGGAATGGCGGGACTACGCCGCCAGAACACCGGCCTTCATTCCGCGATTTCGCTGATCGCGGCGGTCGGACGATCCGACGGCTCGCACCCGCTGTCGGTCGATGATGGGCCTGTGGACGCTCTCGGAATCGCACAGGCCATAAGCAGTTTGCACAATAAATGGGCATTTTTCACGATTTCTGACACAGCCTGCCCGACCTTGCCTCTCGCCATATTGAAATGGCGGGCGCACAGTGCTTTTTCGCAACTGGTATGCGCGGGCCTTTCCATGAGGCACCCCATTGGGAGAGAGACATGAAAAAGATCGAGGCGATCATCAAGCCTTTCAAACTCGACGAAGTGAAAGAAGCATTGCAGGAGATCGGGATTCAGGGTCTGAGCGTCATCGAAGCCAAGGGTTTCGGTCGGCAGAAAGGTCATACCGAGCTTTATCGCGGTGCTGAATATGTTGTGGACTTTCTGCCGAAGGTGAAAATCGAGCTGGTCGTCGCCGACGACATGACAGACGCCGCCATCGAAGCCATCGTCAACGCCGCAAAAACCGGCAAGATCGGTGATGGAAAGATCTTCGTCTCCAATATCGAACAGGCCATCCGCATCCGCACCGGTGAAGACGGGCATGATGCCCTTTGAATTCACCCAACCCCGAAATGACCAGAGAGAGGGATCTCAAGAATGAGCGACGCTTCAGATATCGTTAAGAAGATCAAGGATGAGGACATCGCTTATGTCGATATCCGCTTCACTGATCCGCGCGGCAAGCTCCAGCATGTCACCGTGATGGAAAACCAGGTCGATGAGGATTTCCTCGCTGACGGTTTCATGTTCGATGGCTCGTCCATTGCAGGGTGGAAGTCGATCGACCAGTCCGACATGAAGCTGATGCCGGATCTGGCGTCTGCCTACATGGACCCTTTCTTCGCCGAAAAGACGCTTTGCCTTCACTGCAATGTGGTCGAGCCGGATACCGGCGAAGCCTATGACCGCGATCCGCGCGGCACCGCCGTCAAGGCCGAAGCCTATCTGAAGGCATCGGGTGTCGGCGACACATCCTATTTCGGCCCCGAAGCCGAATTCTTCATCTTCGACGACGTGCGGTATTCCACGTCGATGAACAAGGTGTCGTTCGAAGTCGACGCGGCGGATGCAGCGTGGAACACGGACACCGAATTTGAAATGGGCAACATGGGCCACCGCCCCGGCGTGAAGGGCGGCTATTTCCCCGTGCCGCCGATCGACAGCGCGCAGGACATGCGGTCTGAAATGCTGTCCACCATGCGCGATATCGGCATGAAGGTGGACAAGCATCACCATGAGGTGGCGTCCTGCCAGCATGAACTTGGCCTGATCTTCGGCACCCTGACCCATCAGGCCGACGAAATTCAGAAATACAAGTACATTATCCATCAGGTCGCGCATGCCTATGGCAAGACTGCAACCTTCATGCCGAAGCCGATTGCAGGCGACAACGGCACCGGGATGCATGTCAACATGTCGATCTGGAAGGAAGGCAAGCCGCTGTTCGCCGGCAACCAGTATGCCGACCTGTCGGAAGAGGCGCTGTGGTATATCGGTGGTATCCTGAAGCATGCCAAGGCGCTGAACGCGTTCACCAATCCCGGCACCAATTCTTACAAGCGCCTGATCCCCGGCTTCGAGGCCCCCGTGCTGCTGGCCTATTCCGCCCGCAACCGGTCGGGCGCGATCCGCATCCCGTGGGCCGAAAACCCGAAGGCAAAGCGCGTCGAGGCCCGCTTCCCCGATCCGTCGGCGAACCCCTATCTGGCGTTCTCGGCGCTGCTGATGGCCGGTATCGACGGGATCAAGAACAAGATCCATCCGGGCGAACCGTCCGACAAGGACCTTTACGATCTGCCGCCGGAAGAACTCGCCGGTATCCCGACCGTCTGCGGCTCGCTCCGCGAAGCGCTGAACAGCCTTGAGGCCGACAGCGATTTCCTGACGGCCGGTGGCGTGTTCACCAAGGACCAGATCGAAGGCTACATGGAACTGAAATGGGAAGAGGTCTATCGGACCGAGCACACCCCGCATCCGGTCGAATACCAGATGTACTATTCCTGCTGATTTCGATCAGGGACTGACAATCGAAGGGCCTCCGCAAGGGGGCCCTTTTGCGTCGGACCATCCATACGAATGCGCCGTGAAGATTCATACAGCGCACGCGGAAAATTTGCGATAAATTCAACCTCAATACGTTATAGCCCCCTCCCCTTTTCCCGCAGGAGGATTCATGTCAGCGCAATTCCTTCACGATCTCGGACCACAACCCGGCGACACGGCCTGGCGCAGCGCGATCGGCCTTCTGGCGGCGTCGGAGACGATTATCGGCCATATCGACACCGGCCTCTTTCCCCATGAAACGCTCGGTTTTGATGCCGCTGGCAATCCGCCCACTAACATCCTTCTGGACCGGGGGCTGAATGTCTATGATCCGGGCGGCGCTTTCGGCGATGCGCCCCGCACCGATCTGCGCAAGGGCAGCGGTCTGATTGCCGATGCGGCCGAATTTCCAGACCACGGGGTCAAGACCCTGTCCGTGATCCTCGGCAATCGCAGGGGCATTCTGATCGGCACCGCGCCGGAGGCGAAGATCATCCCCTACCGCGTTGCAAACGGGCCGGTTTTCGTCGGCAATGCGCGCACCGGCCTGATCGGGCGGGCGATGGATCACGCGATGGATCAGCCGAACCCGCCACGGGTTTTCTCCATTTCGATGGGCAATCCCGGCGTGGTGGGCCTTTTCGAGTTTCTGCGCGGAATCACGGGCGGATCGCCGGGGATGGAGGCGGAGACGACGCGGGCGATCAACCGCGCCTATGAGCAGGGCATCATCATTGTCGCCGCAGGCGGGCAGGTCATCAACCAGATGGTCTATCCAGCCCGTTTCGGGCGCACCATTTCGGTGGGCGGCATCCGCATGGATGAAACCCATTACCCGGTCGGCGGTTACAAGAACTCGGGCGAGCCGGACATCTGGGCCTATGCTGCCAACATCAACCGGGCGGCAGGCAGTTTGAAATCTGACGGCACGATCAAGCAGACCCATGCCGCCGACGCCGACAGCACCGATGGTGAGCCGTCAGGCACGTCCTATGCCGCCCCGCAGGTGGCCGCCGCCGCCGCCATGTGGGTGACGCGCTGGTCGGTCGAATTGCTGGCACTGGCCGAAATGTGGATGATTGTGGAGGCATTTCGCGAAGCGCTTACGCGCAGTGCGCGCGTCGAACGGATCAAGGCCAGCCCGAATTCATCCACGCTCATCCCGATCCGGCGGCTCGACATCGAGGCACTGATGCGCACGCCGCCCGATCTGACGATCCGGCATCGAAAACGGCAGGCCGTTTCGCGCCACGGGTCCTGGCTTTAGGAACCTCCGTTGCGGGTCGTCCCCAAGCACCTGAAAAACCGACATTTTCAGACGTGGCGGAACGTCGCGCGCGCTGGCATTTGCCCCTTCTAACGCCATGTCGAGAAGGGCTGACCAAGGAGCATGATATGTCCAGCCTCAAAGATCGCCTTGCCGAAAACCAGAAACCCGCTGAAGACGAGGGTGTCTGGACACCAACGGAAACCGACAACAGCAAGATCAGGGATATGGAGCGCGGTGCGGCGCAGGTCGCCATTTCAATCGCGCCGTTCTGGGGTTTCGCGACCGGCAAGGGCGGCGCGCGGGTCCGGCTCTATGCGCCGACCTTCATCCTCGCCTGTTTCACGCTGATGGTCGTGATCGCGTCGATTCGATAGGGCGGCGACAGCGGCAAGATCACGATGGCGATCCGTCAAGACCTGCGGCAGAGTGCCGGGCGGGGGATTGCAGAGGGAGCCGCCACGGTGAATTTCAGCAGATTGATGGCGGGTATGGCGCTCGCCTGCCTGATCGGCAACGCGGCGCGCGCGGCGGAGCCTGTGTTCGCCTGTGCCTTCGGCGACAGATCGGTCGCGATCTCCATCAGCGGCGACCTGATGCAGTATCGCTTCGGGCCTGCCGCCAAGGCGGAGCTTGAACTTGCGATCCCGCTCGCCAGCCCCGATCTGAGCCATCATTTCACCCTCTACGCCCATGCGTCGGAGCGTTGGCTGAGGTTGCGGAACGGTGCCTACAGCTATGTTGCCTTCACCCTGTTCTCGACGCCAAATTATGATGGCACCGGCGGGTATGATGTCGCCGGGCTGCTGGTGCTGAAAGACGATCAACCGATTGCCCGGCTGGATTGTGACCAGCCGGTGCAGTTCGGCGGCACCTTCGATCTGGCGCTGCTGCCCGACGACGGCGAGGCGCTGTCCGATATTCTTTACGAACCCGTGCTGGACACCCGCGATGACACGATCAGCGATTTCGGCCTGATTGCCGCGGTCGAGGACGGCCCCTACCCGTTCTTCATCATCTCCATCGAATTCCCCGAGCGTCAGTTCACCGAGGATTTCATGCTGAATGTGGAGGCTGTGCCGCTTTCCGACACGGATCTGATGGCGATGGTCGGGCGATATGCCAGCTTTGACTACACCGCGACGCTGGAACATGCCCTTATCGACATCGAAAGCGATGGCGCGATGCTGCTGGGCACCGGCCACGATGAAATCAACCCGGAATGGCGATCCTTAACCGGCACGCTGCGCGGGGCGGAGGCGCTGACGCAAAGCGACCTTCCGGGCGAGGTGCGGATCGAGGCACCGGACGGCACGATCACGGTCTTTCCCTACTATGTGCCGGGCGAATTTCTGCGGGCGAATGGCAAGGTCGTGACGGCCTTTTATACCGACATTCCCCGCACCGAAATCACCCGGCTGGAACCCGCCGCCGATTAGAGCGCTTTTCGATCAATCTGGTTCACCAGATTGATTGGAATGTGCAATTTGCCCAGTCCGATCTTGTCTTGGTTTTCGATCAATCTGTTCCAGATTGATCGAAAACCGCTCTAGGCCGCGCCGCGAAGTTCCACCATCCGCGCATAGACGCTGGCCCCCACGGGCAGGATGTCGTCATCCAGCACGAAGGCAGGATTGTGCAGCGGCACGTCGCCCTTGTGGCCGATGGTGCAATAGGCCCCCGGCACGACGCGCAGCATGTCGGCGAAATCCTCCGACCCCATGACAAGCTGATCTTTCATCGTCGCCTTGTCCGCGCCCATCACATCCGCCGCCGCATCCACCATCGCTTGCGACAGGGCATCGTCATTCACCAGCACGTCGAACACATTGCGGATGTCGCACTCGATCTCGATCCCATGCGCCACGCCGAAGCCTTTGCACAGCGCGCGCATCCGATGCGAAATCGTCTCCGCCACCTCCGGGTCGAAATAGCGGACCGTGCCGCAGATCGACGCATCTTCCGGGATCACGTTATAGGCCGCGCCGGAATGGAATTGCGTGATCGACAGGACGGCGGCCTTCGTGCCCGCGATGTTGCGCGACACGATGGTCTGCATCTGACCGACAAGCGCCGACATGATGACGATCGGGTCCTTGGAATGTTCGGGCGATGCGGCATGGCTCCCGACGCCTTTCACGGTGATGTCGAAGAAATTCGCCCCGGCCATCGCGGCCCCCGGCTTCACCCCGATCTCGCCCGGTGCGTGGTAGGGGGAATTGTGCATCCCGTAGATCTCGTCGCAAGGGAACCGGTCGAACAGGCCGTCGGCGATCATCGCCCGCGCGCCGCCGAGGCCTTCTTCGGCGGGTTGAAAGATGAACACGACCTTGCCCGCGAAATCGCGCGTCTCCGCCAGATAGCGCGCCGCGCCGAGCAGCATGGTGGTATGCCCATCATGGCCGCAGGCATGCATCACGTTCGGGGTTTTGGAGGCGTAAGGCAGGTTGGTGCGCTCATCTATCGGCAGCGCGTCCATATCGGCGCGCAGGCCGATGGTGCGACCGGGGCGATTGCCCTCCAGCACACCAACAACGCCGGTCTTGCCGATGCCCGTCGTCACCGCGATGCCATAGCTGCGCAGCTTTTCCGCAACGATGCCGGATGTCCGCACTTCCTCGAACCCGAGTTCCGGATGCTCGTGGAAATCGCGGCGGATCAAGGTCAGATCATCGGCATAGCTGGCGATGAGGTCGATGACGGGCATAGGGGTTCTCCTGTGGCTTTCTGGTCAGGAGAGTATCAGCGACACCGCACCTGTCCAGTTCAGAGCGCCCTCAATGCCGCAAGCGCCGCCTCATTATGCGCAACGCCGCCATGATAGTCGCGCATAGCCTCCCCTTCGCGCTCGACAGCGTGGATCAGACCGGCACGTTGTTCACCACTCAAGGCCTCGATCGGCGTCACGACGGTTTTGACGGAGAACACCGAACAGCCGGAGACAGGCAGTTTCAGAATGCTCTGTCGCTCCACCCGCAACCAGAATCGACCAGTCTGTTCATGTAGTTTCTTATTGCTTGTATATAGCTTTGGCTGATGAAGTTCATTTGTCGGATGAATAAGCCAGTTAGCGCGCCAAAGCGGACGTTCGGGCCGAAGCACATCAAACAGACGTTGCACCCGCGCGCCAAGATCACCGTCATAGGCGGGCACCCGTTCATGAATCCCCAGAAGCGGGCGATTCAGCTTTTCCTGAAGGGACCAGCGCGACGGGAACAAAAGCGCGGCCCCGATCAACACATGCTCGTCGCATCCCTCAGGGCGCTGGAGGATCAGGAGATCCTCCTGCACCAGTCGCGCCAGGGTCGCGAAGGGGCGCGTTCGGTCCAGCGGGACCGTGACGCCATCGGGGCGGGTCACCGAACCCTGTGTGACGGCATATCCGGAATCGTTGGCTCCCAGCGTCTCGCAGACCAGCGCCAGCAGCTCCGTTGCGCCGTCGCAACCCTCACCTGCCAGCACGATCTCCGCCCGGTCCGCCACCAGCCGGTCCCGATAGGCCATCTGGGCGTCGAAGGCCTCGTCCCGAACCAGCCATTCGGCATGGGTCAGGGGCGACATGCCGGGCATCCGGTCATGGAGGAAGGGCGAATAGGGCGCGCGGTGCAGTTCCGTCATCGCATCCCCTCGGAATAGCGCATCAGGTTGAACCCGGTCAGCGCCTCATGCACCGGCTGCCAAAGGGCGGCGAAGGCGATCCAATCGAGGCCCCGCGCCTGCGCCATTTGGCCCAGCCGCATCCGGCCATCGGCCAGCGCGATCAGGTCGGCAGATTTCGGCGCGATGGGCAGGCTGTGCTTCAGCCCGTCACTGTCCACCTTCAGCACGCCCTTGCGCTTCAGGTCAGCGGCCAGCGCGGCTGCGGGCAGGTCGTTCAGCCGGGGCCGGGATTCGGGCGCGATTTGCGCCGGTGTCACATCGCCCTTGGCGGCATAGAACACGTGAACCTTTATGTTCCCCGCCAACCGCTCGGCCAAGGCAGCACGGGCAAGCCTGTCCAGCCCATCGAGCCGACCATGCAATGCCTCCGGCAAGTAAAGACGCGGATCATAGCGGAGCGGTTCGGTAAAGCTGACCAGCGACAGCCCGGCCCGCGCCAGCGCCGCGACCAGATCGCCGACCTCATAAGGCCGGTCGCGGGAATGGAGCAGCAGATCATAAAGCCCCGCGTCGCTGTCGCGGTGATCGCCGACGAACCGGTTTTGCGGAAACCAGTTGGTTTTCGGCAGGCTTTTCAGCACCGCTTTCGCCGTCGCCACCTGTTCTGCGGGGGCCTGCCCGGCGGTCAGTGCCGCGAGTGCGCCCTGCATCGGATAGACCCCAGTCCGCCCATGCGGCGCATAGACCATCGCGCCGATTCCGCCGCCCTCGGCCAGTGCTGCGGCCAGCGCCGCGAACCCCGCATCCGGTTGCGGCAGGTGGTGGAGGACGCCTGTGCAGTCGATATAATCGAAAAGGCCATGATCGGGCGCGGTCAACAGATCGGCGGTCAGGAACGTGATGTTCGAAAGCCCCCGCTTTGCCGCACGCGCCTCGGCCACCGCGCGGCTCGCTTCGGACATGTCGAGATAGAGTATCTTCGCCGGGGTGCCGCGATCCGCCAGCTTTTGCGCCAGCATGATAAGCGCATCGCCGGTGCCGCCCCCTGCGACCAGCACCCGGAACGGCTTTGCCCAGTCGCGCCGCCCGGCAAACAGGAAATGGTCGATTTCAACCGGGTCGGAAGGCGACCCGACGATCAACCGCCGCGCCTCGTCAGCCGGGTCGCGGTGCGGATAGGGATAGGCTTCGTATTGGCGTTTTACAGGGTCCATGAGGCAGGAATAGGCGAGCGCCGCGTTCCGGGCAATGGCGCTGCGACGGGATGCTGCCCCGATCATTTGCGCCCAAACGCCTCTACAGGCCCCACCGCCCCGCAGCGACCATTCCATGCCGCAAACGCGCGGTTGGCGGCGCGTTGCAAGGTTCACGCTCCCCTTCTGACAAACGGAGCCCGCCATGAACCGCCACATGACCGACACGCATTACGCCGCAACCCGGAAAATCATGCCCGGCATGAAACCCGACAATACGCCTGACGATAATGACCGGGTGGAGATCGGGCCGACGAAGCTGGCCTTCGACGAATGGGCGGCGGCGGGCCTCGAATGCCCCGACCTGCCCGCGATGCGCACGCACCGGCTGGAGCGGATCAGGGCGGCACTGGCGGCGCGCGATCTGGCAGGTGTCTTGCTGATGGCCCCGCTGAACATCCGCTATGCCACCGACGCCACGAATATGCACCTTTGGAACACCCATAACCCCTTCCGCCCCTGCCTCGTGACGGCGGATGGTCACATGGTGGTGTGGGAATACAAGGGCCTCGACTTTCTCACCGGGTTCAACCCGCATGTGAAGGAAGTTCGCAACGGCGCGAGCATGTTCTATTTCACCACTGGCGACGCGCAGGCGAAGGCCGCGAAGGCCTTTGCCGCTGATGTCGACAGCCTGATCCGCGCCCGCAGCGGCGGCATCCGGCGCATCGCTGTCGACAAGATGATGGTCCACGGCATCGATGCCTTTCGCGCCCTTGGTTATGTCCTGACCGATGGTGAGGAAGTGATGGAAAAAACCCGCGCGCTGAAAGGCCCGGACGAAATCCTTGCGTTGCGCTGTGCGCAACATGCCTGCGAACAGGCACTGGCCGAAATGCGCCGCCAGACCCGGCCCGGCATGACGGAAAACGATGTCTGGGCGGTGCTGCACGCGGAAAACATCAAGCGCGGCGGCGAATGGATCGAAACGCGCCTTCTCGCCTCCGGCCCGCGCACCAATCCGTGGTTTCAGGAATGCGGCCCGCGCGTGATCCAGAACAATGAAATTCTGGCATGGGATACCGACCTGATCGGATGCTATGGCATGTGTGTCGACATCTCCCGCACCTGGTTCATCGGCGATGGAGAGCCGACGCCGGAGATGATCGCGACCCACCGCGAGGCCTATACCCAGATCACCGAGAACTGGCAGATGCTGCGCCCCGGCATGACGATCCGCGACATCAGCATGAATGCCCGCAAGATGCCCGCTGCGTTCAACGACATGAAATACGGTTGTGTGATGCACGGCGTCGGCCTGTGCGATGAATGGCCCTTGGTGAAGTATCCCGACCTTTGGGAGGACGGCCAGTTCGATTATCCGCTGGAGCCGGGCATGTTCCTCTGCTCCGAGGCCTATCTCGGAACAGTCGGCGGGTCATTCGGTGTGAAGCTGGAGGATCAGGTGATGATCACCGAAGACGGCGTCGAAAACCTGACCCGCTGTCCGTTCGATGAAAAACTGATGGACGGCCTGAAGCCGTGGTTCGGGTGAGGCGCGGCGATCAGCCCGCCAATTCGCCGATCATCGCCTCGCGCATCAGAAATTTCTGCGGCTTGCCGGTGACGGTCATCGGCAGTTCGCTGACGATCCGCACATGGGTCGGCACCTTGAAATAGGCGATGTTCTCTTTGCAGAACGCCTTGACGCCGGCCTCGTCGATGCTGCCCGGTTGCGCTGCGATCACCCAGGCGCAGACGACTTCGCCGAACTTATCGTCAGGAATGCCAAAGACTTGCGCCTGCGCGATGCCGGGATGGGTGAACAGAAAATCCTCCACCTCGCGCGGATAGACGTTCTCACCGCCGCGAATGATCATGTCCTTCACCCGCCCGGTGATGTCGCAATACCCCTCGGCGTCGATCACCGCGAGGTCGCCGGTATGCATCCAGCCCTCCGCGTCGATGCTTTCCGCCGTGCGGGCTTCGTCGTCCCAATATCCCTTCATGACCGAATAGCCACGCGTCGCCAGTTCGCCCTGAACGCCGACCGGCACGATCTGCCCGTTGGCGTCGATCACCTTCACCTCCACATGCGGATGGACCCGCCCGACGGAGGAAACGCGCTTGTCCAGCGGATCGTCGACATTGCTCTGGAATGACACCGGCGAGGTTTCGGTCATGCCATAGGCGATTGTCACCTCCGTCATGTTCATCTGCGCCTGAACCTTTTTCATCACCTCGACCGGGCAGGACGCGCCCGCCATGATCCCGGTGCGCAAGGTGCCCAGATCGAAGGATCCGAAATCGGGCAAGGCCAGTTCCGCGACGAACATGGTGGGGACACCATAAAGCGCCGTGCACCGCTCCGCCGCCACGGCGCGCAGGGTTTCGGCGGGGTCGAACCCCTCCCCCGGCACGATCATCGCCGCACCCTTGGTCACACAGCCAAGCGTGCCCATGACCATGCCGAAGCAATGATAGAACGGCACGGGGATGCAGAGCCGATCCTGTTCGGTGAAATTCATCGTCGCGGTCACGAAATGCGCGTTGTTGACGATGTTGCGGTGGGTCAGGCTCGCGCCCTTCGGGTTGCCTGTCGTGCCGCTGGTGAACTGGATGTTGATGACATCATCCTGCCGCAACGCCGCGCTGAGAGGGTCGAGATCGGCGCTGGTGGCCGATGCCCCCGCATCCCGCACCGCATCGAAGGCCAACATGCCCGGCGGCGGCGCGTCCCCCATCGCGATTATGGTTTCGAGATGCGGGAAGGTCGCCGATACCAGTTTGCCCGCTGTCGCGGTCGCCAGTTCGGGGATCAGCGATTGCAGCATCTCGATATAGTTCGACGTCTTGAACGACCGCGCGGTGATCAGCGCCTTGCAGCCAACCTTGTTCAGCGCATAGGTCAGCTCCGACACGCGGTAAGCCGGGTTCACGCAGACGAGAATGGCCCCGATCCGGGCGGTGGCGAATTGCGTCAGCAGCCATTCCGCCCGGTTCGGTGACCAGATCCCGACCCGGTCGCCGCGCCCGATGCCCAGCGACAGCAGGCCCGCAGCCAGACGGTCCACCTCGGCAGCAAAGGCACCATAGGTCCAGCGGATGCCCTGCGCCGGAAAGACAGCCGCCTCCCGTTCCCGCACGCGCGCAACCGTCGCCGCCAGAAGCTGCGGAATGGTCAGGTCGATCAGCGGGCGATCCGTCGCCCCGATCACATGCGAAAGGCCATCCTGCGGCTGCCTGCGGTCCATGCCATCCCCTCCCGTCTTGTCGCCTTTTGCGAGGCAGGATATCAGCCCCTCAGCCGGTCAACAATCCGGTCTTGATGGCATAGAGCAAGGCCGAAACGGTGGCGACCGACAGGGTCGTGGTGATGAGGATGGTGGCGGAAGCACGTTCGGCCCAGACCCCATATTGCTGCGCCAGCACGAAGACATTCGTCGCCGTGGGCAGGGCCGCCAGCAGCACCGCCGTCAGGGTCCACACCGGATCGAATGGCCCGAACGTGGTCAGCGCGACATACATCAGCGCCGGATGCACGATCAGTTTCAGCGGCACGATATAGGCGAGCGACACAGGAATGCGTTTCAGCGGGCGCAGCGAAAGCGTCACCCCCATCGCGAACAGCGCGCAGGGCGCGGCGGCCTGCGCCAGATAAGCGATCAGTTGTTCCACCGGTTCGGGTGGCGTTGCGCCGATGACGGCGATCGACACACCGATGGCCGTCGCGATGATGAACGGGTGAAAGACGATCTTGGCGACGACGTCCAGCACTACCGCCGACAGACGGCGCTTGCCTTCGCCGCCCATTGCCATGACGGAAGGGGCCAGCGTGAAATGCAGGATATTCTCGAAACAGAAGATCAGCGCAATCGGCACTGCCGCCTGTTCGCCGAACACGAGGATCGCGAGGCCCGGCCCCATATAGCCGATATTGCCATAGCCACCCGCGAGGCTCTGGATCATCGCAACACGCACATCGCCGCGCGATCTGAGAAGGCCGAGGCAGAACGTGATCGCGACGATGGCAAAGGTCACTGCAAGATTGGTGAAGATGAAATCCCACCGTGTCAGTTCCTCCACCGGCGTGGTCGCGAGGATCTTGATGAACAGGGCCGGCAGCGCGAGGTAGACGATGAAGATGTTCAGCCAGGCCAGCCCCTCGATCGGTGTCCGGTTCAGCCGCGCGGTCACGAAACCGACGGCGATCAGCCCGAAATAGGGGATGATGAGCGAGAGGACTTCATACATGGCGGAACACCGGATGCGACTGCGTGATCCCCTCCCCTACAAGATGCAGCGGATGGGGCAACCGGATTTGTTGGTTGGATGGCGGTAAGCGCGACGCCAAGTCAACCTCGCCGCTTGACGCCTTCCCCCGGCCTGTGCGCTTTTCAGGTCATGAGCACATCTTCCTTCATCGACATTGACGCGGGCCGGTTCCACGTGCGGACAGCGGGCGACCCTGCCGCGCCGCTGGTGCTGTTCCTGCACGGCTTCCCGGAATATTCGGGCGCGTGGGACGGGATGCTGCGCCGATTGTCCGACCGGTTCCATTGCGTCGCCCCCGATCAGCGCGGCTATGGCCAGTCGGTGAAACCGGTCGGGGTCAGGGCCTATTCGACCGGCAAGCTGGCGGCGGATGCTGCCGCGATCCTGAACCATTTCGCACCTCACGCCCGGTGCGTGATCGGGCATGACTGGGGCGCATCGGTGGCCTATGCGCTGGCCTTTTCGCGGCCTGACCTGATGGATCGGCTGATCATCATGAACGGCGCGCACCCGATACCGTTTCAGCGGGCCTTGGCGGCAGGCGGGGCGCAATCGGCTGCATCGCAATATTTCCATGATCTTCGGGCACCGGACGCCGAGGCAGTTTTCGCCGCCGATGGGTTTCACCGCTTGCGGACCATCTTTGCCGGGGGGATGGACATGTCGTGGCTGTCCGGCGCCCGGCTCGATGCCTATCGCGCTGCATGGGCCATGCCGGGGGCACTGACCGGGATGCTGAACTGGTATCGCGCCACGCCGCTGGCGGTGGCCGATCCGGGCAATCCGGTGCCGGAGGACAGGCTGGTCCCGCTCGACCCGATGCGGCTGCGGGCCACGATGCCCCATCTGCTGATCTGGGGGATGAACGATACCGCATTGCTGCCTGAGGCGACCGAGGGACTGGAGGCGTTATGCAGTGATCTGAGGCGGGTGGAGGTGCCGGGGGCCGATCACTGGCTCCACCACCAGCAGCCGGACCGCATCGCCGTGCTCATCCGCGATTTCGCCGGGTGAACCCTGTTCGCTCGCACGGGGCTTTTGCCGGGGCGTCAGGTTTGCTACGCCCGACCCGCAAGATCACCACGGAACCGCTGCTACCATGACCGCCGACAAAGACCCGCACCATGACCGCAAGGCCGCGATCCTCGAAAGCGCGGCTTCGACCTTTGCGACCTATGGGTTCCGGCGATGTTCGATGGAGGATATCGCAGCGGGCGCAGGGGTTTCGCGGCCATCCCTTTATCAACACTTCAGGAACAAGACCGAGGTGTTTCGCGCCGCCTCCGAACAGCTTCAATCCGCTGCCATCGACGATGCGGCGGCGGTGACGGATGGCCCGCTTGCGCCGCGCCTCGCGGCGATGTTGATCGCCTACAAGCGCCCGATCTGGCGCATTCATGTATCGACACCGCATGGCCGCGACATGATGGATGTGAACGCGACGATTGCCGACGATGTGACACTGGCGGCGCTGGCGCGGTTCAACGCCCTTCTGGCAACCGCCCTTTCGCCGCATCTCGCCGCCGGATGGGATGCGGAGGCATTGGCAAGACTTTTATCCGGCGCGGTTTGGGCCATCGTCGAGAAGGCGGAGACGGAGGAGGCATTTTGCGCCGATATCACGACGCTGGCCACGATCTGGGCGGCGGCGATATCGGTACCGAAACCGCGCTGACCGCGACTGGACATTCGGGCGGCACCGGGGCACCAGTGATCGCATGATCGCCTTGCCCGTCCCGCTGCGCGCTGCCCTGATGATGACGCTGTGCTGCGCCTTCATCGCGCTGTCGACCTTTTTTGCTAAAATGCTGGGGCGCGGTGTGATCGGGGAGCCGATGGGGGCGTTTCAGATCGTTGTGGGGCGATATGGCTTCGCGCTGCTGGCGCTGACGCCGTTCGCCCTCTGGCAGCGGGAGCGGTTTCGCAATCTGCCGATCCGGCTTTACCTCGCGCGGGCAAGCTGCGGCTGGGCCGGGGTCACCGGCCTTTTCGCGGCGGCCGCCCTGATCCCGCTGGCCGATGCCACCGCGATCAGCTTTCTGAACCCGGTTTTCGCGATGATCCTCGCGGTGTTCTTTCTGGGCGAGACGGTCGGCCCGGTCCGCTGGGGCGCGGCGCTGGTCGCATTGGTGGGCGGCGCGCTGCTGGTCCGGCCCGGCGTCGATGCGATCGAACCCGGCGCCGTCATCGCGCTGATCGCGGCTCTGTTCATGGCAGCGGAAATCATCTTTGCCAAATTGCTGGCACGCACCGAAGGTGTCATCCGCCTTCTGGTCGTTACCAACTGCATCGCCTTCATCATCGCGATCATCGTCGCCAGTTTCGACTGGCGGATGCCGACTTGGCCGGAGGTGGCGCTGATGGCCGCTGTCGGCTGGTCGATGGTGTCGGCACAGGTGCTGTTCATGAAGACGCTGAAACTGACCGATGCCAGTTTCGCCACGCCGTTCTTTTATGCAACGCTGATCTTCGCCGCCGCCTATGACGCGATCTGGTTCGGCGTGATCCCGGTTGCGCTGTCGTTTGCTGGCGCGGCGCTGATCGTGTCGGGGGCCGTGGTTCTCGCGATCCGCGAGGGCGGTCGGCGCAGCCCCGCGCCGATGCCGCCCCCTCCCTCACCGCCCCCGACACGCGAAGGCGCTTGATCGCTGGCGGCTGGGATTGCACAACTAGCCCCCAGACAATCGAGCAGATTCGGAAGAGCCCAATGGCCGCCGCCCACAGCGACAAAGACCTTTTCGCGGCTGAAGACCGCGCCTCCAAAGCCTATGACGCCTCGTCCATCGAGGTGCTGGAGGGGCTAGAGCCTGTGCGCAAGCGGCCCGGCATGTATATTGGCGGCACGGATGAACGGGCGCTGCACCATCTGGTGGCCGAAGTGCTCGACAATTCGATGGACGAGGCGGTGGCGGGCCATGCCTCGCGGATCGAGATCGAGCTGAATGCCGATGGCACCTGCCGCATCGCGGACAATGGCCGGGGCATCCCGATCGACCCGCATCCGCGCTTTCCGGACAAGAGCGCGCTTGAGGTGATCCTCACAACCCTCCATGCGGGCGGTAAATTTTCCGGCAAGGCTTACGAGACATCCGGCGGCCTGCACGGTGTCGGTGTGTCGGTCGTGAACGCCCTGTCCGATGACCTGACGGTCGAGGTGGCGCGCGACCGCAAGCTTTACCGCCAGAGATATTCGCGCGGTCTGCCACAAGGGCCGCTGGAGGATGCGGGCGCTGCCCCGAACCGTCGCGGCACAACCGTCATCTTTCATCCGGACCCGGAGATTTTCGGTGCGCGCGCGGTTCTGAAACCGGCGCGGCTGCACAAGATGGCGCGGTCCAAGGCCTATCTGTTCCGGGGGGTCGAGATCCGCTGGAAATGCGCGCCTGACCTGATCCTGACCGGCGACGACACCCCGACAGAGGATATGTTCCACTTTCCCGGCGGGTTGGCGGATTACCTCGCGGCGACGATGAAGGGGACGATGACCTATACCGACAAGCCCTTCGCCGGGAAGGTCGATTTCGCCGAGAAATTCGGCAAGGGGACGCCGGGTTCCATCGAATGGGCGGTCACATGGACGCCGGTGCGCGACCCGTTCATGTCATCCTATTGCAACACCGTCCCGACACCCGAGGGCGGCACCCATGAGGCCGGGTTCCGCGCCGCATTGCTGAAGGGCGTGCGCGCCTACGGCGAATTGATCGGCAACAAGAAAGTCCTGCAAGTCACCGGGGAGGATGTGTTTTCGGGTGGCTGCGCGATGATCTCCACCTTCATCCGCGATCCTGATTTCGTCGGCCAGACCAAGGACCGGCTTTCGACCGCCGAGGCGGCGCGGCTGATCGAGGGCGCGGTGCGCGACCATTGGGACAACTGGCTGGCGGCGGACCCGAAACTGTCTGCCACCCTGCTGGATTTCTTTGTCGAGCGGGCAGACGACCGGATGCGGCGGCGCAAGGAAAAGGAAACCCAGCGCAAGACCGCCACCAAGAAGCTGCGCCTGCCGGGCAAGCTTGTGGATTGTTCCGCCGCCGACCGGCGCGATACCGAGATTTTCCTTGTCGAGGGCGACAGCGCCGGTGGATCGGCGAAGATGGCGCGCAACCGGGTCAATCAGGCGCTGCTGCCGCTGCGCGGCAAGATCCTGAACGTGCTGGGGGCGGCATCCTCGAAACTGGGCCAGAATCAGGAAATCGCCGATCTCTGTCAGGCGCTCGGTGTCGGCATGGGCAGCCGATACGACCATGAGGATCTGCGGTATGAACGGGTCATCATCATGACCGATGCCGATGTGGACGGGGCGCACATCGCGGCGCTGCTGATGACGTTCTTCTTCACCCAGATGCGCCCGCTGATCGACGGCGGGCACCTCTATCTGGCGCAGCCGCCGCTCTATCGTCTGACGCAGGGCGGCAAGTCGGTCTATGCGCAGGACGATCTGGCGAAGGACCGCCTGATGCAGACGGCGTTCAGCGGCAAGGCGCGGGTCGATGTCAGCCGGTTCAAGGGCCTTGGCGAGATGGACGCACGCGACCTGAAGGACACGACGATGAACCCCCTGACCCGCACCCTGATCCGGGTGTCGATCGACGACGACATTCCGGGGGAAACCGGCGATCTGGTGGAACGCCTGATGGGCAAGCGCCCGGAAAGCCGGTTCGATTACATTCAGGAAAACGCGCGGTTTGCGGAAGAGTTGGATATTTAGAGGAAGTGGAACGGTGCTCTGCGCCATCCCCCACCGTGCGCCAGATCACATCGCACCATCCTGCTGCAAATCGTGATGAAACGTAACGCGCTCCCCATGCGATACTGCCTCAGGAGGTATCGAACCATGATCCGATTTCTTGTTCCCGCATTGGCATTGACCATCGCCGCCTGTTCCGCTGGCAGCCCGGCGTCGCCGTTGTTCGGCGATACCGTGACCAACGAATACATCGCCCCGAATTACGAGCCGATTTCCGTCAGCGTGGCGGCGGGCGGCGGTGGGCAGTCCGTGATCCTCGGCACCACACGCGATGGCGCGAGCGCGGAGGAGATCGCCGTCGCGATCCGCTTTCCGGCCTTCGTATCCCCCCGCACCATCACCGCATCGGCCGAGGCGCTGACCGGCCCGCATCTGGTGCTGGTCTTCGCCCCGCAAGGCCCGGTGACGCCACTGAAAGCCTGTTCAGGGCAGGCGAAGGGCGGGCAGGCCGGGGCGGTTCTGACGGTGTTCGCGGCGTTCTGTTCCAGCTTCGGCACCCCGGTATCGGAGGGGATGTTCACCGCCGCTGACTCTCCGGTGCCGTCGGACCCGGATTTCGGGCGGCGGATGAGCGTTCTGATGAATGCGGTCATGCCCGTCACCAACCCGGATTTCCAGAACGGCTGTTTCGCCGGGAATTGCTGATCGTCAGAACCTGCCGGACAGCGCCCGCGCCAACAATGTGACGCGGGCGCGAAATGGTGACGGCTGGTCGATCCGCATCGGGTCGAAATCGGGGCGGGCCGCCGCGTGCAACGCCGGTTCCGCCTGATGCACGCTCATCAAAGCTGCGCGCGCCTGTCGCGGGATGGCGGATCGCCGCTTTCGCGCCTTGGCCAGTTTTTCGATCCCCTGCCGCGCCAGCGCCGACAGCGATGATTTCAGCTTTGCCGCTGCCGCCCCGTCGCGCAGCGCTTCGGCATCGGGCACCGGCGAGAACGGCGCCGCCGCGCCCCCCGCCACTGCCGCCTGCGTCGCGACGATCAATCGCCCTGCCCCCTCCGCCCAGCCTGCCAGTGCGGCCACGTCCTGCGCCGCGTTGTCGCCGCCAAGAACTGCCACTGCGAGCCGATGATAGGCCCCGCCGGTATCGCGCAGAAAATCGCTGATCGCCGCATCGGTCGATGGCGCGTCGGACAACGCAAATAGCCGCGCATCCACCAGCGCCAGCAGTGCAGCCCGGTCCATCGGCACCTCGCGATGCGCAATCGCCAGCCCCTGCATCACCTCGTGCCCGCGCGCGATGTCCCGCTCGAACAGATCATCCAGCGCCTCGCGCCACCATGTCAGGCGGATTTCCCCAAGGATCGGCTCGGAGACGGACACCGGGATTTTCGCCAATTCGACATTGAACGCGATCAGCGAGAACAACGCCTCCCGCCGATCCACCGGCGCGAGCAATGCGGCGAGGAAACGCGCCTCGTCCCCCTCCCGCGCCAGCGCGCCGACGGCGGACAGATCAGGGGCCGAAGCGTCAGCCGACATCGCGGGTCAGTTTGAAATCCACCGCGTCGATCAGGGCCTGAAAGCTGGCATCGACGATGTTGGCGCTGACGCCGACCGTAGTCCAGCGCCGCCCCTGCCCGTCACGGCTTTCCAGCAAGACCCGCGTCACCGCCTCGGTGCCCGCCGACAGGATGCGCACCTTGAAATCGGTCAGGCGCATATCCTCCATCACCGCATCATATTTGCCGAGGTCCTTGCGCAGCGCACGCGACAGGGCGTTGACCGGTCCCTGATCCTGTTCCCCATCCGGCCCGAAACTTTCGGAGGCGGAGATGAAGCGCTTGCCATCGACATTCACCACCACCACCGCCTCGGACACGGTGACGAGGTCGTTCAGGGCATTGTGCCGCCGTTCCACCGTCACGCGAAACCGCTCCACCTCAAAATACCGCTTGCGCAGCCCGAGGTGATCGCGCGCCAGAAGCTGAAACGACGCCTCGGCGCTGTCATAGGAGAACCCCTGATCCTCCTTCGCCTTCACGTCGTTCAGCAGATGCACAAGACGCGGATCGTCGCTTGACGCCTCGATCCCCGCCTCCGCCAGACGGCGGATCAGGTTTGACCGCCCGGCCTGGTTCGACATCGGAATGATGCGCTGGTTGCCAACGGTTTCGGGCGGGATATGCTCATACGTCGTCGGGTCCTTCACGATGGCGGAGGCATGGAGGCCCGCCTTGTGCGCAAAGGCCGCCGCGCCGACATAAGGCGCATGGCGGTTCGGCGCGCGGTTCAGTAATTCGTCCAGCATCCGCGACGTGGCGGTCAGGCTGGTCAGGGACGATTCCTTCACGCCGATTTCGAACCGGTCCTTC